>CAKTIM010000004.1 GCA_934565795.1 uncultured Oscillospiraceae bacterium
TCTTCCATGTAAGCACCCCCGTTTCTTCTATTATAGCAGAAACTGGGGCGATTGGGTAGTTTTTTGACAGGCTGAGCGGGGCGGCTTGGGCCGCCCCGCTGTTGTGGGTGAGGGGGGATTATTCCTGGCTGACGAAGCTGCGCAGGGGCATTCCGTCCAGGTAGGGGCCGGCTTCGGGGAAGCTGGCGCATTTCAGGTCGGTTTCCAGCAGGCGCTGGGTGCAGCGCTGCAAATAGCCGATGGGCAGGCTTCCGTCCTTGACGGCGTCGATGATATCGGTGATGTTGCTGTCGCAGCCGGGCATCTGCACGTCGTTGCCCGCGTATACGCACTGGGGGCTGGAGGCGCAGGGGTATTTCAGGTCGGGCTTGGCCAGGGCAGTGGCGACCTTCATGTTGCTGGTGAACCAGTCGGTCATTACATAGCCCTTGAAGCCGCACTCCTCCCGGGCGTAGCAGGTGATGGAATCGTAGCAGTTGGCGCCGTGGACGCCGTTGATCAGGTTGTAGCTGGTCATAATGGTCATGGGCTGGGAGGCCTGGATGCAGACGCCGAAGTTACGCAGGTAGATTTCCCGGATGGCCCGCTCCTTGATGTGGGCGTTGCAGAACATGCGGTTGTCCTCCTGGTTGTTGGCGAAGTAGTGCTTGATGCTGGTGCCCACGCCGGGGTGCTTCTGCACGCCCCGCACGTCCGCCGCCGCACACAGGCCGCTGAGCAGAGGATCCTCGGAGTAATATTCAAAGTTACGGCCGCACAGGGGGTTGCGGTGGATGTTCATGCCGGGGGCCAGCCAGACGCGCACGCCGAAGGTTTCCATCTCCGCGCCCACCACGTCGCCGCATTTTTCAATCAGCTCCATGTCCCAGGAGCTTGCCAGCAGCCAGGCAATGGGGATGGCGGTGCAGTACTGGTAGTAATCCGTCTCGCCGGGCTGCTTTTCGCCATAGGTCTCAGCTGCGCCGCCGATGGCCTGTGCGCCGGGCATCACATTGCCCTCGGCGTCGGTGCGGAAGTGGGGGAACAGGCGCAGACCGGCAGGGCCGTCCGCGTTGGTCATATCCCGCACGCCCCGGTAGGCCAGGTGCATGCTGGTCTCGCCCGCCGCGCCGGGGACGGCCTTGGAGGCCGCGCCGATGACGCTGTCGTTATCCCGGGCAGCGCCCACGCACATTTCGGCCATCTCCTCCACGGTCAGCTGGGCCACCAGCTGCTCCATGGTGTATGCGCCGCTGCGCACCTCCTCCATGGTGATCACATGGTCGGTGCCTGCGGGGGCCAGGGGGGCCGGTTCACCGGCATAGGTCACGGTGACGGTGGGGATTTTGGCGGCGTCCAGGGCGATCACCTGCGCGCCTACCCGCTCCTCGGCCTCATGCTCCGGCATCCAGGGGGTGACGCCCAGGCTGGAGATTTCCTCGAATTCCCGATCCGGCGGGCAGATGTTCTTCACCTGCTTGGTGACGGCGGTTTCATTCAGATGCAGCAGGGCGGCAATGTGGGTATCCCGGCTGTGACGGCCGACGCGGATGACGTACTCGCCTGCCTCCAGCACGTAGGCGGCCTTGGCCGGGTCGTAGCTTTCCAGATTGGTCAGGTCAAAGCGGATGGTAAGCGTCTGGGCCTGCCCGGGCTGGAGCAGCCGGGTCTTGCCGAAGCCGCACAGCACCTGCATGGGCTTTTCCAGCCCCTGCCTGGGGGCGGAGCCGTAGACCTGCACCACCTCGCGGCCGGGATGCGCGCCGGTGTTTTTCACCTCCACGGCAACGGATACCTGGCGCTCGTCGGCGGAGGCGGAGAGGATGCGCTGGGTGAATTCCGTATAGTTCAGGCCGTAGCCGAAGGGGTAAACGGGGGTGACGTTGAAGGTATCAAAGTAGCGGTAGCCCACGAAGATACCGTCGGTATATTCCTCGTCGTGCCAGTCGCCGTTGTTGTGGCTGAAGGTGGGGGAGGAGGGGTAATCCATGTAGTCGGCGGCCCAGGTGTCCGTCAGGCGGCCGCTGGGAATGGATTTGCCCAGCAGCACATCGGCCACGATATGTCCGCCCATGTTGCCGCTCTGGGAGATCAGCAGGCAGGCGCTGATGCCGGGGATGGCCTTCAGGGTGGCGGCGTTGATGATGCCGCCCAGATTCAGCAGCAGGATCACATGGCTGTAGCTCTCGCCCAGGGCGGTGAGCAGCGCAATCTCCTCCGGGGTCAGCTCATAGTCGCCGGGGGCGGCGTAGCGGTCGCTGCCCTCGCCGGAGTTCCGGGCCAGGACGTAGATGGCCAGGTCCCCCTCGGCCTTCTGGAAGGGGGCCAGGGCCTTGGGAATGAAATGCTCGTTGAACATCACCAGAAAATCAGGCAGCCCCATTGCCTCCGCCCGCTGGTGGACGGCGGCCATATATGCCCCCATCTCCGCCTGGATGGCCTGATCCTGAGCGGCCAGCCAGTCCTTTGTGGTCACGGTGAAGCCGGCCGCCTCCAGGCCCTGCTCCACGGATACGCTGTAGCGGCTGTTGACCTCGCCGCTGCCGGTGCCGCCTTTGACGGTGGCGCGGGCGCCGTTGCCGTACAGGGCGACCTTCTGCGGCCCTGCCAGGGGCAGAATGCCGTCATTTTCCAATAGAACCATGCATTCGCCGGAAATGGCGCGGATAAAGTCGCTGTGGGCACGCTCGCTGGGGGTCACGTCGGGGGAGGTGTTGGCATAGTAGTGCATCATAGGGATGAACTCCTTTCAGGTAATTAAGACATGGCGAAGCGATATCAGCACATTTCTTGTTAATTATTATACAAAATGTGATTAAAAAAATCAATGTATTTTGTGAAAATACTTGAAAGCGCCCTTTTCAGATGGTATACTCGTCCTATCTCACAGAAATTGGAAGGACAGAAAGGACGGATCGATCGATGAAACGAAAGCCTCTGTTTTGGGTGATTCTGCTGGCGCTGTTGCTGTGCGCGGCCATGGTGTGCATGGCCTTTGCCGACGGCCTGCAGCGCAGCGGCGGGGCGGTGACCGTCACCGACGGCGTGCTGCAAACGCAGAGTGGCAGCCTGGCCTACAAGCTCTATACGCCGCTGACCGCCACCGAGGCGCAGAAGGCCCCCGGCGTTCTGCTGCTCCACGGCTATCAGAACGACCACGAGACCTGCGCCGCCTATGCCATCGAGCTGTCCCGCCGGGGCGCGGTGGTGCTGGCGCTGGACGAATACGGCCACGGCGGTACGGCCCTGGGCCTACGGGAGCGGGGCTATGTCAACCACAAGCTCAGCGTAAACTACGGCGCCCCCGGCAGCACCTTAAAGGACATCGGCGGCCCCATCCGCTACCGGGTGATGATGAATTTTTCCAACCTCTCGTTCTTTGACCCCCTGTACAGCCAGGACAGCCAGGGCAATCGGATCACGGACAGCTCCTGCGGCGGCGTGGACGCCTACCGGCTGCTGGCGGAGCTTCCCAATGTGGACGATAGCCGCCTTGCCGTCAGCGGTCACTCCATGGGCACCTGGAGCAGCTGGAGCGTGGCGGCGGCCTATGCCGGGACGGAGATTGCCCCCCGGGCCGTGGTGCTGCAATGCGGCGAGCTGTTCTTCCCCAGCGTGTACGACAGTGAGCGCATTCATTTCAATAATGTGCTGCTGTTGCAGGCCAAGTACGATGAATTCAGTTACTTCCGGGATTACCAGAACAATGTGGACGAGGCGCTGCTGAAAAGCGACCTGCGGACGCAATTCCTGGGCACCGATGCCGGTCACGCCGCCTGGGATACTACCTTCGGCAGCTTTGAGGACGGCACCGCCCGGCGCATGGAGCTGCTGAATACCAATCACCGCCTGACCACCCACAACGCCAAGGGCCTGTCCGCCGCGATGAGCTGGCTGCACGAGGCCGTCGGCCTGCGCCTGGATATCCCGGCGCAGGAGCAGATTGCAATGGTCAAGGAATGGCTGACCTTTGCGGCCATGCTGCTGACCCTGTGCGCCATGTTCCCGCTGATGGAGCTGCTACTGCGCGTCCGGCTCCTGCGGGCGGCTGCCCAGCCCCTGCCCAGCGGGGATCATCTGGCCTCCGGGGGCAAATGGTGGAGGGGCGCGATCATCTCCATCCTGATCGCGGGGCTGAGTTTCCCCTTTATGACCCAGCTGGGCCACGGCCTGCTGCCCCTGCCGGAGAACATTTTCCGCATGACCATCGGCAACGGCTTCGTCGCCTGGTATGCCCTGCTGATTCTGGTGATGCTGCTGACCAACGGCATCGCCCGCCGCAGCGCCAAAAAGCGGGGCCAGCTTCTGACCCTGCACGACATGGGCCTGTCCTCTGCCCGGAAGCCGGAGCGGCTGGACTTGGGCATGTATGCGGCGAGCCTCGTGATCAGCGCCGCCATGGTGGGGCTGGTGTATGGGGTGAACGCCCTGTGCCAGTGGCGGTTTGACCTGGATCTGCGGTTCATCTGGCCCTTCTTCCGCCCCTTTACCCAGGCGCGGCTGGTGCAGTTCTGCGTGTATTTCCCCATTTTTGCCCTGTTTTATCTGCTCAGCACCGGCAAGGTGTTTGCCATGCAGCGCACCAATGCGGCATATTTGCCGGGGGCGCGGGGCTTCTTCGGCTGCTGGTGGCGCAGCTTCCTGGTGATGGCCGGGGGACTGCTGCTGATCGTCCTGCTGGAGTACATCCCGTTCTTTGCCGGCATCGGCCCCGGCGCGGATATCCTGTTCGGCTCCACCTTTGGCGGCCCCTTTATGTCGCTGCTGATCGTATTTGTGCCCCAGGTGCTGGTGTTCAGCCTGCTGGGCACCTACTGCTACCGCCGCACCGGCAACGCCGCCGTGGGTGCGTTCACCACCGCCGCCCTGGCCTGCTGGATCGTCACCGGCGGCTCGGCCATGCTGTAAGCTTCTCCGGCACCCTTTCCCGGGCAATGTGCGGGGCCATAAAAATCTTGACAAAATTGTGAAAATATGGCATAATGTACAAACATCAAACTTTTGAAAGGATGGAAACAACAATGAAGAAACTGACCGCGATTCTCCTGGCGATGCTGATGCTCCTGGCGGTTCCCTTTGCCTATGCGGAGGAAGCCGAGGGCGAGACCGAGCCTCCCTTTGAGGGCGAGTGGGTGGACTTTGAGAGCTTCGTCATCTACCTGCCCACCAGCCTGTCCGAGTATGAGGTGTCCGATGAGCTGGCCGAGCAGGGCATCTACTACATCCTGACCGACGAGGATCAGACCCACACCATTCAGTTCGCCTACACCCCGATGGAGAAGGACGCCTCCGAGGAGGAGCTGGCAGAAGGCTTCAAGGCCGCTTACGGTGAAGAGAATGTGTTCACCCTGGAGGCTGCCGACAAGATCATCCTCGGCTACGTGGATGCCGAGCACGACGCCACCTGCTTCGTGGTGAAGGACCCCGTGGATCTGGGCGTGTATGTCTTTGCCTTCGTGCCCGCCTCCGACGGCGACTTCATGGAGACCGCCGGTGTAATCCTGGGCACCCTGACCTTCGCCGAAGCTGAGGCTGAGGACGCCGAGTAATCCCCTTTCCTACAAAAGCCCCGCAGCTTTAAAGGCCGCGGGGCTTTTTCATGGGGAAAAGCGAATATTTCCGGCTAAAATCCAGCGCTTTGGCTCTCAACAATTTGCAAAACGGCTGCACCCCTCCAACCGGGCGCAGCCGTTTCTATTACCATTCCAGCCCGTAGGGGGCGGCAACCTGCCGACCCTCAACCCCACGGTTTCGATAGCAGTAAAGATGAACGTATACCGTAAAAGGATACATCCCCAAGCTTCCCTGTGCGGAGCACTGCCCCAAGGGAAGCTTTTGGAGAGCGCGGAAGCTGGTGCCATTCAACGCACTGCTGTCAAAACCACAACGTTGAGGGGCGACAAATTGCCGCCCCCTACGGACTCAGTAACTTTTGGCGCATTCCACTCAACAAACTGCTATCGAAACCGTAACGTTGCGGGCGGCTGATATCCGCCCCTACCAAGCGAGGCCCCTTTATGGGAGCCTGGGTGCCATTTGGGAGTGGATGGTGATGTTGTTGCCGGTGATGGGGTGGGGGAAGGTGAGGCGTTGGGCGCATAGGAGTTGGGTGGGGATGCCCAGGGATTGGGAGAGGGCGGCGCTTTCGGGGGTGCCGTATTGGGGGTCGCCCAGGATGGGGCAGCCCAGATAGGCGCAGTGCAATCGGAGCTGGTGGGTGCGGCCGGTGATGGGATGCAGCTCCAGGCGGGTGATCTGGCCGTCGGATTCCAGCACCCGGTAGACCGTGCGGCAGGGCTTGCCCTCCGGGTCGATCCGGCGTAGGAGGCTGGGCAGCTCACAGCGGGCGATGGGGGCGGTCACCTCTCCCTGCGTTTCAGGGGGGCAGCCGCAGACCAGAGCCTGATAGGTCTTTTGCGGGTGGGCGGCCTGGAGCAGCGCGTGGACGTGGGAATTCTTGGCCAGCAGCACCACGCCGAAGGTATCCCGATCCAGGCGGGTCAGGGGATGGAAGGCGCTGTGCTGGCCGGTTTTCCGATAATAACCGGCTACCAGATTGGCCAGGGTGCCGTCGTTTTTGGCCCGGGAGGGGTGAATGAGCATCCCTGCGGGCTTATCCACCGCCAGGAGCCAGTCATCCTCGTACAGGATGGAAAGCGGCCCGTCCTCCGCCGGATATTCCGGCGCTTCCTCCTCCAGCATGACGCAGATATGGTCGCCGGGCTGCACCGGGTAATCTGTGTGCCGGGGCTGGTCGTTGACGAAAAGGGCATTCTTCCATTTCAGCCGGTTTACCAGCCCGGCGGACATCCGAAGCTCCCGGCGCAGAAAGGAGGACAGTCGCCCCTCCCGCTGCGCCGTCAACCGTAGTTCCATCGTAATCCCTCCTCATCGGGTAAAAAAAATCCCTGTCGGGGGTGCCGACAGGGATTGATGAAAGCAAGCTTACTTCAGGGCAGCCTTGGCCTTCTCGACCACAGCGGCGAAGGCGGCGTTGTCATGGATGGCCATTTCGGACAGGCTCTTGCGGTTCATGGTGATACCGGCCTTGTGGACACCGTTCATAAAGGTGGAGTAGTTCATGCCGAAGGGAGCCACGGCGGCGCTCAGGCGGGCGATCCACATGGTACGGAACGCGCGCTTCTTCTGCTTGCGGCCTGCGAAAGCGTAGTTGCCGGACTTCATAACGGCCTGCTTGGCCATCTTGAAGTGCTTGGACTTGGAACCCCAGTAGCCCTTGGCCAGCTTCAGGGTAGCATTTCTTCTCTTGCGCGTCATCATTGCGCCTTTAACTCTTGCCATTTCTGTATCCTCCTATCCTTATTTGTACGGAATCATCTTCTTGATTGCATCCACATTGGTCACATCGGCGTATGTGGTTGCGCGCAGATGACGGGTACGCTTGGTGGTCTTCTTGGTGAGGATATGGGATTTGAAAGCCTGTGCTCTCTTCACCTTACCGGTCTTGGTCAGGTTGAATCTCTTTTTCGCACCGCTATGGGTTTTCAGCTTGGGCATAAATAGTTCTCCTTCCGTATCTGTAAATTGTGGGGTTTACTTGCTATTTTTCGGAGCCAGGAACATCGCCATGAAGCGACCCTCCAGCTTGGGATTTTTCTCCATTGAAGCAATCTCAGCGCAGGCATCGGCAAAGTCCATCAGAAGCTTTTCACCCAGGTTGGTGTGAGCCATCTCGCGGCCGCGGAAGCGGACGCTGACCTTGACCCGGTTGCCGTCCTGCAGGAACTTCTGGGCGGCTTTGACCTTGGTGTTCAGATCGTTGGTGTCGATGCTGGGACTCATGCGGATCTCCTTGACCTCAACCACCCGCTGATTCTTCTTGGCCTCCTTCTCCCGCTTCTTCTGGTCGAAGCAGAACTTGGAGTAGTCCATGATCTTGCATACGGGGGGCACGGCGTTGGGGGAGATTTTCACAAGATCCATCCCCTGCTCCTCTGCCATGGCGTTGGCCTGGGCGGCGGAAACGATGCCCAGCTGTGCGCCGTCGGCGCCGATGAGCCGGATTTCCTTGTCCCGAATTTCCTCATTGAGCTGATGATCTAGTTTTGCGATGGTAAAGCACCTCCAAAAAAGCAGCAAAAAAACGGATGCCAAAGCATCCGCTACACGCAATCCATCCCACGCGGGAGGAAAGAGGCGTATCGACCGTTTCGCAATGTGCTTACGGTGAGGCGGATGTTCAGCCTTCTTGATTTACCCACGCATTTTATCACATGAGAAACCCACTGTCAATAGAAATTTTGAATTCTTTTGGGCGGAGAAGAAATCCGGCACAAAACCGGCATAGAATCCCCTCCGCCCGGTTAGAATTCTATCAAGTCACCAGGGTGCCCGGCCCGTCGGTGAAGGTGGAGCGAACCTCCAGGGGCATACCGTGCGCCTGGGCCAGCTCCACGCACCTGGGGTGCAGCACCTGTGCGCCGCTCCGGGCCAGGGCCAGCATTTCCCCGTAGCCGATGCGCGCATACCGCCGGGCGTCGGGATGCTGCCGGGGATCCCGGTCATACACCCCGTCCACGTCGGTGTAGATGCGGCATACATCCGCCCCCAAAGCGATGGCCAGGGCCACCGCCGTGGTATCCGAGCCGCCCCGGCCCAGGGTGGTGATCTCCCCGCCGCAGATGCCCTGGAAGCCCGCCACCACGGGAATGACGCCCTCGCTCAGGATTTGCAGCACCCGGCGGGGGTCGATGTCCGTGATCTGCGCGCTGCCGAAGCAGCCGTCGGTATGGATGCCCGCCTGCCAGCCCACCAGGCTCCGGGCCGCCGTTCCGCGCTCCGCCAGCGTCATAGCCAGCAGCGCGGCGGACATCTGCTCCCCGGCGGAAAGGAGCGTATCCAGCTCCCGGGCAGCAGGACCGGGACTGACCTCCGCCGCCTGGGCGATCAGCCGGTCGGTGGTATCCCCCTGGGCCGACACCACCACTGCCACCTGGCCATGCTGCGCCGCCTCCGCCGCGATCTGCGCCGCCCGGCGCAGCCGCCGGGGGTCTGCCAGGGACGTGCCTCCAAATTTTTGAACCATCCGCATATCCATTCCTCCCGCCACCATTGTATGTCAAAGCCGGGCGAACAGTGCAAAAAAACGCCGCCCGCCCCCAGCTCCCCTGAAAGGGGAGCTGGCAGCCCCAACGGGGCTGACTGAGGGGTTGCGGTGGATGGTTATGGTTTTATCCCAGGGATAGGCGAATACGGAGAATGCCCGTTCTGGATTGTGCGAATTCGCCTGGGATTTCTGGAATGGTATTCTGCATCCCGCGAAACCCCTCCGCCACGCTGCGCGCGGCCCTCCTCCCCCTTTCAGGGGAGGTTAAAAAAGCTCCCCTGAAAGGGGAGCTTGGAAAAATCAACCGGCCAGGACTTCGGCTTTGACGACGCCGCGGGTGGAGTTCAGGCGCTCCATCAGCTCCTCCAGGGAGATGGTCATGTCCATGGTGGAGGCGGAGATGGTGATTACGGCGGTGCCGTTGCTGGGGACGATGGAATTGATGGTGGTGATGTTGGCCTTGACCTCGGCGATCAGGTTTAAAATCTCGCTGAGCTGCCCCGGCTCGTCGTGCACCAGCAGCTGAAAGGTGATGATCCGCCCGGTCATGGCGCTCTGAAACGGCATGACGGAATCCCGGTATTTGTAAAAAGCGCTGCGGCTGATATCGGTCATGCGGGTGGCCTCGTTCACCGTGGAGGCCTCGCCGGTGGAAAGCAGGCGCTTTGTCTCCGCCACTTTCAGGAATACCTCCGGCAACGCGGATTCCTCCACCAGATAGTATCGCGGTTTCGTTGACATAAGCACCCTCCTTGTCGACAATGTGTGCACACGGCGTACATACGTACTCACGGTATGTATTCTAGCATATTTTTTAGGAAATGCAACCTTTTATTCTGAAAAAAGTGAAAAAACCATTGAGCCGCCGGTCGGCGGCAGCTTTTTGGAAAGGAGGAACCCAACATGAAAAAGGCGGCAATCGTTGCGGCGGCGCTTCTGGGCCTGTGGGTGGGGCTGAAATACCTGCTGCCCGTTTCCACCCCCTTTGTCATGGGGGCGGCGCTGGCGCTGGCGGCGGAGCCGGGGGTAAAATTTCTCTCCCAGCGGCTGCGGCTGCCCCGGGCTGCGGCGGCGGGGATCGGCGTGGGGGCGGTGTTCGCGGTGATCTGCGCCGCGCTGACGCTGCTAGTGGGCCTGGCGGTGCGGGAGCTGCGGGTGCTGGCCGGAATTCTGCCCCAGATGGAGCTGACGGCCCGGGACGGGCTGAATGCCCTGCAAAACTGGCTTTTGGAGGCTGCCCAGCGGGCGTCGCCGGGAGTGCGGGGACTGGTACAGCGCAATGTGATGCAGCTGTTTTCCGGCAGCGCGGAGCTGCTGGACGGAATCACCCGTAAGGGGCTGGCCATGGCGGGGGGCTTTCTGACCCGGCTGCCGGACAGTGCCTTGGGCATCGGCACCACGGTGCTGGCGGCCTTCCTCACCTCGGCGGAGCTGCCCCGCATCCGGCAGTGGCTGCGCGAGCAGATGCACCGCCCGCCGCTTCAGGCGGTTATCCAGTTCCTGACCCGGCTGCGCGCCACCGCCGGGCAATGGCTGATTGCGCAATTCAAGCTGCTGTCCATCACCTGCCTGGTGCTGACGGTGGGCTTCCTGCTGCTGGGCATCCAGTACGCCCCCCTGTGGGCCATGATGGTGTCCGTGGTGGACGCCCTGCCCATTCTGGGCACCGGGACGATCCTGGTGCCCTGGAGCCTGGTGTGCCTGGTGCAGCACAACACCGGGCGGGCGCTGGGCCTGGTGGGGCTTTACATTGCCACCGCCCTGACCCGCTCCACCCTGGAGCCGCGGCTGGTGGGCCGCCAGCTGGGGCTGGATCCGCTGGTCACGCTGATCGCCCTGTATGTGGGCTTCCGGCTGTGGGGGCTGCCGGGCATGATCCTCAGCCCGCTGCTGGTCATTACCCTGATCTCCATGTTCCCCCAGGCGCAGCCCGGACAGCAATAGCGGGCGGCGAAAAAGGGGATTGTGCTTCCCGGCTTTTTTTGGTATAATATCAGGAAAAGCTTTGTTGGATGTGTATCGATGTGAAATATGGAATCTGGAATGTATCAAAGCCCGATGCCCAGGCCTTGCGCAATCTGCGGGCCGCAGGCTACCCGGAGCTGGCCGCGCGGGTGCTGGCGGCCCGGGGGATCGCCGACGCCCAGCAGGCCCACGCGCAGCTGGATTGCAACTGTGAGCTGCCCTCGCCCTATCTTCTGACGGAGATGGACGTGGCCGCCGGGCGGGTGGGCGTTGCCATGAGCGCCCATGAGAAGATCGCCGTGTTCGGCGACTACGATGTGGACGGCATCACCGCCACCTGCCTGCTGACGGATTTTCTGCGCAGCTGCGGGGCGGACTGCATCAGCTATATCCCCGGCCGGCTGGAGGAGGGCTACGGCCTGAACCCCATCGCCATCAACCACCTGCACGAGCAGGGGGTGAAGCTCATTGTCACCGTGGACTGCGGCATCACCGCCATTCAGGAGGCCCAGCTGTGTCACCACCTGGGCATCGACCTGGTGATCACCGACCACCACGAATGCAAGGATAAGCTCCCCCTGGCCATGGCCATTGTGGATCCCCACAAGCCGGGGGATACCTATCCCCACAAGAACCTCTCCGGGGTGGCCCTGGCTTTCAAGCTGGCCTGCGCCCTCAGCGGAGACCCCCAGCAGATGCTCGACGAGTACGCGGATATGGTGTGCCTGGGCACCGTGGCGGATGTGATTCCCCTGGTGGGGGAGAACCGGGTGTTCGTCTCCCGGGGGCTGCAATCCCTGCGCCGCACCACCCGGCCGGGGCTGGCCGCGCTGATGAAGGAATGCGGCTGCGACCCCCAGTCGCTGAACGCCTCGTCCATCGGCTTTATGCTGGCCCCCCGGATCAACGCCGCCGGGCGCATGGGCCAGGTGGATGTGGCCGTCGACCTATTCCTGACCCAGGACGACGACCAGGCCGCCCGGGACGCCAAGCAGCTGTGCGACCTGAACCGCCAGCGGCAGGCGGTGGAATCCGAAATTTACAGCCAGGCGATCTCCATGCTCCCCGCCGGGAAAGCGCCGGACGCCATTGTGCTGGCCGACGAGAGCTGGCATCAGGGCGTGGTGGGCATCGTGGCCAGCCGGATCGCCGAGGAATACGCCTGCCCCACCTTCCTGATCTGCCTGGACGGGGAGCACGGCAAGGCCAGCTCCCGCAGCCACGGGGGCTTCAACCTGTTTGCCTCCCTGACGGCGCTGTCGCCCCTGCTGGAAAGCTACGGCGGGCATGAGCTGGCCGCCGGCTTTACCATCAGCCGGGACAATATCCCGGAGTTCCGCCGTCAGGTGTGCGCCCTGGCCTCTCAGTATTTTGCGGGGGAGACCCTGCGTACCAGCGTGGACATCGACTGCGTGGTGCCCCCGGAGCTGATTACCCTGCCGGAATTCGAGGCCCTGGACATTCTGGAGCCCACCGGCAGCGGCTGCCCAAAGCCCGTGCTGCTGCTCAGCGGCCTGACGGTGGAGCGGGTGAACATGGTGGGCGGCGGCAAGCACATGCGCCTGCGGCTGCGCCGGGACAAGCAGATTTTCAACGCCATCTATTTTTCCGTGGCCCCCGGCAGCGTGAAGCTGCGCCAGGGGGAGACGGTGGACGTGGCCTTCCTGCCCCAGATCAACTGCTATCAGGGGGAGCGGAGCCTTCAGCTGAACGTGGTGGATATCCGCCCCAGCTGCCCCGTGCCCTGCGGCACCGAGACCGCCCACTACCGCGCCCTGCTGGACGGCTCCCTCACATCGGAGGACGCGGGATATCTGATTCCCGACCGGGAGCGGCTGGCCATTGTGTGGCGGTATCTGGACGCCCAGAGCGACGACCCCATCCAGGAATCCCCCATCTGCCTGTGCCGCAAGATTGTCCGCTGGTCGGGCAAGCCCCTGACCCTGGAGCAGCTGATGACCTGCCTGGATATCTTCCGGGACGGCGGACTGCTGACCCAGCAGCGGCTGCATAAATACATATCCATCCATCTGACCCGGAGCACCGGGAAGGCCGACCTGACCCAAAGCGCCACCATGCAGCGCCTGCTGAATGGCGCGCCGAAAGAGAGCTGATTCACCTTGGAAACCTTTGAAGAACACTATGACTCCATGTGCGCCGCCATTGCCCGCAGAATGCCCACCGCCGATATGGAGCTGATCGATAAGGCCGTCCGCTACGCCGATGAAAAGCACAAAAGCCAGAAGCGCAAGGACGGCTCCCCCTACATCATCCACCCCCTGGCCGTGGCCGAGATCGTGGTGGAAATGGGCCTGGACATGGACGCCATTCTGGGCGCCCTGCTCCACGACTGCATCGAGGATACCGACGCCTCCCACGAGGAGATCGAAAAGCTCTTCGGCTCCACCGTGGCGGAGCTGGTGGAGGGCGTCACCAAGCTGACCCGCGCCAATTTCTCCTCCACCGAGGAGGCGCAGATGGAGAATCTGCGCAAGATGTTCATGGCCATGAGCAAGGATATCCGGGTGGTGCTGATCAAAATCGCCGACCGGCTGCACAACATGCGCACCATGCAGTACCAGTCCCCGGAAAAGCAGATCATCAAATGCCGGGAGACCATGGACGTATACGCCCCCCTGGCTCACCGGCTCGGCATGCAGAAGATCAAATGGGAGCTGGAGGATACCAGCCTGCGCTACCTGGCCCCCAAGGAATACACGGAGATCACCAACTATCTGCAAAAGCACCGGGAAAAGGACGAGGCGTTCATGCAGTCCATCCAGTTCAAGATCACTGACCGGCTGAACGCCATGGGCATCCAGAACACCACCTACGGGCGCATCAAGCACGTGTATTCCATCTACCGAAAGATGCTGGCCCAGGACAAGACCATCGACCAGCTGTATGACATCTACGCCTTCCGGGTCATTGTCAATTCCATCCCGGACTGCTACAACGTCCTGGGACACATCCACGACCTGTTCAACCTGGTGCCCGGACGGTTCAAGGACTACATCTCCACCCCCAAGCCCAATATGTACCAGTCATTGCACACCACCGTCATTGGCTCGGAGGGCATCCCCTTCGAGGTGCAGATCCGCACCTGGGACATGCACGAGACGGCGGAATACGGCATCGCCGCCCACTGGAAATACAAGCAGGGCACCGGCTCCGGCTCGGAGAAGGACTTCGAGTGGGTGCGCCGCCTGCTGGAGAGCCAGCAGGACGCCGACGCGGAGGAATACGTCCAGTCCCTGAAGATCGATATGTTTGACGACGAGGTGTTCGTCTTTACTCCCAAGGGCCGCATCGTCTCCCTGCCCTCCGGCTCTACGCCCATCGATTTTGCCTATGCCATCCACTCCGGCGTGGGCAACTCCATGATCGGCGCCAAGGTCAACAACCGGATCGCCAACATCGATACCGCTCTTAAAAACGGCGATATCGTTGAAGTCATCACTTCAAAAACGGCGAAAGGCCCCAGCCGGGACTGGCTGAACATCTGCAAGAGCAACCAGGCCCGCACGAAGATCAAGCAGTGGTTCAAGAAGGAGAAGCGGGAGGAAAACATCGTCCACGGCAAATCCTCCTTTGAATCCGAAATGAAGCGCATGGGCCTGCCCATGACCGCGCTGACGGACGAGGAGCTGGCCCCCCATCTGCTGAAAAAGCTGTCCTTCGACAGCTGGGACGATATGTACGCCGCCATCGGCTACGGCGGCCTGACCGCCGTGAAGGCCGTGGGGCGCATCCGGGACGATATCAGCCGGGCCGTGAAGGCCCAGACTGCGGAAAAGAGCGTCAGCCCCCTGCGTCTCAACCCCGATTCCGACGCCGCCCGGCAGAACCGCCACGCGGTAAACGGGGTGATCGTGGAGGACATTGACTCGTGCATGATCAAATTCGCCAAGTGCTGCACCCCGGTGCCCGGCGACTCCATTGTGGGCTTCATCACCAAGGGCTTCGGCGTGTCCATCCACCGGGCGGACTGCCCCAATGCCCAGAACCGGGACGACCCCCGGCAGGCTGCCCGCTGGGTGCGGGTGCGCTGGGCCTCCGAGGAGGAGCAGCCCTTTGAAACCACCCTGGAGCTGGATTGCCTGACCCGGGACGGCCTGGTGCTGGACGTGGCCACGGTGCTCACCACCGCCCGGGTGCGGGTAAAGGAAATGAGCGCCAAGGATCTGCCCGGCGGGCGGAGCACCTGCCTGATCCGCTTTGAGGTAAAAAATGTGGCGGAGCTGGACAACATTCGCAACCGTCTGCTGAACATCCGCGATGTGGTCGGCTCCCGGAGAGGACAAAACTGATATGAGAGCTGTTCTGACCCGCGTCAAATACGCCAGCGTGACCATCGACGGCCAGACCGTCGGCAAAATCGGCCAGGGCTTTCTGATCCTGCTGGGCGTCGGCCCGGCGGATACGGAGAAGGAATGCCGCCTGTTGGCCGAGAAGGCTCTGGGGCTGCGGATATTTGAGGACGAAAACGGAAAGATGAACCTGGGCCTTGAGCAGGTGGGCGGGCAGGTGCTGGTGGTGAGCCAGTTCACTCTGTACGGCAACTGCCGCAAGGGCCGCCGCCCCAGCTTTGCCGAGGCCGCGCAGCCGGAGCTGGGCGAGGCCATGTATGAGCGCTTCCTGGAGCTCTGCCGGGAGCTGGGCTATCCGCCCCAGCACGGCCGCTTCGGCGCGGACATGAAGGTGGAATCCCTCAACGACGGCCCCGTCACCCTGCTCCTGGACACCGACCAGCTGCAAGGCCCCAGGCACTGAAGGAGGACTTTACCATGGAGATCGTACAGCTTACATTGGGCTCTTATCAGACCAACTGCTATATCGTATACAACCCTGGGCAGAAGCGCTGCTGCGTCATCGATCCGGGGTATGAAGCGGAGACGATTTTGGATCGGGTGAACGGACTGGGGCTGACGGTGGAGGCCATTTTGCTGACCCACGGGCATTTTGACCACGTGGGCGCGGTGGCGGAGATCGCGGCGGAGACGGACTGCGCCGTGTACATCAGCGCCGCCGACCTGAGCCTGCCGCCCATGATCACAAACGGAAAGCTCTATTACACCGATACCTACCCCGCCTCCGGCAGCGTTACCATAGCGGGCCTGACCTACCGGGTGATCCCCACGCCGGGGCACACCCCCGGCTCCGTCTGCCTGGTGTGCGGCGATGCAATGTTCTCCGGCGACACTCTGTTCTGCGGCAGCTGCGGGCGGACGGATCTGCCCGGCGGCAATTCCAGGGACATTCTGGCCTCCCTGAAAAAGCTGGCCGCCCTTCCCGGCAATTACCGCGTCTGCCCCGGCCACGGCTCCTCCACCGACCTCGCCTGGGAACGGGAGACGAACCCATACATGTAAACCTCCCCTGAAAGGGGAGGCGGCTCACATTCGTGAGCCGGAGAGGTCAGGCGCGGTACGCAGAATACCATTTAGGAAATACCAAGGCGATTCGCACTGGCCCCTTGGCTCCCCCATTGGGGGAGCTGGCAGCCCGTAAGGGCTGACTGAGAGGGCCACCGCAGCAACTCCTTTTTGAAGGGTGCGTTGAGTGGCAGCAGAGAATGACTGGTACGAATTCGCCCATGGCTTCATAAAACCACAGCTGCCTGCTGCCCCTCTCAGTCTCGCTTTGCTCGACAGCTCCCCCATTGGGGGAGCCAAGAGGGCTGCTGCGAATTCGCCTAGGGTTTTATGAAACCACAGCTGCCTACCGCGAAACCCCTCAGTCAGGCCTGCGGCCTGCCAGCTCCCCTTTCAGGGGCGCTTTGGACGTACCGCTCCCCTATTGGGGAGCCAAGTAAACTACAAGGAGCGAACTATGGATCTGACGCTCATTGGTCATGATGACCGCTATGCGGTGGAGCAGCTGCTGTTGGCGCTGTTCCCGGAGAATGCCCCGGTGGAGGCGGTGTCCCGGCTGTTCCGGGGCGGTACCTACATCACCGTCCGGGCGGAGATCACCCTGGACGGGAAAAAGGCCTGCGCCACCCGGCGGCTGAAAGCGGCGGAGGAGACTGTCCGGCTGCGCCGGAGGGCGCTGCAGCAAAGCGTTTATCTTGCCGCCGTGCAGCTGCTGCCTGGGGAGCCTGCCTGGGGGGCGCTGGCGGGCGTGCGGCCCACCAAGCTCACCACTAGGCATCTGCTGGAGGGAGGCACCCCCGCCTCCGCCGAGAAAATGCTGCGGGACGTGTATTTCGTCACCTCCGCCCGGCGGCGTCTGGCAGTGGAATGCTCCCAGGCCACGGTGCGGGCCATGCGGCTGCTGGAGCTGGGGGATCTGTCGCTGTATGTGGGCATTCCCTTCTGCCCCACCCGCTGCGCCTATTGCAGCTTCGTCAGCCGAACGGTGGGCAAGAAAACGGAGCTTTTAGAGCCGTATCTGGAGGCGCTGCTGAAGGAAATTACACTCACCGGCGCTTTGCTGCGCAAGTCCGGCCACCGGCTGCGTACCTTGTATATCGGGGGCGGCACTCCCACCACCCTGACTGGCCCCCAGCTGGCGCGGCTGATGGACGCCATTGCCGCCGCCTTTGACCTGTCGGGCTGCCTGGAATACACCGTGGAGGGCGGCCGGCCGGATACCCTGGACGCTGAAAAGCTGCAAACCATCCGCGCCCACGGGGCGAACCGCATGAGCATCAACCCCCAGACCATGGAGGACGCCGTGCTCCGCGCCTGCGGGCGGCCCCACCGGGCGGAAGATGTGCTCCGCGCCTATGACGAAGCCCGGGCGGCGGGCTTTGAGGCCATCAACATGGATTTGATCGCGGGACTGCCGGAGGACACCGTGGCGGGCTTCTGCCGCAGCCTGGATCAGGTGGCGGCCCTGGGCCCCTCCAACATCACCGTGCACACCCTGGCCCTGAAAAAGGGAGCCGACCTCTTTGAAAAGCGGGGGAGCCTGCCCAGCGCCGAGGATGTGACAGAGATGGTGGCCTATGCCAGCCGAACGCTGTCCGCCCTGGGCTACCGGCCCTACTATCTGTACCGGCAGAAATACATGTCCGGCTCCTTTGAAAATGTGGGCTGGAGCCGGGACGGGATGGACTGCCTGTACAATATCTACATGATGGAGGAAGTGCACACCATCCTCTCCCTGGGGGGCGGCGGCATGAACAAGGTCAATTTGCCCGACGGCACCTTGCAGCGCTTCCACAATCCCAAATTCCCGGAGCAGTACATCCAGCTCCTGCCCAAGGTTCTGGAGCAGAAGCAAGAGCTGTTCAAGCTGATATGACAGAAGGAGGCCTCACCTTGGATACTTTGATCGCCAACGTCACCGCTGTGACCATGAATCCCAAAATGGAGGTGCTCTTCGGAGCCTACATCGGGATCGAGGGGGGCAAGATTGTCTCCGTCTCCCGGCAGGCCCCCAAGGAGCCGCCCCAGACCGTTATCGACGGCACCGGCATGGTGGCCATGCCCGGCCTGGTGAACTGCCACACCCACCTGGCGTCCTCCGTGCTGCGCAGCTATACCGACGACCTGAGCAACGCCCAGGCGCTGGAGGAGCTGCTGAAAAAGGAGGCGAAGATGGATTCCCGCTGCGCCCGGGCGGCGGCGCTGCTGTCCATCGCGGAGTGCCTGCGCTTCGGCGTCACCTCCGTGTCCGACCTCTATTATTACCCGGACGCCACCGCCAAGGCCGTGGCCGAGTCGGGCATCAAGGCGAACCTGGCCCTGTCCAGCTACCGCTTCATCGACCAGAACGAGGAGTTCGACTTCGACACCGACGAGCAGTGTAAGGAGCTGGTGCGCCTGACGGAAAAATGGAACGGCTTCGACGAGGGCCGGATCAAAATCAATGCCGGAATCTACGCCGAGTACACCAGCAACTACAAGCTCTGGGAGGGCCTGGTGGGCTATGCCAGCGAGCAGGGCCTAGGCCTCCAGCTCCATCTGGCCCAGACCCCCGGCGAGGTGGAGGGCTGCCTGGATCGCACCGGCATGAACCCCGGAGAGCTATTGAACTGCCACGGGCTTTTCAATGTGCCCGTCACCGCCGCCGGGTGCGGCTACCTGGAGCCGGTGGAGCAGAAGATTCTGGGCCGGAAGAAGGTCACCGCCGTGGCCCTGCCCCTGTCCGCTGCCAAGAGCGGCATGGGCTGCGCCCACATCCTCGACTGCGTGCAGGCGGGAATGAACGTGGCCCTGGGCACCGACGGCGCGGTGGAGGCCGGGAACCTGGATATGTTCGAGATCATGCGGGGGGCCGCGCTGGCCGAGCGCAGCCGCAGGCAGGATGCCTCCGCCATGCCCAGCTCCGCCGTGCTGATGATGGCCACGGTCTGCGGCGCGCAGGCCCAGGGCAGAAGCGAGGAATGCGGCATGCTCCAGGTGGGCATGGACGCCGACCTGATCCTGGTGGATTTCACCGCACCCCACCTGATGCCCTGCCACAATGTGCTGAACGGCCTGGTGTTCTCCGCCAAGGGCGGGGACGTGGCCATGACCATGGTGCGGGGCAAAATCCTGTACCAGAACGGAAAGTTCCCCACCATCGACCTGTCGAAGGTGGTGGAGGAGCTGGTAAACGAGGCGATTCCGAAGCTCTTCCAGAAGGACGAGCCGACTGTGGAGGAAACGTGATGTCGGAACAAAAAAAGCAGAACTTTTTGCAGGGCACGGCCCTGCTGGCCATGGCGACGGTGATCGTCAAGCTGGTGGGCGCGCTGTACAAGGTGCCGCTGAACGCCATCATCGGCGAAAAGGGCTTCGGCTATTTCAGCACCGCCTATGAAATCTATAATATCCTTCTGATGATCTCCACCGCCGGTCTGCCCGTGGCCATGAGCCGGATGATCTCCGAGGCCAGCAGCCTGGAGCACTACGGCCAGGTGCGGCAGGTGTATCTCACCGCCAAGCGGATCTTCCTGATCCTGGGCATTGCGGGAAGCGTCCTGATGACGGCCTTCTGCCGCCCGCTGGCCGCCTTCTGGAACCAGCCGGACGCCTGGGCGGCCATCGGCTTCCTGGGGCCCTGCGTGCTGCTGATCTGCATTATGAGCGCCTACCGGGGCTTCTTCCAGGGCCAGAGCAATATGATCCCCACCGCCGTTTCCCAGGTGCTGGAGGTGGTGACTAAGCTGGTGGTGGGCATGATCGCCGCCGTCGCCTTCCTGAAAGCCACCGCCAGCATCTCCCTGGCGGCGGGCGGCGCAATCCTGGGTGTGACGGCCAGCTGCCTTGTCTCGGCGGTGTATCTCTTTGGCTGCTTCCGCAAGAGCTACCGGCAGCTGCCGGAAACCGGCGACACCCCCAAGAGCTTTGGGGCGACGGCCAAGGAGCTGCTGAAGATTGCGGTGCCCATCACCGTCAGCTCCACCATTCTGTCCATCATCACCTCTCTGTCCAGCAAGATCTATATGGGCAGGCTTCTCGGCTCTGGCATCAGCCAGGAGGCGGCGGACACCATGCGGGGTGTGCACGTGATGACCCAGACCATCTATAACATGCCCTGCGCCTTCATCACCCCCATCACCGTGAGCATCATTCCCGCCATCACCGCCCAGATCACCCTGAAAAAGTTCCGGGAGACCCGAATGACCGAGGAATCCGCCATCCGCATCACCGGCATTTTTGCCATGCCCTGCGCCGTGGGGCTGGTGTGCCTGGCCCGGCCCATTACCGCCCTGCTGGGCGGCTACACCGGGGAAAATCTGGTGCTGGCCGGGCAGATGATGACCGTGCTGGGTATCTCCGTGGTGTTCAATGCCCTGGTGCTGGTGACCACCGCCATCATGCAGGCCCACGGCAACGTGAACCGGCCGGTGGTGAACATGCTTATCGGCGGCATCATCAAGCTGATTATTGTATACGTCCTCACCGGCAACCGGGCCATCGGCATTGTGGGCACCCCCATCGGCACCCTGACCAGCTATGTGGTGATCTGTATTCTCAATGTGTTCTCCATCCGCTCCCTGGTGGAAGACCCGCCCCGGATGATCGTCAACCTGATCCGCCCGTTCCTGGCCGCCTGCGTCATGGGTGTGGCCGTCTGGCTGAGCTGGCGGGGCCTGTCCACCCTGGGCTTGACCGGGCTGACCGGCCGGGTGGTGCTGGCAGGCGTGCCGGTGGCCATCGGCTTTGTTGTGTACGTGCTGGCGGCCATTGCCCTGAAGGTCGTCACCCGGGAGGACTGCCTGCTGCTGCCCAAGGGTGAAAAAATAGCAAAGCTGCTGAAATTGTGATATTTTTCAAAGAAAACCCTTGCGTTTTGCATTTGATTATGTTAATCTAAAAAGGCTCTGTGTATAATGTTCACAGTCGGGGCGGAGGCGGCCCCTTTGCCGCGCCTGCCCGAGGATCGGGGGCTGTTCCCCCGCGATAAAAATCTATCGAAAAGAGGAAATTACAACATGAATAAGACTGAATTGATCGCTGCCGCCGCCGAAAAGACCGGCCTGACCAAGAAGGATACCGAGAAGGCTCTGAACGCCGCTCTGGAAGCCATCGCCGACGCCCTTGCCAAGAACGACAAGGTGCAGGTCAGCGGCTTCGGCATCTTCGAGGTGAAGGAGCGCGAGGCGCGCATGGGCCGCAACCCCCGCACCGGCGAGACCATGGAGATTGCCGCCTCCCGTATGCCCGCTTTCAAGGCCAGCAAGACCCTGAAGGACGCCATCAGCAAGTAACATGCGCCTGGACAAATACCTGAAGGTCTCCCGCCTTATCAAGCGCCGGACGGTGGCCAACGAGGCCTGCGACAATGCCCGCATCAGCGTCAACGGCAGGCCCGCCAAGGCCAGCTACGACGTAAAGGTGGGCGACAAGATCGAGATCTCCATGGGCGCCCGCACGGTGGCCGTGGAGGTTCTGCAGGTATCCGAAACCGTCCGCAAGGATGATGCGGCGGCCATGTACAAAGAGATTTGACGCAAAAAAGCTCCCCCGGTTGGGGGAGCTTTTTGCGGTCTTACCGCACCTGCGCCGCTTCCTTGATTTTGAGGCTGGCAGTGGTGGGATAGAAGAAGCGGATTTTTTCCGGGGCGATGTGGATGTGGATGTCCTGGGCGAAGCGCAGCTCGCCGTCCAGGTTGATGGGGTTGGGGCGGTCGCAGCGGATGGTGAGGGAATCGGTGGTGAAGTGGCGGATCAGGCTCTCCAGCTGGCGGTATTTTCCGGCCTTGTATTTGCCGATGACCCTGGGCACCTGCAAACGGCTGACCTTTTTCACCACCAGCACCTCCAGCCTGCCGTCGGTAGGGTCGGCCTCCGGGACGGGGTGGAAGCCGCCGCCGTAATACTGGCCGCTGCACACGCAGATCATGGTCTGCTCACTGTCGATGGTCTCGCCGTTAACTTCCAGCACGTAGTGCTCCCCGATGCCCCGAACCACGTTCACCACCGTGGACACCGCGTAAGCCCGGAAGCCCTGGAGCAACGGGATGCGCTTGTAGCCGGATACGTCGGTGCCGATGCGGGCATCCAGGCCCACGGAGCAGATGTTGAAGGCGTAGTCGTCGTTCACCCGGATCAGATCAAAGCTGCGCTCCTGGGCATCCAGCAGCTGATCCAGGTCGGAAAAGGCGGCGGGATTGTCAAACATCCGCACAAAATCGTTCCCGCTGCCCCCGGCGTAGGCGGTGACGGCGACGTTGGGAAAGCCCCGGATGCCGGTGACGATCTCATTCAGCGTCCCGTCGCCCCCGCAGGCATAGATGCGCACGTCCTCCCCGGTCTCGGCGGCAGCGCGGGCAATCCTGGCGCAGTCCCCCGGCCCCATGGACACCCGAATCTCATATTTCAGCCGCCGCGCCCCACAGGCAGTACGAATGGCGCTGGAATACTCCATGGTATGATCGCTGCTTCCCGCAGCAGGGTTGATGATAAATAGATGCTTCATAATTCTCTGTCTCTTTATATGTTTGATGTAAAATAAAGCCAGCCCGCCGAACGGCAGCCCGTAGGCCTGACCGAAGAGGGCCTACCGCAGTGGGATTTTCTTAAAGGGTACGTTGAATGGAATGCACCCCATCCGTAGGGGCGGATACCAGCCGCCCGCAACGTTGCTACTTCGGTAGCAGTGCGTTAAGTGGCACCGGCCAAAAGTCTCTGAGTCCGTAGGGGGCGGCAATTTGCCGCCCCGCCATGTGCCGGGATTGAGCGGATCGTCTATACAGCTCACGTTCGTTACCTTTCGGGCGGCTAATATCCGATGAATCAATTGTATGATTGCCACTGGCAATCATTGATATTTTGATTCGCTGCGCGGAGCACCACCCCTACGGACTCAGAGCGTTTAACATTGTACCTTTTTAACCGAATCTCTCTCGAAACCATCACCTGAGTGCCCTCTTCAGTCGCTGCGGCGACAGCTAATTAATTATTGTATCATTGCCACCGGCAATGATTGTTATTAAAGATTCGCTGCGCTCTGCAACACCCCACAGGGAAGCTTGGGGGATGGATACTTGAGGGTATACGTTGTTCTTTACTGCTTCCTAAACCGTGGGGTTTAGGGTCGGCAGGTTGCCGACCCCTACGGGGGCAGAAGGTTTTTACTGCTAGCTAAACCGACAGGCTCTCTTATTTCTTCCGATCCTCGAAGTACATGTAATAATCGCACTTGATCATGCCGTTGTAGAGTTTTCGCTTTTTGTCGGCCCGTTTGCCGAAGTAGTGCTCGAATTCCGGCTCGCTGGTGATGATGTATTTTTTCCAGCCGTCGGCGAATTTCAGGTGGCGGCCCAGGGCGGCGTAGAGGCGCTGGGCGCTCTGCTGCTCCAGCATCCGCTGGCCGTAGGGGGGATTGGAGATGAAGATACCGGCGTCGCTGGGCAGGCTCATTTTGGTGGCGTCGCCGTCCCGGAAGGTGATCAGACGATCCACCCCCGCCTTTCTGGCGTTGGCCATGGACAGCGATATGCACTTGGGATCGTTGTCGGAGCCCAGGATGCGGTAATTGCCCTTGAATTCCTTGTCCCGCATTTCCGTGCGCACGTCGCCCCAGATCTTCGCCTCCACCCAGGGGAAGGCCTCGGCGGAGAAGCGGCGGTACATGCCGGGGGCCTGGTTCCGGGCGATCAGCGCCGCCTCAATGGGGATGGTGCCGCTGCCGCAGAAGCCGTCCCACAGGAATTCCCGGCCCCGGTAGTGGGCCAGGGTAATCATGGCGGCGGCCAGGGTCTCCCGCAGGGGGGCGTCGTTGCCGTTGGCCCGGTAGCCCCGCTTGTGCAGCCCCGGGCCGGAGGTATCCAGATACAGCTGCGCTCGGTCATTCATGACGGAAAATTGCAGCTGGAACTTATTGCCCGTCTCCGGCAGCCAGCTTACGCCGTATTTTTCTCCCAGGCGACGGCTCGCCGCCTTTTTGATGATGGCCTGACAGTCCGGCACGCTCATAAGCTGGCTGTTTAGGCAGTGGCCCTTCACGGGGAACGCGCCGTCCTTGGGAATATAATCCTCCAGCGGGCAGCGGTACACACCCTGAAACAGCTCCTCGAAGCTGCGCGCCGGGAAGTCTGCCAGGACGATCAGCACCCGCTCGCCGGTGCGCAGGCCCACGTTGGCCTTTGCCATGGCCCGCTCGTCCCCGGAAAACAGGACACGCCCGTTTTCCACCCGGACGTTTTCCAGGCCCATTCTTTTCAACTCGTCCCCCGCCAGGCCCTCCAGGCCGAACAGGCAGGGAACGGAAAATTCCATTTGATTCATGTTTCCTCCTATCAGGGAATGATCCTGCTCTTTTTCAGATACCGCTCCTCCTCGGAAAAGACGCAGCCGCAGTACTTCTGAATATAGAAGCCCAGCTCCCGCGCCCGCTCCTGTCCGGCCCGGAAATAGGGCCGGAAGTCCCGGTATAAAAACGAAACGCCGTATTCCGCCGCCGCCCGCTGGGCCACCTCCCGCATCAGCTCATGCTGCTGATAGGGGCTGATGAACAGCGACGAGGTGAATGAATCGAAGCCGCCCTCCTTGGCCTGGCGGGCCGCCTCGAACAGGCGGAACTCATAGCACTTGACGCAGCGGTGCTCGATATCCTCCGCCACCGCCCGGACAAAGGGGCGCAGGCCGTAATCATTGCGCTCGATCAGGGGCAGGTCGATGGTCTGGGCGTATTCCCGCAGGCAGTTGCGGCGGGCGCGGTACTCGGTAAAGGGGTGGATATTGGGATTGTACCAGAAGCCGGTGACCTCCAGGCCATCGCCCCGCAGGACGTCGATGCACTGGTTGGCGCAGGGGGCGCAGCAGATGTGCAGCAGTGTTTTCATATCAGTTCCTTTCCGCCGTGACCCCGTCCTGGTGCAGGGCGGTGACGGTGACTGTTTGAATTTCGTTCCTGGGATACTGTCCCGGGATGTATACCTTTACGTAGTTCGGCGCGTGGCCCACAGAGAATTCCCCCTCCATGCCCTCCACCAGCACCGCCTGACGGGTGCCGATGAGCGCGCGGCGGAAGTCCGCGCTCATTTCCGCCGCTACCGCGATGGCGGCGCGGCTGCGCTGCTCCTTCACCGCGTTGCCCAGCTGGCCGGGCATGTCCGCCGCCGGGGTGCCGGGGCGGCGGGAATAGGGGAAGATGTGCATATCCGCAAAGCGGCAATCCCGGATAAAGCGCAGGCTCTGCTGAAATTCCTCCTCCGTCTCTCCCGGAAAGGCCACGATCATATCCGTGGTCACGGCGCAGCCGGGGAACCAGGCCCGCAGCCGGGTCAGGCTTTCGGCGTATCCGGCAGTGTCGTATTTCCGCTTCATCCGCGCCAGCACCGTATCGCAGCCGGACTGCATGCTCAGATGGAACTGGGGGCACAGGTTGGGAAACCCCGCCAGCTCCCGGCAGAATTCCTCGGTGACGATCCGCGGCTCCAGGCTGCCCAGGCGAATGCGCAGATTTGGCACCGCCCGGCACAGGGCGGCGATCAGCTGCCACACCGGGGGCTTGCCCGGCAGATCCTTGCCCCAGCCCGCTACCTCAATGCCGGTGACCACGATTTCCCGGTAGCCCTCCGCCTCCAGGCGCTGCGCCTGCTCCACCGCCAGCGCCACCGGGGCGGAGCGGATGGGGCCGCGGGTATAGGGGATGATGCAGTAGGTGCAGAAATTGGTGCAGCCGTCCTGCACCTTCAGCATGGCGCGGGTGCGCTCCTGGAGACCGCCGGGGGGGAGAATTTCAAATTCCCGCCGCCGCAGAGCGTTGTCCAGGTGCTCCTGGTAGGTGTGGGTGCGGGCGGCGGTGAGCATATCCTGCAAAAATTGCTCCCGGCCGCTGCTGCCGCCCACCACGTCTGCTCCCAGCTCCTTTACGGTCTGGGCGGCATGCTGGCTGTAGCAGCCGCACACGCCGATGACCGCCTGGGGGTGCTCCCGGCGGCAGCGGCGGATCACGGCCCGGTTCTTCTTATCCGCCACGGCGGTGACGGAGCAGGTATTGATGATGTAGCCGTCGCAGGCGTCCTCAAACGTGCCGATGTCGTGCCCCTGCTGGGCCAGCAGACGCTCCATGGCCTGGGTCTCATACTGGTTGGTTTTGCAGCCCAGGGTGTAAAAAGCAAACTTCATATGTGTAAAACCGCCAATTTCAAAATGGAATGGTTCGGAAAATCGTCCGAACCCCACAGTTGCCTTTTTTGCAGTCCGCCGATATAATTAGAAAGAGGGCAGAAAGCAACATTTACCCCTATTATACACGAGAAAGGGAGGTTTGTACAGCGTCAGATGGAAAATGAAACGGAATTTATTATTTCTCTTGCCTCTGTCCGTGATGTGGAGGAATTCGTAAACGCGGCCACCGCCCAGCCTTTCCCGGTATATCTGGACGACGGGGAGCACCGCATCAACGGCAAGAGCTTTATGGAGATGTTTTGCCTCACCCTCACCCGTCCCCTCCGGGTCACCGCCGCCGAGTGCACCAGCGCCGAATTTGAGGCCTTCCGCCGCACGGTAGAGCGCAGCAGTATATTTGCATAAACCCTTCGTGGCTTTCTCCGATGAGAAGGCCACATTTTTTGCGGAAGTGCCGGAAAAAACGGGAAGAATTTTGGATTTTTCTTGCATTTTAATTGCGGCTATGGTAAAATGGCTGAATGAAATCATTCTGATAAGATGGGAGGGATTGGCTTGAAGCGGTGCGTCGTGGCGCTGTGCTCTGTTTTATTTGTCATCATTACGCTGCTGAATACCCACGCATCGGCTGACAGCAGCGCCTCTCAGATCGACCTGTACTGCACCGTCAATTCCGACGGTGACTGTCTGGTGAGCATGACCGTGAACCTGAAGCTGGAAAATTCGGACGCCGGGCTGGAATTCCCGCTGCCCGAAAACGCGGAGAAGATCACCGTAAACGGCAGCTCCGTCCCCACCAGCCGGGTGGGCAGCCGGACGCTGGTATCCGTAGGGCGAATCACCGGCGGCATGACCGGCGAGTTCCCCATCCGCTTCGACTATATCATTCCCAAGGCCGTGGGCGCTGTGTCCTCCACCCTTGGCGCGGCGCTCCAGCTGAGCAAGCTACAGCTGACGCTGCCCATGCTGTGCGGCTTTGATTACCCGGTGGAGCTGTTCAGCTTCGTCATCACCATGCCCGATACGGTGGACAGCGTACCCACCTTTACCAGCACCTATCAGCAGGTGGGCTTTGCCTCCAATTTGCAGCTGGCGACCAACGGCAATATGATTACCGGCACCAGCATCAACGCCCTGAACGACCACGAGTCCGTCACCATGACCCTGCTGGTGCCCAGAGAGATGTTCCCCTCGGTGAGCACCTACCAGCGCACCGGCAACCCGGAGCTGATCCCCATGGGCATCTTCCTGGGACTTGCACTGATTTACTGGCTGCTGTTCCTGCGCACCCTGCCCCCCCTGCGTCAGCGCACCACCGTGCCGCCGGAGGGCATCTGCGCCGGTGAGCTGGGCTGCCGTCTGACCATGGCCGGGGGCGACCTGACCATGATGGTACTCTCCTGGGCGCAGATGGGCTACCTGATGATCCAGCCCAACGGCACGAGGATCATCCTGCGCAAGCAGATGGAAATGGGCAACGAGCGGAGCCTGTTTGAGATTCGGGTGTTCCAGACCCTGTTTCATAACCGCAATGTGGTCAATTGCAGCAGCCCCGGCTATGCCAAAATGTGCAAAAAAACCGCCGGAATGATTCCCGGCGAAAAGACCATGTGCCGCCCCAAATCCGGCAGCCGTAAAATCTTCCGCTGGCTGCTGTGCGGCAGCCAGGTGTTCTGCGGCGTGTGCGTGGCCATGAATATGACCAGCATTACGGTCTTGCAGATTCTGTTTTCCCTGATCTTCGGCGTCCTGGGGGCGGTGAGCGCCTGGCAGCTGCATGAATTTGCCATGCACCTGTATTCGCGCACCACGCTGTATCGCTGGATCGCACTGGGTATTGCGGTATTCTGGCTCCTGCTGGGCCTGATCGCTGGACAGCCCTGGATTCCCCTCGGCTCAGTGGTGGTGCAGCTGCTGATGGGCTTCCTCGCCGCCTTCGGCGGCATGCGCACGGAGCTGAACCGCAGCGAGGCCGGAGAGCTGGTTTCCGTCCGCCGGTTCCTGCGGAGCATCCCCCGGCCCGAGGCCGCCCGGCTGCTGAAATCCGACCCGGAGTATTTTTACCGCATGGCCCCCTATGCCATCGCCCTGGGGGTGGGCAAGCCCTTTGCCGCCGCCTTCGGCCGCCGCCCGCTGGAGCCGTGCCCCTACCTGGCCGTCCGCAACAACGAGGGCCGGACAGCAGCAGAATGGATGCGCCTGCTCACCCAAACCGTCGACCTGATGGACAGCCGCTACCGCCGCATGCAAATCGAACGCTGGATGGCCATCCGCTTTCGGTAACTCCTTGGCTCCCTCCCTGGCACCCCAAGCGCCCCTGAAAGGGGAGCTGCCGCCGCAGCGGCTGAGGGGTTGCAGCAGGCAGTTATGGCTTTACAAAGATCAAGGCGAATTCGTACCATGTCCCGTTTGGAACCGTACGAATTCGCCTCAGTTTTTATATTGCCACGGTTGCCTGCCGCACCCTCTCAGTCTCGCTTTGCTCGACAGCTCCCCCATCGGGGGAGCCAAGTGAGACTGTACGAATTCGCCTTGGTTTTTCCCAAATGGTATTCTGCGTACCGCGGCTGACCCCTCCGGCGCAATGCGCCGCCTCCCCTTTCAGGGGCGGTTGGAACGCCTATTTTTCCTTTCAGGGGAGGTCAGCAGACGTGCCGTCCTTCAGCTGTATGATGGCGGCGGCGAGTTGGTCGGCGGCGAGGAGGGCTTTTTCCTGGGTGTCTCCGGCGGTGCCGACCTCGATCAGGAGAGAGTAGGGGGCCAGATCCTGGTTGAATCGCTGGGCGCGCAGGGAGATGGGGCGGGCGATGCCGGGGCACTGCGCCTGCAGCAGCACCTGGAGCTTCAGGGCCAGGGAGAGATTATCCTCCCAGCGGTCGTTCGTCAAACCGCTGCGGCCTACGCCCAGCACCGTCATCAGCTGAGCGCAGTCCTGCCCGTCCAGGCTGGCGTGGGTGCTTACCTGCCTGCCTCCGTCCTCCATGGCGTCCCGGTGGATATCCAGCACCAGCTGGATATGGGGATTTTCCAGCAGCAGCGCCTGGATGGCCTTGCGGGCGTGGGAATAGGCGGAATTGTAGGAGGGATAGTCGTGAAATTCCCGGTCATGGATCACGCCGATGCCCTCGGCTTCCAGCAGCAGCGCCACCCGGTCGCCGATGCGGAGCATGTTGTATTCCTCATCCAGGGTGCGGTAGGCTGCCGTCTCCGTGTAATCCGCGCCGCCGCGCTCATAGCTCTCGGAGGTGTGGGTGTGGACGATCAGCACCGTGGGCGCGTCGGATGCCAGGTTCCATTCCAGCGGCGCGGTCAGCAGCGCGGCGCAGTCCGGCGCACAGGCGCCGGGATTGGTCACCGCCAGGGATTCCGCCTGCTCCTGGGTAAAGACCGGGCGGGCCGGCTCCGGCACATAGGAGGCCGGTGGCGAGGACTCCGCCGGAAAGGGGAAAGAAAAATGCCGGGCTTCCTGCCCGGCTTCTGTTTGTTTATTGGGGGAGATCGGAAGCAAACGCAGCAGCCGGGCCGCCCCCTGGGGGAGCCCCGCCTCAAACAGCCGAAATACCAATGTGAGCACAACGACGGACACCCCGAATTTTCGGGCGCTTTGGTACTGCTCCAACGAAATCCCTCCATATCCAATTCAGCCCGGCGGCGCAGAGCGCTTCCATCTGGGCTTTGTCCGCAATTCCACCCGCAGCTTTTGGAAAAATTCCTGCATCAGCCCGACAGCCTCCTGCTCCATCAGCCCGGCCTCCACCTGGGGACGGTGGTTAAAGGGCATGTCAAACAGGCTGCACACGCTGCGGCATGCGCCGAACTTGGCGTCGGAGGCGGCATAGACCACCCGGGGAATGCGGGCATTGATGATCGCCCCGGCGCACATGGGGCACGGCTCCAGGGTGACATACAGGGTGCACTCCCACAGCCGCCAGCCCCCCAGGGCCGCGTTGGCCTGGGCAATGGCCTCGATCTCCGCGTGGGCCAGGGCGGACTTGTCCGCCTCCCGCCGGTTGCGACCGGAGCCGACGATCTGCCCCTGGCGCACAATGACGCAGCCCACGGGCACCTCGCCCTCCTGGGCGGATTGCCGCGCCAGCGCCAGGGCTGCCTCCATGAATTTCAGATCCTCCACGCATGTCCCTCCCGGATGCTCTATCAGTATCGCACACCCCGCGGGAAAATTCCGGCGAAGCGGGGGCGATCAATAAAATTTTTTCATGTCTTTGCGGGCCTGCTCCACCTCGCCCAGCAGCTCCCGGGCGGACATCCGCAGTACGCCGCTGCGAAAGGACGACAGCTGCACCAGCGAATCCGAGGACGCCACCCGCACGGCGTAGCTGGAGCCGATCTCGTCGGCCAGCTCCTCGATGTAGCGATCCGCCGTCTGCCCCTGGGGGGTGTACACCACCTGAATATTGCCCAGCTGGCTTTTCTCGCCGGGGTTGCCCTGCTGCTTGTAGCCGTCAAACACCACCACCAGCTTGGTTTTGGTAAAGCCCGCGTAGCTGGACAACCAGTCGCACAGCATTCTGCGCGCCGCGTCCAGATCGTCCTTTGCCTGCCTGGCCAGCTCGTCCCAGGCGAAGATCATGTTGTAGCCGTCCACGATGATGTAGCGCTGCTTGGGCGGCCTGATGGTGATCTCCTCGGTGGCCGGACGCAGCCGGGGGGCGGAATACTGGGGGCGGCGGATGGCGCCGAACTCCCGCTCCATGATTTTTTCCAGCTCCCGGTCGTCGATGCTGCCGCGCTGGATGATCTGGGGCGGCTTTTCCTCCTTCAGGCCGCTGTCCAGATGCATATAGTCCTTCACCTGGTTCCACTTTACCTGGAAGCCCGCGCCGTGGGCGCAGAAAACGGAATCCGGGGTGTTTTCCAGGTCGGCCTCCGGGTCATAGCCGGCGGCCTCGATCACCGCCTCGGCATTGTGGCAGGGGGCGTAGCCCTGGACGGACAGCTGCAATCGTCCCCGGCCCTGGGTATAGGCGGCCAGAGTTTCGGCATAGTCCCGCACCTCGGCGGCGGGGACGGAGCCGCGCAGGGTGGACAGCCCGCCCTGGGCCTGGGGTGCGTCGAACTGGCCGCCCATGGCCCGGATATCCGTAATGGCCCGGCCGATCAGCTCTGTGGGGGCGGTCACCGTGAACGCATACCACGGCTCCAGGAGGACGGATCGGGCCTGCATCAGCCCCTGGCGCACGGCGCGATAGGTTGCCTGACGGAAGTCGCCGCCCTCGGTGTGCTTCAGATGGGCCTTGCCCACCAGCAGCGTCAGCTTCATATCCGTGATGGGCGCGCCGATGAGCACGCCCCGGTGGGCCTTTTCGGCCAGGTGGGTCAGGATCAGCTTCTGATAGTTCCCGTCCAGCACATCCAGCGGGCACACGCTGTCAAACACCAGTCCGCTGCCCCTGGGGAGCGGCTCCAGCAGGATATGGCACTCGGCATAGTGGCGCAGCGGCTCGAAATGCCCCACGCCCTCCACCGTGTTTTCAATGGTCTCCTTGTAGGAGATGCGCCGGTCGTCCAGCGTCACGTCCATGCCGAAGCGCTGGGCTACCAAACTGCGGAAAATTTCCAGCTGCACCTTGCCCATGATCTGCACGTGGATTTGCCCCTGCTCCCACAATAGCCGCAGCTGAGGCTCCTCCTCTTCCAGCTGGCGCAGCTTGGGCAGGGCCTGGGCCGGGTCGACATGGGGCGGAAGATTCACCCGATAGGTCATCACCGGCTCCATGGTGCTCTCCAGCCCTATCGGCTCCGCCCCCAGGGCCTGCCTGATATAGCTGCCGTTCAGCCCCGTCACCGCCGCCAGCGTCCCGGCCGGGATTTCCTCGGGGGCGGTGAATTTGTCCCCGGAGTACAGCCGCAGCTGCTGCACCTTTTCCTCGGTGATCTCCCCCTTGGGGCTGGTCAGGCGCAGTGTCTGACGCACCCGCAGCGACCCGCCGGTGACCTTCAGCCAGGTCAGCCGCGTGCCGGAATCGTCCCGGGATATCTTATAGACCCGGGCGGCGAAGGCCGTGCCGTATTCCCGCACCGGCGCATACACGTCCAGCAGGCGCAGCAGCGCCTCCACGCCCTCCAGCTTCAGCGCGGAGCCGAAGCAGCAGGGGAAGAGCCTGCGGTGGCCGATCAGCTCCCGCAGGTTGCCGTCCGTCACCTGGCCGGAGGCAAGGTAGCTCTCCAGCAGCGCCTCGTCGCACAGGGCGGCATTTTCCGCGATCTCCTCCCGGGGGGCGGAAAAGTCCAGGCAGCCGGTGCCCAGCTGGGCGTGCAGCTGCTCCATAAGCCTTTCCCGATCCGCGCCGGGCAGATCCATTTTGTTGATGAAGAGGAATACCGGCACCGCGTACCGCTCTAGCAGCCGCCACAGCGTCAGCGTATGGGCCTGGATGCCGTCGGTGCCGCTGATCACCAGCACCGCGCAGTCCAGCACCGGCATGGTGCGCTCGGCCTCGGCGGAAAAATCCACATGCCCCGGCGTATCCACCAGGGTGACCTGCCGCGAGGCCGTCTCCAGCCGCGCCTGCTTGGAAAAAATGGTGATCCCCCGCTCCCGCTCCAGCGCATGCGTATCCAGCAGCGAATCCCGGTGATCCACCCGCCCCAGCGTCCTGTGCCACCCGCTGCAATACATCAGCCCCTCCGACAGCGTGGTCTTCCCCGCATCCACATGCGCCAGCAGCCCAACGCACAGGGGGCGCTTGCCCCCAGCCTCTTTTTCGGACACAAAACCGCCCCCGTTCACCATAATGATGATTTATTATAGCATGAAAGGGGAATTTCGCCAATAGGATTATTTTAGCTTCGCCTATTCCACTGCTACATGCAGAGCGGCGTGCCGCAGCCCGGCCAGAGGGGGAAAAATACCAGCCTAAAGGTAAACTTGTTTATGAAGAAATTCAGAAACAAGTTTACACAACGCGCAGCCTGTGATATAATCCAGTCATCCACATAAGGGGGCTGGTCGCGTGAGATCCTTTGATATTGCAGCAGATATAGAAATTGTACAGGAGCTGTTGGGCTTAACCGTTGCGGAGCTGGCGGAGCAGGTGGGAATAACGGAACGATCCATTTTTGCGTGGAAAAGCAACCCGGAGCAAATTTCTGAGAAAAGCCTGGAAAAATTCTACGATTTCGCGTTTAGCAAGCGAATTCACCTGAACATAATAAGAGAGCAGTTTTCCAGGGAGGAATGCCCGGTCGGACATAAAATCCTGTTCCACGGAGCAAAAACATATATTGACGGAGAATTGTCCGTTGAACGGGCAAAGGAAGGAAACGACTTCGGAAGAGGCTTCTATTGCGGCGAAAGCATGGAGCAATCCGCAATGTTTGTAGCCGGTTACCCGGACGCATCCTTATACATCGTCGATTTTGACCCGACAGGCCTGAAGCATGTGCAGCTGGGAGTTACCCGTGATTGGATGCTGATGATCGCCTATTTCAGGAAAAAGCTGAATTCCTTTCAGAATCATCCAATGATCCTCAGCCTCCTGTCCCGGCTGGAGGGAGTGGATTATATCATCGCTCCCATTGCCGATAATCGAATGTTTGAGATTATTGACAGCTTTATTGACGGCGAAATAACGGACGTTCAGTGCCAGCACTGCCTGTCTGCCACAAATCTTGGCAACCAATACGTATTTGTTACCCCCAGGGCTTTGCGACAGGTGACGCTTCTCCACCATTGCTACCTGGCAAGGGCTGAAAAGAGGGCATACCTTTTATCCAAAGCGGCGGAGCAGAAAATCAGCAACGACAAGGTTAAAATCGCAAGGAAGCAGTATCGCGGCCAAGGGGACTATATTGAGGATATTTTAAAATGAGGACGTTTGATGAAATTGGATTAAAGCTTTGCAGGATGCAGGCTGCGCTTTTTGCGCTGTCGGCATCGGAATTGGAATGCAGCTCTCCTATTTTCCTGCGGCGGTTTATGATGTCCAGAGTGGCGGCCCGTATGGATCAGGAGGGCTTCCTGTATGAGTCCTGCAGTGAATACAATATTCTTGAAGAAATCAACGAGGAATACGGCCAGACCGTTTATGGGAAAGAAAAGTATGGAACGGAGGAGCTGTACTGGATGGGATATCTGTACCGATATTGGTGCTACACCTATGAAATAAGCAGCAAGCAGGTTTACAAGCTGGTGAAGCCCAAGGAATTGCGCGGGCTGTATTATCCCTATCATTCCCTCGACCCCGCGCAGGCCATTGAGCGGATTCTGGAATCCAAGGATATTCACGAGGAGGATACGATCCGTAAGGGTGTTGATATTCTTCGCAGAATAAAGCGCGCGCAAAAGCAAAGATGAAATTCCCCAGAGGAGCACAGGCTCCTCCGGGGAATTTTTGATGTGGGTGTATCCTCTGCTGCGCAGCCGCAGACAATTTGTTCAAAGATTCCTTAATACTGCGTCGGCTGGACGTGCCAGATTTCGCTGGCGTACTGGGCGATGGTGCGGTCGGAGGAGAATTTCGCGCCGCTGGCGATGTTCAGTAGGCACTTGCGGCCGAAGTTCAGGCGGTCGGCGTAGTCGGCGTTGGCCTTCAGCTTGGCGTCCATATAGGAGGCGTAGTCCAGCAGGACGAAGTAGTGGTCAGGCTTGTGCCAGGAAGCGCCGTCCAGCAGGGAATGATACAGCTCCCGCTGCGCGTCGTCCGTGGGGACGGTGCCGTCCACCATGGTGTCCAGGGCGCGGTGCAGGTAGGGGTTGGTATCGTAGATGCCGCGGGCATAGTAGCTGTCCTTGCAGGCGTTGATCTGCTCGACGGTATGACCGAAGATATACTCGTTCTCCATGCCGGCCTCCTGGGCGATCTCCACGTTTGCGCCGTCCAGGGTGCCCAGGGTCACTGCGCCGTTGAGCATCAGCTTCATGTTGCCGGTGCCGGAGGCCTCGGTGCCGGCAGGGGAAATCTGCTCGGAAATATCGGCGGCGGGAATGATGTGCTCGGCGTAGGAGCAGTTATAGTTCTGGACGAACACCACCTTCAGCTTGTCGGCCACGGCGGGATCGTTGTTGATCATCCGGGCAATGCGGTTGATATAGCGGATGATGGCCTTGGCCCTGGCATAGCCGGGGGCGGACTTGGCACCGAAGATATAGACGGTGGGGTGGAAGTTGGGCAGCTCGCCGTTTTTCAGGCGGAAGTAGATATCCACGATGGACAGCGCGTTCATCAGCTGACGCTTATACTCGTGCAGCCGCTTGACCTGGACGTCAAAGATGAAGTCCGGGTTCAGCTGGACGCCCTCTTTCTCGGCAATGACCTTGCACAGCTGCTCCTTCTTGGTGCGCTTCACGGCGTTGAACTGACGCACCATATCATCGTCGATCATGGGCTTCAGCTTGGTCAGCTTATCCATATCCTTCAGGAAATCGCCGCCCACCCGATAGCGGATCAGCTGGGTCAGCTCCGGGTTGCACAGGCCCATCCAGCGCCGGGGCGTGACGCCGTTGGTCTTGTTCTGGAAGCGCTGGGGGTACATGTGGTACCAATCCTTGAAGCAGTCGTTCTTCAGAATCTCGGTGTGAATGGCGGCCACGCCGTTGACGTAGGAGCCGACATAGATGGACAGGTTCGCCATGTGGGCGGTGTTGTCCTTGACGATGAAGAGATTGGGGGCCTCCCGCTTCAGCCGCTCGTCAATGCGCAGAATGATATCCACGATGGCAGGCACTACGGAGCGCATCAGATCCAGATCCCACTTCTCCAGCGCCTCACCCATGACGGTGTGGTTGGTGTAGGAGAAGGTGCGCTGGGCGATGCTGAAGCTCTGCTCGAAATCCATGCCCTCCAGCATCAGCAGCCGGATCAGCTCGGGGATGGACATGGCGGGGTGGGTATCGTTGAGCTGCACGGCGTAAAAGTCTGCAAAGTGGGACAGATCGTTGCCGTGGGCGACCTTGTAGGTGCGCAGCATATCCTGCAGGGAGGCGGAGGAGAGCACATACTGCTGCTTGATGCGCAGGCGTTTGCCCTCCCAGGTGGAGTCGTTGGGGTACAGGACACGGGTGATGTCCTCGGCCTTGTTCTTTTCGTCCAGGGCGCGCAGGTAGTCCTGATTATTGAAGGCGTTGAAGTCCAGCGGGGTCTCCGGCTCACACTGCCACAGGCGCAGGGTGTTGATGTTGTTGGTCTCGTAGCCGATGATGGGCACGTCATAGGGGACGGCCAGCACGGTATGGTCGGGGAACTCCACCCGGACGGTGTGGTTGTAGCGGCGGTAAGACCAGGGGTCGCCGTACTTCGACCAGTCGTCGGCGGCCTCCTTCTGGCTGCCGTCGGCGTCAAAGCTCTGCTTGAACAGACCGTACTTATACCGCAGGCCGTAGCCGGACAGCGGGATATTGGTGGATGCGGCGGAATCCAGGAAGCAGGCAGCCAGACGGCCCAGACCGCCGTTGCCCAGAGCGGCATCCTCGATGTCCTCCAGCACGGCCAGGTCAACGCCCCGGGCGGCGAAGAGCTGCTTCATTTCATCCAGGATACCCAGATTGTACAGGTTGGAATACACCAGCCGGCCGATCAGGTATTCGGCGGAGAAATAGTAAGCCTTGCGCTGATGCATGCGGGTGCGCTTGCTGTTGCTCCAATTGTCGGCAATGGACATCATCACAGCCTGACCCAATGCCTCGTGCAGCTCCTGGGGGGTGGCCTCCTGGAGGGAAACGTCATAGGTGTATTTCAGCTGGGACTCAGTCCATCTGAGAATGTTCATGCAGTTATAGCTCATTTTTCTACTCCAATCTTAAAAGCGCGATAAACGCTGGGATTTCAGTTCTCCTGCTTCTCCTCCTGGGTGCCCAGGCGGGCGTACAGGGTGGTCAGGTGGCGGATTTTTTCAGCCAGCTCATCCGTGATCATACCATCTTTTGCCCGCCATGTCCAGTTGGAATTTGTGGTTCCGGGGAAATTCATCCGCGCCTCCGCGCCCAAGTCCAGATAATCCTGCAGGGGCACCACGCAGGTGTCGGATACGCTGGACATGGCCGTGCGGATCACGCCCCAGACCATGCCCTCCTCCTCGGTCAGGCGCATGTACTCGGCGGCATAGCGCTGCATTTCGGGAGTGCCGGTCTCCAGCCACTGACGGGTGGTCATATTGTCGTGGGTGCCGGTGTAGCACACGGAATTGCGGGTGTAGGTGTGGGGCAGGTAGTCGGAGGGCTCCCGGGAATCAAAGGCGAATTGCAGCACCTTCATGCCGGGATAGCCGGAGGCGTCCCGCAGATCCAGCACGTCCTGGGTCAGGTAGCCCAGATCCTCGGCGATCAGCTTCAGCTTGGGCAGGCCCTGCTTCACCGCCTGGATGAAGTGCAGGCCGGGGCCGGTGATCCACTTGCCGCCCCGGGCCGTGGGGTCGCCGAAGGGCACCGACCAGTAGCCGGCGAAGGCGCGGAAGTGATCCATGCGCACCATGTCATACATCTTTCCGGCGGCGGCCAGGCGGCGCAGCCACCAGCTGTAGCCGTCGGCGGCCAGTACATCCCAGCGGTACAGGGGGTTGCCCCACAGCTGACCGTCGGCGGTAAAGGCATCCGGCGGGCAGCCCGCCACGGCCTTGGGATCCAGCTTTTCGTCCATCTGGAACAGCTCCGGGCTGCTCCATGCCTCCACGGAATCCCGGGGGACATAGATGGGCACGTCGCCGATGATGGAGATGTTGTTCTGGTTGGCGTAATCGTGCAGCGCGTTCCACTGCCGGAAGAACAGATACTGAACGAAGCTGAAGAAGCTGATTTCGTCCTTCTGCTCATTGCGGGCCTGCCAGATGGCGTCGGCATCCCGGAATTTCAGCTTTTCGTCCCACTCATACCAGGGCTTGCCGCCGAATTTGTCCTTCAGGGCCATAAACAGGGTGAAGTCCGGCAGCCAGTTGCTGTTTTCGTCGCAGAAGCGGGCGTAGTCCCCATCCGGGGTAAACCGGCCGTAAGCGGCGCGGAGCACCCGCAGCCGGTTCTGGTACAGCAGGCCAAAGTCCGCCTTGTCGTCGGTGACGTTCCACTGGATGCCCTCCAGGTCAGCCTGGGTGAGCAGGCCATCCTTCATCAGCTGCTCCAGGTCGATGAGATAATGGTTGCCCGCGAAGGTGGAACAGGACTGATAGGGAGAATCGCCATAGCTGGTGGGGGTCAGGGGCAGAATCTGCCAATAGCTCTGGCCCGCCTTTTTCAGGAAATCCACAAATTCATACGCCTGCCGCCCCATGGTTCCAACGCCATATTTCCCGGGCAGGCTGGTGATGTGCATCAAAATACCGCTGGTTCTCATATTTGAATCCCTCGCCTTATATATTAAAGATCGCTCCCAGAAAGTTTCGGAGTGTTTCGTTTTCCATATAAAAGACTAAATCATTTCCCGGAATTTGTCAAGAAAAATCATGGGAAAAAGAAAACTTTTTGTAAAACCCAGTTCCCCCCGTAGGGGTCGGCAACCTGCCGACCCTTAGCCTTGCGGTTTAGGAAGCAGTAGAGATGAACGTATAACAAAAAAGGATACATCCCCTAAGCTTCCCTGTGGGGTGGTGCTCCGCGCAGCGAATTTATAATCACAATCATTGCCGGTGGCAATGACACCATAATTAAATAGCTGTCGCCTCAGCGACTGAAGAGGGCACTCATGTTATGGTTTTGAGAGAGATTTAGTTAAAAAGGTAGACGGTTAAACATTCTGAGTCCGTAGGGGTGGTGCTCCGCGCAGCGAATCAAAATATCAATGATTGCCAGTGGCAATCATACAATTGATTCATCGGATATTAGCCGCCCGAAAGCCAACGAACGTGAGCTGTACAGACGAACCGCTCAATCCCGGTACCCAGCGGGGCGACAAATTGCCGCCCCCTACGAACTCAGAAACTTTTGGTAATGTTCATTCAATTGACAGCTCAATTCCGCAACCTCGCGGGCGGCTGGTATCCGCCCCTACGGAGTGGTGCCTCCCATTCAAAGTACCCTTTAAGAAAATCCCACTGCGGTAGGCCCTCTTCAGTCAGCCCTACGGGCTGCCAGCTTCCCCCCAAGGGAAGCTTTTTGGGCGGGGATTACATGACCATTGTATTCGGGATTGTTTCGTTTGGGTTTAGAATCCTGTGCCATAATACACGGTGGAATATAAGCGAGAGATTCTGCGACGGAAGGAGGCGCTGCTGTGCGTCCAATTGAAGAGCCGCGGCTTTGCCGGTTTATTCGGTGGATCGTGGGCGCTTTTTATCCCAAAATGGAGCTGGTGGGGCTGGAAAAGCTGCCGGAGGAATCCTGTATTCTGGTGGGCAATCACTCCCAGGCCCATGGAGCCATCATCACTGAGGAGCGGCTCCCCTTTGACCACTATACCTGGTGCGCCTCACAGATGATGGACAAAAAGGAGGTCTGCCAGTACGCGCTGGAGGATTTCTGGCAGGATAAGCCCAAATATTTGCAGCCGCTTTTCTGGCTGGTGAGCAGGATCATCAAGTATCCCGCCGTGTATATTATGAGCCATGCCCGCACCATCCCGGTGTACCACGACAGTCGGTGCCTTACCACCTTCCGCCGCTCCATGGAGAAGCTGCAGGATGGCTACCATCTGGTCATTTTCCCCGAATGCCGGGAAAAATACAACAACATCGTCTATGAATTTCAGAATCGGTTCATTGATGTGGCGAAGATGTACTACAAGCGCACCGGCAAGGCGCTGTGCTTTGTGCCCATGTACCTTGCCCCCAAGCTGCGGAAAATCTTCTTCGGCGACCCCATCCGCTACGATCCCGCCGTCCCCATGGACACGCAGCGCGTTCAGATCAAGCAGCAGCTGATGGACGCCATCACGGCGCTGGCCTGCGCCCAGCCGCTGCATACTGTGATTCCCTATCGGAATGTCTCCAAAAGGCACTATCCTAAAAATCTTCCCTGCGAGGTGTACCGTAATGAAACGGCAAATGGTTGATTACCGCGGCTTCCGCCTGTCCCGGATCAATGAGCCGCAATTTAAGCATGCATGGCTCTGGTGCACATGGCTTGTGTACTTTGCACTGTATTTCCTCACGGAAAATCTGATCCCGGCGGAAAGCTGCCATGTGATGCACTGCTTCCTGGATGATCTCATTCCCTTTAATGAGTATTTCCTGGTTTTCTACACCGGCTGGTACGTGCTGGTGTTCGGCAGCCTGCTGTATTACTTCCTGTACGATGTAAAGCGCTTCCGGGAGCTGGATCTGTACATCTTCATCACCCAGATGGTGGCCATGTTCTTTTACATCTTCTTCCCCAGCCGCCAGGATCTGCGGCCGGAGACCTTCCCCAGAGAGAATTTCTTCACCTGGGTCATGGGCGTGATCTACGCCTTCGACACCAGCACCGGCGTGTGCCCGTCGCTGCATGTGGCCTACTCGTTGGCCATCTTCAATGTGATGGTCAAGGATGAGCACCTGCACAGGTGGTTCAAGGTCGCCCTGGGCATCTTCGTGGTGATGGTGTGTTTGTCCACCGCCTTTGTCAAGCAGCACTCCACCGTGGATATTTTTGCCGCGATCCCCGTCGCTCTTTTGGGCGAAATTATCATCTACGGCAAATCCTATTGGCTGCCCAGGCTGCGCAGAGTGTGACGGCGAAATAGCATTCAGAATATAATTTGGAGCGTGCTGCCTGGCAGCACGCTCCGTTTTGTGTTTATGTCATTATGCCATTGCGGCGGTGATGATGGCCATCTTGTAGACCTCCTCGGCGTTGCAGCCGCGGGACAGGTCGTTGATGGGGGCGGCCAGACCCTGCAGGATGGGGCCGTAGCTCTCGAAGCCGCCCAGACGCTGGGCGATCTTGTAGCCGATGTTGCCGGCCTCAATGTTGGGGAAGATGAAGGTGTTGGCGTAGCCTGCCACCTTGGAGCCGGGGAACTTCAGTTGGCCGACCTCGGGGGCGACGGCAGCGTCGAACTGCATCTCGCCGTCGATCATCAGGTCGGGAGCCATCTCCTTGGCAATGGCGGTGGCGTCGTGGCTCAGCTTGACGGTGCTGCCCTTGCCGGAGCCATTGGTGGAGAAGCTCAGCATGGCGACCTTAGGGTCGATGCCGAATACCTTGGCGGTCTTGGCGGTCTCGATGGCCACCTCGGCCAGCTTCTGGGCGGCGGGCAGGGTCACATTGCCCTCCTTGTCCACGGAGTCCTCATAGCTGATGTTGATGGCGCAGTCGCCCATGGCCAGCTTCTCTTCGCCCCGCACCATGATGAAGCAGGAGGAGACCAGATGCGCACCGGGCTTGGTCTTGACCAGCTGGAGCGCGGGACGGACAGTATCGGCGGTGGAGTAGGTCGCGCCGCCCAGCAGGCAGTCCACCTTGCCCTGCTTGACCAGCATGGTGCCGAAGTAGTTGCCCTTGTGCAGCGCCGCGCGGCACTCGTCGGGGCTCATCTTGCCCTTGCGCAGGGCGACCATGGTATCCACCATCTCGTCCATGCCCTCGTAGGTCTCGGGATCGAGGATTTCAACGCCCTCGATGTTGAAGCCGCCCTTGGCAGCGGCGGCCTTCACCTCGTCCACCTTGCCCAGCAGCACGGGGGTGAGGAAGCCGCCCTCCACCAGGCGGGAGGTTGCCTCCAGAATACGGGCATCGCTGCCCTCGGTAAAGACGATCTTGCGGGGATTCGCCTTCAGCGTTTCGATCATAGATGTGAACATGGGAATCATCCTCCATTATATCAGGGCTTTCGCCCGTATTTACACCTGAATTATAGCTCAGTTTCCACCGGGGTGCAACCCCTTTTTGCGCAATGGGCCTCTGTTTTCGATAAAAAATCCGCCGTTGATTCGCAATGTTTCGGTACGGCGGGATTGTTTCGTGCAAATTGATGAAAAATCTTTTTCAAACCTGGACTTTGCTATTGATTTTTGTGCGTTATTGCTTTATAATGGAGAAAACTATGGGGAGGCACGATGGCATTGGGGGAATTGATCGCTGTAGTTTCCGGCAAGGGCGGCACAGGGAAAACCTCCGTCTGCGCCGGCATTGCCACCGCCCTGGCCGAATCCGGGAAGCGGGTGCTCTGCGTCGACTGTGACGTGGGCCTGCGCAATCTGGACATTTCCCTGGGCATGTCCGAGAGCGGGAGCCTTTCGTTTCTGGACGTGGCGGAATTCGGCTACGAGCTGGAAAACGCGCCCCGGCACAGCATCTATCCCACGCTGTCCTTCCTCACCGCCCCCATGAACCGCAGCCCGGAGGAAATCAATACCGATTCCTTCATCCGCCTCTTCCGTCAGGCGCGGGAGCGGTATGACTATATTTTCCTGGATGCCCCGGCGGGGGTGGACGCAGGCTTTCGCCTGGTGTGCGCCGCGGCGGATCGCTTCCTGCTGGTCACCGGCCCCGGCCCCGCCGCCGTGCGGGATGCCGCCAGGGTGGGGGAGCTGCTGGAGCTTTCCGGCAAGCAGAATGTCCGCCTGATCGTCAACCGGGTGGATCGGGGCATGCTCTCCACCGTGCGCATGACCATCGACGACGTGATGGACACCGCCGGGCTGCCGCTGCTGGGCATTGTGCTGGAGGATCCCCACGTGACCCTGGCCGCCGCCTTTGGACTGCCGCTGCTGAAGTATTCCGGCCGGTGCGAGGCCGCCCGGGATTTCCGCCGGATCGCTGCTAGACTTCAGGGCTACTACAAGCCCTTCCCCTGGCGCTGAAAATAACTACCCATGCCTCCCGGTTGCCGGGAGCTGATATAAACAAAGGAGTGACTGCTGTGAATATTGCTTTCCTGGCGCACGACAAGAAGAAAGAGCTGATGGTTCAGTTCTGCACCGCCTACAAGAGCGTGCTGATGAAGCACAATCTGTTTGCCACCGCCACCACCGGCCGCCTGATCGCCGACAATACCGGCCTGCCCATTACCCTGCTGCTGTCTCACAAGCAGGGCGGCCACCAGCAGATCAATGCCCGCATTGCCTACAATGAAATTGACCTGGTGCTGCTGTTCACCGACCCCAACACCACCGACCCCTGGGACGACAGCCAGATGATCGAAACCATCCGCCATTGCGACAAGCACAATGTGCCCATCGCCACAAATCTGGCCAGCGCCGAAATGTTCATCATGGGCCTGCAGCGCGGCGACCTGGATTGGCGGGAAATGCTGCACACCAAGACCCGCTTCTGATACGACACGCGATACAATCCGCCCACCTTTTCCGGCGGGCGGATTTTGCACATGAAAGGAGCTTTTATGGAAATTATCAAGCCCCGGACGCTGTCCGGCTTTATGGAGCTGCTGCCGGATAAGCAGATTCAGTTTGAGGCAATGGCAGAGATTCTGCGCCGCACCTACGCTTCCTATGGCTTCGCCCCCCTGGACACCCCCGCCATTGAGGACGCCCAGATCCTGCTGGCCAAGGGCGGCGGCGAGACCGAGAAGCAGATTTACCGCTTCCAGAAGGGCGACAGCGACCTGGCCCTGCGGTTCGACCTGACGGTGCCTCTGGCCAAGTACGTGGCCCTGCACTATAACGAGCTGGCCTTTCCCTTCCGCCGCTTCCAGATCAGCAAGGTCTACCGGGGCGAGCGCGCCCAGCGGGGCCGCTTCCGGGAGTTTTACCAGGCGGATATTGATATCATCGGCGACGGCAAGCTGGACGTCCTGAACGAGGCGGAGATCCCTGCCATCATCTACAAGGTGTTCCGGGGTTTTGGTCTGAGCCGGTTCCAGATTCGGGTGAACAACCGCAAAATTCTGAACGGCTTCTATGCCATGCTGGGCCTGAGTGAGCGCTCCGGCGAGATCATGCGCACCGTGGACAAGCTGGATAAGATCGGCGCGGAGAAGGTAAAAACCATCCTGACGGAGGACTGCGGCCTGGAGGAAGCCCAGGCCGGGGAAATTCTGGCCTTTATCGCCATCCGGGGCACCAACGCCCAGGTGATCCAGGCTCTGGAGGGCTACGCCGGGCGGAACGAGATGTTCGACCAGGGCCTGAGCGAGCTGAAAACCGTCACCGCCAACCTGGCCGCCTTTGGCGTGCCGGAGGCGAATTTTGCCGTTGACCTGACCATTGCCCGGGGCCTGGATTACTACACCGGCACGGTGTACGAGACCACCCTGCTGAATCACCCGGAGATCGGCTCCGTCTGCTCCGGCGGCCGGTATGACAATCTGGCGGGCTACTACATCGAAAAGGATCTGCCCGGTGTGGGCATCTCCATCGGCCTGACCCGGCTGTTCTATGTGCTGGACGAGCAGGGCCTGCTGAACCCCCAGCTGCCCAGCGCCCCGGCGGATGCGCTGGTGCTGCCCATGACCGAGAGCGCCGCCCCCGCCATTGCTCTGGCGGAGACCCTGCGCGCTGCCGGACTGCGAGTGCAGCTGTACGGCGAGCAGAAGAAATTCAAGCAGAAGATGGCCTACGCCAATAAGCTGGGCGTCCCCTTCGCCGTGCTGCTGGGTGAGGACGAGATCAGCCAGGGCGTGTGCTCTGTGAAGAACATGACTACCGGCGAGCAGCAGCAGCTGAAGCCGGAAGAGGCCGCCGCCTATATCCGCCAGGCAGTGAACGTCCATTGTCCGGTGATCCTGGAAAAATGATCAGAGGGGCCGTCCCTGCCGGGATGGCCCCCTGTTTTCTGTAAGCATCAATGTGACCAATTTGAGTGAAATTCCCACCTATAGGGTGAGGGCAATCAGGAGGTGCCAAGATGGAGGACGGACAGATCATCGATCTGTATTTCAGTCGGAACGAGGACGCCATCCGGCAGACGGAGGCGGCCTACGGCGGCAAGCTGTATAACCTGTCTTATCGGATTCTGTGGAACCGGGAGGACGCCGAGGAAAGCGTCAGCGATACCTATATGAAGGCCTGGGAGAATATCCCGCCCACCCGGCCCGCCTTTTTCTATGCGTATCTGGCAAAGATCTGCCGCTTCCTCTCCATGGGCAGGCTGGACTGGAACAACGCCGCCAAGCGCAAGGCGGAGCTGGTGGAGCTGTCCGCCGAGATGGAAAGCTGCATCCCGGATGTGTCCAGGGAAATGCAGATACAGTCCCAGGAGCTGGGGGCGCTGATGAATGAATTCCTGGGCACCCTCAGCGACGAGAACCGCAGAATCTTCATGCGCCGCTACTGGTATGCCGAGAGCATTGCCGAGATCGCCCAGCGGTTCGGCCTGGGCCAGAGCAACGTGAAAACCAAGCTGATGCGCACCCGCAATGCCCTGCGCCTATTTCTTGAAAAGGAGGGAATCAGGCCGTGAACGGAAAGGAAATGCTGGAATCCCTGAATTACGTGGATGAAAAATACATTGAGGACGCGGAAAGTATTCCCAAGCGCCGGCGCGTCCGCTGGCAGCCCATGGCTGCCGCTGCCGCTTGCCTGGCCCTGGTGCTGGCAGCCGGTGCATGGAGGCTCACCGTCACCAAGGACGCCGCCCCGGAAACTGCCGCGCAGATGGATGAGGCAGCTGTCTACAGCGGCAGCGCCGCCGATGTACCCATGGTGATGGCGGCAAAGGGGGCGCGCGCCCCGGAGATGACCGTCACCGTGCTGGAGCAGGCTGCCGCCAACGACGCCGGGGAGACGGCGGACACCGCCGGTATCATTCTGCGCTGCACCGTGGACGACCCCGGCGACAGCGGCTTCGCCCCCGGCCAGGAGATCACCGTCCTGCTGCCCGCCTCCGGCGAGGCGCTGCCTGCCCATCTGCGCATTGCCTACGTGGTGGAGGAGGCGGAAAACACCGTCACCGCCGTCACCTGGACGGAGGCAGAGACGGGCGAAGAATAAAGGGTGCCCCAGCAGCGTAAACCTGCTGGGGCATTTCGTCAGAAGTAAGACTTGATGGTGGAGATCAGGATATCGCCAGCCACCACCCGATCCTCGGGGGCAAAGGACTGCTCGAAATTGTCGGAGTACAGCACCTGGGCGTTGGGGGGGAATTCCTCGTCCCCCTCCCACACCAGCAGCTGCATCTGGTAGCCGGGCACCAGCTCAAACTGATATCCGGCGTCGCCGTGGCTCAGCTTCACCGCCCCCATTTTTTCACAGGCCGCCCGAAAGGCGTCAACGCGGGTGCCAAAGGTGAAGGCGGCGCGGGTGAGCACCCGGCCGGTGTAGGGCTTGATGTACATCTCCCCCCAGGGCATTTCCCGGAAGGTTTTCCACTGGCCGCCCCAGGCTGTCTCCCGGCTTTCCAGCAGGTAGCGCAGCAAAAAGGTCTGGGTGGGCAGGGGAGGCACCGGGCCGCCGTCCAGGGCGCGGATGGCATAGGCCGGGTGGGCAATGGCAAAATCCCGGCCCAGCAGGCGCAGGGTGAATTCCGACCCATCCCACCGGGCGTTCGGCAGGCGGGTCAGCGTCTGCTCCGGGTCGAGGGCGCGAAACTGCTCCTCGTAATAGGCAAAGGGAACTTCTTCCTTGTGATTTTCTACTTGCATTTTTTCATTCCTTAATCGTGTAATTCCAGAGGCTGACCGTCGGGGTCGCGGAAGAAAACATAGTGTCCGCCGTTGGCGGTGTCGTCGTGGATCGGCTCCGTTTCGATGCCCCGGCTGTTGAGCCAGTCTCTTGCAGCCTCGATGTCCGTCACCCGGAAGGCCAGGTGCCGAAGTCCCAGGGCCTCCGGGTCAGTGACCCGCGGGGGCGCGTCGGGGTGAATAAACAGCTCAATGACCGTATCCCCCAGCCGCAGCATCCGCAGATAGTCCTTCCGGGCAGGCCGCCAGGTCTCCTTTTCCAGGGTGAAGCCCAGCTTATTGATGTAAAAATCCAGCGCTCTTTGCTCATCCGAGGCAATGATGGCGATATGATGCGTTCCTTCCAGCATGGTCACATCTCCTGTACGCTGTGGGGGAACAGGCTGGCGTCGGTGTGGGGCAGGAAGCAGGCGGCCACAAAGGAATCCATGTAGCCCGGGTGGGTGCTCAGCTCCAGATAGGTCATGTTGGTGGCAACCTCTGCCAGCTTCTGGTTGGCCTCGTCGCTCATGACCATGGCGTAGGCCCCGGCCAGGGAGGAGTTGCCGATGTAGTGGAATTTCTCCAGCTCCACATCCGGGAACATGCCGATGTTCACCGCGTTCTTCATATTGATGCCGGAGCCGATGCCGCCGGCAACGTAAACATTGTCGATCATCTCCGGGGTCATGTCCACGCTGGCAAGCAGGGTGGCAATGGCGGAGAAGATGGCGCCCTTGGCCCGGATGAAGTTGTCAATATCCACCTCGTTGATGGATACCTCCCGCCCGGTGTCGGACTCCTGCTCCCAGGCCAGCACATAGCGGCCCATGCCGTGGGCGTCCCGCTTTACCCGGTCGCCCTCCCGGACAAACAGGCCCTTGGCGTTGATGATGCCGCAGCGGAACAGCTCGGAAATGATATCGATGATGCCGGAGCCGCAGATGCCCACGGGCTTCTGCCCCGGATCGCCCACAATGCGCAGGGTCGGCTCCATGGTATATTTGTCCAGGGTGCAGGCCTCCACCGCGCCGTCGGTGGCCCGCATGCCGCAGGAGATGTCGCCGCCCTCAAAGGCGGGGCCTGCGGAGCAGGCGCAGCTCATCATAAAGTCCCGGTTGCCGAATACAATTTCGCCGTTGGTGCCCAGGTCGATGAACAGGCTCATTTCGTCCTGATCCCACAGCCCGGCGGCCAGGGTACCGGCGGTGATATCGCCGCCCACGTAGGAGCCGATGTTGGGCGCGATCAGCACCGGGGCCAGGGGATTGGCGGGCAGCTTCACGTCACCGGCCAGCAGCCCCTCCCAGGCGAAGAAGCTGGGCACATACGGCTCCATCCGCACCGGCTCGGCATCCACGCCCACAAACAGGTGGTTCATGGTGGTGTTGGCACCCACGGACAGGCGCAGGATGCTTCGGGCGGAGATTTTGGCGCTGGCACACAGGTTGGCAATGATGGGGGTCAGGGTCTCCTTGATGATGGCGTCCTGGAGCTTTTTCCGGCCGCCGGACTTGCCCTGCTCGATGATGCGGTTGATCACGTCCGCGCCGTAGCGAATTTGTCCGTTGCCGGAGGAACCCTTGGCAAGAATTTTGCCGCTTTCCAGATCCACCAGCACCATGGTCACGGTGGTGGTGCCGATGTCAATGGCGCAGCCCACCACGGCGGTATCCGTGGGCGCGGTGATCTCCATGCAGCGGAAGGTGCCGTCCTTCAGTTCACCCTTGACGCACACGCTCCAATTGTTCTCCCGCAGGGTGTGGGCCAGCTTCACCATCACGGCAAAGGGCAGCTCCACCCGCTCTGCCCCCAGGGCCTCTTCGATGGCCCAGGTCAGGCGCTCGTTGTCGGGCATGGTATCGTCCAGGGTCGGCTCGCTCATGGTGAGCACAGCGCTGCGGTAGCAGTTTTCAAAATGGATGCCGCTGGCCTTCAGCTGATTCTGGCAGTTTTCAAAGATCACGATCTCCTGGGGGCTGGAAAGGTCGGCGGTCTTCATCCGGGACTGGTAGGCGCTGGCAATATCCGGCACCATTACCGTGGCGTCCCCCACCACCTTGGAGCAGCAGCTCAGCCGCCAGCCCGCCGCGTATTCCTCGCCGGAGATGTGGCGGCTCTGCATGGATTCCAGCTCGCCCTCCACCAGTTGCACCCGGCATTTGCCGCAGGAGCCGTTGCCGCCGCAGGGGGCGTCGATGGCCACATTGGCCCGGCGGGCGATCTCCAGCAGGTTATCACCCTTGTTGCATTCCACGGTTACGGGGCTTCCGCCCTCAATTTGAAAAATGACCTTCGGCATGCGTAATACCCGCTTTCCTCTATATTCTGATGGCTACAGTATAGCATGGATTTCTGCGGTTGTCCAGTGCAATCGGTACATTTTTATCGGAATAAATTTTCACGGAATCTGTCACGGGACGCATTTGACTTGCGTCTTATAGGACAAAGGCCTTTTAAAAAAATTCGGCAAGAAACGGAGGAATCCCCATGGAGGATGAACAGATCGTGGCGCTATACTTTGCCCGGGACGAGCAGGCGCTGGTGCGGACAGATGAAAAATACGGCGCTTACTGCTTCAGCCTGGCAAACCGCATTCTGTGCAGCGAGGCAGACGCCGAGGAAACCGTCAGCGATACATATCTGAAAGCCTGGCAGTCCATCCCGCCCACCCGGCCCAAGGTGCTGCGGCTGTTCCTGGCGAAGATCACCCGGAATCTTGCGTTCAGCCGCTGGCGCAGCGAAACGGCGCAGAAGCGGGGCAGGGGTGAGGTTCCCCTGGTGCTGGACGAGCTGGCAGAATGCGTCAGCGACACTTCGGCGGTGGACGCCCGGCTGGCGGCAAAGGAGCTGACCCGCACCATTGCCGCCTTCCTGGATACCCAGAGCCAGCGGGATCAGAATGTGTTCCTGCGCCGCTATTTCTTTGTGGAGAACACCGATGAAATTGCCCGGCGCTACCACATGACCCCTCCGGCGGTACTGCAAAGCCTCAGCCGCACCCGGAAGAAGCTGAAAGCATACCTGATTCAGGAGGGTTACGCAGTATGAAAAAGGAAGACCTGTTCCGGGCCATCGGCGGCCTGGAAGCCTCCCGCCTTGCCAAAACAGAGGAGGAAGCAAAAATGAGATCCGGCATAAAATTCACCCGCCGCCTGCTGATCGCGGCGATCATCACCGCCCTGCTTGTGGGCACCGCCTACGCAGCCGCCCGCTTTTTCCTGTTCGATTCCCCTCAGGAAATGGTGCAGGGCCTGTACGGCAGCGACGACAGCAAGGCCCCCACGGAGGTACCCGATGACCAGAAGCCCTGGCCGAGCAGCTATGTGATCCCCGGCTACGACAAGCGCCCGGTGGATGAGACCGTGGCCCAGGCCATGGAAAACTGGATATCCCCCGTGGGGCAGACATTGGAAAACGGCGGCTACAAGCTGACCGTGGACGCCTATGTGTACGACAGCGCCCTTAAGGTAGGCTTCGTCACCCTGGCCCTGGAGCACCCGGAGCCGCTGGACGACGAGACGCTGCACCGCGAGTACGACGGCGAGATCATCCCCGGTATGCTGGAATTTTCCCAGTATGGCCGCGCCTACATTCTGGACGACAAAACCACGGATACCACCCTGGCCCTGACCTATTATTTCCACTGCGACATGCGCAGCAGCTCCGTTTTTGCCATCACCCTGGACGATCACAATGTCTACCAGAGCAACCTGGAGGACGCCGAGCGCTACGCCCAGGAGCGGCGCGACTACATCGCAAAGCGCCGGGAGGAGCTGCGGCAGGAGCTGACGGCGGAGGAAGCCGCCGCCCGGCTCCAGGAGGAATCCGGCTTCTCCGGCTATACCGGCGAATACGACGACTACTATTACCTGGCCGCCAACGAATTCGACTGGAGCCACGCCGAGGAGCAGAGCACGGAGGCAGACCCCCGGGAGGAGATCGAAGCCCGCCTGCGCCAGGAGCTGACCCCGGAGGAGGCCGAGGCAAAGCTGCGGGCGCTGTGGGGCGACGGCCCGGTGGACGCCACCTTCGGGGGCAGGCCGGAGGTGATTGTGGAAGGGGCCTATTTCTTCCTGACCAATGCGGAGCTGGATGCCAGACCCCAGCCCAACAAGCTGATCCTCACCTTCCCCGAGGACAGCGTCCTGCCCAGCAAGACCTTTGGCGGCGGCGACGTGCTGGTAAACACCCTGTGCGTCCGCTCCAACGATGAAAAATACGGCGGCAGCGTGGACATCACCCTGAACCTGCGCGACGGCTCCGGCTTCGTGGTGACCAGCGACAGCGTGGACAACACCCTCTTCCGCAAGGGCCTGTGGGACGATACCATCCTGGCCATGCTCAACAGCGCCGTCAACGTGGACGACATCGTCTCCGTCACCCTCTCCCACGGAGATTGGTCAACGACCCTGATGCCTGATTAAATTTTCGCCTCCCCGGTTCCGGGGAGGCGATTTCAGCCCGCAGTATGGAAGCAAAAGGCTCGCTGCCCAGCCGCAGATGATTTATTCAGCGGTTCCCTGGACAGATTGCAAGTAAAAAGCAGGGCGAATCGCCGCATTGCAGGTGATTCGCCCTATCATTTTGCATGTGGGTAAATCATTTTCACTGGCTTTAAGGCTCCCCCCGTCCTGGCATTGCCGGCGCGGTGCATCATTTGGGGAGGGGGTGTCAATAATGGTGCAAGAAAGGCTTGAATTCTACTTGAATTACGGCGGGTTTTTTGCTACAATAAACTGGACTATCTGTAAGGAGGCACGGCGCGTGGATAAAAAGCTGATACGGCTGTTTCGGCCGTCCAGAGCCATTTATTATGTGCTGATGATTGCGTTTGCGGTCGGCTCGCTGATGGTGGAGCAGTATCTGCTGGCAGCGGCGGAGCTGGTGGCCACCGGCGCGGCGTTTTTGGTGCATCTGAGCCACCAGCGCGCCAGCAACCGGCGCATCCGGCAGTATTTGCAGCGCGCCTCCGACACGCTGGAGAGCACCGGCCAGGGCGCAAGCCCCTTCCCGGCGGTGCTGGTGCAGCTGGGGGATGAAAACGTGGTCTGGTGCAACGCCAGGTTCACGGAGCTGACGGGGCTGACCCTCACCTCCGTCAATCACCAGCTGGAGGACGTGCTCCCCGGTATCGGCGTGGACTGGCTGATCGCCGGCAAGACCGAGTGCCCCAAGGAGCTGGAGCTGTCCAGCCGCCGCTACCGTCTGTTCGGCACGGCGGTGAAGGAAAAGGCAGGCCCCGCCCTGGTGGGCGTGATCTATCTGAACGATCTGACCGAGCTGTACCAGGTACGCGACGAATACATCCGCTCCCGCCCGGTGGTGGCCATCATCATGGTGGACAACTACGAGGAGCTGACCAAGAATCTGACCGAGGGCGCCATCTCCACCCTGAACGCCAAGCTCAACGAGGCGATCACCCGCTGGACGGAGCCATACAGCGGCCTGCTGCGGCGGCTGGAGAAGAACCGCTTCCTATTCGTATTTGAAAAGCGGGATCTGGAGGACGCCGTCACCAATAAATTCTCCCTGTTAGGGGATATCCACGGAATCACCAGCCCCGGCGGGCTGGCCGCCTCCGTGTCCATCGGCCTGGGCGTGGACGGCAGCAGCTTTGAGGAAAGCTACAATTTTGCCGCCCTGGGCATTGAAATGGCCCTGAGCCGGGGCGGCGACCAGGCGGTAATCAAGGATCGCATGAATTTCACCTTCTTTGGCGGCCGCAGCATCGAGGCGGAGTACACCAGCAAGGTTCGCTCCCGGGTCACCGCCAATTCCCTGATGGAGCTGATCGGCCAGAGCAGCCGGGTATTCGTCATGGGCCACGCCAACGCGGATCTGGACAGCCTGGGCGCGGCCATGGGCATCTGCTGCCTGTGCCGCAAGAAGGGCAAGCAGGCGAACATCGTCATTGACCTGGAAAAGAATTCCGTGGAAAAGCTCCTCGACCAGGTGGCCAGGGTGCCGGAGTACGACGGCGTGTTCCTCTCCGGCCAGGAGGCCATGGTGGCCTGCGACAACGGGAGTATCCTGGTGGTGGTGGATACCAACCGCCCCGATCAGGTGGAGTGGAAGCCCCTGCTGGAGGCCATTCCCAAGGTGTGCGTGGTGGATCACCACCGCCGGGCGGCGGACTATATCAGCCCCGTGGTGGTAAACCTGCATGAGACCTATGCCTCCTCCGCCTCCGAGCTGGTGACGGAGCTGATTACCTACGGCGCGGAGAGCAGCGACGTGCTGCCCATCGAGGCGAAGGCGCTGCTGGCGGGTATCTGCATGGATACCAAGTTCTTCAATGTCCGCACCGGCGAGCGTACCTTTGAGGCCGCCGCCGCGCTGCGCAGAATGGGCGCGGACACCACGGAGGTAAAGCTGCTGATGCAGAACGACTTCCAGGATACCGTGGCCAAGTATCAGATCGTCAAGTCTGCCCGGCTGTACCGGGACGAGCTGGCCATCGCCGCACTGAGCTACGAAACCAACCGCATCCTTGCCGCCCAGGCGGCGGATGATATGCTGAACATCGCAGGCATCACCGCCTCGTTTGTGCTCTTCCCGGAGAACGGGCAGACCATCATCTCCGCCCGCAGCATCGGCAAGGTGAACGTGCAGGTGATCCTGGAGGCCCTGGGCGGCGGCGGAAACGCCATGGTGGCCGGGGCGCAGATGAAGGATACCGAGGTCAAGCAGGCGCTGGAGCGCCTGGTGGAAGCAATCGATAAATTCTACGAAGGATAAGGAGAAACAGAATATGAAAGTGATTTTGCTTCAGGATGTAAAGGGCAAGGGCAAGAAGGGGCAGCTGCTGGAGGTTTCCGACGGCTACGCCCGCAACTTCATGCTGCCCCGGAAGATCGCCATCGAGGCGACCCCCGACGCTGTGAATACCATGAAAATGAACGACAAGGCCACCCAGGAGCGCATCGCCCGGGAAAAGGCCGAGGCCATGGAGATCTCCAAGACCCTGCGGGGCCTGACCGTGGTGGTCAAGGCCAAGGGCGGCGGAGCGGGCCGCCTGTTCGGCTCCATCACCAACCAGGAGATCGCCGATTCTCTGAAGGCCCAGAGCGGTATCGAGCTGGACAAGCGGAAGATCGTAATTTCCGATACCATCAAAACCGTGGGCACCTACACCGTCACCTGCAAGCTGGGCTACGAGATCACCGCCCCCCTCACCGTCAAGATTGAGGAAGCGTAAGAAAGAGCGCCAGAAAAAGAGAAAGGGGGGAAGCCCATGGATGAGGAATTGACAGCTCGCCAGGTGCCGCAGTCGCTGGAGGCAGAGCAGGCGGTGCTGGGCTCGATCCTGATCGACAGCCGCTGCATCACCGATGTGGTGGGCACGGTGAAGCCGGAGGATTTTTATTTACAGCAGAACCGGGAGATTTTTGAGACGATCTATACCATGTTCAACTTCTCCCAGACCATCGACCCGGTGACCGTGCTGGACAAGATGAAGGAGCTGGGCGTCTACCACGACAATTCCAGGGATTATATCCTCCAGCTCATGGAGATCACCCCCACCGCCGTCAACGTGGGCCGGTATGCCAAAATCGTTCAGGAAAAGGCCATGCTTCGCGGCCTGGGCCAGGCGGCCACGGATATCTCACAGATGGTATCCGACCAGGTCGGCTCCTCCGAGGAGATTCTGGAATCCGCCGAGAAGAAGATCTACGCCCTGCGCAAGGGCGAGCGGGGCGACAGCCTGGAGCACATCGGCACCACGCTGCACAAGGTATTCGACCGGCTGGCCGAGCTGAGCCAGTCCGATTCTGCCATCCCCGGCCTTTCCACCGGCCTGCGGGATTTGGATACCAAGATCAACGGCCTGAATAAATCCGACCTGATCCTCATTGCCGCCCGCCCCGCCATGGGTAAATCCGCATTCTCCCTGAACCTGGGCATGAGCGTGGCGCGGCAGTACGGCAAGACCGTTGCCATTTTCAACCTGGAAATGTCCAGGGAGCAGCTGGCCATGCGCCTTTTGGCCAGCCAGTCCTTTGTGGACAGCCAGAAGCTGGCCACCGGCAAGCTCTCGGAGGAGGAGTGGAGCAAGCTCTGCATGGGCTCCGCCGCCCTGAGCCAGACGGATATCCGCATCGATGACAACCCCTCCGTCACTGTGGCGGAGATCAACGCCAAGTGCCGCCGCCTGGACAATCTGGGCCTGGTGATCATCGACTATCTCCAGCTGATGACCGGCTCCGGCTATAGCAAGAGCAGCGAAAACCGAGTGACGGTGGTGGGTGAAATCTCCCGCGCCCTGAAGATCATGGCCAAGGAGCTGAACGTCCCCGTCATCTGCCTGAGCCAGCTGTCCCGTGCGGTGGAGAGCCGCACCGACAAGCGACCCATCATGTCCGACCTCCGGGAATCCGGCGCCATCGAGCAGGACGCGGACGTGATCATGTTCCTGTACCGGGACGAATATTACAATGCCAATACCGAGGACAAGGGAATCGCGGAGTGCATCGTGTCCAAAAACCGCCACGGCGAGACCGGCGCGGTGAAGCTTCAGTGGATGCCCCAGTTCCAGCTCTTCGCTGACCGGGAGTGGAAGCATGCTGAATAAGCTGTGCGCCGCCCTGACGGAGGGCGGACTTGTCCGGCCGGGTGACCATGTGGTCTGCGCCGTCTCCGGCGGGGCGGATTCCGTGGCGCTGCTGTTCGGACTGTATTTATTGAAAGAGAAACTGGGCATCACCCTCTCCGCCGCCCATTTTAACCATCACCTGCGCGGCGACGAGTCGGACGGCGACGAGCGTTTCGTCCGGGACTTCTGCGCGAGCTACCAGATCCCGCTGGAGGTGGGCGGCGCGCAGGTGCAGCCCGGCCCCAAGGGACTGGAGGCGGCGGCCAGGGAAGCAAGATATGCATTCCTGCGCACCCTCCCCGGCAAGATCGCCACCGCCCACACCGCCGACGACAACGCCGAGACTGTGCTCATGCACCTGCTACGGGGCACGGGCCTGAAGGGCCTGGGGGGCATCCGCCCCGTCAGCGGAAATGTGATCCGCCCCATGCTTTCCATCACCCGGCAGGAGGTGGAGGCATTTCTGGCAGAATACAGCCTCCCCCACCGGGAGGACAGTTCCAACGCCGCCGACGCATTCCTGCGCAACCGCATCCGGCACGGCGTTCTGCCCCTGCTGCGTCAGGAAAATCCAGGCGCGGCCCTGGCGATCTCCGCCATGGCCCGGCGGGTGCGGCAGGACGAGGCGTTCTTGCAGTCCCTTTTAGAGGATGACATGCCCCCGGTGAGCTGCCTGCGGCAACTGCCCCCGGCGCTGCAATGCCGCTACGCCGAGCGCTTTTTGAAGCAGAACGGAATCCCGGAGCCGGAGCAGGCCCATATTACCGGCGTACTTGCTTTGATTGACTCCGATAAGCCCTCCGCCCGGATGGATTTTCCCGGCGGGGCGGTGATTGCCCGGGATTACGACAGGCTCGTCCGCCTGTATGAGGCCGCTGCCCCAGAGGCGGCGGAAATCCCCTGCCCGGGGGAGCGGATGCTGCCCCAGTGGGGCATTCGCATTCGGTGCAGCCTGACGCCCAACGGCGGCGTGGGGATTCGCACCCAGGGCAGCCTGACCGTGCGCAGCCGCCGGGAGGGGGACTCCCTGCGCCTGAGCGGCGGCACCAAGAGCCTGAAAAAACGGATGATCGACCGCAAGATCAGCGCCCAGCGCCGAAGCCGCATCCCCGTGCTTGCGGACAGCGGCGGCGTGATATGGGTGGAGGGCTTCGGCTTCCACCTGGATCGGCTCAGCGGGCCGCCCATGTGCTATGTTGTTATAGAAAAAATTCGTCCAGATACAAACGCCCGGGAGGAGTAGAAAGAAAATGGAACAGGATATTCAGCAGATTCTTATCACCGAGGAGCAGCTGCGCGCCCGCATTGAGGAGCTGGGGCAGCAGCTGACCCAGGACTACGCCGGAAAGAACCCCATCATCGTCGGGGTGCTCAAGGGTGTAGTGGTATTCTACGCGGACATGGTGCGCAAAATCAAGGTTCCCTGCCAGATGGATTTCATGTGGCTTTCCAGCTACGCAGGCTCCAGCTCCACGGGAAAGATCGTGGTCAAGCAGGACGTGACCGCCGACGTAAAGGGCCGCCACGTGCTGATCCTGGAGGATATTTACGACACCGGCAATTCCCTGGACTTCACCTGCCGTCACCTGATGGCCAAGCAGCCCGCTTCCCTGAAAATCTGTACCCTGCTGGATAAGCCGGAGCGCCGCAAGCCCGGCATCACCCTGAAGCCGGATTACGTGGGCTTCACCGTCCCCAATGCCTTTGTGGTGGGCTACGGCCTGGACTACAACGAGCAATACCGCAATCTGCCCTACGTGGGGATTCTGAAGCCCGACGTTTATGAAAAATAAGGAGTTATTCGATTGAAAAAGCAACGCAGAAGCTTTACGCCCTTCATCTATCTGTTGGTGCTGGTGCTGGTGCTCAGCTGGGCGCTGAATCAGTTCAGCCAGAAAACCAACACCATCCTCTATTCCGACCTGGTGCAGCTGTTCCGCCAGGAGCAGGTCAAGGAGTTCCTGGTATCGGGCAACAGCATCACCCTGGTGCTGCGCAGTCCCTACAACGGGAAAACCACCGTCACCTCCGGCCTGGCCGACCCGGAGGGCTTCCGCAGTGAAATGCAGAGCCTGTTCGACGAGCAAACGGCCTCCGGCGTGCTCACCGCCTATGATTTTGTGGCGGAGCGGCACTATACGCCCTATGATTTCATCATTCCGCTGCTGCTGGCGGGGGGCGTGCTGCTGCTGCTCTGGTCTTTCCTCATGGGGCGGATGAACGGCAGCAATCCCATGGCACAGTTCGGCAAGGCCCGGACGGTTCTGGGGGTGCCGGACAACAAGAAGGTCACCTTTGACGACGTGGCCGGTGCGGACGAGGAAAAGCAGGAGCTGGAGGAGGTAGTGGACTTCCTCCGCGACCCGGCGAAATACACCGCCATGGGCGCGAGAATCCCCCATGGCCTGCTGCTGGTCGGCCCGCCGGGCACCGGCAAGACCCTGCTGGCCCGGGCCACCGCCGGAGAGGCGGGGGTGCAGTTCCTGTCCATCTCCGGCTCCGACTTTGTGGAGATGTACGTGGGCGTGGGCGCCAGCCGCGTCCGGGACTTGTTTGAGCAGGCGAAGAAGCTGGCTCCCGCCATCATCTTCATTGATGAGATCGACGCCGTGGGCCGCAAGCGCGGCAGCGGCATGGGCGGCGGCCACGACGAGCGGGAGCAGACTTTGAATCAGCTGCTGGTGGAGATGGACGGCTTCGGCACCACCGAGGGCATCATCGTCCTGGCAGCCACCAACCGGCCGGACATCCTCGACCCCGCGCTGCTGCGCCCCGGCCGGTTTGACCGGCAGATCCAGGTAAATCGCCCGGATGTGAAGGGCCGCGAGGACATTCTGAAGGTTCACGCCAAGGATAAGCGCCTGGATGAATCCGTAAATCTGCACACCATTGCCCGCTCCACCGCCGGATTCACCGGCGCGGATCTGAGCAATCTGCTCAATGAGGCCGCCATCCTGGCTGCCCGAAACAACCGCCCCGCCTTTACCATGGAGGATGTGGACGAGGCCATGATGAAGATTCTGGCAGGCCCGGCCAAAAAGAGCCACGTGGCCTCCCGCCGGGATCTGAAAACCACCGCCATCCACGAGGCGGGTCACGCCGTGGCCATGTACCGCCTGCCCACCCACGACCCGGTGCGCCATATCTCCATCGTCCCTCGCGGCCGGAGTCTGGGCGCTACCTGGTCGCTGCCCAAGGATGATTCCTCCAACATGACCCGCAACGAAATGTACGAGCAGATCGTGGCCCTGCTGGGCGGCCGGGCGGCGGAGGAGCTGTTCCTGGGCGATATCTCCGTGGGCGCCTCCAATGACATTGAGCGGGCCACCAAGCTGGCCAAGGACATGGTCGCCCGCTACGGCATGAGCGAGCGGATCGGTACCGTCAGCTATCTGGACGACGGAGAGGTGTTCATCGGGCGGGACTACCAGAACACCAAGAGCTATTCCGAGCAGGTGGCCGGAACCATCGACCAGGAGGTCAAGGCACTGATCGACCGGGCCTACGCCCAGTGCCTAGAGCTTCTGAAAAAGGACAGCGACAAGCTTCAGACGCTGGTCGACTATCTGCTCGCCAACGAATCCATCACCGGCGAGCAGTTCACCAACCTGATGGAAGGCAACCCCCTCGGCGAAGCCTCCCGCACCTCCCTCACCGACGGCTTCGAGGAGCCGGAGGAGAGCAAGGAATAAACAACCGCCCCGGCAAATTTTCATATTGCTGGTATTCAATTTGCCGCAAACCCCACCGTCACGCTTTCAGCGCCCCTTACCTCCTTTTTCAGGGAAGGTGAGGGGCGGCTTTTTTCTTTGTCCTCTTGACAACCTATACCCCTATATGTATAATGCATGTATACCCTATGGGGTATAGAAAGGAACATCAGGCAATGAAGAAGGCAATGAATGCTTTGGAGCGGCTGCTGGAGTGGGGCGGGATCAGGAAGGATATTGTTTTGCTCGTTCTTTCCGGCGTTGCGGTGATTTGCAGCCTGGCGGGGCTGCGGCCCTTTGGGGGTGATCCTGCGTGGGTTGCGATTGTGCTGTGCGGGCTGCCCATTGTTTTGGAGGCGGTGATCGGGCTGGTCACGGCCTTTGATATCAAGGCGGATGTGCTGGTATCCCTGGCGCTGATCGCCTCGGTATGCATCGGGGAGATTTTTGCCGCCGGTGAGGTGGCGTTCATCATGCAGCTGGGCGGGCTGCTGGAGGAGCTGACCGTGGCAAGAGCCAGGGCCGGAATCGAAAAGCTGGTGCACCTGACGCCCCAGACTGCCCGGGTGCTGCGCGACGGCGGCGAGGTGGTGGTGCCTGTGGAGCAGGTGCGCATTGGCGACCGGCTGCGGGTGCTGCCCGGTGAGGGGGTGCCGGTGGACGGCGTGATCGTGGCCGGACAGACCTCCATCAACCAGGCTGTTATGACCGGGGAATCCCTGCCGGTGGACAAGACGGTGGGCGACAGCGTGTCCAGCGGCACCGTCAATCAATTCGGCGCGTTTGAGATGGAGGCGACCAAGGTGGGGCAGGACAGCTCCATCCAGCGCATGATCCGCCTGGTGCAGTCGGCGGACGCGGGCAAGGCGAAAATCGTGGGCATTGCGGACGCCTGGGCCACCTGGATCGTGGTGATCGCCCTCACCGCCGCCGCGCTGACCTGGCTGATCACCGGGCAGATGATCCGGGCGGTGACGATCCTGGTGGTGTTCTGTCCCTGCGCCCTGGTGCTGGCAACTCCCACGGCGATCATGGCGGCCATCGGCAACGCCACCAAGCACGGCTTCCTCGTCCGGGAGGGGGACGCTCTGGAGCGGCTGGCCAGGGTCAAGGTCATTGCCTTTGACAAAACCGGCACCCTGACCCACGGGACGCCGGAGGTGGTGGGCGTGGTAAGCACGGCGGATGCGATTCCCCGTCAGACGCTTTACCGCCTGGCCGCATCGGCGGAGCAGCTGTCCGAGCATCCTCTGGGCAGGGCCATTGTGACCTGCTTCCGGCGGGATGTGGGCGAAGCGCTGGGCGCGGCGGAGGATTTCCAGATGATTCCCGGCAGGGGCGTCTGCGCCCGGGTGGAGGGCCGCCGCCTGCTGGCGGGGAACCTTGCACTACTGCGGGAGCACGGGATCGACGCTGCCATCCCCGGCCAGGCGCAGGATTACCTCAGCCAGGGCTGCACCGTTACTTATCTGGCGGTGGATGGGGCGTTTGCGGGCTTCCTGGCGCTTTCGGATACCCTGCGCAGTGAAAGCGCCGCCACCATCCAGGCCCTGGACGGTCTGAACATCCAGCCGGTGCTGCTCACCGGCGACCATGAGAGCGCCGCCCGGGCCATTGCCGCCCGGCTGCACATCACCCAGCTGCGCGCCGGGTGCCTGCCGGAGGACAAGATGGCGGCCATCGGCGAATACCAGGAAAAGGGAATGCCGGTGTGCATGATCGGCGACGGCATCAATGACGCCCCGGCGCTGAAAAAGGCGGATGTGGGCATCGCCATGGGCGGCGTGGGCAGCGACATCGCCGTGGAGGCGGCGGACATTGCCCTGGTGGACGATGAGGTGAAGGAGCTGCCCCACCTGCTGGCCCTGTCCCGGCGGATGATGGGCACCATCAAGGTGAACATGACCTTCTCCATGGCGCTGAACTTCGTCGCCATCATTTTGGCCATCATCGGGACCCTGAATCCCATCGTCGGCGCGCTGGTCCACAATGCCGGCTCCGTGCTGGTCATCACCAATTCGGCATTTTTATTGAAATGGAGGAAAAAATAAATGGCAGTCAAAATCATCGGTCTCATCATCGGCATCCTGGTCACCGGCGCGGGCGTTTACTACCTGGCCAAGGAAAAGGACGACCCGGAATCCAAAAAATCTACACGGTGGTCAGCGTCATTGGCGCGGTGGTCGCAGTTGCCTGCGCGCTGCTGCTGGCACTGTAAAAATCGCCTCTCTTTTGCGCCGCAGGCGGGCTTTGTCCCCCGCCTGCGGTGCCTTTTTCGCCCGATATGGGACAATCCTCATCTAAACTGAGCCGATAATTACAAGGAAAAGTGCTTGCATTTTGCACAAAAAAATCCTATACTATCAGGGAATAATCATTTAATTGCTCCAAAGCGGCTGCGCGGCGGGGAAATGTGATTTTTGTTCGTTTTTGGGGTATTCCAACCCCTGCCTTTTATTTTTGTGTTTCCGCCGTTGGGAATACCTGGATTTTCCGGGTTTTCCCGCCGAAACCGGGCGGAGGAAAGGAAGTGTTTCTTGATGGCTGCTCTTCAGCAGACCTTAGCCCAGCTGCCCCAGGTGCCCACCGTGATCATCTCCGTGGCGCTGATGCTGTTTTCCGGCTTTCTTCTGACCCGGATCACCAAGCTGCTGCGGCTGCCCAATGTGACGGCCTACATCGTCGCGGGTATCTTGATCGGCCCCTACTGTCTGAACCTGGTGCCCCAGGAGATCATCGACGGGACGGATTTCCTCTCGGATATTGCTCTGGCCTTTATCGCCTTCTCCACCGGCGAGTTCTTCAAGCTCTCGGTGCTCCGGCGCAACGGTATGAAGGTGGTGCTGATCACCATCATGGAGGCGGTGCTGGCCTCGGTGGTGGTGTTCGTGCTGACCTACTGGGTGCTGGGGCTGGAGCTGGCCTTCTCCATTGTGCTGGCGGCGCTGGCCTCGGCCACCGCGCCCGCCTCCACCATGATGACCATCCGCCAGACCGGGGCAAAGGGCGACTTTGTGGATACCCTGCTCCAGGTGGTGGCCCTGGACGATGTGGTGGGCCTGGTGCTCTATTCCGTGGCCATCTCCGTGGCCTTGGCTTCCATGCAGGGGGCGGAGGGCTTCACCTTTGGCACTCTGGTCAGGCCCATTCTGCTGAACCTGCTGGTGATGGCCCTGGGGGGCGTGTTTGGTCTGGCCATGAAGCTACTGATGCCCACCCGGCGCTCCACGGATAACAAGCTGATTATTTCCATCGCCCTGCTGTTTTCCTTCTGCGGGGTGTGCGCGCTGCTGGATGTGTCTCCTCTGCTCGGCTGTATGGCCATGGGCACGGTGTATACCAACATTGCCGAAAACGACAAGCTTTTCAAGCAGCTGGGCTATTTCAGCCCGCCGATTCTGCTGCTGTTCTTTGTCCGCTCCGGCATGTCCTTCCAGCTGGACGCGCTGGTATCGGCGGAGGGCGCACTGAACGGCATCCCGCTGCTGGTGATCGGGGCAAGCTACTTTGTCGTGAGGATCCTGGGCAAATACCTGGGCGCCTGGCTGGGCTGCTGGATGGTGGGCAAGGATAAGCTGGTGCGCAATTACCTGGGCCTGGCCCTGATCCCCCAGGCGGGGGTGGCCATCGGCCTGGCCGCGCTGGGTGCGCGAACCCTGGGCGGCGACATGGGCAGCGACCTGCAAACCATCATTCTGGCATCCTCGGTGCTCTATGAGCTGATCGGCCCCGGCTGCGCCAAGCTTGCCCTGTACTTATCCAAATCCTATTCTACCCGGCTGGAGGATGTGGCTCCTGTGGAGGAGGTCACGCAGACCGGCCAGCGCAAGAGCGACGTACAGCTGCTCATTGAGCGGATTCAGAAGATTCAGAAGGAGCTGCCCGCGCACGAGGCCGCCATGGCCATGAGCGAGGAGGAGGCAGCCTTCACCGAGGCCGCGGAGGAGCACCTGGCCCAGACCCAGGCGCAGCGGCGATATTTCTTTATGCGGAGGTAATGACATATGAAAACAGATTGGATCGCCCTGAGGCTTCTGGGGCAGTGGAGCGTTGAGCTGGGGCTTGGCTCGGTGCTGCTGCGGCTGGCGCTGAGCCTGGCGTTCTCCGCCATCATCGGCTGTGAGCGCTCCAGCAAGCGGCATTCCGCCGGCCTGCGCACCTTTATTCTGGTGAGTCTGGCGGGCACCGGCACCATGCTGATCGACGGATATTTGATGCAGCAGTTCAGCGTTCCCGTCCCCCTGCTGTCGGCGGCGGCGGTCATCGGCACCGCTACCATCAGCAGCAACTCCATCCTCTACAGCTCCAAGAGCCAGATCAAGGGGCTGACCACCTCCGTAGGCCTGTGGTGCTGCGGCGTGCTGGGCATGTCCGTGGGCGCGGGCTTCTACACGCTGTCGCTGATGCTGTTTTTCAGCATGCTGGCCTGCATGTCCGGGCTGCCGGTGCTGGAAAAGCTGCTGAAGGATCGCTCCAACCATTTTGAGGTTCATCTGGAGCTGAAGAACAAGGGCGATCTGCCCGACTTCGTCTCCACCGTCCGCGCCCTGGGCATCCGCATCGACGACATTGAGTCCAACCCCGCCTACCTCAATTCCGGCATCAGCGTCTTCTCCGTCTCCTTCACCGTGGCAAGCAAGGAGCTGAAGCAATACAAAAAGCACGAGGACATCATCAACGCCCTGCGCTCGCTGGATTATGTATATCACATTGAGGAAATGTAAAAACAACTGCGGCAGTGAGCAGAAAACGCTCACTGCCGCAGTAAAATTATCGGCTCAATTCCCTTTTGTGAGGATCATATCCCCGCAGGGGGATTCATAGCTGAGGACATAGCCCTTTTCCTCTAGGAAAATAGGGGCATAATCGCGGTTGGCTTCGGGAATCAGAATCTGATCCGGGCGCTTATCGGGGCAGAGCGCGTAGTAGATTTCCAGCCGCTGCAGGATGGAATCCGGCGTTCCGGCCGGCCAGCCGGAGTAGGAGCTGTTGGTGCAGGATGTAAATAAGTAAAAATAAGTCTTTTTGCCAAAGACCAGCAAGGAACCGTTGGGATCCAGGTGAGATGCTGTCTCCAAGTCAGTCCTGTATTCTTCCTCCCACTCGGGAGATACCAGTAAGCCCTTGTGGGATCCCTCTGTCAGCAGCTGGGTTTGTGCCGTAATATCATGTTTGTCCCAGAAAATGTAATTCCAGCGGAGCTTAACCTGCATGGCTCCCTGCACCAGAAATACCAGCACCACGGCAGTGACAAGACCATATTTCAGAATCGGCCAGCGCAGCTTCGGCAGCTCTTCCTTCAGCGTGAGCAGGACGATCAGGACACTGGCCATCAGCGATACCGTAGAGGCAGAGCTGATGACATAAAAGCACTGATTGGAGCCCAAATGGATACATACGGAGTAGATCATTCCCGGTATCCAGATGCCGAAGAACAGCGGCTTGGCCGAGGTGTTGCGGTAAACCAGATAGAAATACAATCCGGCCAGATTCAGCGGGAACATCAAGTGATTGACAAAAATTGCTCTCAGCAGCACGTACCCCACAAGTGCAAGCACCACGCCGCCCAGTATCGCCTGAATCTCTTTTCGCTTGACCAGCAGCCCACACAGCAGGATCAGACAGAAAAAGCGCATCGGCCGGATAACAACGATCCCGTAAGCATACTGTGCCAGCTTTCCTATGATGGATGCCGAGTGTTCCGGGTCACTGAAAAGTCCGGCAATGATCTGGGGCCAGTCCGCAAGGGGGATGCGCGGCAGGACGGTGATCAGAAATAGGGCGGCGGGCAGCGCGATCCCCAGAACATACATTCCAAACCGGCGGGGCAGCAGGAAGGGCAGGCCCTCCCCCCATTTGGGACGGGAACGCACAAGAAGAACAGCGCCGCCATAGATCGGAAGCAGCACCGCCAGATAGGGGCAGCACAGCACTGCAAGCGCATACAGGCTTCCTCCAATCACATCGCTCCAGCGCCGGTCGGCACAGGTTACGATAACTGTTGACAGGGTCATAAGGCCCAGCCCCATAGAATTATAGCACAGCGTTGAGATGTTGTAGGGGACGTAGATGCAAAAGAACAGAGCCGCCACCGCGCCGCCAATTTTGCATTTTCTGCGCAGCAGCAAAAAAATGACAGTGCTGCTTACCAGGTGAAGCGCCACATACAGCTGACGGAAGGCCAGGATGACCCCCTCGGTGCTGCCGCCCAAGCGCAGGAACAGCGCCATGGGCAGCTGCAATATCCACCCGGTCATCTGCGAAAGGTGCCACTCGTTGAGAAACAGCGCATCCCCCTGACACAGCCGATAGGGAACCGTCAGGTAAAATGATTCGTCTACATTGGCAAAGCCGTATCTGCATTTCATAAACAGCATTACGGACAGCGGCAGAATTCCCAGCACGAAGAGAAGAATATCACAATTTTTCCAAAAGAACTGGCGCTTGGTCATAGAATTACCTCTGCTTTTCAAATCGCCGCCGCCGGCCAGGAAGCCAGCGAAAGCGACAATATCTACGACCAGTATACCATAAATTCGGTGGAACGCAAGCCCGGAAAACAGCCTGTTTCCGACTGAGGCCTGCCTTATACCCCACCGTTTACTATTTGGGCGTAGGCGTCCTCCGGGATCATGGGGGTACCGATCTGAGCAAGCAGGGCGTCGTCGATCAGGCCGGTTTCGCCATACTGGCGGCCGGCTTCGCGGAGCAGGGCCAGGCGGGGGACTGTTACCTCCGCTGCCTCCGGGGCGCTGAACATGGGGCTTTCGGGGACGGTGATGATGGTGTGGTGGTTGGGGAACATGAGCTGGAACTGCATCTGGGCCGGCTCGAAATTGTGACGGCTGTTGGGGAAGCCGCAGCCGCAGAGCATCACATATTTCAGGTGGGAGAAATCCCGCTGGCCCACGTGCTCATAGCGGTCGCCCACCTTGGCCATGGCCATGGAGGACAGGGGCAGGGTGCGGTCAAGTAGCCGCTTCAGCGAGGCGGGCATCCCGTAGCAGTACAGCGGGAAGCTGAACAGCAGCACGTCGCTGTCCAGAATCTCCTCCAGAATTTCCTGCATGTCGTCGCTGTGGATGCAGGTTCCGCCGTTTCGCATGCAGGAGAAGCACCCGGTGCAGAATTCAATGTGCCGGTCGATCACCGAAACGGTGTGTACCTGCTGAGGCCCGGCGTCCTTCATCCCGTCCAGGAACGCGCGGGTGATGTGCATGGTGTCGCTGCGCTCCCCCTTGGGACTGCCGTTGAATGCCATAATTTTCATTGTTCATTTTCCTTTCATCAAAGAATCTCCAAACCGCCGCTGGCGGTATCGATGGTGACGGCGCTTTCGCCGGAGCCGAATACGTAAAGGTCGCCCTTGCGGCTGAAGGGAAGCTGGGTGCGCAGCCTGCCGCTGATGCCGGAAAAGGCGAGCTGCGCCCCGGTATCCGGCAGCTGAAGCTGAACGCCTCCGCTGCTGGTGCGGATGCTGGCATCGGTGGGGGCGGTCAGTTCCAGGCGGACGCTGCCGGAGCTGGTGGTGACCTTCATTTCCTCCGCCGCCGCTGCCAGCTCCACCGCGCCGGAGGCGCTGGCGCAGCTTAGCTGCCGCGCTGCAATGTGCTCTGCCTGAATCGTGCCGGAGCTGGTGCTCAGGTCAAGCTGCTCCGCCTCCACCCGGCCCAGCTGCAGCCCGCCTGAAAAGGCGGCCAGCAGGATATCCTCCTGGTGCAGCGCCGCCGCCTGCACCGGCGCGGAGGTGGTGGAGACGGAAAGGGAGATGCCCTGGGGCACTTGGAGCGTCAGGTGCTTGTCGGTGGGCCTGAGCCGAAGACTTGCCCCGGAGGCGCAGAAATAGATGTCGAGAATGCCGTTTTCAATGCGGTAATGCATGGATTCCTCCCGGGAAAGGGCGTCGCCGCTCTCCCGCACGGTTAGCTCCGATTCGTCGGACTCCGCGATCTCCACCGCGCCGCTGCGCCAGTGGAGCCGCACCGTATGCACCTCGTCGGCCTGATAGCTGAAATTTCCCCATTGATACTGCTGGGCGTCGGGGTAGACCTCCCCGGTGATCCGTCCCGGCAGCAGGCTGCACCCGGAGAGCAGCGCCGCCGGAAGCAGCGCCACCAGGAAAAGCAGCAGATTTTTCATATTCACGAATTGCTTCACTCCTTAACAAATAAAATGCAGAGCAAGCCTTGGTGGTTTGCTCTGCATCTATGGAAGCTCTGATTCAATCGGCAAGAGCTGTGAGCGAAAAAATCCGCTCACGGCCGCAGACGATTTATTCAGAGGTTCCTTGTGTCTGGCTGTTATTCGATTGTTCCGTCGCCGCCCATCAGGGCGGTCATTTCCCCGATCCGCTCCAGCGGGAAGGCCGGCTGCGCCAGCGGGCGCATGGCGATGCTCATCAGCTTCATGGGATTGTCGTCGGCGGCCACCCGGTTGGAGCTGAGCGCGCCGCACCGGCGGCAGCGATGGATGATGGCCCATTCGCCGCCCCTGCGCACCCACACGGCCACCGGCTCCATGATGCCGCCGCAGTCAGAGGCGCGGTCACCCGGCTCGATGTCCACATGGAGGCTGCACAGGCAGTTATTGCAATGGTTGCGGTGGTCGGATCCGGCGTTTTCCGGGGTCATCAGCCGCCCGCAGACCTTGCAGGTGAAGCTGTCATTGCAGGGATGGGTTTTGAAATATCCTTTTTCGTACAGTTTGCGTTTGTTTTCGCGGTTCATGGATGGTTTCCTCCTGAAGATTTTGAACCGAATCCTCCGGGAGGAATGGCGATATGTGGATTTGCCAACCTCCCGGTCAGCCCACAGTCACCATCGACATGGTATTAATAAACAAAAAATATCCTCCTTTTTACTCCGATTGCGGCAGCAGATTTTAAACCCGCTGTTGTGCAACCCTTGTTTCTGATTATATGCGCTTCCGGCCCGGTTGTCAAGCGCTCTGGCGGGGCTTTTTTCGATGAAGCAGAGAATTCCCATTGACAAACCGGGAAAAGATATTATATTACAATTACACTATGAAACCTCTGAATAAATCGTCTGCGGCTGTGAGCGGATCTTTTTCATCCACTCTTCGGTATCGGAAACGGGAAATACATACAGTATTCCGCCGTTTTCGATACCTCGATTGGCCGAAAAATCTCTCGCTCACAGCTCTTGCTGATTTAATCAGAGGTTCCCTATGAATACAGGAAATGGAGGAACCAGCAATGGCAGCAAGCAAATACGCGGGAACGCAGACGGAAAAGAATCTCCGGGAGGCCTTCTCCGGGGAATCCCAGGCGAGGAATAAGTATACTTTCTTTGCCTCCGTGGCCAAGAAGGAGGGCTATGAGCAGATCGCGGCGCTGTTTCTGAAAACCGCCGACAATGAAAAAGAGCACGCAAAAATGTGGTTCAAGGAGCTGGCGGGCCTGGGCGACACCGCTCACAACCTCGCCTCCGCCGCCGACGGCGAAAACTACGAGTGGACGGACATGTACGAGGACTTCGCCAAAACCGCAGAGGCGGAGGGCTTCCCGGAGCTGGCCGCGAAATTCCGGGCGGTGGGCGAGATCGAGAAGCATCACGAGGAGCGCTACCGCGCTCTGCTGCGGAATGTGGAGACGGCCCAGGTGTTTGAAAAGAGCCAGGTCAAGGTGTGGGAGTGCCGCAACTGCGGCCATATCGTTGTGGGCACCAAGGCCCCGGAGGTCTGCCCCGTGTGCGCCCATCCCCAGAGCTATTTTGAAATCCACGCAGAGAATTATTGATGATAAAAAATCCGGGCGGATTCGCAGCGTTTTGCTTGCGAGTCCGCCCGATTTTTATAGCGTTGTCAGATATGCTCCCACGTCAAAGGGGCGCAGGGGTTCGTCCCTGCGCAGGTACAGGGGGTGGTGGGGGTGGCCCTTTTTGCTGACGGGGCCTGCGCAGAGCCAGCGGGCGCCGTATTCGCTGCCGATTTCCAGCATGTCCCGCAGGCATTCGGGCAGGTATTTCCGCTTCTCAATGATGCTCCCCCAGGCGGCCCACACGGCGGGGGCGGGGGAGATGGACAGCACATAGCGGAAGGCCTCCATATTCTCCCGGTGCAGCCGGGGGTTCAGTGCTTTTTCCATGGAATTGGGGTCGGTGGCCCGCTGGGCATAGACGTTGAACATGATGAAGCTGTCGAACCCGTTGCCCAGCGCGATCCGCTCCACGGATTTCAGGGTGTTGTCCAGCGCGCCGGGGCGGGCGGTGGAGGGATTGATGCCGATGCAGATCAGCGGATTTTTTCCACGGGTGCCCAGGATGTAACGGTAGTCGCAGTAAAAGCTGGGGGCATACAGCCATTTATGGATGTCATATTCTTCGTTCGGCGTATTGGCCGCCTCCAGCGCCTGCCGGAAGGTGACCAGCTCCAGCTGGGCGGTGTCGCCGGAGGGAATGTGCATGCTTATTCCTCCTTCCCGCCGTCCGCTTCCTCGTGGGGGAACCACCAGCTTTTGGAGGGATCATAGAAGCTGCATTCGGCGATCGTGTGCCCCGTCTGCATGCACCAGCCGGCGAAGGCGGTATCCATGAAAGGATACACCCCGTCCATGGTGGATTGCAGCGTGAGGGTGGAGCCGTCCTCCAGCGCCAGCTCGATCACGGTGCTGCCGCCGGTGACGGCATAGAGCCGCTGGCTGACGATCTGGCTGAAGCGGTGCTCCTCGCTTTTGCGGCCGAAGCGGCACAGCAGGTAGCTTTCGCCGTCATAGAAAATGCCGAAGCTGAGATAATGGGTGGCCAGGGCCGCGCCCATGAGCAGCACGATGATGCCGCACCACAATAGCAGCCGCTCCCCCCGGATCCCGGCGACGATGCCGAGAATGCCCAGCACGGACAGGATCACCCCGAATACGCCATAGCGCTTGTTGGCCCGCACGGCCATGCCGGAGCGCTGCTGTGCCTTGCTGCGGAAGAGTCTGCTGAACAGCTTGTCCACCACCCAGCACAGGAAGAATACCACGGCGGCGACGATCAGAATTCCCAATGCCTGCATATCGTTCTCCTTTGTTTAAGCCCAGATGACCTGATCCACGGGGATGTCAAATTCCTCCGTTTCCAGGTGCTCGATCACCTGGAAGTCATAGCACAGCGCCACCGTGGGGTGGTGCGGCTCCCTTGCCAGGAATTTGTCGTAAAATCCGCCGCCGTAGCCGATGCGGTGCCCGGCCGGGTCGAAGGCCAGCCCCGGCATCAGCACCAGAGCGGTTTCATCCTGGGCCACCGGCCCGTCGGCCACCGGCTCCGGGATCCCGGCGTAGCCCTTGGCAACCTGGGACAGGTCGTCCAGGTAAATGAATCTCATATCGTCGCCGTACACCTTGGGCACGGCCACCCGCTTGCCCTCGTCCAGCGCCCGCTGGAGCATGGGCACGGTGCGCACCTCCTGATTGTAGGGGAGGTAGCCATAGATGGTTTTTGCGGCCCGGTAGGCGTCGCTCCGGGCAAATTTTTCCGCCAGGATTTCGCTGCGGCGGAGGATGTCCGCCTCGGTCATGGCCCGCTTTTGCGCCCGGATGGCCTGGCGCAGCTCCTTTTTATTCATGGGCTTCCTCCTTGGGGTGCTGAAACATGCGGAACCACAGGAAGATGGCCACCTGCCCCGGGATGCCCAGCAGCAGAATCTTCCAGGCGTTGAAGCTGACAAAGGCGCAGATGGAGGCATGGATGCTGGCCAGGCTCCCCCACATGATGGTGGAGATCAGCGCCTTGTTCCAGCGGAAATCGTGCCAGGCCGAGCGCAGGCTCAGCAGCACAATGGCATTGGCGGGCACGGCGTAGAGGAAGGCCAGGCCGCTGTGGGCGATATCCAGGGTGGACAGGATCACAAATACCAGCAGCGCCACGAACCAGACCAGGGTGGTGGACAGGGCAAGAATGATGTTTTTATTGGCCTTGCGCTTCAGCGCCTTTTCGGAGACCTGATTCATGGCCCGCTCCAGGGTGCCCAGCTTTTCCGGCAGGGCGTTCACATCCCCCAGCAGCGCGTCCACCGTGACGCCGAACTGGGCGGCGATGTGGATCAGCGTCAGCACGTCGGGGATGGAGTCCCCCCGCTCCCATTTGGAGACAGCCTTGTCCGAATAATTCAATTTCTCCGCCAGCCCGGCCTGGGTCAGCCCCGCCTGCCTGCGGTAGTAGGCAATATTTGCCCCAATGCGTTTTTTTACCTTTTCGTCATCCATGGCGATCCTCCAGCTAATACTTCTGTTTAGTGTACCACACGATCGGGAAAAATGCAAGGGACGCACACCGCCAAACACGGCAACGAAATTGCGCGGATTTCTTGCTTGCTATTTATTAAAAATTACGATATACTTAATCAAGATATTTAAACAAAGGAAATGAGGAGAGATACCGATGGAAAAACGAGAGACCTTCAGTTCACGGCTGGGGTTCATTCTGGTTTCCGCCGGGTGCGCGGTGGGAATCGGAAATGTGTGGAAATTTCCCTACATCTGCGGAAAGTTCGGCGGGGCGGCCTTTATTCTGATCTACCTGCTGTTCCTGGCCATCCTGGGCATCCCCATTCTGGTGTGCGAATATGCCGTGGGCCGCAGCAGCCGCAAGAGCTGCGTCGCCTCCTTCCAGGTGCTGGAGCCGAAGGGAAGCAAATTCCATCATTACGGCGTCCTGGGCATGGGCGGCAACTACCTGCTGATGATGTTCTATACCACCGTGGCGGGTTGGATGATGTGCTATTTCTGGAAGTGCCTGGCCGGTGACTTTACCGCCGCTGCCATGACCACCGAGGAGGTGGCCGCCCAGTTCGGCGCGCTGACGAATAACCCCGCCCAGATGATGTTCTGGGCCGTGCTGGCCACGGTGCTCTCCTTCGGCATCTGCGCCCTGGGCGTGGTGAACGGCGTGGAGCGGATCAGCAAGTGGATGATGGTCGGCCTGCTGGGGCTGATCGTGGTGCTGGCGGTGCACTCGCTGCTGCTGCCCGGCGCGGGCGCGGGTGTCAGATTCTATCTGGTGCCGGACTTCGCCGCCATGGCGGAGCAGGGCATGGGCAATGTGATCTTTGCCGCCATGAGCCAGTCCTTCTTCACCCTGAGCCTGGGCATCGGGGCCATGTCCATCTGCGGCAGCTACAAGGATAAGAGCGCCTCCCTCACCGGCGACGCGGTGAGCGTGACCATTCTGGATACCTTCGTGGCGCTGATGGCAGGCATGATCATCATCCCCGCCTGCTTCAGCTTCGGCATCGAGCCCGGCTCCGGCCCCTCGCTGATCTTCATCACGCTGCCCAATATCTTCAATCAGATGTCCGGCGGGCGAATCTGGGGCACGCTGTTCTTCCTGTTTATGTCCTTTGCCGCCATCTCCACCATCATTGCCGTGTTTGAGAACATCCTCTCGTGCACCATGGATCTGTGGCACTGGAGCCGCAGAAAGGCCGTGGTGATCAACACCGTGGCCATGATCGTGCTGTCGGCCCCCTGTGTGCTGGGCTTCAACGTGCTCAGCGGCATTCAGCCCCTGGGGGCAGGCTCCGGCATCATGGATCTGGAGGACTTCATCGTCTCCAACAATCTGCTGCCCCTGGGCTCGCTGGTGTACCTGGCCTTCTGCGTCAACCGCTGCGGCTGGGGCTGGGAGAATTTCCTGGCCGAGGCGGACGCGGGCAAGGGCATGCGCTTCCCCCGCTGGGCCAGAGGCTATATGCGCTTCGTGCTGCCTGCCATCGTGGTCATTATCTACGTCAAGGGCTACTGGGATATGTTCCAGCCCAAGGGTAATACCTACCTGATCCCCTGGATGATCGTAGCCGCCGCATTCCTGGCAGTGATCGGCTGGATCGTATTCAGCGGAAGAAAGCGGAAAACCGCACAATAAACGGAAAATCCCAGGCGGTGTCCGCCTGGGATTTTTGCTGCATTCCGGGGTTATTTGCACAGGTTTGCGATCACGTCTGCGTAGATTTCGGCGCATTGGAGCAGCCCCTTGAGGGAGGCGCGCTCGTTGGCGCCGTGGCAGTTGTTGCCGCATTCCAGGTCTGCCGGGCCGAAGGCCACGCCGCCGGGAATCTCGTGGACATAGGTGCCGCCGCCGATGGAGAGGCAGTAGCCCTGCTTGCCGGTGTAGGCCTCATAGCTGCGCAGCAGGGTGCACACGAAATCGGAATCTCCGTCCACCGCGTGGCCCTCGGCAAATTCTCCGTCGCACTCCCAGCCCTGGGCGGCAAACAGCCGCTCCACGTGGCCCTGGGTGGTCGCCTGGGTGGCGCACAGGCTGGCGCGGCAGTCGAAGCAGGCGGTGAAGCCGCCCTCGTCCAGCTTCAGCACGGACAGCACCAGGCTCAGCTTGCCGGAAATCTCATCCTCCATGGCGATGCCCAGGGCCTTGCCCTCGTTGTCGCCGTAGGGGAAGAGGCGGTGCAGGGCGCGGATGGCTGCGGTCGCCTCGTCCTGGGCCAGGGGCAGGGCGCACAGCAGCTCCAGCATGGCGGTGATGGCGTTCTTGCCTCCCTCAGGATGGGCGGCATGGGTCTGAACGCCGGAGGCCCGGACGGCCACGCCGCCGCCCTCCGCCTGGGCGGAGAAGCTCACGCCGGTGCGCGCCTGCACGTCCTGCATCGCGGGCGTCACATCCTGAACGGTCAGGCCGGTGACGCTGGCCGTGCAGCCGCCGGGAGCCACATTTACCCGGATGCCGCCGTCAATGGCGGCCACATGGCCCGCAGCCTGGGGCTGGGGCTGCCAGACGGCCCGGAAGCTGGGGGCATAGCGGGCCTTTTCCACATTGATCACCGGGAAATCCGCGTCGGGGGTGACGGCATGGGGCGCGTAGGGGTGGGAGGCGTAGTAGTGGGCGATGTCCCGGGAGCCGGTCTCCTCGTCGGTGCCCAGGATCAGCCGGACGTTGTGCCGCACCGGCAGCCCCAGCTCCTTGACGCACCGCATGGCAAACAGGGCGGCCAGCGCCGGCCCCTTGTCGTCCTGTACGCCCCGACCATAGATCATATCGCCGTCGCGCACCAGGGTAAAGGGGTCTGTGTCCCAGCCCTCGCCGATGCCCACAATGTCCAGGTGGGCCAGAATGTGCAGCATATCCGCCCGGTCGTTCAGATCCACGGTGCCCACATAGCCCTCGTCCTCGCCGGTGGCAAAGCCCCAGCCCCGGGCCAGCTCCAGCGCGGTTTTCACCGCCCGGACGGTGCCCTCGCCAAAGGGGCAGCCGGGCGCAGGCTCCCCCATGGTGGAATCCACGGCGATGAGCTTGCTCAGCGCCTGGGTAAATTCATCCTCCCGCCCGGCCATCCAGGCGTGAATCTGCTCTTTCAATGTCATCATGCATTCGCTCCTTCCGTTTTCATCCGGGCCGCCGCCTGCGGCTCCGGCCTTGTTGACCTTAGGGCTATTATAGCAGAAAAACGGGAATTAACAACTTTTTTCTGTGCTTCCCCGTAAAAAAGCCGCCTGCCCCATAAGCCTGCCGCTGCTCCATCCGCAGGCGGAAAAAAGTCGCCGGATTGTGAGAAAAATGCTTTACATTTGGATAAACTTATGCTATATTGGACGGGCTGGCTATGGCTGGCTCCGGCCTGCGGCTCAGTTTCGGGACTCACCGACCCTTACTTGGCCGACGGGTAATTTATGAAAAGGTGGATAACACAATGATTCAGAAGGAAAAGAAGACCCAGGTCATCCTGGACAATGCGACCCACGAGGGCGACACCGGCTCCCCCGAGGTTCAGGTTGCCATCCTGACCGCCCGCATCAACGAGCTGACCGAGCATCTGCGGGTGCACAAGCACGACAATCACTCCCGCCGCGGTCTGCTGATGATGGTCGGTAAGCGCCGCAAGATGCTGGACTATCTGGCCAAGAAGGACATCAACCGTTACCGTGCCCTGATTGCCAAGCTGGGTATCCGTAAATAAGGTAGCAAAGGAAAGGCGGCGGGGCAACCTGTCGCCTTTTTCACGGGAGCTGTTTTAGCGATTGAAAGTGTCCCCATTTTTGGAGATAGTTTCAATGGCTAAACCTCCCGAAAAACAAATTATATCATTATGGAGGTAAAACAATGGTAACTCACAGACAGTTCCCGAACCACAAGGTTTATGAAATGGAAATCGGCGGCCGTCCCTTCACCGTGGAGACCGGCAAGGTGGCCGAGCTTGCCAACGCCGAATGCATCTGCCGCTACGGCGACACCGTGGTGCTGACCACCTGCACCGCCAACCCCATCCCCAAGGCTGGCATCGACTACTTCCCCCTGACCATCGAATTTGAAGAGCGGATGTACTCCGTGGGCCGCATCCCCGGCTCCTTCAACCGCCGCGAGGGCAAGCCCAGCGAGCGGGGCATCCTGAACAGCCGCATCATCGACCGGCCCATGCGCCCCCTGTTTGACGAGGAGCTGCGCAACGATACCGTGGTCACCTGCACCGTGATGGCCAACGATTACGACAACCCCGTGGAGATCGTGGCGTCCCTGGGCGCTTCCATCGCCATCGCCTCCTCCGACGTTCCCTGGAACGGGCCTGTGGCCACCACCAACGTGTGCTACCTGAACGGCCAGTATATCATCAACCCCTCCACTGACGAGCGGGAGGCTTCTTCCTGCTTCGTGTGCATCTCCTCCACCTTCGAGAAGGTGGTCATGATCGAGACCGAAGCCAACGAAGCCCCCGAGGCCATCGTCCTGGAGGCCATCCGCATTGCCCACGAGACCAATATGGAGATCGTGAAGTTCATCAATGGCATTGTGGCCGAGATCGGCAAGCCCAAGTTCACCTTCGAGAAGGCCGCCGTGAACCACGAGCTGCTGGATGACCTGATGAACTATGGCCTGAACCAGATCGAGTACGCGCTGGATACCCCCGACAAGAACGTCCGTGAGGAGCGGCTGACCGCCGCCCGGCTGGACTTTGCCGAGAAGTTCGCGGACAAGTATGAGGACTTCGACACCCACATTGAGGTCTGCCTGTACAAGATGCAGAAGAAGGTGGTCAAGAAGTGGCTGCTCCAGGGCAAGCGTGTGGACGGCCGCGGCATGGACGAGATTCGTCCCCTGGCCGCCGAGGTGGGCGTACTGCCCAGAGTGCACGGCTCCGGCCTGTTCACCCGCGGCCAGACTCAGGTGCTGTCCGTGTGCACCCTGAACACCCTGTCCGCCGCCCAGAAGCTGGACACCATCTATCAGGAGGATACCAAGCGGTATATCCATCACTATAACTTCCCCGCCTACTCCACCGGCGAGGCCCGTGCCGCCCGCTCCACCTCCCGCCGTGAGATCGGTCACGGTGCGCTGGCCGAGAAGGCGCTGCTGCCCGTGATCCCCAGCGTGGAGGAGTTCCCCTACGCCATCCGCGTGGTCTCCGAGGTGCTGTCCTCCAACGGCTCCACCTCTCAGGGCTCCATCTGCGGCTCCACCCTGGCGCTGATGGATGCCGGTGTGCCCATCAAGCGGCCTGTGGCAGGCATCTCCTGCGGCCTGATCTCCGACCAGGAGACCGGCGAGTGGAGAACCTTCACCGACATTCAGGGCGTGGAGGACTTCCACGGTGAGATGGACTTCAAGGTGGCCGGCACCACCGAGGGCGTCACCGCCATCCAGATGGATCTGAAGAACAAGGGCCTGACCATGGAGATCATCGCCGACGCTCTGGAGCGCTGCCGCAAGGCCCGCCTGGAGATTCTGAACGAGATCATGCTGCCCTGCATCGCCGCGCCCCGGCCCGAGGTTTCCGAGTTCGCGCCCAAGATGCTCAGCCTGAAGATTCCTGTGGACAAGATTCGTGAGGTCATCGGCTCCGGCGGCAAGACCATCCAGAAGATCTGCGCCGACACCGGCGCAAAGGTGGACATCGACGACGACGGCTCCGTGTTTATCTCCGCTGTGGATTCCGCCGCTGCCTACGCCGCCAAGAAGATGGTGGACGATATCTGCTTCGTGCCCGAGGTGGGTAAGATCTACTACGGCAAGGTGGTGCGCATTCTGCCCATCGGCGCCTTCGTGGAGATCGCGCCGGGCCACGACGGCATGGTGCATATCTCCAAGCTGGAGAACCGCCGGGTCGAAAAGGTAGAGGACGTGCTGAACCTGGGCGATATGACCTACGTGAAGTTCATGGGCTTCGACGAAAAGGGCCGCGCCAACTTCAGCCGCAAGGACGCCCTGAAGGAAATGGAGAACAAGTAATTTTTAAGGGGGCTGCTTCCCACGAAGCGGCCCCCTTTTGCTGCCCGGCAAGGGGCAATCGGTTTATATAAGATGTAGAAAATTCAGGTGATATTTTAGACAAATTGTCACTTTTTTCTTTGGCCAAAATATGATATGTTATTCATGGAGGTGCTATATCCACACCTTCATCGACACGGTAGCAAATTCATTTACATAAGGAGCTGTGACCATGTACTTTCAGAAAAAACGCTGTATTGCCATGCTTCTGGCGGGCGGCCAGGGCAGCCGGCTGTATGTGCTGACGGAAAAGACCGCCAAGCCCGCCGTCCCCTTTGGAGGCAAATACCGCATCATCGATTTCCCCCTGTCCAACTGCATCAATTCCGGCATCGACACCGTGGGCATCCTGACCCAGTATCAGCCCCTGGAGCTGAACGAATACATCGGCAACGGTCAGCCCTGGAACCTGAACAAGACCCACAGCTGCGCCCAGGTGCTGCCCCCCTACGAGCGGCACGACAAGAAGCAGGGCTGGTACAAGGGCACCGCCAACGCCATCTATCAGAACATTGATTTTATCGACCGCTTCGACCCGGAATATGTGGTGGTGCTCTCCGGCGACCATATCTACAAGATGGACTACTCCAAGATGGTGGCCTACCACGAGAAGAACGGCGCGGCCTGCACCATCGCCGTGCGCAATGTGCCGCTGGAGGAGGCCAGCCGCTTCGGCATCCTGAATACCAACCCGGACAATACCATCTATGAGTTTGAGGAAAAGCCCAAGAAGCCCAAGTCCACCAATGCCTCCATGGGCATCTACTGCTTCACATGGAAGGTCATGCGTGAGGCGCTGATCGCCGACGAGGAAAACCCCGACAGCTCCAACGATTTCGGCAAAAACATCATCCCCATGCTCCTGGCCGACGGGCACAAGCTGATGGCCTATAATTTCGACGGCTACTGGAAGGACGTGGGCACCATCAACTCCCTGTGGGAGGCCAACATGGATCTGCTGGGCAAGGAGCCTGCCTTCAACATCCGCGGTGACGAGCGCACCAAGATTTACGCCCGCAACTCCGCCTTCCCCTCCTCCTATATCGATTCCTCCGCCAAGGTGGTCAATTCCTTCGTGGCCGAGGGCTGCGAGGTCTACGGCACCGTGCGGCACAGCGTGGTCAGCACCGGCTGCACCATCGGCGAGGGTGCGTTGATCGAGGATTCCGTGGTCATGCCCGGCGTGATCGTGGAGCCGGGTGCCATCGTCCGTCACGCCATCCTGGGCGAGGACAGCAAGGTCTGCCGCAACGCCGTGGTGGGCGGCGCATTCGGCCCCAAGGATAAGAAGAAGATCAGCGTCGCGGGCAAGGGCGTCATCATCGAGGAAAACGCCGTGCTGGCTCCGGGCGACATGCTGTAAGGAGGTAACGAAAATGAACGTAATGGGTATTCTCTTCACCAATGACGCCAACATTGGAGAGCTGACCAATAAGCGCACCATGGCCTCCCTCCCCTTCGGCGGCCGCTACCGCCAGGTGGATTTCGGCCTTTCCAACTTTGCCTACGCCGGTATTCGGCACGTGGGCATCATCGCCCGGTTCAGCTATCAGTCGCTGATGAACCACGTGGGCGATGGCGAGGAATGGGGCTTGGAGCTGGGCGAGGGCGGACTGGAATTCCTGACCCCCTATGCCTCCTCCGTCAACCACTCCTACCGGGGCAAGCTGGAATCCCTGTATTCCAATATGGATTTCCTGGAATTCTGCGACGACGATTATGTGGTGATGATCGATTCCACCGTGCTTTCCAACGTGGATTTGAATAAGGTGCTGGCCGACCACATTGCCTCCGGCAAGGATATCACCGTGGTCACCTGCAAGGACGTGTGCAACGGGCAGAAGGTGATGGACTTCGCCCTGCGGCTGGACGGCAGCGGCCAGGTGGAGGACATGGTCTGCGACTATGCCGCTCCGGCGGACTATCAGGCCTCCATGGACATTTATGTGATGAGCCGCCAGGTGCTGATTCGGGAGGTCAAGGCCCTGGTCGCCAAGAATTTCTTCCACATGGATCGGGATCTGGTGATGGGCGGCTGGAGAAGCCGCAAGGTCACCGTCAACGCCTATCAGCACGAGGGCGTGGTGATGTTCAACGAGTCTACCCAGGAATACTTTGAGCACAGCCTGGCTCTGACCAAAAAGGAAGTGCGCGAGGGCCTGTTCGGCGGCATCCACCCCATCTATACCAAGGTGCGCAGCCGCGTGCCCAGCTACTACGGTGAGGAGTGCCAGCTGGAGAACGTGGTGCTGGCCGACGGATGCATCGTGGAGGGCAGCGTGAAGAATTCCGTGCTGTTCCGCCAGGTGACCATCGCCGAGGGCTGTCAGGTGGAAAACTGCGTCATTATGAACGACAGCGCAGTGGGCGCGGGTTGCGAGCTGAAAAACGTGATTCTGGATAAGAACGTCACCGTCACCCCCGGCACCCGGCTCTTCGGCACCCGCGCCAACCCCATCGTCATCAAGCGAGGTGAAACCGTATGAGAATCGCCATCTGTGCCTCCGAGGGGGCGCCCTACGCCAAGTCCGGCGGCCTGGGTGACGTGATGGAGGCGCTGCCCGCCGCGCTGTCCCGGATCGAGGGCAACGAGGTGGTGCTGTTCCTGCCCTACTACCACAAGATCAAGAATAACGCCGCCTACGTGACGGAAAAGGTGGCCGAATTCCGGGTGCAGCTGGGCTGGCGGCAGCAATACTGCGGCGTGATGAAACTGCTGGGCCGCGGCGACGGCGTTCAGGTCTATTTCCTGGACAGCGAGTATTATTTCGGCGCGCGCACCGGGGCCATCTACGGCGACATGGACGACGGTGAGCGGTTCGCCTTCTTCTCCAGAGGCTGCCTGGACGCCATGGCGGAGCTGGACTTCGTGCCGGATATCATCCAGTGCAACGACTGGCAGACCGGCCTGATCCCCGTGTACCTCAAGGCGGTGTACCGCGCCCAGTTCCCCGGCACCCGGATCATGTATACCATCCACAACATTGAATACCAGGGCTGGGCCAACGCCAATTTCTTCGACGATATGCTGGGCCTGCCCTGGGAATACCGGGGCACCCTGGATATGAACCATTCGGTGAACATGATGAAGGGCGGCATCGAGTGCTGCGACATGCTCACCACCGTCTCCGAGACCTACGCCCGGGAGCTGATGTACCCCTACTACGCCCACGGGCTGGATAACATCATCGCCGGTGCATCCTGGAAGCTGACAGGCATCACCAACGGCATCGACGTGAATACCTTTAACCCGGAGACCGACCCGGCGCTGCCCGCCCATTACAATGCCGATTCCTTCGCCCAGGGCAAAGCTGCGGTGAAGGCCGCCCTCCAGTCGGAGGTGGGCCTGCCCCAGAAGCCCGACGTACCGCTGATGGTGATGGTCACCCGGCTAGCCGGACATAAGGGCCTGGATCTGCTGTGCTATATCGCCCGGCGGCTGATGTGGGAGCAGGATGCCCAGATGATCATCGTGGGCACCGGTGAGCCGCAGTACGAGGCCTTCTTCCGGGATCTGCAGGCCCAGTTCCCCGACCGGGTCTCCGCCCAGATCAAGTTTGACCTGGGGCTGGCCTCCCGGCTGTACGCTGGCGGCGACATCTACCTGATGCCCTCCAAGAGCGAGCCCTGCGGCCTGAGCCAGATGAACGCCATGCGCTACGGCACCGTGCCCGTGGTTCACGCCACCGGCGGCCTGAAGGACACCGTGCCCCCCTGCGACGAGCAGGGCGAGGGCGGCCTGGGCTTCACCTTCCAGAGCTACAACGCCGACGACTTCTTCGCCGCCATCCTGCGCGCCCTGAACCTGTACAACAATAACCGTGAAGCCTTCCGCGCCCTCCAGCACCGAGAAATGTCCCAGGATTTCAGCTGGAACGTCCCCGCCGGAAAGTATATGACCCTATTCCAAAAAATGCTCGCATGGTAACCCACCCCCAAAACCTCCCCTCCACCCAGGGGAGGTTTTTCATCACCCCACCCGTAGGGACGGATACCAGCCGCCCGAAACTCAACGGTTCCAATGGCAGCCCATTGAATGGCACCAGGAAAACCACTTGCCCCCGTAGGGGTCGGCAACCTGCCGACCCTCAACCTATCGGTTTAGGAAGCAGTAAAGATGAACGTATACCCGGAAGTATACATCCCCCAAGCTTCCCTGAGGGGGAAGCTGTCGCCGCAGCGACTGAAGAGGGCACTCAGGTAATGGTTTTGAAAGAGATTTGGTTAAAAAAGTAGAAGGTCAAACACTTTGAGTGCGTAGGGGCGGATATTAGCCGCCCGAAAGGTAACGAACGTGAGCTGTATAGACAAACCGTTCAATCCCGGTACATGGCGGGGCGACAAATTGCCGCCCCCTACGGACTCAGGAACTTTTGGTAATCTCCATTCAACTGACAACTCAATACCGCGACTTTGCGGGCGGCTGGTATCCGTCCCTACGGATGGGGTGCTTCCCATTCAATGGTCTGCTCAAAAAATGCTTGCCATTTGGGCGAGTCTGTGGTGTAATAGAGGCGGAGCCGTCCCTGGTGGGGGTTCTATGTGAGAGAAAGAACGGCATATTGTATATTCGGCAAGGAGGAATTTCAATGAAGGTATTATTGCTCAACGGCAGTCCCAGAGTGAACGGGAATACGGCTGTGGCGCTGCGGGAGATGGAGGCGGTGTTCGCCCAGGAGGGGATCGAGGCTGAAACCGTGCAGGTGGGCCAGCGGGATATCCGCGGCTGCATCGCCTGCGGCAAGTGCGGCCAGCTGGGCAAATGCGTGTTTGACGACATCGTCAACGAGCTTGCCCCCAAATTCCAGGCGGCGGACGGCCTGGTGGTGGCCTCCCCCGTCTATTACGCCTCGGCCAATCCAACGCTGGTGGCGCTGCTGGATCGGCTGTTCTACAGCACCGGCTTTGACAAGACCATGAAGGTGGGAGCCAGCGTGGTCTGCGCCCGGCGGGGCGGCTGCTCGGCCACCTTCGATGAGCTGAACAAATTCTTCACCATCTCCGGCATGCCCATTGCCTCCAGCCAATACTGGAACAGCATCCACGGCCGGGCCAAGGGCGAAGCCGACCAGGACGGCGAGGGGAAGCAGACCATGCGCACCCTGGCACGGAACATGAGCTTCCTGATGAAGTCCATTGCCCTTGGCAAGCAGACCTACGGCCTGCCGGAAAAGGAAGCGCGTATCTCGACGCACTTTATTCGGTAAAAAATCCGGGCGAATTTGCACACCCCCAACGGGGATTGTTGCGAATTCGCCCAATTTTTTATGAAACTCCGGGTGCTAGACCGCCGCCCAATCGATGTGAATCAACGGCCCCTGTAGGGGTCGGCAATTTGCCGACCCGCAGTGTCGCTATTTCAACAGCAGTGCATTGAATGGGAGCAGGCGACGGCTACCTCCAAAAGCTTCCCTTGGGGTGGTGCGCCGCGCAGCGAATCAGAATATCAATGATTGCCGGTGGCAATCATACCTTGATTCATTAGCTGTCAGGCCGTAGGCCTGACTGAAGAGGGCTTACCGCAGTGAGATTTTCATAAAGGGTGCGATGAATGGTGAGCACCCCTCCGTAGGGGCGGATACCAGCCGCCCGCAACGTCGCGGAATTGAGCTATCAGTTGAATGGATATTACCAAAAGCTCCTGAGTTCGTAGGGGGCGGCAACTTGTCGCCCCGCCGGGTACCAGGATTGAGCGGTTCGTCTGTACAACTCACTTTCGTTACCTTTCGGGCGGCTGGTATCCGCCCCTACGCACTCAAAACGTTGTACATTGTACCTCTTTAGTTAAGTCTCTCTCGAAGCCACAACCTGAGTGCCCTCTTCAGTCGCTGCGGCGACAGCTTCCCCCTCAGGGAAGCTTGGGGATGTACCCTTTTACATTATACGTTCATCTTTACTTCTATCGAAACCGTCAGGCTGAGGGTCGGCAGGTTGCCGACCCCTACGGAGGGGCGTGCTATTCAATGGGTCGGGGATTCGCGGTGCTTTCGATTTCCCACTGGCCGAAGCGGACGGGGGGCTGGAGGGGTGTGTGGTCGGCGATTGATTTTTCCATCCAGATCATGTGGTACCAGGTGCCGAATTTGTAGGCGCAGTGGTGGAAGGTGCCCACCAGGCGGTAGCCCAGGTGCTCGTGGAAATGCATGCTGTCGTTGGTCAGATGGGCGTCCGGGACGTCGGTGTAGGCAATGCAAGCGTTGAGGTTGCAGATGCCCATGCCCTTCAGGCTCTTTTCCAGGGCCAGGTACAGCGCCTTGCCGGTGCCCTGGCGGCGGGTATCTCGGCGGACATAGACGGTGGTTTGCACCGACCAGTCGTAGGCTGCCCGGCTCTTAAACGCGGTGGCGTAGGCATAGCCCAGGACGGAGCCGTCCTCACCCACCGCCTTGAGGTAAGGAAAGCGGGCGGAGATGGTTTCGATGCGCTGTCGGAATTCCTCCAGGCTGGGCACCTCGTATTCAAAGGTGATGGCGGTGCGCTCCACATAGGGAGCGTAGATTTCCAGCAGCGCCGCTGTGTCTGCCGGGGTGACTTTTTCAATACGCATGGCTCCGCCTCTTTTATGCTGCCTCTTCCAACAGGGCTTCGGCGGTAGTCTCCCCCTCGGTGGGGGCCTCCGTGACCGGCTCGGGATCGGCTTCAGTGGCTGGCTCGGTAGCTGGTTCGGTAGACGGTTCGGTAGCGGCCTCGGTTTCCTCCGTGGCGGCAAGGTCTGCTTCCTTTTCGCCGCCGGTTCGCACCTTCGTCCATTCCTCCACGTCGCACTGGCCCTTGCTGTTGCTGCCGGTGGCAATGACGGTGCCGTCATAGTGCAGGCCGATGGTGTGGTCGTCGCCGCAGGCAATTTCAGTGATATCCGTCCACTGCTCCACGTCGCAGGCTCCGTAGATGGCAAAGCCGGTGGCCACCGCAGTACCGTCGGCCTTCAGGCCCACCGTGTGGTCAAAGCCGCCGTCCACGGCCACGATATCCTTCCATTCGCCCACCTCGCACTTGCCGTTGCCATTGGAACCGGCAGCAATGACGGTGCCGTTGCTGCGCAGACCGATGGTGTGGTCAAACCCGGCGGCAATGGCGCTGATGTTGCCCCAGTCGGCCACGTCGCACTGGCCGTTGGAGTTTTCACCGGTGGCGACCACGGTGCCGTCCGCCCGCAGACCCAGAGTGTGATAGCCTCCGGCGGCGATGGCGATAATGTCCTTCCAGTTGGTCACGTCGCATTCGCCGTCCAGATTGTAGCCCACGGCAACCACGGTGCCGTCGGAGCGCAGGCCCACGGTGTGTGTCGCACCGGCGGCTACGCTGACGATGTCCGTCCAGTCCTCTACATCGCACTGGCCGTATTTATTGAAGCCGGTGGCAACCACGGTGCCGTCGGTTTTCAGCCCGACGATGTGGGCGGAGCCGACGTCAATGGCAAAGATATCCCGCCAGGACTCCGCCTGGGACACATCCTCCTTGCCGGTACCGGCGATCAGCACCGTGCCGTTTTCCCGCACCGCCGCCGTCAGCGTACCACCGGCCGCAATGGACTTGCGGGTGTGGGTGGTGTCGCGCACCACAGTATGGAACAGCCGGGAGCTGCGCACCTGGGCGGCCTGGTCGGCGGCATCGGAATAGTTGCCCAGGCCGATGAACAGCTCCTCGGCCTTGTCATAGTCCTGGGCCTCGTAGCGCTCCTGCGCCCAGGCGTAGGTGATCTCCAGCACACGCTGGGCGGCGTCGCCGAAGTCTCCCAGCTGCTCAAAGGCCAGGATGGCAGCTTCGTAGCTGCCCACGTCCAGCAGCTTCTGGGCGTCGGCGTATTTCAGCTCATTGCGGGCGTAAACCACCTTTTGCAGCTGCTCGGCGGAATCGGAGTAATCCCCAAGGGCCTGGAACAGCGCCTCCGCCTGGTCATAGCTGCCCGCCTGGAATTCCGCCTGGGCCCAGGCATAGCGGGCCTCCTGGGCCTTCTGGGCGCTGTCCTTGAAGCTGCCCAGCTTCTCATAGGTCTGCACGGCATCGGCGTAATTCTCCGCCTTGAAAAGCCGGGCGGCGTCGGCATAGGAGATTTCCAAGTCCACGTCCGCCGCCCGCTGGGCGGCATCGGAATAGTCCGCCAGGGCGGCGAAGCCGTCCCGGGCCTCGTTGTAGCGTCCGGCCCGCAGCTGGGTCTCGGCCCGCTGGTAGCGCACCTCCTTCACCCGCTCGGCGGCGTCGGAGTAGTCGCCCAGGGCCTCAAAGGTGGCCTCGGCCTCGTCGAATTTGCCCAGGGCCAGCAGTGATTCGCCCTTGACATACCGGGCGGCCAGAATACGGTCGGCGGCGTCGGCGTAGCCGCCCAGGGCATAGAAGGCGGAGGCCGCCTCGTCATACTTGCCCTCCTGGAGCAGCTCGTCCGCCGCGGCGTAGCGCACATCCTGGATGCGGGCCTTGGCGTCGGAGTAATCCCCCAGCTGCTTGAACTGGGCGGTGGCCTCGGTATAAAGTCCCTGGCTCAGCAGCTCCTCAGCGTAGGCATAGCGGCTCTCCTTGGCCCGGTCGGCAGCGTCCCGGTAGCTTCCCAGGGCGGTGAAGGCCTCGACGGCCTGCTGATACTTCCCGGCAGCCAGCAGCTCCTGCGCGCCGTTATACCGATTGCCGGGCACAAACACCTTGGCAATCAGCGCCCAGATCAGAATGACTACCAGCAGCGCACCCACAGCAATCCCAGGCAGCACATACCGGCTGTCCAGGTGGATCTTTCCTTTGATTTTTTCCAATGTCTCTTTCATAGGGCATCCTCTCCTTCGGGTTATGGCAATAAATCACGCCCCAGGGGGCGGAGATAAAGTCGTGCTTCTATATTTTATCATATCCGTCCCGCTTGTCAATTCCTCATTGGCGGCGGAGGTGAACAAAAAGCGGCGCAAATGTGAAATTATTGTTGCGTCCAAAAGGCCGGGGGAGTATAATGGCACCAATAAGACCGCTTTTGCCGGATTCTCCGGCCCACTTACCTCAGGAGGGAAGAAAGACTATGAAAGTCGTTTTGCAGAACCTGACCAAGATATTCCCCAGCCGCAAGCGGGGCGGCGCGGACACCGTGGCGGTGGATCACTTCAATTTTGAGATTCCCGACGGCAAGCTGATTGGCCTGCTTGGCCCCTCCGGCTGCGGCAAGAGCACCACGCTCTATATGATCTCCGGCCTGCAGGCCCCCACTGAGGGGCGGATTTTCTTCGCGGACGAGGACGTGACCGAACTGCCCGCCGAGCGGCGGGGAGTGGGCATGGTGTTTCAGAACTACGCGCTGTATCCCCACCTGACCGTGGAGCAGAACATCCTCTTCCCTCTGGAAAACCTGAAAGGCAAGGACAAGCTCTCCAAGGCGGAGATGCTCCGCCGGGCGCAGGAGGCGGCAAAGCTGGTGCAGATCGACGGTCTGATGGAGCGCAAGCCCAGCGAGCTTTCCGGCGGCCAGCAGCAGCGGGTGGCCATCGCCCGCGCTTTGGTGAAGATGCCCCGGGTGCTGCTGCTGGACGAGCCGCTGTCCAACCTGGACGCCCGGCTGCGGCTGCAAACCCGCGAAGAGATTCGCCGCATTCAGAAGGCCACCGGCATCACCACCATCTTTGTCACCCACGACCAGGAGGAGGCCATGAGCATTTCCGACTGCATCGTGGTGATGAAGGCCGGGGTGATCCACCAGATCGGCAAGCCCCAGCAGGTGTATGACGACCCGGTGAACCTGTTCGTGGCCAAGTTCCTGGGCACGCCCCCCATCAATGTATTCGACGGCGAGCTGCGCGGCGGTACGCTCTACCTGGGCGAGGACGCGGTGATGCAGGTGCAGGGCGCTTCCGACGGGAAGGTGACCGTTGGCATCCGGCCGGAGGGCTTTGTGCCCGACCCAGAGGGGGCGCTGCGGTGCGGCCTGCTGAACGTGGAGGTCATGGGCCGGGATGTAAGCGTGGTCAGCACCCATCCGGCATTCCAGGGGGCGGCCATCCGCTCCATCATTGCCTCCGATGCCCCCGTCAGCCGGGAGGCAGCGGAGGTGCGCTTCCGCCTGAAGCCCCATAAGGTGCTGCTGTTCGATCCGCAGACCGAGCAGCGTATCCCGTTCCAGGCGGTGTAAGGAGGAGCGGCATGGAACAACAGAGCAAAAAGGGCTGGCTGTACCTGCTGCCCGCGTTCGCGTTTCTGGGGGTGTTTATGGTCTACCCCCTCATCGACGTGTTTGTGTATTCCTTTGAGGAGGGCTTCAACTTCGCCTCCCAGACCTACTCCGGGGTGGGCACCTTCAATTTCTCCTACGTGCTCCACGACCCCTATTTTTTGCAGGCGCTGAAAAATACCTTCATCCTGGTCATCATCACTGTTCCCCTGTCCACCGGCCTGGCGCTGCTGATCTCCGTGGCGCTGAATTCCATCGGGCGGCTGCGGGAGCTGTTCCAGACCGTGTTCTTCCTGCCCTATGTGACGAACACGCTGGCGGTGGGCCTGGTATTTATGATCCTTTTCAAAAAGACACCCTATTCCGACGGGCTGGTGAACCTGCTGCTGGGGCTGTTCGGTATTGCCCCGGTGGATTTCATCGACGGGCCTTACTGGGCAAAGATGTTCGTGCTGTGCTTCTACACGGTGTGGATCGTCATGCCCTTTAAGATTCTGATCCTCACCAGTGCCCTGGCCTCGGTGAATCAGACCTATTACAACGCCGCCAAGGTGGACGGCACCTCCCGGTGGCGGATGTTTGCCCGCATCACCCTGCCCATGATCTCCCCGTCCATCTTCTATCTGGTGATCACCGGCTTCATCGGGGCCTTCAAGGCCTACAGTGACGCGGTGGCCCTCTTCGGCGTAAATCTGAACAACGCCCAGATGAACACCATCGTGGGCTATGTGTACGACATGCTCTACGGCAACTCCGGCGGCTACCCCTCCTATGCCTCCGCCGCGGCCATCATCCTGTTTGCCATTGTGCTGACCATCACCTGCGTCAATCTGCTGGTGAGCAAAAAGCACGTGCACTATGTATGAGGTGACGGAAATGAAAAAAGACGGCCTGCGCCGCAGCCTGGTCTATGCGCTGCTGATCCTGTGGGGCATTCTGGTGCTGTTCCCCTTTTATTGGATGCTGCTGACCTCCGTGAAAAGCTATTCCGGCTACAACAGCGAGTATGTGCCCAAGCTCTTTACCCTGACCCCCACCCTGCAAAACTATGCCGACGCCTTCCGGGCGGTGCCCCTGGCCCAGTATTTTCTGAACACCCTCGTGTTCACCGTCATTACCACGGCGCTGATGCTGGTGGTGACGGTGCTGGCGGCCTTCGCCTTTGCCCGGCTCAACTTCCGGGGGAAGAATCTGGCGTTCACCCTGTTCCTGTCCCTGATGATGATCCCCAATGAGCTGGTGGTCATTACCAATTACGTCACCGTCACCGACGCCAACCTGCGCAATACCTTCGCCGGGCTGATCCTGCCCTCGGTGACCTCGGTGTTTTACATCTACCTGCTCAAGGAAAATTTCGCCCAGATCCCCGACGAGCTGTACTACGCCGCCAAGGTGGACGGCACCTCCGACCTGAAATACCTGTGGAAGGTCATGATCCCCATCTGCCAGCCCACCATCGTCACCGTGACCATTCTGAAGGTCATCGAGTGCTGGAACAGCTACATCTGGCCCCGGCTGGTGACCACGGATCCGAATCATTTCCTGGTGTCCGTGGGCATTCAGGAGATTCGGGAGAACGGCTTCGGGCGGGAGAATATCCCCGCCATGATGGCGGCGGTGGTGGTGATCTCGCTGCCGCTGATCGTGCTGTTCCTGCTGTTCCACAAGAAGATCATGGCCGGTGTGGCAAGAGGAGGCACCAAGGGATGAAAAAAAGAATGCTTGCCCTGCTGCTCGCTGCCGCACTGCTGCTGACCCTCACCGGCTGCCATGGGGCGCGGGAGCGCGCCAGCTTCCAGCTGCCTCAGGAGCTGGATACCAGCCGCCAGTTCACCGTCACCTTCTGGGCCAAGAACGATACCAACATCACCCAGGCCAATATCTACAAGCAGGCCATTGCCGAATTCCAGGCGCTGTATCCCAACATCACCGTGGAAATGCGGCTGTACACCGACTACAGCCGCATCTACAACGATGTGATTACCAATATCGCCACCGCCACCACCCCCAATGTGTGCATCACCTATCCCGACCACATCGCCACCTACCTCACCGGCGAAAACGTGGTGGTGCCCCTGGATGAGCTGCTCACCGATCCTGGCTACGGCCTGGGCGGCAGCAAGGTAAATTTCGACGCCCCCACCAAGGACGAGATTGTGCTGGAATTCCTGAGCGAATGCAATTTTGCCGGGCATCAGTATGCCCTGCCCTATATGCGCTCCACGGAGGCCTGCTATGTCAACAAGGACTATGTGGAGCAGCTGGGCTTTACCCTGCCGGAGGTGCTGACCTGGGACTTCGTCTGGCAGGTCAGCGAGGCCGCCATGGAAAAGGACGGGGAGCTGTTTAAGCTCAACGGGCAGAAGGTGATGATCCCGTTCATCTATAAGTCCACGGACAATATGATGATCCAGATGCTGCACCAGCTGGACGCGGACTATGCCGACGCCACCGGCCGCATCGGCCTGTTCAGCGATACCACCCGGGATATTCTGAAAACCGTGGCGGAGCATGCCAAAACCAGGGCCTTTTCCACCTTCCAGATTTCCAGCTACCCGGCCAATTTCCTGAACGCCGGCCAGTGCATCTTCGCCGTGGATTCCACCGCAGGCTCCACCTGGATGGGCAGCCACGCGCCCCTGCTGGACATCAGCGCCGATTCCCTGGTGGAATTTGAAACGGCGGTGCTGCCCATTCCCCAGTATGACCCGGAGCACCCGACCATGATCTCCCAGGGCCCCTCCATGTGCCTGTTCAACAAGGAGGACCCTCAGGAGGTGCTGGCCTCCTGGCTCTTCATGCAGTATCTGCTCACGGACAGCGTGCAGATTCGCTACTCCTGCACCGAGGGCTACGTCCCCGTCACCACCAAGGCCCAGGGAAGCGAAGCCTATCAGGACTACCTGAGCCGGGAGGGCGAGGACGACAGTGAGCACTACAGCGTCAAGCTGGAGGCTGTGAAGCTGCTGCTTGCCAATACGGAAAACACCTTCACCACCCCGGTGTTCAACGGCTCCGCATCACTGCGCAGCGCCGCCGGAGAGCTGATCGAAAACGTGACCAAATCCGTCCGCCGGAAGAAAACCGTGGATGACGATTTCATTACAAATCTCTACGCCGAGACCCGCTCCCTGTACCGCCTGGATCAGATTCAGCAGTCCGAAGCAACCACCCACGACCTGGGGCCGCTGCCCACCGAGGCGGTAGCGCTGCTTGCCTCCCTGGGCATCTGCTGGCTCGGCATCCTGGGCTATCTCGCGGCAACCGCCATAAAGAAAAAGACCCGCCACACCTCCACCGGCCGTTGACCCCACGATCGGTACGTTGAATGAAACGCAAAAAATATCCATCCCCCCGTAGGGGTCGGCAACCTGCCGACCCTAAACCTGCCGGTTTCGATAGCAGTAAAGATGAGCGTATAACCTGACGTATACATCCCCCGAGCTTCCCTGAGGGGTGTTGCAGAGCGCAGCGAATCTTTAATCACAATCATTGCCGGTGGCAATGATACAATAATTAAATAGCTGTCGCCGCAGCGACTGAAGAGGGCACTCAGGTGATGGTTTCGAGAGAGATTTGGTTAAAAAGGTAGAATCATAAACATTCTGAGTTCGTAGGGGCGGATATTAGCCGCCCGAAAGCCAACGGTTTAGGAAGCAGAACGTTGAATGGAAGCAGGAAAAACTCCTGAGTTCGTAGGGGTCGGCAATTTGTCGACCCGCCGTGTACCGGGACTGAGCGCTTCGTCTATACAGCTCACGTTCGTTACCTTTCGGGCGGCTGATATCCGCCCCTACGGATGGGTGCTCACCATTCGCCGCACCCTTTGAGAAAATCCTACTGCGGTAGGCCCTCTTCAGTCAGCCCTACGGGCTGCCAGCTTCCCCCAAGGGAAGCTTTGGTGGTGGCGGAAGCTGCTCCCATTCAACGGACTGCTGCTAAAATGGCGATGTTGCGGGGCGGCAGGTTGCCGCCCCCTACGGACTCAGAATCTTTTAGCGGATTCCATTCAACCGTCAGCTCAGGCCCGTAACGGTGCGGGCGGCTGGTATCCGCCCCTACGGATGGGGTGCTTACCATTCAACGGACTGCTGATGGAATGCCAACGCTGCGGAGCGGCAGGTTGCCGCCCCCTACGAAAAGGTGCTTGCAATTCGGTGTGCTGCTATTGAAACTGAGAGGGTGACGCGCGTCACAAAGCATCATCCTACATAGAAAGGAGGCCGCCTGTGGCTGATTGGTTGCGGCTGGATAATGCCGCTTTGATTTTCCCTGCCGTGCGGCGGCGGGATTGGACGAATGCTTTTCGGGTATCCGCCACGCTGAATGAAAAAATCAGGCCGGAGGTATTGCAGCAGGCGGTGGACGCGCTGATGCCCCGGTTTCCATCCATGTATGTATGCCTGCGCAAGGGCATGTTCTGGTATTATCTGCAAAAGCTGGCCGCGCCGCCGAAAGTCCGGCCGGACGGGGCCTGCCCCCTGATCCACATGACCGGGCGGGAGCTGCGCAAATGCTGCCTGCGGGTGCTGTACTATAACGACCGCATCGCTGTGGAGTGCTTCCATGCCGTCACCGACGGCAGCGGTGGGATGGTCTTTCTGAAAACCCTCACCGCCGCCTACCTGTCTCTTGCCCACGGGATCGAAATTCCGGCGGGCTTCGGGGTGCTGGACATCCACGAGCCGCCCCGGCAGGAGGAGCAGGCGGATCTGTTCACCCAGGCTGCCGGGAGCATCGCTCTGAGCCGCCGGGAGGAAAACGCCCTGCGGCTGCGGGGCGCCCGGGAGGAGGACGGCTTCCTCCACCTGATTATCGCCTCCATCCCCCAGGAGCAGCTGCTGGATCTGGCTCATCAGCACCGCTGCACCGTCACTGCCCTGCTCAGCGCGGTGATGCTCCAGTCCGTGCTGGCCCTGGCCAGGCTCCCCCAGCGGGGCCGGTGGGCCAAAATCACCGTGGCGGTGGATTTGCGCCGGGTGCTGGGCGGCTCCACGCTGCGCAATTTTGCCCTGGCCGTCAATGTGGGCGTCGACCCCCGGCTGGGCAGCTACAGCCTGGAGGATCTGATCCGCGCCGTGCAGAGCCAGCTGGATACCCAGGTGACCCGTCAGCAGATGGCGGCGCGGGTGGCGGCCAATGTGCAGCCGTCCCAGAATTTCATCATCCGGGTCATGCCCCGCCCCGTCAAGGACGTGGTGCTGCGCATGGTATATAACCGGGTGGGCGAATGCAAGGGCAGCCTGAATATCTCCAACCTGGGAAAATCGGAGCTGCCGGAGGCCATGCGTCCCTATGTGAAATTTCTGGACTTCACCATCGGCCCCCAGGCCACCTATCCCAATAATTGCAGCGTGGTATCCTACGGCGGCGTGACCCGCATCAACCTGATCCGCTCCACCCGGCAGCCCCGGCTGGAGCGGGATTTCCTGAACCGGCTGGTGGAGCTGGGCATGGAGGTCACCGTGGACAGCAACGAAAGGACGACATAAATGTATTGTATGAATTGCGGCGTAAAGCTGGGCGCGGGGGAGGAAAAATGCCCCCTGTGCGGCCTGCGCGCTTACCATCCTGATTTGCAGCGCACCCCCGGCCCCAGCCTGTATCCGCGCCAATGGACTGCCCCGGAGGCGGAGCGCAGCGGCCTGCGATATCTGCTGACGGTGTTCTTCCTGGTGGCGGTGGGCGCGTGCCTGCTGATCGATTTCCTCCTGGCCGACCACGTTACCTGGTCGGGCTTCGTGCTGGCGGGACTGCTCACCGGCTATGTGCTGCTGGTGCTCCCACTGTGGTTTGCCCGGCCCAACGCGGTGGCACTGCTGGCCATTGATTTCGTAGCAGTGAATTTGATGCTGCTTTACATCGATCTGGCCGTGGGCGGGCACTGGTATCTGTCCCTGGCCTTCCCGGTGACGGGCATTTACGGCGCGCTGGTCACCGGCTCCGCCGCCATCGTCAAGTACGTCCGGCGGGGGCGCTTCTTCCAGCTGGGGGGCATCTGCATCGCCTTCGGCTGCTCGACCATGCTGCTGGAATTCTTTATCTGCATCACCTTTGACAAGCGGATGTTCGTGTGGAGCCTGTACCCGGTGGCGCTGCTTGGCTCCATCGGCCTGTTCTGGATTCTGGCAGGCATCATCCGCCCCCTGGGCAACGCCATCCGCAAGCGCGCGTTTTTGTAAGGAGGCAGGCCATGACGGAGCTGGGGATCGACGAGCAGCAGCTGTTTTATCTGGAATTTATGAACCGGGAAAACCACTTCCGTCACGCGGGACGGGGGCAGGAGCTGCTGGAAATGGAGCTGCTGCGCGACGCCAACCCCCAGGCGGTGGAGCACGGAGACCAGACCTTCCGGGAGGCGCTGCAGGGCCGGGTATCCAGCGACCCGGTGCGCAATTACAAGTATCTGTTTGTGGCCAGCGTGACCCTGTGCTGCCGCTGCTGCATCGAGGGCGGGCTGGACGAGGAGCGGGCCTATAACATCAGCGACCTGTTCATCCAGAAAATGGACGCCCTGGACAGCCAGCAGCAGGTAATCGACCTCCACCGGGAGATGCTGGGCTTTTACCTGCGGGAGATGACTGCCGTCAAGCGCCGCCGGAGCTGTGCCCGGCCGGTGCGGGAATGCCTGAGCTACATCGATACCTATCTCCACGAGCCGATCCACGTCAGCGACCTGGCAAAATACGTGGGGATGAACGAGAGCTATCTGTCCGTATTATTCAAAAAGGAGACCGGCAAAGCGGTCTCCTCTTATATCCGGGAGCGGCGTATCCGGGCGGCGGAGGGAATGCTCCGCTATACCGATTACGACTGCTCTGAAATTGCGAGCTTCCTGGCATTCTGCTCCCAGAGCCACTTCATCAGTGTATTCCGGCAGCAGACAGGACTGACGCCGAGACAGTACCGCAGCCGGTACGCCCCGCAGCGTCAGCTCAAAGCACGGGAATGACGATGCCGTTGACGCAGGCGTAGCAGCGCACCTTGCCGGTATCCGGGCGGGCGGATGCATTGGTCTGCACGTGAACCTTGTTTTTCAGTAGCTTTTTCATTGCGTTATCCTCCATAGGGTTTGAGTTAGGGAAGCTCTGATTAAATCGGCAAGAGCTGACAGCGAGAGATTTTTCGCCAGATGAAAGTATCAAAAGTGGAGGAATACTGTATGTATTTCCCACTTTTGATACTGCACAGCTGGGGAAAAAGATCCGCTGCTCAGCCGCAGACGATTTATTCAGAGTTTCCTTAGAGAAGCTCCGATTCGATCGGTAAGACCGGCTTTTGGGCCGCAGCCGATTTATTCAGAGGCTCCTCAGTTGCGGCGCAAGTATAGCAAATAATGTCAAAAATGAATATCAGATTAATTGGCTGATTATCAAATCTATTTTGTAAACTGCATTTTTGAACGCTGTAATTTTTAATTTTTTATTAAAACCAGCAAAATTCGGAATAGAATTTTATTGTGCAGCCTGCACAATAAACCTGGGGGCGACCGGCAAATAAAGTTGGCGCCACGGAAAAAATAGAGATTGTATTTTTATGGAAAGCCTGCTATGATAGGGCAAAACCAAGGGAGGCCCCGGCTGAGGCGTTTCCCGGATAAAGGAGCGTTTACCATGCGCAAGACGAAAATTATTTGTACCATTGGCCCGGCCTCCGAGAACAAAGAGACCCTGATTGCCATGTGCAAGGCCGGAATGAATGTGGCGCGGCTGAATTTCTCCCACGGCACCTACCCGGAGCAGCAGTCCAAGATCGACCTGATCAAGGAGGTTCGGCAGGAGCTGGGGCTTCCCATCGCCATTATGCTGGACACCAAGGGGCCGGAATACCGTATCCGCACCTTTGAGGGCGGAAAGATCACCCTGAACGAGGGGGACGACTTCATTTTCACTACCGACGAGGTGGAGGGCGACCAGCATCGGGTCAGCGTGAACTACAAGCACCTGACGGAAAACCTGAAGCCCGGTGACCGCGTTCTGGTGAACAACGGCCTGGTAGTTTTCGAGGTCACCGGCATCCAGGGCAGCGACGTGCTGACCCGTGTGGTCGTGGGCGGCGAGCTTTCCAACCGCAAGAGCATGAGCTTCCCCAACAAGGTGATGTCCGGCCCCTACCTCAGTGAGCAGGACAAGCAGGATCTGCTGTTCGGCATCCAGAACGAGGTGGACTTTGTGGCGGCCTCCTTCGTCTCCACCAAGGGCGACATGGAAGAGCTGAAGGACTTCCTGGCCGCCAACGGCGGCGGCAACATCGACCTGATCGCCAAGATCGAGAACCGGGCCGGCGTGGATAACATTGAGTCCATCTGCGAGGTGGCCGACGGCGTGATGATCGCCCGCGGCGACCTGGGCGTGGAGATCCCCTTTGTGGAGGTGCCCGCCATCCAGAAGCGGCTGACCTCCACCTGCCGGATGCTGGGCAAGCGGGTAATCACCGCCACGGAGATGCTGGAATCCATGATCCACAATCCCCGCCCCACCCGCGCCGAGATCTCCGACGTGGCCAACGCCGTGTATGACGGCAACAGCGCCGTGATGCTCTCCGGCGAGTCCGCCGCCGGTAAATACCCGGTGGAGGCGGTAAAGACCATGGCGGATATCTGCGAGTTCACCGAGCAGCACACCAGCTACAACACCCGCTTCTATAAGGCGGACTTCCGCATCCGCAACACCCTGGACGCCGTGTCCCACGCGGTGTGCGCCATGGCCATCGACGTAGAGGCCAAGGGCATTGTGGTGTGCTCCGTCTCCGGCACCACCGCCCGGATGGTCAGCCGCTTCCGCTGCCCGGTGGATATCATCGGCATGACCACCGACGAGCGTATTTTCCGCCGCCTGGCCCTGAGCTGGGGCGTCACCCCGGTGCTGGCGGAGGAATTCAATTCCCAGGATGTGATGTTCTTCCACGCCATGGCCAGCGCGCGAAAGGTGCTGCACCTGCAAAAGGGCGACCGGGTAGTACTCACCGGCGGCCCCATCAACGGCAAAACCGGCAACACCAACACCATCAAGGTAGAGACGGTGTGACCCCACGCAGGAAACAGTATATGCACCCGGCTTAAAAATGTTTCGCCTCCCCGGTTCCGGGGAGGCGATTTTATGACCGGCGGTATTGGGTGGGGGTGCAGCCCTTTGCGTGTAAAAAGCGCTCGGCAAAGTAGCTGGAGCCGGAGTAGCCGCAGGCGGCGGCAATTTCGGTGACGGAAAGACTGGTGGATCGCAGCAGCTCCATTCCCTTTTCCAGGCGGAAGGAATTCAGGTAATCGTTGGGCGTCAGCCCCAGATACTGCCGGAAGAGGCGGCAGCACTGCGTCCGGCAGACGCCCCCTGCGGCGGCGATCTGCTCCAGGGTGATCCGCTCCGGGTAGTGAGTGCGGATGTAGTCCAGCATCTGACGCACTGCCTGCAGGCTCCCGTCCGCCGGGGATGAAAGCGCCAGCTGGCGCTGCACCAGCGCGTATACCTCCCGCCACAGGGCGGTCAGCGCCGAAACTGCCAGCAGCTCATAGCCCACCGGCTGCGACTGGTACAGAGCATCCACCTGCCGGATGCACCCGATCGGCGCGTCGCCCTCCAGCAGCAGATAGGGAAGCTGCGCCGCCGAGAGAATGGGCAGGATGAATCGGTTGGTCATTTCGCCGTTCCCCCACAGCAGCTGGGGCCGAAAGGTGACGCACACGTATTGGCAGTCCGACCCGTCGGCGCTGTAGCCGAAGTGCATCTGTCTGGCGTTGACGAAGATGGCCTGCCCCTGGCGCACCTCCACACAGCTGCCGTTGACATTGTAGTATAGCCGCCCTTGCAGAGGCAGCAGCAGCTCCACGTCATCATGCCAGTGGCACAGCGCCGCCATGCCGGAAAGGCTCTTCAAGTCCCCCGGCGGACATAGAGGGGAAGCCACGGCGCGTTATAATGAATCCGCTCGGAGCCGTCCTGTAAGACTGTTAAATTCATTTCATCACCAGCTGTGTACGATTGTTATAAAAATAAACGCAAATCCGAAAGACATTGCACTTTTAATGTACTAATATAATAACAGTTCCGTACCGAATTGACAAGGGGGAGCCCCATGGAGAAAAAGGAATTTTATCGTCAGCTGCGGGCGCTGGTGATACCCATTGCGTTTCAGCAGTTTATGCTGGCGGCGGTCAGCGCCTCGGATGCGGTGATGCTGGGCGTGCTCAGTCAGGACGCCATGGCGGCCATCTCCCTGGCCGCCCAGGTGCAGTTTGTTTTCGGCCTGTATCTGGCTGCCATGACCATCGGGGCCAGCATGTTCGCCGCCCAGTATTGGGGCAAGCGGGATAAGGACGCCGTGGAACGGATTCTGGGCATGGTGCTGCGCTTTATGCTGCCGGTCAGCATCGGCTTCAGCCTGGTCACCGCCCTGCTGCCCCGCGCGGTGATGCAGATATTCACATCGGATTCGGCGCTGATCCAGGCTGGCGGGGTATACCTGCGCACGGTCAGCCCTTCCTATCTGCTGTGCGGCATCTGCCAGGTGTATCTGTGCGTGATGAAAAGTTGCGGCCGGGCGGCAGCCGCCTCCCGCATCAGCTCCGTGGGTGTGGCGGCTAATATTGTACTCAACGCATTGCTGATTTTCGGCCTGCTGGGCTTCCCCAGGCTGGAGGTCGCGGGCGCCGCCGTCGCAACGGTGTTGGCGCGGGTGATTGAGCTGGCCGGAGCCTGCATGGATGCCAGGGGGCCGGAGCGCATCCGCCTGCGCAGGCGGTATCTGCGTGCCCCCGAGCGGCCGCGCAGGCGGGAATTCTGGCAGTATGTCGCGCCCGTGCTGGGCAACGAGATCGTGTGGGGCGTGGGCTTTACCATGAGCAGCGTTATCATGGGCCGCCTGGGCAGCGACGCGGTGGCGGCGCATTCTGTGGCGGGGATCGTGAAAAATCTGCTGATCTGCCTTTGCCTCGGCATTGGCAGCGGCGGCGGTGTGCTGGTGGGCAATGAGTTGGGAGGGGGGAACCTGGGGCGTGCCCGGCAATACGGGCAGCGCATTGCAAGGCTCTCGATCCTATCCGGCCTTCTTGCGGGGGCGGCGCTGCTGCTGCTCAGCCCTGCGATTCTGCGCTTTGCCCGCCTGACCCCGGCGGCACGGGAGTATCTGAAAGGAATGCTTGTAATCTGCGCCTGCTATTGCGTGGGAAAATCCATAAATTCCACGGTGATCGGCGGCATTTTCTGCGCCGGGGGCGACAGCCGCTTCGGCTTCCTGTGCGATGCCGTTACGCTGTGGGGGATTACCGTCCCTCTGGGCCTGCTGGCGGCCTTCGTGTGGAGGCTGCCGGTAATCGGCGTGTACGCCATTGTCCATTTGGACGAATTTATTAAGCTGCCTGCGGTATACATTCACTTTAAAAAATACAAATGGGTCAAAGACCTGACACAGCCACAAGGAGGAAAAACAAAATGACCATGCATGAACGGATTATGGAGGGCAAGCTTTTCACCGACATGTGCGAGGGCATGCCGGAGGAGCGGCTGGCGGCCAAGCAGCGGATGAAGCGGTTCAACGACTGCCAGCCGGAGGATGTGGAGGGCAGGGTGCGGCTGCTGGGAGAGATTTTCGGCAAGCCCTGCGACGCCTGGATCGAGCCGCCCTTTTACTTCTGCTACGGCAGGCACATTTCCGTGGGAAAGGGCACCTATATCAACGTCAATTGTAATTTCATCGACGACGGCCGAATCACCATCGGCGACGCTGTGATGTTCGGCCCGGCGGTGACCATTGCCACCGTGGGCCACCCCATCCATCCGGGGCTGCGGGAATACATGTACTGCGACCATGTGACCATTGGCAATAACTGCTGGATCGGAGCAAACAGCGTGATCTGTCCCGGCGTGACCATCGGCGAAAATACCGTCATCGGCGCGGGCAGCGTAGTCACCAAGGACATCCCCGCCAACTGCGTGGCCGCAGGCAACCCCTGCAAGGTCATCCGCCCCATCGGCGAAGCAGACATGCAATATTACTACCGCAACCGCCCCATCACCCAGGAGGATCTGGAAGAGGAACGCCGCCTGCGGGAGAAATAATAACGCATCCCCTTACCGCTGTTACTCGGTAAGGGGATGCGCTTTTCTGTGATGGTCTTACTTGACGGTCTTTTCCCGCCATTTCTGGTTGCCAGTGGAGGTGAACTGGTTGCGCAGGGTGACGGAGCCGTCGTCGTTGAGCACCAGCCAGAGCATGTCGTTGTCCAGGGGGCGCAGGCCGCCGTTTGCCTGGGTGGCAAGCACGTCCAGGGCAATTTCGTATGTATGCTCGGTGTAGGGCATGTTCGCGTCGTAGCCCTGCCACTGGTTCGGGCGGGCGATCTCGTCCAGCAGGCTCTGGCCGTAGCCATTGCTGCGATCCTCGCTGCGGTTGATGGCCACCCACATGATGACGGTTTTTACATTGTCCGACCGGCCATTGCCCACGCTGTCGGCCAGGGTGGCCAGGGCGGCGGCCTCGGCGTTGACGGCGACCTCCGTCGGCTCGGTCACATCCTCCTGGGGCTGGGTCTCGGCGGCCACGGTCTCCGCCGGGACATCCGCCTGCGCCTGCTTGCTCCCGCCGCGGGGAAGCGCCAGGGCCAGAATGAGCAGCAGTAAAATCAGCGGCGACCACAGCCGAATGTCAAAATACCATTTAACGTCCTCTCCCAGGTGGGTGAGAAAGGCGGGGACGCGAATGGAAAAGGGGAGGGAAGACTTCTTGCGCCGCTTGCGGCGGCGAGGCTCCAACTTAAATTCCTCATTGGGCGTCTGTTCCATAATGCTTTCTCCTTCTATTGTGCCAATATCGGGGCCAATTGTTGACTCCACATAGATTATAGCCGGGCAGCAGGCCAAAAGGCTGTCGAAACTGCTGAAAGCAGATAAAAATATGCTTCAAAAAGATGCCTTCTGCACGAAAGAAGCGCTGCTGTGCCTTACGCTGGCACAATTATAACATATTGCTGCAAAAAAGTCAAATTTTCCTTTGTTTTAAGGAATTATGTCAACATTTTTAACGAATTATGTAAACAGAACGGACACGCGCCACACAAAAGATCAGGGATGTCCTTTGCAGGACACCCCTGATCGAATTGCATTTTGGGAAGCGGCTTAGTACATTCCACCGGCCTGGGCGGCGGCAGCGGCTGCTGCGGCGTCACCGGCGGGATCGGGCTTATCCACCACAAGGCTCTCAGTGGTCAGCACACAGGCAGCGATGGAGGCGGCATTCTCCAGGCTGGTACGGGTGACCTTGGTGGGGTCAACGATACCGGCAGGGATCATATCCACGTACTCCTCGGTGTAGGCGTTGTAGCCGTAGCCAACCTTGCCGGAGGTGCGGATCTTCTCGTAGACCACGGAGCCGTCCACACCGGCGTTCTCGGCGATCTGGCGGACGGGAGCCTGCAGAGCGGTTGCGATGATCTTCGCACCGGTCTTCTCGTCGCCGTGCAGGGTGGAAATCAGCTTCTCCACAGCGGGGATGGCGTTGACCTGTGCGGTGCCGCCGCCAGCCACGATGCCTTCCTCAACGGCGGCACGGGTGGCGTTCAGCGCGTCCTCAACCCGCAGCTTCTGCTCCTTCATGGCAACCTCGGTCTGAGCGCCGACCTTGATAACGGCCACGCCGCCGGAAAGCTTTGCCAGGCGCTCCTGGAGCTTCTCGCGGTCATAGTCGGAGGTGGTGGTGGCAATGGCGGAGCGGATCATGTGGGCACGCTCCTTGATGGCCTCGGGTGCGCCGTCGCCGTCTACGATGGTGGTGGTGTCCTTGGTGACCACGACCTGGCGGCAGTGGCCCAGGTCGTCCATGGTGGCGTCAGCCAGCTCCATGTTCAGCTCGCTGGAGATCACCCGGCCGCCGGTGAGCACGGCGATATCCTGGAGCATCTCCTTGCGGCGGTCGCCGAAGCCGGGGGCCTTGACGCACACGATGTTGAAGCGGCCCTGCAGGCGGTTGACAAGCAATGTGGCCAGGGCGTCGCCCTCCACATCCTCGGCGATGATGATGAGCTTCCGGCCAGCCTTGACGATGGGCTCCAGCACGGGCAGCAGATCCTGGATGGAAGCAATCTTCTTATCGGTGATCAGCAGGTAGGCGTCGTCCAGCACGGCCTCCATCTTGTCGGTGTCGGTGACCATGTAGGGAGAGATATAGCCCCGGTCAAACTGCATGCCCTCTACCACGTCCAGGCCGGTCTCGGCGGTCTTGCTCTCTTCGATGGTGATGATGCCCTCGGTGCCAACCTTCTCCATGGCGTCGGCGATCAGCTTGCCGATGGACTCGTCGCCGGAGGAAACGGTGCCGACACGGGCGATATCCTCGGAGCCGCTGACGGGCACGGAGTCTGCCTTGATGGCCTCCACGGCGGCGGCAACGGCCTTCTCAATGCCCTTGCGCATGACCATGGGGTTGGCGCCTGCGGACAGATTCTTCAGGCCCTCACGGGTGATGGACTGGGCCAGCAGGGTAGCGGTGGTGGTGCCGTCGCCGGCTACATCGTTGGTCTTGGTGGCGACCTCGCGGATCAGCTGAGCGCCCATGTTCTCAAAGGGATCCTCCAGCTCTACCTCCTTGGCGATGGTCACGCCGTCGTTGGTGATCAGGGGTGCGCCGTACTTTTTGCCCAGCACAACGTTTCTGCCCTTGGGGCCGATGGTAACCTTGACGGTATCGGCCAGCTGGTCGATGCCGGATTGCAGCTTCTTACGGGCTTCCTCGCCGTAAACGATCATTTTAGCCATAATGAAAAACCTCCTCAGTCTGTAACGACAGCCAGGATATCATCCTGCTTGACGAACTTGTAATCAACCTTGTCGATGGTCACTTCGCTGCCGGTGAACTTACCGACGACCACCTTATCGCCGACCTTCACGGTCATGGTCACATCCTTGGTGCCGGGGCCAACGGAAACAACCTCGTAAATCGCGGGCTTTTCCTTGTTGGTGCTGGCCAGGATAATGCCGGAGGCGGTAGCCTCCTGAACCTCGTGGGCCTTCAGCAGCACATTGTCTGCCATGGGTTTCAGTTTCATAACAATTCCTCCATCGCAATAATTTATGGGAAGACTGCAGGCGTTGCCGCCCGCAATTATCTATGCTGTTAGCACTCTTTATCTCTGAGTGCTAACATATCATAGCGCACCTTCTCAAAAAAAGCAAGCCCCAAATTCGGAAAATCCGTAAATAAATTGTGAACCTATTCAGGTGTTACCGCCGCCTGGGGGCCAGGAGTGCTTGACGGGAGCGTTTTTCTCTGATAGTATGAGAAAAAACACTTGAAACGGGGCTGATAACTTGCCGGGTGAGAAGAAAATGCATACCCTCAGCGATATCGCCAGGGAGCTGGGGGTGAATAAGGCCACAGTGTCCAAGGCGATTTCGGGGAAGGGAAACCTGAGCGCCGAAACAAGAGCCAGAATTCTGGCCTTTACGGAGGAATGCGGCTACCGGCCCAATGCGGTGGCGCAGAGCCTGGCCCGCAGCCGCTCATTCAATATCGGCCTGATGATGCCCAACCCTGCCGGGCAGGATAACGGAGCCTTTTTCCACGATTGCCTCAGCGGCGTGTGCCGCACCGCCTCGGAAAACGGCTACGATGTGCTGCTGATCCTGGGCGACGAGACCGGCACGGCGGATCTGTCCCGGCTGATGGACAATCGGAAGATCGACGGCGTGATTGCCATGCGCTCGCTGGTGAAGTCCCCCATTGTGAGCTTTTTAAAGGAGAAGCAGATCCCCTTTGTGCTCATTGGCCCCACCTCCGACCGCAGCGTGGTCAGCGTGGACAATGACAATCAGACCGCCAGCCGGGAGATCACCGCCTGGCTCATCGCCAGGGGCGCACGGCGGATCGTGCTGCTGGGAGGCGATGAAAACCACTGCGTCACCCATAGCCGCCTCCGGGGCTTCCAGGAGGCCTGCCGCCAGGCTGGGCTGCCGGAGCAGCCGGTGCTGCTGAATCTGGGCGGCCGGGAGGAAATGGCCCAGGCGCTGCCCTGGGATGCGCTGGCCGCAGCGGACAGCGTGGTATGCATGGATGAATACATCTGCAATCTGCTGATGGTGCAGCTGCGCGTCCGGGGCATCCGCGTGCCGGAGGATCTGCAGGTGGTCAGCCTGTACGACAGCGCTCTGTTGGAAAACAACGTCCCGCCGGTGACAAGCCTGCACTTCGACGCCTGGGAGCTGGGCCGCATCGCCGGCGAAAAGCTCCTAGCCCTACTGGAATCCCGCCCCCCTCGCCCCCTCCCCCCCCCCAGCTACCGCCTCCTCCACCGCGCCTCCACAAGATGACACAATTTTTCCCATTTACTTCCGTAGGGGTCGGCAACCTGCCGACCCTCAACTTAACGGTTTAGGAAGCATTAAAGAACAACGTATACCGTAAAAAGATACATCTCTTGGCTTCCCTGCGGGGGAAGCTGTCGCCGCAGCGACTGAAGAGGGCACTCAGCCCATGGTTTCAAGAGAGATTTGGTTAAAAAGGTAGAATCTAAAACATTCTGAGTTCGTAGGGGCGGATACCAGCCGCCCGAAAGGTAATGAAACTGAGCTGTACAGCCGAACCACTCAATCCCGGTACCCAGCGGGGCGACAAATTGCCGCCCCCTACGAACTCAGAAACTTTTGGTAATGTTCATTCAACCGGCAGCTCAATTCCGCGACGTGGCGGGCGGCTGGTATCCGCCCCTACGGATTGGCGTGTGCCATTCAACTTACCCTTAATAAAGAACTACGTGCGGTAAGCCCTCTTCAGTCAGCCCTACGGGCTGCCAGCTTCCCCCAAGGGAAGCTTTCCTGGTGCCATTCAACGCGCCGCTCTGTCTCGTCACGTTGCGGGACGGCAGGTTGCCGTCCCCTACGTGGGCAGGGATTTTTAGCGGCTTCTATTCAATTGACAGCGCAGGCCCGCGCTGTTTTGGGTGGCTGGTGTTTATTCATGTGGGGGGGATGACGGAGTATAGAGCCGTTTTTTGAGTGATAATTATTAAAATATCCTTAATTTCCCAGGAAAACCATTATCTTAAGCCGTTCTTAATTTGACATGGCGTAAAAATGCCGATAGAATGTAGCAAACCGAAAGGAGGTGAATGTGAGGAAAAACGGATCCGAAGGAAGCCGATGAAATTAAAAGGAGGTAATGTTATGAGAATGAATTTATTGCGCCGTGCGTTGGTGCTGGCGCTGTGTGCGGCTCTGGTGATGGGCGTTGCTGCCCAGGGGGCCGGGGCTGAGGGGGTTGACCTCTGGCTGGTGACGGAGGAGACCACCGAAAATGGAATGAACGGGGCGGTGCGCGCCCAGATCGATGCGTTCTGTCAGGCGAACCCGGAGGTTTCCATCCGCATGGATATCCTGCCCAACAAGGAAGCGGAGCGGGCGGAATATTTGCAGGAGCTGCGTCAGAAGATCGAAAGCGGCGCGGGGCCTGATTTGTATCTGCTGCCCACCGGCACCGTCGTGACCCTGGATCAGCCCATGCAATACACCTACCGTAAAATTGACCCGCTCTTCCCGGATGTATCTGCAGCCATGGCGGCAGGCAGCTTTGCCGATGTGAGCGAATACTATCAGCGCGACGCCGAGCTGGGCGTGGAGACGCTGAACACGGCGGTGATGGATGCCGGTGTGCTGGACGGGGCCAGATATGTCCTGCCTCTGCGCTATACTGTGATGGCGCTCTATGCCTTTGACGAAAAGCTGCCCGATGCCGGAATCACGCCGGAACTTCTGGATCAGCCTGTTGACGCCATTATGCGTCAGGCAGTGGAGGATGGGAATGTGGAACTGGCCCGCCAGATACGCTCCATGGGCAGCAGCGCCTTTTCCAATCTGCCGGGCAGCGGGGAGGATGCGCTGACCGCAGAGCAGCTGACCGATTTCCTGAAGGATTATCAGGCGCTGATCGCGCTGCTGGGCGGGGACAATGTTTATGCCAGCCGCTTCAGCTATTTTGATTTCGATGCCGCATCCGCCGCCCCCGTTTATCGCGGCGTGATCGCAGATGCACTGAATTTCCTGGCGGCAGCCGGGGCCTCCGGCCAGAGTGTGTCCATGCATCCCCTGCGCACCACCGCCGGGGATACCCTTGCGCTGGTTACATATTACGGCGCGGTGGGCAGCGGCTGTGAAAACCCGGAGCTGGCCTACGAATTCCTGCGGCAGCTCCTGACGGAGGATGCCCAGTGGGAGCAGGGCCGGGACATGCTGAACGACGAATGGCCCTTCGCCCCCATGGAGGGCTGGCCGGTGCGCACCGTCGGCTCCGTCCAGGCGCTGTGGGTCAGTGCCCAGCAGTCCGGCAAGCTGCCAGAACTCCAGCCCACCGACAGCGACGTACCCCTGGTGGAAATGAAGCCTGATGTGGTTCGCTTCCCGGTGAAAACAGGCATTGCCGCGCTGGCAGCCCAGCTCAATGACACCGAGAACGGCAATGCCCCCACCGACGTCGATCCTGCCGCTTTGGCCGAGGATTTCCTTGCATCCAAGTAAAGAACGGTCAAGGGCCAGCTGCAACATCCGCAGCTGGCCCTTTGCCATATTCCCTTAGGAAGCTCTGAATAAATCGGCAAGAGCTGGCAGCGAGGAATTTTGCTCCCAGACAAGGGCTGGAAAGTGGCGGAATACTTTGTGTATTTCCCACTTTTCAGCCCGCAGCATGGGGGCAAAAGGCCCGCTGTCCAGCCGCAGACGAGTTATTCAGAGGTTCCCTTATAAAACTTCCGCGTCCTTCGGGTAGGCGTTCAGCACGCGGCAGCCGTCCTTGGTGACGCAGACCAGATCCTCAATGCGGATGCCCACCCGGCCGGGAATGTAGATGCCCGGCTCAATGGAGAAGCACATGCCCTCCTCCACGATCACCTCGTCGGTGGCGGATACGTCGAAGGGCTCGTGCACCTCCATGCCGATGCCGTGCCCCAGGCGGTGAATGAAATAGGGGCCGTAGCCCGCATCCTCGATGACCTTGCGGGCGGCCAGGTCGATCTCCTTGAAGGGGATGCCCGGCCGGACGGCGGCGATTCCGGCCAGATTGGCCCGGAGTACCGTGTCGTAAATCTCCTTCTCCGTGTTTTCGCCCACGAAGAAGGTGCGGGTCATGTCGCTGCAATAGCCGTCTACGATGCAGCCCATGTCCACCACCACATTCTCGCCCCGCTTCAGCACCCGGTCGCCGGGGACGCCGTGGGGATCGGCGGCGTGGTCGCCATAGGCGACGATGGTATCAAAGGAATTGCCCTGGGAAACCTTGGCGAACAGTGCGTCAATTTCGCTTTGCAGCTGCTTTTCACTCTTGCCCACGGCGATCATCCCGGCCACCTCCGCCATCACGGAGTCGTTGACCAGGGAGGCGCGGATCATCTTCTGCTGCTCCTGGGGCGTCTTTATGGCCTTCACCTCGTCGATCACCGTGCCGACCGACAGCGCCAGCTCCGGCTTCAGCGCCTGCAGGCGCAGAAGGAACCGGGCGGGGAAGCTCTTGTCCACGGCAATTTTCCCCTCCAGCAGCCCGGCAAGCATGGCCACGCCGTCCTGCGCGTCGGAATACCAGACGGCGGGCAGCTCCCCGGCGTATACAAACAGCTGATTGATCAGAAGCGTCACCTTTGCGTCCTTCGTCACCACCAGTGCCAGCAGCCGCTCACCGGGGGAGAAGCGGGTGCCGGTGAAATACCAGATGGCGTTGGGGTCGCAGATCAGCGCCGCGTCCAGATGCTTGGCATTCAGCCGTTCAACAAGTCTTGTAATGGAATCCATGTTCATCACTCCTTGTGTCTAATTCATCCAGAGATAGTGCATCAATTGGGGCACCTGCTTTCGCCAGTCGGCCTCGCAGTGGCGGCCGAAGCGCTGGCAGTGGAGAAATGTGTCCACATTCTGCTGCCGCAGCAGCGCCTCGATGGCCAGATTGTCCCGCGCGGTCTGGGTGCGCCAGTCCAGGGCCGGGTCGTCCTGGGCGCGGCCCGCCTCCTCCGTGCCCCAGCTGAGGTAGACGCGGGTGTTGGAGTCCAGGCGGCTGTGCAGGATATCCTGCGCCATGTCCTGAAAGCAGGCGGATATGGTGCTGGAAAGGCAGGCAGCCTTGGAAAACACCTGATTGTAGGCGGTGACGCCATACAGGCTCATCAGCCCGCCCATGCTGGAGCCGCCGATGCCGGTGGCCTCCCGGAATGCGTAGGTGCGGTACTGGGCATCGATCATGGGCTTGACCTGGTTGACGATCCAGTCCATCGTCTGCACCCCCATGCCGTTGATGCTGCCCCAGCGGCGCAGGGTGAAGGAATAGGGGCTGTATTCATCCAGCCGGTCGTTTCCCTCGTGGCTGCATTCCATGCCCACTACGATCATCCCCTTGCCCCAGCCGTCCAGAAATTCCTCCAGTCCCCAGCTGGTGCCATAGGTGGCGTCCCAGTCCTGGTAGAGGTTCTGACCGTCGAAGAAGTACATCACGGGGTAGCGCTCACTGGAGCCGTCGTACCCCCTGGGCAGATAGATATGCAGCGTCCGCATCTTCCCCCGCGGGGAATAGAGAAAGCCTCTTTTCTCAACCATACCCTGCCCTCCTTCTTTCTGCGGCATTAATGCACTGAGTGGATTATACCATATTTTCCAATTCCCGACAAGTGAAAATTACCGGGGCGGTGGGACATGATCCTGCACAAAAAGGCAATAAATGTCTTTTCAAACCTCGTATTTTCTGATAAACTAGAAGATACATACTTTTCCTGAGGGGGCGTGCAGGGTGTATACCATCTTGGTTGCCGATGATGAGGCGATTATCCGGCAGGGGATCAAGGTTCTGTTTGACTATGAGGCGCTGGGGTTTACCATCTGCGGCGAGGCGGCGGATGGGGATCAGACGCTGGCGCAGATTCGCGCCCTGCAGCCCGATGTGGTGCTGATGGATATCCGCATGCCTGGAATGACCGGCCTGGAGGTAATCAGGCAGGCTCGGGCCGAGGGCTATCAGGGCAAGGTCATTATCATCAGCAGCTATTCCGACTTCAAGTACGCCCAGGAGGCCATCCGTCACGGTGTGCAATACTACATTACCAAGCCCCTGGACGAGGACGAGCTGGAACAGGTGCTCCTGGGCTTCAAGGAGAGCTTCGACCGGGAGCGCCAGGCGCAGCATGCCTCCGAGCAGTACCGCCGCAAGGCCCGCGCCGCCATTGTGCGGGAGCTTCTGCTGGAACAGGGGGAGCTGACGCTTTCCAGCGCCGCCGAGATCAGCCTATTGGCGGACGGCTACCAGGTGGTGATCTGCGAAAAATACAGCCAGCGGACGCCCGGCGGTCTGCCGGACTTTGGCCAGCTGCTGCGGGTCAACAATCAGGACAGCCGGGCATTCGACTGCGTTTCCCTGGATGGACTGGAGGTAACGCTGCTGAAGGGAGAGGCTGCGCTTCAGAAATTCCAGGCGCTGCTGCAGCGCTTCGACGGTGAGGGCAGCGCCCCGCAGCGGCAGCAGCTGGAGGGCGTATTCCTCTGCTTTGGCCGCCCGGTGAAATCCATGTCCCAGATCGCCCTCTCCTATGCCCAGGCGCTGCACGCCAGAAGCCGCCGCTTCTTCTGCGCCCAGGAGCAGCACACCCTGGGCTACGATGCCCTGCCCGTCCGGCTGGATGCCGCGCCGCTGCTGAATAAGGCGCTGCTGGAGGAATACGCCAGCAGGCTTTTGAATTACGTGCAGACCTTCAACCGCAACAAGATGGCGCAGACGCTGGGCCAGCTTCAGAGCCGGCTGTATACCGCCCCCGATTCCATTGCGTCCATCAAGCTGTTTTTCACCGACCTGCATTTGCAGATCAAGGAGCAGATGAACCGCCTCTACCCCGGCAATTCCATTCCCTTCTATTCCAATGCCCAGCTGATCCGCACCATCGACGAGGCCGACTTCCTCTATGAAATCATCCGCTTCCTGGCCCAGCGGTTTGAAATTATGATGTCCTCCATCGGTACCTCCAGCCGGGATAGCGTGCTGGACGACATTCTGCATTACATCGACCACAACTACGCTCAGAACATCACCCTGGAAAATATCGCGCCGCTGTTCGGCTACAACCATTCCTACCTGGGAAAAATCTTCTCCAAAAAGACGGGCCAGAGCTTCAATTCCTATGTCGATCACGTCCGCATCGAGCAGGCCAAGCGCCTGCTGCTCCAGGACGATTCCAAGGTCTACACCGTGGCCGAGCGGGTGGGCTATAAGAATGTGGACTATTTCCACATCAAGTTCAAAAAATACGTGGGCCAAAGCCCCGCGGAGTTCCGAAAGAGGAATAAGGGAACCTCTGAATGATGAAACAGGCACGCTGCAATCGTCGCAGCGTGCCTGTTTGTGTGTAGTCAGATCATGCCAGGATCGGCTCGATGGCGGCGGCCAGAGCCTCCTTCTGGGCCTCGGCCTCTGCCAAGTCCTTACCCAGGGTGGTGAAGTACATCTTGATCTTCGGTTCGGTGCCGGAGGGGCGGACGATGACGGAGGCGCCGCCCTCCAGGGCGAAGCGCAGCACATTGGAGGCGGGCAGGCCGGTCTTTTCCGGCTGCTCGTAGTCGGTGAATTCCGTCACCCGATAGCCCGCGATCTGGGCGGGGGGCGTGACGCGCAGGGTCTGCATGATGGAGGCCATCTTGTCCATGCCGCTTAGGCCGGGGAACTCGAAGGAATCGGTCTTGTTCAGGTACCGGCCGTAGCTGGCGTAGATCTCATCCAGCCGCTCCCGCAGGGACGAGCCGACGGAGCGGTAGTAGGCCGCCATTTCGCAGATCAGCATGGAGCTGACGATGGCGTCCTTGTCCCGGACGTAGGGGCCTGCCAGGTAGCCGTAGCTCTCCTCGAAGCCGAAGATGAACCGCTGAACCTCACCGGCCTGCTCCAGCTGGGCGATCTGGTCGCCGATCCACTTGAAGCCGGTGAGCACGCTGCGCATCTCCACGCCGTAGTGCTCTGCCACCGCGTCTGCCAGGGGGGTGGAGACGATGGATTTCACCGCCACGGGCCGCTGGGGCATGGTGCCGTTTTCGATCCGTCCGGCGCAGATGTAGTCCAGCAGCAGCGCGCCGACCTCGTTGCCGGTGAGCAGCTCATAGCTGCCGTCCTTGCAGCGCACGGCGATGCCCACCCGGTCGGCATCCGGGTCGGTGGCCAGCATCAGGTCGGCCCCGGTTTTCTTGGCCAGCTCCAGGCCCAGCTGAAGCGCCTCGAAGATTTCGGGATTGGGATAGGGACAGGTGGGGAAGTGGCCGTCGGGCTTTTCCTGCTCCGGCACCACGGTGATGTCGTCAATGCCGATGTCATGGAGCACCCGGGTCACCGGCACCAGGCCGGAGCCGTTCAGCGGGGAATAGACCAGCTTCAGCCCGGCGGTCTTGCACAGGCCGGGGCGGACGGCGCAGGCCTTGATGGCGCTGTACAGCGCCTCCTTGCAGTCGTCGCCCACGTAGGCGATCATGCCAGAGGACAGCCCATCTGCAAAGGGAATGTGCTTCGCGCCCTCCAGAATGTCGGTTTTCTGAATTTCCGCGTAGATCACACCGGCGGCGTGGTCGGTCACCTGGCAGCCGTCGGGGCCATAGGCCTTGTAGCCGTTGTACTTGGCGGGGTTGTGGGAGGCGGTGATCATAACGCCCGCGTTGGCATGGTAATACCGGGTGGCAAAGGACAGGGCGGGCACCGGCATCAGCGCGTCGTAAAGCCGCACCCGGATGCCGTTGGCGGCCAGCACGCAGGCAGCCTCCCGGGCGAACACGTCGGAATTGATCCGGCTGTCATAGGAGACGGCCACCAGCTGGCTGCCCCCCTGGGTCTTGACCCAGTTGGCAAGGCCCTGGGTGGCCTGGCGCACGGTGTAAATATTCATGCGGTTGCTGCCCGCGCCCAGCACGCCCCGCAGTCCGCCGGTGCCGAATTTCAGCGCGATGGCGAACCGCTCCTTGATCTCATCCTCGTTCCCGGCAATGCGCTCCAGCTCCGCCGTCAGCGCCGCATCCTCCAGCTTTGTGCCGCACCAGCGCTTGTAATCATCCATATACATCTATCTTCACCGATCCTTTTTTGGATTTTTGAATTTGGGATATACAACCAAATATAATATAAAGCATTTCCACCCACTTGTCAACGTGCGATACCAAAATCCCAATGCGCGCCCGCCCTTGGCTCCCCTATTGATGCGAATCAAGGACAGAAATCCGTAAGGGCGGATACCAGCCGCCCGCAACCCAACGGTTTTGATAGCAGTAAATTGAATGGGAACAGGCAAAAATTTCTGAGTCCGTAGGGGTCGGCAACCTGCCGACCCTCAACCTGACGGTTTAGGAAGCAGTAACGAACAACGTATAACCTGCCGTATACATCCCCCCAAGCTTCCCTGTGGGGGAAGCTGTCGCCGCAGCGACTGAAGAGGGCACTCAGGTGATGGTTTCGAGAGAGACCCAACTAAAAAGGTAGAATGTTCAATACTTTGAGTCCGTAGGGGTGGTGCTCCGCGCAGCGAATCAGAATATCAATGATTGCCAGTGGCAATCATACAATTGATTCATCGGATATCAGCCGCCCGCAAGGTAACGAAAGTGAGCTGTATAAACGAACTGCTCAATCCCGGTACATGACGGGCGGCTGGTATCCGCCCCTACGGATTGGCGTGTACCATTCAACGCACCCTTAATAAAGAACGCACTGCGATAAGCCCTCTTCAGTCAGGCCTACGGCCTGCCAGCTTCCCCCAAGGGAAGCTTTTGGAGGTAGCTGTCACCTGCTCCCATTCAACGAACTGCAGTCAAAACCACAACGCTGAGGGGCGACAAATTGCCGCCCCCTACGGACTCAGAGACTTTTGGTAATATCCATTCAACTGACAGCTCAATTCCGCGACGTTGCGGGCGGCTGGTATCCGCCCCTACGGATTGGCGTGTACCATTCAACGCACCCTTAATAAAGAACGCACTGCGATAAGCCCTCTTCAGTCAGGCCTACGGCCTGCCAGCTTCCCCCAAGGGAAGCTTTGGCGGTAGCCGTTAGCTGGTTCCATTCAATGCACCGCTCTGTTTCGTTACGCTGCGGGTCGACAAATTGCCGACCCCTACGGACTCAGAATGTTTTAATTTTCTCGCTTTTCCTGGAATATACGAATATTTCTACCCTTGATTCGCATCAATGGGGGAGCCGAGAAGGTCGCTGCGAATTCGCCTTGGTGCGTTCCAATGGGTATTCTGCGTACCGCCGGAAACCCCTCCGGCGCTGTTGCGCCGCCTCCCCTTTCAGGGGAGGTTGACAGGGGTTCTTCTGCCTGATAAAATGAGGGCAAAAGGAGCGCGATGGCTTATGAGGCGGACGGGGGCGCTGCTGGTACTGCTGGCGCTGGTGCTGGCGGGGTGCGCGCCGGGGAAGCAGGTGTATGAGACTGTTTTCCTGGATGTGTTTGATACCGTTACCACACTGCGGGGATACGACGTTTCTCAGCAGGCGTTTCAGGCGCGGGCGGAGCAGGTGCACGGGGTGCTGCTGGAATACCATCAATTGTTTGATATCTATACGGATTTCCCCGGCGGGCTGAAGCAGGTCAATGACAATGCGGGCGTCCGCCCCGTGGCGGTGGAGCCTGCGGTGATCGAGCTGCTGAAGGAATGCCGGGAGGCGTACACCCTCACCCATGGGCGGGTCAATGCGGCCATGGGCAGTGTGCTTTCTCTGTGGCATGACGCCCGGGAGGCGGGACTGGCTGACTCGGAGCATGCGGCCCTGCCGGAGCGGGCCGCTCTGGAGGAGGCGGCGAAGCACACCTCCTTTGACACGGTGCAGCTGGACGAGGAAGCGGGCACGGTATACCTGGCCGATCCCGCCCAGCGGCTGGACGTGGGGGCCATTGCCAAGGGCTGGGCGGCCCAGCGGGCGGCCCAGTTGCTGCCGGAGGGCTATCTATTGAATGTGGGCGGCAACGTGTGCGCCCGGGGGAGCAAGCCGGATGGCAGCGGGTGGAGCATCGCCGTCCAATCCCCGGAAGCAGGAGCTGAGCATCTGTGCGTCCTCACCCTCTCGAATCAATGCCTGGTCACCAGCGGGGATTATCAGCGCAGCTACACCGTGGACGGGAAGCGCTATCACCACATCATCGACCCGGATACCCTGAGCCCCGCCGAGCTTTGGCGCAGCGTCAGCGTCCTGGCTCAGGACGCCACCCTGGCGGACTGCCTGTCCACCGCTCTGTTCCTGCTCCCGCTGGAGGAGGGGAAGGCCCTGGCCGCCCAATGCGGCGCGGAGGCCATGTGGGTGGATGCCAGCCTGAACGTCACCCAAACCCCCGGCTTTGCCGCCGCCGTACAGTAAAACGCCCCCGATGCAGCACAAAAGCCGCATCGGGGGATTCTTTCCGCACTACGCGATCAGGCACAGGTCGGGGAGGCACACGGCGTCACGCCAGCTGTTGATGAAGGTCATGGCCGCCTTTTCCTCCATGGCGCTGTCCCCTGCCATCAGGGCCGGATCGCCGTATTGGTTGGAGGTGGTGAAGTAGTAGGCCAGAGCCGTGGCGGAGCCGTCGGCCAGGGTGTCCGTGGTGTACAGCCCGTTCAGGAACCGCAGCACGCCCCCGGAATACTGCATCACGCTGTAGCAGGTGCTTGCCGCGCTGTTGGAGCCTTCCAGGAAGAGCTTCCCATCGTTCATCAGATACAGCCGGGCGCGGACGGTGGAGCGGGAGACGCTCACCAGCGCGCCGTTCTGGATGGTGAAGATTTCAAACAAAAACGGATCCTGGGGGATGTCATAGCCGATACCGGCGATAATCAGCTCGTTGGTACCGTCCCCGTCCAGATCCTGGGTGGCGTAGCCCACGTGGGCGGCGTAGAGGATCATTTCGCTGACGTCGTACTGATAGGGCACGCCGCTGCCTTCATCCTTGTGGGTCAGGGCGGTGCGGTATTTCTCAATCACTGCGTCATAGGCCCCCTGGCTCTGGGTCACGGTGATCAGCGCCGCCTGACTGGTGACCGAGCCGCCGGGGCCGTCGAACCGGGCCTGGGCAGACCAGCCGTTGAGGGACAGCGGTACATTCTCCAGCGCCACCGTGTCCTCCTTGGAGATATCCAGCACCAGGCCGGGGTGCATGGTCATGGTGTCCGTGACGGAGTACGCCGTCCCCTCCGGGGACAGGAACTCCCAGGTCAGGATGCTCGCCCCCTCCGCGTGGGCCACGAACCAGGTCTTTCCGCCGGGAGAAAGCTTCTCCCCGGTGGGATCCTTGGTCACCACCGGCGGCTGGGCCGGGGCGTCCGTCGCCTCCGTGGGCGGCTGGGTCGTCTCCGTCACTGGCTCTGCGGTGGCCTCCGGCGCTGTAGTCTCCGGCACGGCTGTGGAGGCGCACCCGCACAGCAGCACTGCCGACAGCAGCGCGGCAATCCATTTTTTCAATCCGATCCACTCCTTTTCCGAGCCAGAGGCCCGGAAGAAAAATCAAAGGAGCCTCTGATTAAATCGGCAAGAGCTGGCAGCGAGGGATTTTGTTCTCAGGCAAGGGATGGAAAATGGAGGAATACTGTATGTATTTCCCATTTTTCATCCCGCAGCATGAGGGCAAAAGGCCCGCTGTCCAGCCGCAGACGATTTATTCAGAGGTTCCTACTCCAGGGGAGCGGGAAATCCCACTCCCCTGGGGCTATATCAATCCTTTGCCTTGGGGTATTCGTTGCACAGCAGGCGGTAGGGCGGCTCGTCCTCCTCGATGGTGGGGAAGCGGCCCACGGGGGGATTAAAGCGGTTGTCCGTGTTGTCGTCGTTGCACTGGCTGACCTCGCCCAGCAACACCGGGCCGGTGCCCTCCTCCACGGAGAAGTCGTGATACAAATACTGCTGCACATGGATGCTCTCACCGGGGGTCAGACGGATCTGCGTTCCGGCGGGCACGGTGTAGGTGCGGCCGTCGGTATGGACGGTGACGTCGCTCTTGTAGTCGATCTCTTCGTCGGGAAGGCTGTTATATACCCGGATCAGCACGTTTCCGCCGCCCCGGTTGATGATATCCTCGGTCTTGTACCAGTGGAAATGGTTGGGGGCGTACTGCCCCTCCTTCAGGTACAGCAGCTTCTCGGCGTAGACCTTGGGGTACTTGTCCGCCATCTTGCGGTTGCCGTTGCGGATGGTGATAAGGGAGAAGCCGAACTTATCGAAATTGCCCATGCCGTAGTCGGTGATGTCCCAGCCCAGCATGCAGTCGCGCACCTCGTCGTACTCGTGGCCGATGCTCTGCCACTGCTCCGGGGTGAAATTGCAGAAGGGAGGCAGGTAGCAGCAGTGCTTGGCGCACATGGCCTCCAGCTCCTTCAGCGCCTTGTTGATTTCGGAACGCTTCATAAAAGGAAACCCCTTTCATTTTTTTATTTACAAAAATATTATACCTGATTTTTGGGGAAACGCAAGAGAAAAGTGAACATCCGCCCTTTATTCCGGCACATACTCCGGCAGCGGCGTCTGGGTCTGCCACAGCGCCAGCAGAGTGCCGGAGGCTGCCGTGACGCTGGCGGCCCTGCCCTCAAAGTGATTGCTGACGCCCAGGGGGAAGTCGGCGGTGAGGCGCACCCCTTCCGCCTCGTAATGCAGCCCCCGGATGGTCACGCCCAGGGCATCCGCCCCCAGGCAGAACAGGGAAAAATCCCCCCGCAGCCCGGCGGGAAGCCGCAGCGTGCCGCCCCGGAAGGCGCAGGCCAGGTATTCCCGGCCCACCAGAAAGCCAAACGCTCCATGGGAGGCCAGATATCCCAGGGTTTGGAAATTTGCCACGGTATGATCCAGCCGTTTCCCGTCCAGCCCGCCGTAGAGCACAAAGCGCCGGTAGCCCAATTCCAGCCCCCGCTTTACCGCCAGCATGGAATCGGTGTCGTCCTTCTCCACCGGGAACACCGCGCTGCCCTGGGGCACGTAGCCCAGGGAGTCAAAGTCGCCGATGATCTCCTGGGGAGTGATGCACAGCTTCTGGGTGTGGACAAGGCCGCCGTCGGCGGCAATGACGTGATCCTCCGGCTGAATCGGCTCGATCAAATTATCAAACTCTGCCGCGCCGAAGATGATGCAGCTGGCCATATATCAGCGGACGAACCGGGTGGTCAGGGTGGTGCTCCATTCCTCGCCGGGGGCGAGGATGGCGGCGGCGGGCTTCTTCATCCAGTCGGTGCCACTGCCTTCCATGCTGGGCAGGCTGTTCCACGGCTCGATGCACACGAACTGGGGCACGCCCGGCTTGCTCCAGAGCAGGGTATAGGGGAAATCCTTGATGCTGCACACCACGGCCCGGCCGGTGTCCTTTTCGTAAATGCCCAGGGTATCGGAGCTGAGGTTGGTCATGCAGTGGCTGTCTGCTGCAAAGAGCGCCTCGTCGATGGGAATGCGGTCGATGTTGTCGCCCAGGTAGTAGCAGCTGCCGTGAAGCAGCCCCAGGGGCTGGGTGCCCAGGCACAGGGGGGACTCCATCCTGTCAAACCGCAGCTCGTAGTCGGCGTAAGTATGCCGGGCGTCAAAGGGAATGGCAAAGGCGGGGTGGAAGCCGATGCCAAAGGGCATGACCTCCCCGTCCCGGTTCTTCACCGTCAGGGTGTGATGCAGCTTGTCACCCTCCAGCGCAAAGGTGGAGGTCAGCCGGAACTCATAGGGAAAATGGGCCAGCGTCTCCGGGTTGCTGTGCAGTTCCAGCTCCAGGGTGGTAGCCGTCTGACGCACCCAGTCATGCTCCATCAGCCGGGCAAACCCATGCTGGCCGGAGGGGTAGTCCTGCCCCTTGGCATGAATGGTGCCATCCACCACCTTCCCGGCGTGGGGGAACAGAATGGGCGCATGATAGCCCCACACATTGCTGTCCGCCTGCCACATATGCTCCACCCCGTCACACTTGCGCACCACACTCTTCACCTGCGCGCCCCAGGTGGTAACGGTTACTCTCAAAAATTCATTTTCAATGGTATATTCCTGAAAATCCATATTTTTCTCCTTTACAAAGTTATAATCCAAACCTCCCCTGGAAGGTTTAGCAGGTGTAGCCGTCCTTGACGGCGTACAGCTGCTTAATGCAAAGCTGAGGCGGCGCATCGCGCCGGAGGGGTCAGCCGCGGTACACAGAATACCAATCGGAATGCACCAAGGCGAATTCGTACAGGCCCTTGCTCCCCCCTTTGGGGGTGGTGCTTCGCGCAGCGAATCAAGATAGCAATGATTGCCAGTGGCAATCATACCTTAATTCATTAGCTGGCAGCCCGTAGGTCTGACTGAAGAGGGCCTACCGCAGTTGGTTCTTTATTAAGGGTGCGTTGAATGGCAAGCACTTCCCGTAGGGGTGGATATCAGCCGCCCGCAACGTCACGGAATTGAGCTGTCAGTTGAATGAACATTACCAAAAGTTCCTGAGTTCGTAGGGGGCGGCAATTTGTCGCCCCGCCACTTAATGAAACAGAGTGGAATGTTGAATGGGAGCAGCTGACGCTACTTCCAAAAGCTTCCCTCGGGGGAAGCTGGCAGCCCGCAGGGCTGACTGAAGAGGGCTTACCGCACGTGGTTCTTTATTAAGGGTAGATTGAATGGTACGCACCCATCCGTAGGGGCAGATACCAGCCGCCCGAAAGGTAACGAACGTGAGCTGTATAGACGAACTGCTCAATCCCGGTACATGGCGGGGCGACAAATTGCCGCCCCCTACGGACTCAGAAGAATTTTACTGCTATCAAAACCGATAGGTTTCGGGCGGCTGATATCCGCCCCTACGGACTCAGAATGTTTGGCATTCTACCTTTTTAGTTGGGTCTCTCTCAAAACCATAAGCTGAGTGCCCTCTTCAGCCGCTGCGGCGGCAGCTCAGCTTTGCATTAAGCAGCTGTATACCATTCTTCGAATGGCTACACCTGCTAAACCTTTCAGGGGCGCTTTGATGCTCCCCCCGGCGAGGAAATTAAGGTTTACATTACTTCACCAGGAAGTAGATCAGCACCACCGCGCCCAGAATGATGCGGTAGACGCCGAAGGCGCTGAAGGAGTGCCGCCGGACGTAGGACATCAGGCCCTTGATAACTAGTAAGCTGACGATGTACGAAACGGTGCAGCCCACCAGCAGGATCAGCAGCTCCATGGCCCCGAAGTCCACCCCGGACAGGAAGAACTTCAGCAGCTTGATGCCGCTGGCCCCCAGCATGGTGGGAATGGCCATGAAGAAGCTGAATTCCGCCGCCGCGCCCCTGGAAACACCGGCCAGAATACCGCCCAGAATGGTAGAGCCGGAGCGGGAGGTGCCGGGCACCAGGCTCAGGCACTGGCTCAGGCCGATGACCATGGCGGTGGGCAGGGTGATGTCGTGAACGTCGTGCACCCGAATCTCCCGGTGTTCATTGCGCCGCTCCACCAGAATAAAGGCCACGCCGTAGGCGATCAGGGCAATGGATACCACGATCCCGTTGTGCAGATGGGCATCCATCCAGTCGTCAAACAGCACCCCCACAATGCCGGAGGGGATGATGGCCGCAATCACCTTGAACCACAGGCTCCAGGTCTGCTTCTTCTGCTGCTCGCTCTTCCCGCTGTCAAAGGGGTTGAGCTTGCGGAAGAACAGCGCACACACCGCCAGAATGGCGCCCAGCTGGATCACCACATCAAACATGCTCTGAAATTCGTCGCTGACGTTCAGATTAATAAATTCATTCAGCAGGATCAGATGCCCGGTGGAGGAAACCGGCAGCCATTCCGTAATCCCCTCCACAATACCAAAGAGCACCGCCTTTAATACTTCAATCATATCCCTTTTTTCTCCTTCCCCGGCACCGCCGGATTTGCTCCCCCTATCATACAAGAATTACCTGCACATTTCAATATCCTTTTGCGTTTAAGATGCAAACGGCAAAGCATCCCTACGGGCGGGAGCGCCTGCCATGCAATGCACTGCTATCAAAACTGCAAGATTGTGGGTTGGCAGGTTGCCAATCCCTACGGAATTATCTTTTAGGAGAGAAGATGAAGCTCTTTGCCCCGGACGCGGTACATGGGCCGGATGGGCGGTACCACCTGTACGATTCCATGAACGCCTCCAGCTTGGTAAGCGTGGCTGTGTGCGATCGCCCATGGGGGCTTCCAGTTCTATGATTTCGTCCGCCGCCGTCTCTTTCCTGGCCCTGACCGACACCCATGCCCTCTATTTCGCCTACACCGGTACCATGGACTTCTGGGATTTTACTTTGGTACAAAACAGCGAACCGGCGTGGCCGCAAGAGCCATGCCGGTTTCACGATACACTTATTGATATTTTACGTCATAGACCACAAAGCCCATGGAGTAGGAAAAGCTGCCGCCTGCAACGGGAGTGATGGCGATGGACTCGAAGCTGCGGGCATTGTTGCCGAAGCGGAAGGTCTTGGTGGCCGCACCGTCTCCAGCGGGGAGGCTGATGTAGCCCAGCTCACTGTAAGAGTCACCGTTGCCGTACCACACCTTCCACCGATAGCAGTGGGTATTTGCGTTCATGGTGACATCCATATCGATGGTCAGCGAGGTGCATCTTCTCAACGGCTCGTCAAACACAAAGGCGTGGGTGGACGCGGTGCCCAGCTTGATCGCCTTCCACTGACCGGTAAGGTACTGCGTATCCTGGGCCTGGTTCAAATCACTGCTGGAATGGCTGTCCGAGTCCCGGCCGCCGTCAAAGACGGGGTTGGACACATCCAGGTACTGGCTCCAGGAGTAGCTGCCGTCGGCACTGGGGGTCACTGCAACCGCGTCAAAAGTGGTGGGGCTGCTCAGACGGACGGTCTTGCTGGTATAGCCGTCGCCGTCGGCTAGGTACATGGTGCCGACCTGGGTATAGATGCCCCGATATCCCACCCAGATATCCCAGTTTTTACAACGCGCGCCGTAGTTCATGGTCACTTCCATTTCCAGATCAAAGGCGGTGCAGTCGTACAGGGTGGAATCAAAGCGGAACGCATAGACCGTCCAAATCCAGTTCTCATCCTCCAGAGTGGCCTCCTCCCAGTCGCCGGAGAGGTATTCTGTCTGTGCACTCGCGCGAACCCCGGGCAGCGCCGCCGTGAGGCAAAGCACCAGCGCCAGCAGCACGGTCAGCGCCTTTCCGATCTTCCAGTTTCCCATGGTCATGATATTTCCCTCCATCTTTCTGATCTTATATTACTCATATTACCAGAGGAAAAGAGCAAAGTCAACAAATTCATTTTACTCAAAGCCCGGCTTTCTGTGATTTTGACAGCAATGGAACCTCTGATTAAATCGGCAGGATCCGCTCACGGCCGCAGACAATTTATTCAGAGGTTCCTTAGCATAGGGCCTGCTGTCCAGCTCTTGACGATTTCACCAGCGTTTCCTCAATAATGCATAATATGAGGCAGCAGCTTCTTGCCGAGCTGGTAGGGGAGGCCCTCCATGGCTTTTTTGGCGTTTTGAAGCTCCTGGCGGATGGGCAGGTGCTGGGGGCAGTGCTGTTCGCATTTGCCGCAGACGATGCAGTTGGCGGGGCCGGTGTAGTCCTGGCGGACGCCGGTGATCATGAAGTATTCTGTCAGCGCTTTCCAGTAGCCGTCGGAGGCGCGGCGGTTATAGGCGGCGAAGGTGCCGGGGATATCCACGCCCCGGGGGCAGGGCATGCAGTAGCGGCAGCCGGTGCAGCCGACCTTCATCTTCTCGTTGATGGCCGCCACCACCCGGCGATAGATTTCAAAATCCGCCGCCGTCAGGCTGTTTGCCCGGGCGGCGTCCGCCGTGGCTACGTTTTCCTGCACCATTTCCAGGGAATTCATGCCGGAGAGCACGCAGGTCACCTCCGGCTGGTTCCACAGCCACTGGAACGCCCACTGGGCCGGGGTGCGCCCACCCTCGGCATGCTCCAGCACATGCCGGGCGGCGGCGGGCAGTCCGCCGGTGAGCCGTCCGCCCCGCAGTGGCTCCATGATGATCACGGGCAGTCCCTTTTCCGCCGCCCGATGCAGGCCGGTGACCCCCGCCTGGGAGTTTTCGTCCAGGTAGTTATACTGAATCTGGCAGAAGTCCCAGTCGTAGACCTCCAGGAGCTTGCAGAACATATCGGAATTGCCGTGGTAGGAGAAGCCGACCTGGCGAATCTGCCCGGCTTTTTTCTTCTCCTCCAGCCAGGGCAGGATGCCCAGGCCCACCAGCCGCTCCCAGGTCTTTACATCCGTGAGCATGTGCATCAGGTAGTAGTCCACGTGGTCGGTTTGCAGGCGGCGCAGCTCCTCGGCAAAGTAGCGCTCCATGCTCTCCGGCTTTTTGATCAGATAGTGGGGGAGCTTGGTGGCGATGTTCACCTTTTCCCGGATGCCGTTGCGGGCGAGAATCTCTCCCAGCGCCGCCTCGCTGCCGGGGTAGACATAGGCGGTATCATAGTAGTTCACACCGGCCCGGTAGGCCTCCATGATCTCCTTTTCCGCCTTGTTCACATCCACCTTTCCGCCGCTGAGGGTGAAGCGCATACACCCATAGCCCAGGATGGAGATGGGGTTGCCGTATCGGTCGGCGCGGTATTGCATATAGATGACCTCCTTGGATCGGTTTTCGTCCATTATACCGGCCATGTGAGCATTTCGCAACAAAGAAGTTCAATAAATACAGCAACTTTTTCTCATTAAAACGAATTGAAATCCCCAGTGGATTCGACTATAATGGTCGCACTCTGAGAAGAATCGAGGCGGATTTATGGAGCATTTGGAAAGACTGTTTCAGCGCTATGACCGTATCCTGATTTTTGATACCGAAACCACCGGGCTTCGCTTTGACCGGGATGAAATCATCCAGTTTTCCGCCGTGATGCTGGAGCGTGGCGGCGTGACGCAGCAGTATGACCGGCTGATCCAGCTTGCCCCCGGGCAGCAGGTGCCGCCGGAGATTCAGCGGCTCACCGGCATCACCACCCAGGATGTGCAGCAGCGGGGCATTCCCCGAGACCAGGCCGCCCGGGAGATCGCCGACCTGCTGGCAGGCGACACCCTGCTCACCGCCTACAATGCCCACTTCGACCTGAGCTTCCTGTTCCACATGCTCCGCACCCACGGTGACCCCGGCTGCCTGCAGGGCAAGGACAAGCTGGATCTGCTCACCGTCTACCGGGATCGCCGCGCCTACCCCCACAAGCTCCGGGACGCCATTGCAGCCTATGGGCTGGAGGGAACGGTACAAAACTCCCACCAGGCCGATCAGGATGCCCTGGCAACCGTCTCGGTAATGGACGCCATGTCCGCCGAGCGGAACGACCTGCCGGACTACATCAATCTCTTCGGCTACATCCCCAAGTACGGCCCGCCCCGGCGGCCCATCCGCTCCGTTACCTATCTGCCCCAGCCCTACGATTCCCCCATTCCGCTGTACCAGACGCGGCCGTCCCCTGCCGGGGCGGGGCCGCGCTGACGAGAAAAGGAGAAGCTATGATCAATCAGACTGCCTATGAATTGGGCGCCAACCGCTCCTGCATCCGGGATCTGTTTGAATACGGCCGGGCCCGGGTGGCGGTGGTGGGCGAAGAAAATGTGTTTGACTATTCCCTGGGGAATCCCTCCATTCCCTCGCCGCCGGAGGTGGACGAGGCGGTGCGGCAGATTTTACAGGACACGCCCACCCTGCTGGTGCACGGCTATACCAGCGCCGTGGGTGACGCCGCCGCCCGGCAGGCCATTGCCGACGACCTGAACCGCCGCTACGACGCCGGATGCCGGGGGGAGGATTTCTTCCTGGGCTGCGGCGCGGCCCCGGAGCTGGTGGCGGTGTTCACCGCGCTGGCGGTGCCCGGCGGGGAGCTGCTGGCCATTGCGCCCTATTTCCCGGAATACAAGCCCTTTGCCCAGGCGGCGGGGCTGGAATTCAAAGTAGTGCCCCCGGACGTGCCGGAATTCCAGATTCGGCTGGACGCCGTGGAGGCCATGCTCACCCCCCGCACCCAGGCGGTGCTGATCAATTCCCCCAACAACCCCTCCGGCGTGGTATACACCCGGCAGACCTTGCAGGCCCTGGCCGAGCTGCTGACCCGCAAAGGGGCGGAATTCGGCCATCCCATCTATCTGATCTCCGACGAGCCGTACCGGGAGCTGGCCTACGGGGTGGAGGTGCCCTTCGTGCCGCTGATTTACCCGAACACCATCGTGTGCTATTCCTATTCCAAATCCCTGTCCCTGCCCGGTGAGCGGATCGGCTACATCTATGTCCCCCAGGCCTGCGCGGACAGCCGGGCGCTGTATGCCGCCGTGGCGGGGGCCGCCCGCAGCGCGGGGCATGTGTGCGCCCCCAGCCTGTGGCAGCGGGTGATCGCCCGCTGTGCCCACCTGCGCCCCGACCTGGCCGCCTACGACCGCAACCGCCGCACCCTGTACGACGCGCTGACCGCCATGGGCTACGAGATGGCAAAGCCCGACGGCGCGTTTTACCTGTTCATCAAGGCCCCCGGCGGCGACGCCAACGCCTTTTCTGAAAAGGCCAAGGCCCGGGATCTGCTCCTGGTTCCCGGCGACGGCTTCGGCTGCCCCGGCTATTTCCGCATCTGCTATTGCGTCTGCCACGACATGATCCGGCGCAGCCTCCCCGTTTTCAGGGAACTGATTACCGACTGAAGCATTACACATTGGGAGCCTTGTCTCCCGGAGAAAGGATTATGACAAAAGATTTAACATCCGGCTCGCCGTTGAAGCTGATTATTCAATTTACATTTCCGGCATTTCTGGGATTGCTGTTCCAGCAGTTTTATAATGTGGTGGATACCGTCATTGTGGGTAAGCTCCTGGGCATCGGCCCCCTGGCGGGGGTGGGCGCCACAGGGTCGCTGAGCTTCATGGTGCTGGGCTTCTGCATCGGCATCTGCAACGGCTTCGCCATCCCCATTGCCCAGAAGTTCGGCGCGAACGATCAGGTGGCGCTGCGTAAATACGTGGCCAACAGCCTGTGGCTGACCGCTTTTTTTTCCCTGGTGCTCACGCTGCCGGTGGCCGTGTTCTGCCGCCCCATTCTGCGGCTGATGAATACGCCGGAGGATGTGTTTGAGTATGCCTACGGGTATATTTTCATCATCTTCCTGGGCATCCCCGCCGCGTTCCTCTATAATATCCTGGCTGCCATTCTCCGTTCCCTGGGCGACAGCAAGACCCCCGTGCTGTTTCTGGCGCTGTCGTCGGTGCTGAACGTGGGGCTGGACATTGCCACCATTAAGCTGCTGCACATGGGCGTGGAGGGTACCGCGCTGGCCACGGTGATCTCCCAGGGCGTGTCCGGCGTGATCTGCTTTCTCTATATGCGCAGCCGCTTCTCCGTGCTGCATATGAGCGCCGAGGAGCGCAGGCCGGACGGCGCGCTGCTCAAGCGCCTGTGCTACATGGGCATCCCCATGGGGCTGCAATACTCCGTCACCGCCATCGGCAGCCTGATTATTCAGGCCACCATGAACGGCTTTGGTTCCATCGCCGTGGCGGGCGCTACCGCCGCCAACCGCATCAATGGCTTCCTGACCTGCCCCATCGAGGCCCTGGGCGCGTCCATGGCCCCCTACGTGGGCCAGAACCTGGGTGCGGGAAAGCTGGATCGGATCACCAAGGGCGTGGTGGATGCCTCTGTGTGCGGCTTCGTGTGCGCGGCGGTGCTGTATGTGGTGATCTGGTTCTTCGGGGAGCCGCTCACCGGCATCTTCCTGGACGTGCCCGACCCCCAGGTGATCGACTACGCCGTGCGCTTCCTGCGCCTCACCGGCGCGGGCTACTGCCTGCTGACCCTGGTGAATACGGTGCGCTTCTCCATTCAGGGCATGGGCTTCTCGGTGCTGGCCATTCTCTCCGGCGTGATGGAAATGATCGCCCGGACGGTGGCGGGCCTGGTCATTGCCCCCCACATCGGCTTCGACGCCGTGGCCCTGGGACACCCCCTGGCCTGGCTGGCCGCCGACTGCTTCCTGATCCCCGCCTTCCTTCTGTGCCGCCGGAGAGTTGCCCGGGAGCAGCATTTTGAGAGCTGAAGCTACCTCAGAATTTCGATGGACAAAATCCCCTGTTTTATGGTAGAATAGCTGCAAAGCAGTTATTCTACCATATTCTTATTCATGGAGGATAGGGCATGATTGATTTCAAAAAAATTGAACATTACCGGGAAAATAACCGCATTGAGGCCAAAAAGGCACTGGGAGGTTTGCCCAAAAGTATTTGGGAAACGTACTCCGCCTTTGCGAATACCTACGGTGGAATCATTCTTCTGGGTGTGGAGGAATGGGCAGACAAGTCCCTGCACACGATCCACCTGCCGGATCCTGAAAGACTCGTACGTGAATTCTGGGATGCGGTGAACAATCCCAGCAAGGCCAGCGTTAACATTCTCTCATCCCGGGACGTATTCATCCAGGAAGCGGATGGGAATTCCATCGTCGTCATCAATGTTCCCCGAGCAGAACGTTTTTACAAGCCAGTCTATGTGGATGGCAATCCACTGTGTACCTACCGCCGCAACGGTGAGGGCGACTACCGCTGCACCAAGGAGGAATATCAAGCCATGGTGCGCGACGCCTCCATAAAGACCCAGGATATGCTTGTTCTGGACGAAATGGATATGACGGTATTCAATGAGGAAAGCATTCGCAGCTTCCGTCAACGGATGCGCCTGTCCCGCCCCAGCCATGTATGGGAAGCGCTGGAGGATGAGGATTTTCTGCTGAAGCTGGGCGCAGTGGGTATTGGTTCCGACGGGAAAAAGCATCCTACCTGCGCTGGCCTATTGATGTTTGGAAACGAATATGAGATCGTCCGGGAGTTCAATTCCTACTTCCTGGATTATCAGGAACAGTATGACCTCCATACGCGCTGGACAGATCGCATTATTTCCTCTTCCGGCGATTGGAGCGGCAATATTTACGACTTTTACTTCCGGGTTTATAACAAGCTGATTCAGGACATCAAGGTGCCGTTTCAAATGGAAGGCGGTTCCAGAGTGGATGATACCGCTGTGCATCAGGCACTTCGGGAGGCACTGGCGAACTGTCTTGTGAATGCCGACTATTACGGCAGGCAGGGGCTGGTCATTGTCAAAAAAAGAGATATTATCACCATGTCCAATCCAGGAAGCTTCCGCATTGAGGTCGACGCGGCAAAGAGCGGTGGCATCTCCGACCCCCGCAACGCCACAATCCTGAAAATGTTCAATCTGATCGATATCGGAGAGCGTGCTGGTAGCGGTATCCCCAATATTTTTCGCGTCTGGCGGGAGCAGGGCTGGCATGAACCGACGATCACAGAACGAACCGAGCCGGAACGGACGGTTTTATCGCTACCTTTTTCATTGAGCCTGAGTAGCGATAAAAAAGTAGCGATAAAAAGTAGCGATAAAAAAGTAGCGATAAAAAGTAGCGATAAAACTGCAAGGTTCATATCCGCCTCGCAGAAAGCATCCATTATGGAATACCTCACCGACCATGTCTGCGCCAAATGCTCCGAAATTTCTTCTATGTTGGGAACAAAGGATGCCCGGACGCGGCGAATTCTTGGCGAGATGATCGAGGAAGGAACAGTTTGCGCCGAGGGAGCGAACAGAAATCGGGTCTATAAGCTGAAAGCCTGATGCTCTGCTCTAGCCGCCGGTATGTAAGAATCGGGTAAATTTTGTAAAAAGATAGAAATGTCTGTTGAAAAGGCGGCACGTTGGGTGTATAATGGTTCCCGGTAGTAATAAACCATACCACAACTACAAAAAGGAGAACAATTATGAAGAAACTGTCCCGCATTCTTTGCCTGGCGCTGGCCATCATGGTGGCAATGTCCCTGCTGGCCATCCCCGCAGCTGCCGAGAATCAGCATTTCGACAAGTTGACCCTGGAATTCGTTCCCTCCAAGGATGCCGACGTCATCATCGCCGGTACCGCAAACCTGCCCGAGCTGGTAAAGGCCGAGATGTCCAAGCTGGGCTATGACATTGACGAAGTTGACATCACCGTTGGCACCAGCTATGAGGCCACCGGCGAGGCCATGTCCGCTGGCACCATCGACGTGGGCTGGCTGCCCGGCGGCACCTACGCCATCTACTCCGAGGATGTGGACGTGCTCCTCACCGCTACCCGTAACGGCCTGAGCAACGACTCCACCAACCCCGCCGACTGGAACGGCGAAGAGAACGCCACCAAGAAGGATGGCCCCCAGGTTACTTATTACCGCAGCCTGATCTACGCCACTCCCTCTGAGTACGGCAAGGTTCTGGCCGACAAGGTCAACAACGGCGAAGAGCTGACCTGGGACGACCTGAACAAGGCCAACTGGGCTGTTCTGAAGACCTCCTCCTCCGCTGGTTACATCTATCCCACCATGTGGCTGATGGAGAACTACGACGGCAAGACCCTGCAGGATCTGGAGCATGTCACCACTCTGGACGGCTACGGCACCTCCTTCTCCTACGCCGCTGCCGAGTCCGTGGACATCATCGTGTGCTACGCCGACGGCCGTAACGACTACGAGGCTTCTTGGATGCTGCCCATCGACGAGCAGGACGAGACTGGCAAGCAGGGCCTGGGCCGTGAGAAGCCCATCTGGGACGAGATGGACGTCATCGGCGTCACCGAAGGCATCTACAACGATACCGTGGCCGTCTCCAAGAACTCCCCCTACTACACCCCCGAGCTGATGGAAGCCCTGCAGGATTGCTTCATCAACATCATCAACACCGAAGAGGGCCAGGCCATCTTCAGCGTCTACAGCCACACCGGCTATGCCAAGGCTGTTGACTCCGACTACGACGGCGCCCGCGCCGCTCTGAGCCTGGTTTCCGGCTAATATCTCCCGCGTTCCCCTGCATCTTTGGGTCTGCCGCAAAAGCGGCAGACCCTTTTTTGCGGAAATAACCCCCTGGGGGGCTTGCGGGTGGGGGCGGCGTCTGGTAGGATAGGCCCATAGCAAAAAAGCGAAAGGAATCACAAATATGCGAAAGAATCGATTTATTCCCCTGCTGCTGGCCCTGGCGCTGTGTGTGGGCCTGCTTCCCTGCGCGAGGGCGGATACGCCCAGCACCATTGTCTACGGCTCCGGGGATTATACCCGCATCAATCCGGCCATGGACGAGCACGGAGAGATCAATGTGCTACTCTTTGACGGTCTGACCGACCATGATGGCGAAAACAACATCGTTCCCCGGCTGGCCAAGTCCTGGGAATATGACGCGGAAAGCCTGACCTATACCTTCCATCTGGAGCAGGGGGTCAAGTGGCACGACGGGGTGGAATTCACCGCCGAGGATGTGAAATTCACCATCGAGGCCATTATGAACCCGGACAACGGCTCCGAAAATGCCCCAAACTACGAGGACGTGGAGCAGATCACGGTGCTCGATCCCTACACCGTTTCCTTCCGCCTGTCCGCCCCCAATTATGCTTTTCTGGAATACATGACCATGGCCATTCTCCCCAAGCACCTTCTGGAGGGGGAGGATATGCAGCAATCCGATTTCTTCCGCGCCCCCGTGGGCACCGGCCCCTACCGGCTGGCCGAGTGGGACGAGGGGCAGGCCATCATCCTGGAAAAGAATGAGGACTATTTTGCCGGTGCGGCGAAGATCGACCGCATTATTTTTAAGATCGTCGCCGACGATAATGTGAAGGCCCTGCAGCTGCGCTCCGGGGAACTGAGCCTGTCCCAGGTGACCCCAAAGGATGCGGCGCTGTTTGAAAACGATGGCGTGCACACGGTGTATGACGAGACCACCTCCGACTACCGGGGCATCCTCTACAATTTCTGGAACGAATACTGGCAGGAAAACGCCGACCTGATCCCCGCCATCAGCTGCCTGATTGACCGGCAGCAGATGGTGGACGCGGTGCTGCTGGGTAAGGGCGAGGTGGCCTACAGCCCCCTGCAGCGCAACGTATATAACGACCCCGACATGGAGCGCTACGACTACGACCCGGCCCGGGCGGAGCAGCTGCTGCTGGACGCCGGATGCCAGCGGGACAGCGAGGGCTACTGGTGCCGCAACGGGCAGCGCATCGGCTTTGTGATCAACGCCACCCCCGGCGATCAGGTGCGTATTGACCTGGCTCAAATCGCCGCTCAGCAGCTGCGCGCCGCCGGGCTGGAGGTCACGGCCAATGTCCCCGCCGGCGGCATCGACTGGGGCACCCAGCAGTGCTGCATCATCGGCTGGGGCTCCCCCTTTGACGCCGACGACCACACCTACAAGGTATTCGGCACCGACAAGGGCGCGAACTACTCCGGCTATTCCAACCCCAAGGTGGACGAGGCCCTGACCCAGGCCCGGCAGACGGACGACCCCCAGGCCAGGAAGGAGGCCTACGCCGCTTTCCAGCAGGCCCTGGCCGAAGCGCCCGCCTACACCTTCTTCTGCTACATCGACGCCGTCTACGTAGCCGACAGCCGCATCCACGGCATCTCCACCGACACCACCCTGGGCCACCACGGCGTCGGCATCTTCTGGAACGTCTGCGACTGGACAATCGAGGAGTAACTTGAGTTGCCCCCCGTAGTAGCCAATATCTGTTAAAGTTTTATCTTTGATAGAGGAGGCTTTAAGTTAAACATGCATCAATCTTCACCATATAGAGTAAAACTTTAATGGATATAGGCTAGTAGGGGCGGATACCAGCCGCCCGCAACGTCGCGGAATTGAGCTGTCAGTTGAATGAACATGACCAAAAGTTTCTGAGTTCGTAGGGGGCGGCAATTTGTCGCCCCGCCGAGTACCGGGATTGAGCGTTTCGTCTATACAGCTCACGTTCGTTACCTTTCGGGCGGCTAATATCCGCCCCTACGGATTGGTGCATTCCATTCACCGTACCCTCTAAAAAGAACGTACTGCGGTAGGCCCTCTTCAGTCAGCCCTACGGGCTGCCAGCTAATAAATCGAGGTATGATTGCCACCGGCAATCATTGATATTTTGATTCGCTGCGCGGCGCACCACCCCAAGGGAAGCTTTGGCGGTAGCGGCAACCTGATCCCATTCAACGGGGGCTGTCGGAGCGGCAACGCTTTGGGGCGGCAAAGTTGCCGCCCCCTACAGGGCTGGTGTGTGGATTTGTATCGTGGGGAAGCGCTGAGATGGAGGCGTTTTTATGGAAAATATTCTGGAGCTGAAAAACCTGACCGTGTCCATTGATTCCCCCATGGGGAAGGTGGAGGCGGTGCGTGGGGTGAGCCTGGCGCTTCGGCCGGGGGAGGTTCTTGCCATTGTGGGGGAATCCGGCTGCGGCAAGAGCATGCTGTGTCGCAGCATCATGAAGCTGCTGCCCCGATCCGCCCGGATCGAGGGCGGGCAGATCATTGCAAACGGCGTGGACATCACCGGCTACTCCCAGCGGGAGATGAACCGGCTGCGAGGGAGGCTATTCAGCATGGTGCTCCAGGACCCCATGACAGCGCTGGATCTGACGCAGACCGTGGAGGCCCAGATCGCCGAGGCGGTGCGGGTGCACAGCCCCCGGTTGGACAGGCAGGCGCTGCACCAAAGGGTGATGGAGCTGATGGAGCTGGTGGGCATTCCCCAGCCGGAAACGCGCGGAAAATTATACCCCTATCATTTCTCCGGCGGCCAGCGGCAGCGGGTGGTGATGGCCATCGCCCTGGCGGCGGATCCCAAAATTCTTTTGGCAGACGAGCCGACTACCGCACTGGATGTGACGGTGCAGGCGCAGATTCTGGATCTGCTGAAAAGCATTCAGCGCAGGCTCCACACTGCCACCATCCTAATTTCCCACGACCTGGGTGTGGTGGCGCGGGCCGCCGACCGGGTGGCCATCATGTACGCCGGGCGGATCGTGGAGATCGGCACGGCGGAGGAAATCTACTATGACCCCCGCCATCCCTACACCTGGGGGCTGATGCGCTCCCTGCCAGCCCTGGCCAAGGGCGGGAAGCTGTATACCATCCCCGGCATGCCCCCCTCCCTGGTCGATCCGCCCAGGGGGGACGCCTTTGCCTGCCGGAACGAATACGCCCTGGCCATCGATTACGAGGAAGCGCCCCCCATGTTCCGGGTGTCGGATACCCACTATGCCGCCACCTGGCTTCTGGACGAGCGCGCCCCCAGGGTGACGCCGCCCATTGGAGGAGCTGCCCATGGATGAAGCAATTGTTACCGTCCGCCACCTGACCCATCGGTTCCGCCTGGGGAAAAAGGACTCCCTCACGGCGGTGGACGACCTGTCCTTTACCATCCGCCGGGGGGAGATTCTGGGACTGGTGGGGGAATCCGGCTGCGGAAAATCCACCGTGGCCCGATGCCTGATGAATTTGTACCGGCCCACGGCGGGGGAAATTTGGTTCAACGGAGTCAATACCTGCGACCCGGCAGCCTTCCGGGCCAATCGTGACATGCTCCAGCAGCGGCGGCAGCTGATTTTTCAGGACTCCGCCTCCAGCCTGAATCCCCGGATGAAGGCGGCGGACATTGTGGCTGAGCCGATGAAAATTCACCATATCCGCCCGCCACGGGGCAGCTACCGGCAGGAGGCTGCCTTTCAGCTGCATTATGTGGGGCTGGACGAGCAATATCTGGATAAATACCCCGGCCAGCTCTCCGGCGGCCAGCGGCAGCGCATTGCCATTGCCCGGGCGCTGTCCATGGAGCCGGAGCTGCTGATCGCCGACGAGCCGATTGCGTCGCTGGATGTGTCCATCCAGGCGCAGATCGTCAATCTTTTTAAGCATTTACAGCAGGAGCACGGCTTTTCCATCCTCTTCATTGCCCACGATCTGGCCATGGTGGAATACCTGTGCGACCGCATCGGGGTGATGTACCGGGGGCGGCTGGTGGAGCTGGCAGGCGCTGCTGAGCTGGCGGCCAATCCACTGCACCCCTATACCCGGCTGCTGCTGTCCGCCATTCCCGTCCCCGATCCCATCCGGGAGCGGAGCCGCCCGGCGGTGTGCTTTGACGACATGGATTTCCCCACCCGGGGCGAGCTGCGGGAGGTTTTCCCCGGTCACTATGTCCTGACGCAGGAGGAACGCAAGGAGAAAACGGAATGAAGAAACATCTCTGGGCCTATTATGGCAGGAAGCTGGCCGTGTTCGTGCTGAGCGTGCTGGTGCTGTCGGCGCTGGTATTTTTTCTGTCCCGCATGACGCCCACCGATCCGCTGCTGGCTTATTATGGGGATCGGACGGAGAAAATGAGCACGGCGGAAAAGGAGCAGGCCCGCGCAAGGCTGGGGCTGGATCAGCCGGTGACGGTTCAGTATCTGCGCTGGCTGAGGGGCGCGCTGCGGGGGGACTTTGGCATCTCCTATAAATACAAGCAGAGCGTCACCGCCGTGATCGGAAAGCGGATGGGCAATACCCTGATTCTGGGCGGCCTTGGCTTTGTGCTGACCTTTGGCGGCAGCCTGCTGCTGGGGGTGCTGTGCGCCTGGAAGGAGGACGGCGTGCTGGATCGGCTGCTGTGCCGCCTGGGCACGGTGCTCAGCTGCATCCCGGAGTTCTGGCTGTCGCTGGTGCTGATCCTGATTTTCTGCGTGCAGCTGCGGTGGCTGCCCAGCTCCGGCGCGTACTCCGTGGGCAATTCCGGCGACCTGGCCGACCGGGCGCTCCACCTGATCCTGCCGCTGACGGTGGTCATTCTGGGGCATCTGTGGTACTATGCCTACCTGATCCGAAACAAGCTGCTGGAGGAGGCACGGGCGGACTATGTGCTGCTGTGCAGGATCAAGGGGCTGAGCAAGGGGCGGATTCTCTTCTGCCACTGTCTGCGCGGCTCCCTGCCCGCCTATATCAGCCTGATGGCAATCTCCGTGCCCCACATCCTGGGGGGCACCTACATTGTGGAGACGGTGTTCTCCTATCCCGGCATCGGCACCCTTTCCTATGAGGCCGCCCGGCTGGCGGATTATAATATGCTCATGGTGCTGGCCATGCTCACCGGGGTAACGGTGATCTTCTGCAATCTGCTGGGGCAGATCATCAACGAGCGGATCGATCCCCGCATTCGCGCCGCCCAGGCGTGGGAACAGGAGGCGGCGCAATGAACGACCCGTTTCAGCTGGTGGGCATTCGCCCCCAGGAAACGCCGCCCCCGGCGGGAAAGCTGCGGCAGCGGAGGCCGGTTCTGAGCCTTGCTGTGCTGGTACTGCTGGTGCTGGGGTGCCTGGCCGCCCCGCTGATCGCCCCGGGCGACCCCGGCTACCTGGATCTGCTGCACACCTCCCAGGCCCCCGGCGGGGAATTCCTTTTCGGCACGGATTCCATGGGCCGGGATCTGTTCCGCTGCATCTGGCACGGCGGACGGGTGTCGCTGTTCATCGGCTTTCTCGCCACGCTGATCTCCACTGCCATTGCCGTGGTGTACGGAGCGGTGAGCGGCGTCTCTGCCCCAATGGTGGACAGCGCCATGATGCGCCTGACGGAAATACTGCTCAGCGTGCCGGAGCTGCTGACGGTGCTGTTCCTGCAAGCCATCTGGGGGGTGGCCACGCCGGTGTCCATTGCCGTGATTATCGGCCTTACCTCCTGGTATTCCATTGCGAAGGTGGTGCGCACGGAGGTGCGGCAGCTGCGCGGCAGCGAATATGTGATCGCCTCCCGGGCCATGGGCGGACGCTTTGCCCATATCCTGCGGCAGCATCTGGCCCCGAACTTCCTCTCCTCCATCATGTTCATGGTGGTGATGAACGTCCGCTCCGCCATTGTCGCCGAATCCACATTGAGCTTTCTCGGCATGGGACTGCCCATCGACACCGTCTCCTGGGGGAGCATGCTGTCCCTGGCCGAGCGCGCCCTGATGACTGGCAGCTGGTGGGTCATTCTCATCCCCGGCGCGTTCCTGGTGGCGCTGCTGCTTAGCCTGACCGAAATCGGCAACTGGCTCCGCAGAGAAAGCAGCCGGAGAGAAAGCAACCTATAAGGCAACACCGCGCAATTGTGCCTGCGAGCCTCAGCCGCCTTTTTGCCTCACTTCTTCAGTTTGAAAAGTGAGAAATATTGCGCAGCCGTTGCCAGCGTAAGCTGGCTTACGGATGCGGCATACCCCTTGCGGGTACATACAGTATTCCTTCGTTTTCCAAACCTTGAATTGCGGCAAAAATCCTGGCTGAGGCTCTTGCCAAATTGTGCGTTGCTGCCATAAATTTCAGCCAGTGCCGCGCGGCACTGGCTGAAAAAATGCAACAAAACAGCCGCCCCCTCCAGATTCGGAGAGGGCGGCTTTTGGTTTATTATTCATCCTCGTCGTCAAAGTAGATGCTCAGGTCGCCCAGGTCGCTGAGGTCGTCCCATTCGGGGGCCTCGTCGGCAGGGGGCGCGGAGGGCTGCTTGGCGGCAAATTTTGGCGTGTGGGGCTGACTGCCGGGCCGGGAGGCCTGACGCTGGGGGGCTGCCGGGCGCTTTGCGGGCACCGGCTGCTTCGCGTCCTCCTGGCGGCCGTCGGAGTAGAGACGCAGGATAATGATCGTGGCCACGATGCCCAGAACGGCGATCAGGACGATCACGCCCACCACCACCAGCAGCAGGGTATTCGACCGGGAGGGGGCGTCGGGAATCAGCGGAGGAATGGTTTCCTCCGTGGCGGTGGCCTCGTCCCAGGGCGTCAGGGTGGAGGCGGTGGGCGCGACGGTGGCCTCCTGGCTCACCTGCTGGGAGGGGACGGTGCTGTCCTGCCCCGGCGTGGTGACATAGGTCACGGCGGCGCAGCTGGTCTTGGTGGCGGCGCTGATCTCACTGCCGTTGGTGCAGCGGACGGCGCAGTAGTAATAGGTGGTGCCCGGAACATAATCCGGGGTAAAGCTGGCGGTGGTAGCGCCCAGGATGGCCTTGCCGCCCACGTTGGAATTGATGGTATTTTTGTACCACTGGTAGGTCAGTGTGGTGTTGCGCTCAGAGCTGAGGGCAGAAATTTGCAGCGTGGTGCCCTCGGTGGGCTTCAGGTTGGCGCTGGCGGGCTGCTGCTGGATGGTGGGGGCGGTCAGCTCCTGATTCATTACGCTGATGACTGCGGGGTCGCTCCACACATTGCCGCCCTGGCCGACGAATTCGGCCCGCACCCGCCATTCGTTCAGCTCCTTGGGAATGTGGTCAAGCCCCAGCCGCTCGCTGTTCAGCCCGGTCACCACCAGACCGGGGAAGCGGTTGGGCGCCTTTTCGGCCAGCACGTCAATGCTGCCGCCGGGGTTTTGCAGATGCCAGATAATATCCAGACAGGAATCCGCCCGTGCCACAAACTCCGCATACCCGCCCTCACGCACATTCTCACTGGTGGGGTGCTTGGTAACAACAGGCATACTGCTGGTAACAGGCGGCGTGGTGGGAGGATTCGTGGGTGGATTGGTCGGCGGGGTAGTCGGATTGGTGGGGCTACTGGGGCCACTGGGATCACTCGGGTTACTGGGATCACTGGGGCTGCTGGGTTCGCTGGGATTACTGGGGTTGCTGGGATCGCTGGGATCGCTCGGTGCGCTGGGATTGCTGGGTTCGCTGGGGCCGCTGGGCGTACTGGGATTATCAGGATTACTGGGGTCAGTGTCGCCGCCGGTACCAGTGCCGGAACCGCCGCCAGTATCAGAGCCACCGCCGGAGCCACCAGTATCAGAGCCGCCGGAATCACCGGCGGTGTCGGAGCCGCCGTCACCGCCGGGCGTATTTTCGCCCTGTGGATTGGCATCCTGTTCCTCGCTGGAGAACGCGATCACCGGCGCTGCGGCCAGGGCAGACAGGCTGCTCACCATCAGCGCAAGCGCCAGGGTCAGCACCAATATCATAGACAAGGTCTTTTTCATGTTTTTCCTCCTGGATGCACCCGCCTGAGGGCGGATGGAGACGAAAGATAAACGTTAACTTGTATTATATTTTATTTTCCCTGTTGCGTCAACTGGTAAAATAAACACCAACGGAGAAACCGCCCCAAAAACGGAAGAAAGGGCAGCCCCCTCGTAGGGGCGGATACCAGCCGCCCGAAACGTAACGGTTTCGATAGCAGTGAGTTGAACGAAAGCAGGAAAAACTTCTGAGCCTCGTAGGGGTCGGCAATTTGTCGACCCTCAGCCTGGCGGTTTCGGAAGCAGTAAAGATGAACGTACAACAAAAAAGGATACATCCCCAAGCTTCCATGTGGGGTGTTGCAGAGCGCAGCGAATCTTTAATTACAATCATTGCCGGTGGCAATGATACCATAATTAATTAGCTGTCGCCGCAGCGACTGAAGAGGGCACTCAGGTAATGGTTTTGAAAGAGATTTAACTAAAGAGGTAAAAGGTACAACGTTTTAAGTGCGTAGGGGCGGATATTAGCCGCCCGCCATGTACCGGGATTGAGCGTTTCGTCTATACTGCTCACGTTCGTTACCTTTCGGGCGGCTGGTATCCGCCCCTACGGGTGAGGTGCTTCCCATTCAACGCACCCTTAATAAAGAACCACGTGCGGTAGGCCCTCTTCAGTCAGCCCTACGGGCTGCCAGCTAATGAATCAAGGTATGATTGCCACCGGCAATCATTGATATTCTGATTCGCTGCGCGGAGCACCACCCCAAGGGAAGCTTTGGCGGAAGCCGTCACCTGCTCCTATTCAACGGACTGCTATCAAAACTGTCAGGTTGCGGGGCGACAAATTGCCGCCCCCTACGAACTCAGAAGATTTTTTCGGCTTCCGTTCAACCGGCAGCTCAGGCCCATCACGTTGCGGGCGGCTGGTATCCGCCCCTACTAGCCCATCCCCATTAAAACTTTATCTCTGGATAAAGATGTTTCAGCCTGGTTCTGGCGTCGGTGGTGTTGAATTGCCAGG
>CAKTIM010000005.1 GCA_934565795.1 uncultured Oscillospiraceae bacterium
CTCCTTTTTTCTTGGCTGCTTATTATATACCACATGAAGAGACGGTTGTAAAGTATTAATAGATATGGGCTACTACGCGGGCAAAGGCTTTTGGCGGCTTTCTCTTAATTGACAGCTCAGGCCCCTACGGAAAGACGGGGGTATCGGTAAATTTTTACTCATTCTATCATATTGTTCCCTAAAGTGCAATCATCGGCGCGAAAATTGCGTTTTAAGGGGGACATGAGAAAAGATTTGGTAAAAACTGGTAAAAATGTGAAGAATGTGTTTTATTTCTTTGAATTTTCCGGGGACTTCACAGAATCTTCTTTCTTTAAGAATATATTAAAGTTATTCCAAATAAAGAGGAAAAATTTGGAAGCGGAGCGTTGAGGCGCAAAATAAAGAGCTGAAAAATGAAACAAATTGCCATCTAAAAATGACGATAAATTACAAAATGTTGCAATTTCCAAAAGAAAATCGGCAGAAGTATTTTTAACGAAAATTCCGGGTTTACCTGCTTTCGCCCGGAGAAAGCCAGGAAAAACCCCATTGCAAAGTACAAAAAATTATGTATAATGTAGGTACCAGTGCTGCACCCTCCGTGCGGCATGTGAAAGGAGTTGTACTCTATGAGAGAATCTGTATTTCAGAAAGTTGTATCGCTGCTTCTGTGTGCAGTCCTGATCGTTGGCTTCCTGCCCGGCGTGCATGTGCATGCTGAGGAAGCGGGCGGCTCCGGCCTGAGCGAGGAGCAGCGCCAGGCGGTTGTGAACCGCCAGATGGACAGCTGGTATTTCCCGCTGCCCGAGGAATTCTTTGACGATATCAAGGACTTCGCCGGATGCCGGGGCAATACCCCGGACGCGCTGCACAGCACCACCAATCCCGGCTGTGCCCACCCTGACGAGCACGCCGCTTCTGAGGCTGGCAGCACCGGGCTGTACATCGACGTGGACTCCACCCAGTCGGTATATGCTCCGGCGGGCGGCTACCTGTATTTCGGCAGCGACGCCCAGTGGGGCAGCGTTGCCGTGCTGGAGGTACCGGCTGACGGCAATTATTCCTATTACATCCTCCTCGGCCCCGTCCAGCAGGATGGCTCCCTGGCCTCCGGCAGCTATGTGAACGCCGGTGCGGTCATCGGCTCCACCAGCGGTGAATTCCGCATGTCCGCCCTGATGGACTACGCCGAGATGGGGCAGCAGGTTGCAAGCGGCGTATCCGAGGAGCTGTCCATGGCCGAGCGCTTCGGCTGGCTGGTGGACGGCGTGGGCACCGGCCTGATCTGCGTGAATGCTTCGTCCAATACCCGGACGCAGTACCCCAACTTTGAAGCGACAATGAGCTTCAATGGCCCCATCGACTATGTATTCGTGATCACCGTGCCCTCCACCCCGGAGGTTAGCGATCCGCCCGCGTCGGAGGTTCCCGAGCACACCCATGTGTTTGATCAGGCGGTGGTAAGCGACGAGTACCTGGCCGCTGTCGCCACGGCGGACAGCCCGGCGCTGTACTACTACAGCTGCACTTGCGGCGAAAAGGGCACCGAGACCTTCTCCTATGGCGAGGCAACGGGCCACACCTTCAGCTCCGAGTGGAAATATAACGAGGGATATCACTGGCACGAGGATACCTGCGGCCACCCGGATGTGACCGACGGCTACGCGCCCCACAATTGGGACGCCGGTACGGTGACCGTCCAGCCCACCCACACCGCCGCCGGTACCGTCGTGTATACCTGCGCCGACTGCGGCTATCAGAAGACGGAGACGCTGCAGCCCTCTGCTGACCATGTGTTTGACCAGATGGTGCCCGACGAAAAGTACCTGGCCTCCGCCGCCACGGCGGACAGCCCGGCGCTGTACTACTACAGCTGCATCTGCGGCGAAAAGGGCACCGAGACCTTCCCCTACGGCGACAAGGCGGGCCACACCTTCAGCCCCGAGTGGAGCCATAATGAGGAATACCACTGGCACGAGGATACCTGCGGCCATTCGGACGTGACCGACGGCTACGCGCCCCACGAATGGGACGCCGGTACGGTGACCGTCCAGCCTACCCATACCACCGCCGGTACCATCGTGTATGCCTGCACCGTCTGCGGCGCGCAGAAGAGCGAGACCCTGGAACCCTCTGCCGACCATGTGTTCGACCAGCAGGTGACCACCGACGCCTATCTGGCTTCCCCCGCCACCTGCACCAGCCCGGCGCAGTATTACTACAGCTGCGTCTGCGGCGAGAAGGGCACCGAGACCTTTTCCTACGGCGAGGCCAAGGGGCACACCTATTCCGACCAGTGGACTTATGACGACACGAACCATTGGCACAAGGCCACCTGTGAGCACACCGGCGAGCAGGGCAGCTTCGGCCCCCACCGCTGGGACGACGGCAAGATCACCAAGGACGCCGGCCATGGCGTAAACGGCGAGAAGCTCTACACCTGCGTGGACTGCGGCTACCAGAAGACCGAGGTGCTCCCCGGCCAGGCCCACGAGTATAACCAGATGGTGCCGGAGGAGAAGTACCTGGCTTCCGCCGCCACCTGCACCAGCCCCGCCAGGTATTACTACAGCTGCACCTGCGGTCTGGCGGGCACCGAGACCTTCCCCTACGGCGAGGCCAAGGGGCACACCTTCGCGGATAAGTGGAGCTACAACGAGCTTCAGCACTGGAGAGCCGCCACCTGTGAGCACACCAACGAGAAGGTTCAGGTGGGCGACCACACCTGGAATCCCGGCGTGATCACCACCCAGCCCACCGCAACTACCAAGGGCGTCAAGACCTATACCTGCTCTGTCTGCGGCGCGACCAAGACGGAGGAGGTGGAGCCCTCCACCCATCAGCATACCTTCTCCACCGCCTGGCAGGGCAACACCACCTACCATTGGCACCCCGCCACCTGCGAGCACACCAATGTGGTCAGCGGCCTGGGCGAGCACAATTGGAACGCGGGCGTGGTCAACGTCTGGCCCACCCACACCACCACCGGCCAAAAGACCTATACCTGCCAGACCTGCGGCATGACCAAGACCGAAACTCTGAATCAGACCCATACCTTCGATCAGATGGTCGCCTCCTCCGCCTTCCTCAGAAGCGAGGCCACCTGTACCAGCCCTGCCGTGTACTATAAGAGCTGCTCCTGCGGCGCCAAGGGCACCGAAACCTTCACCTATGGCTCCGCGCTGGGTCACACCGCCTCCGGCACTTGGGGCAAGGATGCCAACTACCATTGGAATGTCTGCTCCCGCTGCGGCGCCAAGGGCGACCTGGTGGCCCACAGCTACGACAGCGCCGGAAAGTGCACCGTCTGCGGCTACTCCAAGGAGGAGTCCCATGTGCACTCCAGCCACCTGACCCGGGTGCCCGCCAAGGCTGCCACCTGCACCACCCCCGGCAACACCGCCTACTATGTCTGTGACTGCGGCACCTGGTTCACCGACGTGACCTGCACCACCCCCATCACCGACCAGCAGAGCGTGGTGATCCCCGCCACCGGCCATGTGGATCAGGACAACAACGGCCGCTGCGACGTGTGCAAGGAGCGGCTGGACAACACCGTGGAATACCAGGTCACCGAGGGCGGCGAAGCCACCTGGCTCAATACCTCCAATCAGGGCATGGTGTTCCGCTCCAACGCCGAGTACGCCAAGTTTGACCGCATCGAGGTGGACGGCGCGACCGTGACCGCCTCCAACTACTCCGTCAGCGAAGGCTCCACGGTGATTGAGCTGAGCGCCAGCTACCTCAAGCGCCTGAGCCTGGGTCACCACACCCTGTCCATCGTGGCCAAGGACGGCGCGGCCAACACCGGCTTCACCGTCAAGCAGGGCGCGACCAGCGCCAAGTCCGGCAACGGCCCCTGGGGCATCATCCTGATGCTCACCGTAATCGTGGCCATCGCCATCCCCGTCACCTTCGGCGTACTGTACTACCGCAAGAAGATGGGCTACAACGATTGATCCTGCAAAAGTTTGCCGGGAAAGCCCGTCATTGAAATTCCCCCGCTTCGGCGGGGGAATTTTTTGCCCTGGGGGATTGGAAAGTGGGGCGGAAATATGATACAATGGATCAAACAGAGAAAACCGCTGGGAGGGCGTGGCATGGAACCGATCAAGGTATTTATCACTGAGGACGAGAGCATTGTCCGGGAGGGGCTGCGGGACATTGTGCCCTGGGAGAAATACGGCTTTGAATTTGTGGGCGACGCCCCGGACGGGGAGATCGCCCTGCCCATGATCCGCAAGCTGCGGCCCGATGTGCTCATTACGGATATCAAGATGCCCTTTATGGATGGGCTGGCCCTGAGCAGCATCGTCAGCCGGGAGCTGCCGGATACCAAGATCATCATCCTCAGCGGCTACAGCGACTTTGAGTACGCCCGCCAGGCCATCAATTTGCAGGTGGATCAGTATCTGCTCAAGCCCATCACCAAGGCCGCCATTTTGAAGGCCCTGGAATTCACCGGCCAGAAGATTCAGGAGGAGCGGGAGCAGAAGGATTTCCTGCGCCGCTACGAGCAGGACACCCAGAAATATGAGCGCTTCTCCCGCCGGGCCTTCTTCGAGCGGCTGGTGGAGGGCACCATGTCCGTGCAGGAAATCTACGAGGAGGCCCAGCGGCTCCACCTGGATCTGAACGCCGACGGGTATAATTTCATCCTCTTTTCCGTCCAGTCCGTTCAGCCCAACGCCTATTCCGAGGCGGCCACGGTGACGCTGGACGCGCTACTGGATTATTTCCTCCGCTACCCCGGCTATGTGCTGTTCCGCAGCGGCCTGCTGTCCTACGCGGTGCTGATGATGGGGGACAAGGACGCGCTGGAGGGGCTGGCCGAGCGCGCCCTGGATACCATCCAGCGCCGGTGCGACGCCGCCGGGGAGACGCTGAACTGGTGCGCCGCCGTGGGCACCCCCACCTACCGGGTCAGCGGCCTTGCCCAGTGCTACAGCGACGCCAATCATGTGCTGGCCTACCGCCACTTGATGCCCGGCATCCATGTGTTCAAGGCCGATATGCTCCACAGCGAGGCGGAGAGCGCCGGGGTGGGGAGCCTGAAAACCCTTGACCCCGGCAAGCTGGACGCCACGGTGATCCGCAGCTTCATCCAGACCGGCACCCCGGAGGAGATCGAGGGCTTCGCGGCGGAATACCTGTCCGGCCTGGCCGGGGCGGAAAAGTCGCTCATGTTCCGGCACTATATCCTCATGTCCGTGCGCATCAACGCGGAGGTGGTGCTGCAGCAGCTGGGCTGCCGAATGGAGGATTTCTCCCAGCTGCCCACCCCGGAGATGAACCTGCCCGTTTCCCGGATCAAGCAGTATATCGAGTCGGTGCTCACCGCCGCCCTGCGGCTGCGGGACGAAAAGAGCCAGCAGGAGAGCAGCGATATCATCAACAGCGCCGTGCGCTACATCGAGAAGAATTACACCGACGAGAATATCTCTCTGAATTCCGTGGCCCAGGCCATCAATATCAGCGCCAATTACCTCAGCGCCTGCTTCAGTCAGAAGATGGAAATCTCCTTTGTGGAGTACCTGACCAAGAAGCGCATGAGCCGGGCCAAGCAGCTGCTGCTGCGCACCAATCTGCGCACCAGTGAGATCGCCAGCGAGGTGGGCTACCGCGACAGCCGCTATTTCTCCTTCGTGTTCCGCAAAACCCAGGGCTGCACGCCAAGGGCCTTCCGCTCCGGCGAGGGGGAGGGCGAATGAGACGGCAGCGCTTTCAGTCCAATTCCATTGCCGGGCGGCTGTACAGCCTGATGCTGAATATCTTTGTGCCCATGGTGGTGCTGGCGGCGGTCATATTGATTCTGCTGGTCAGCTACAATGTGCGCAATTCCGCCGTCACCGGCAACATCACCACCGCCTCCCGGTTTAACCAGGATTTCAAATCCGACGTGGATCTGAAGATGTACTATTACGTCTCCGGCGCGTCCCGGGAACTTCCGCTGGAGGAAATCGGCGCGGCCCGCACCCTGGCGGAGACCCTGCTTTCCGATACCACCAACCCGGAGAGCCGGAAGGCCATCGGCAGTGTGGTGGGCCTGTGCGACAGCCTCACGGCCAGCATCAATAAAATCCAGGGCACCGACGGCTACGACAAGCGCATGGAGCAGCTGGAAACCAGCGTGTATGTCATTACCGAGCTGATCGAGGAATACATGTACACCTACCTCTACCACGAGGCGGGGCAGCTTGCCGCCCTGCAGCAGCGGCTGAACCGCATTCTGTGGGCGGAGCTGCTGGCGGTGATGCTGAGCCTGGCGGGGCTGATGATTCTGGCCGCCCGGCGGGCGATCCGCACCGGCAAGAGCATCACCGACCCCATCGACGCCCTGGCAGGGCGGGTCGCCGAGCTTGGTCGGGGCGAGCTGGCCCCCAAGCCCCCGGTGCAGGCGGAGGATCCGAAGCTGCGGGTGCTCAGCGCCGGCATCGAGGAAATGGCTGTCCGGCTGGATCGCCAGATCGAGCTGAACCGGCAGGAGCAGATTCGCCTGCGGGGTATCGAGCTTTCCCTGATCCAGGCCCAGATCAACCCCCATTTTCTCTACAACACCCTGGACGCCATCGTCTGGCTGATTGAAACCGGCAAGAATGAGCAGGCGGAGGAAATGGTCACCAGCCTGTCCACCTACTTCCGCTCCTTCCTGAGCAATGGCCGGGACATCGTCACCATGACCCAGGAGGAGCAGCACATCCGCAGCTATCTGGAGATCCAGCAGGTGCGCTACAAGGACATCCTGGATTACGACATTCAGATCGACCCCGCCATTGCGGGCTGCCTGATCCCCAAAATGACCCTGCAGCCCCTGGTGGAGAACGCCATCTACCATGGCATCAAGCCCAAGCGGGGCAAGGGCACCATCACCGTCACCGGGCGTCTGGAGGGCGAGGCCGTCACCGTCCGGGTGGCGGATACCGGCGCGGGCATGGGGAGCGAGGAGCTGAGCGGCCTGCGATCCCAGCTGGAAAACGACGAGGCAAAGGGCTTCGGCCTGATCTCCGCCTACAAGCGTCTGCAATTGATGTACGGAAGTGACTGCCGTTTCACCATCGAAAGCAGCCCCGGCATGGGCACATCCATCACCATTACATTCCCGCTGCGATTGGAGGAACGCCATGAAAACCAGATTTAAGCCGCTGCTGATGCTTCTACTGTGCGCGCTCCTGCTCACCGGCTGCGGGCAGGAGGTACCCCCGGAGCCGAAACGGACGGTGGTGGGCTTTTCCCAGCTGGGGGCGGAGTCCGATTGGCGGGTGGCCAACACCGCCTCCATGATGCAGGCTCTGAGCGAGGAGCAGGGCTTCGAGCTTCTCTATGACAATGCCCGCCAGAAGAAGGAAAATCAGCTGCTGGCCGTGCGGAACTTCATCGTGCAGGACGTGGATATCATCGTCATTGCCCCGGCGGAGGAAACCGGCTGGGACGCCGTGCTCCAGGAGGCCAAGGACGCGGGCATTCCCGTGATCATTGTAGACCGGGAAGTGGCGGTGGAGGATAAGGAGCTGTACCTGACTGCCATCGGCTCCGATTTTCTCACCGAGGGCAAGCGGGCCGTGCAGTGGATGGAGCGGCGCTTCCCCAATCAGCCGCTGCGCATTCTGCATTTGCAGGGCAGCTTCGGCGCGACCTCCCAGCTGATGCGCTCCAAGGCCATTGAGGACGCCGTGGCGGCCAATGAGGATTGGCAGTTTGCCGCCCAGCTGGCCGGGGACTACACCGAGTCCAAGGCCTATGAGGAGGTGGGCGCTTTCCTGGCAGAGGGCGGAGAATTTGACGTGATCTACAGCGAAAACGACAATATGACCTTCGGCGCGCTTCGCGCCCTGGATGAGGCGGGCATCACCTACGGCGAAGGCGGCGCAGTGGCCGTGATCTCCTTCGATGCCGTCCGCCGCGCCCTCACCGCCTGTATGGAGGGCAAGATCAACCTCTGCGTGGAGTGTAACCCCCTCCATGGCCCCCGCGTGGCCGAGCTGATCCAGCAATATCTCTCCGGCCAGTCCATCCCCAAGCAAATCTTCGTCGAGGAGCAGCTCTTCACCCCCGATTCCCTGACGGAGGATTTCATTGCCGCGAGAGAGTATTAAGGAACCTCTGAATAAATCGTCCAATATTTTGCTGTTCTTTCAATTTCGGAATTTTTTGCAGAATACTCGGCATGAAAGCGCTTAATTCACATGAATTTCAAGCGTTTTTAACCGCCATTCCCCGAAAAAGGGCAGACTGCCCCTATCTCAGGTCGTGGAAAGTTTTCGGCCCGCAATTGCAAGCGAATATAAATTTGCACAGGCGAACATCGCGTACAGACGATTCTCGTTTTTCTTCAAGCCTCTGTACGCCACTTTCTTGTAGTCAAACTGGCATTTTATAATTCGGAATGCGTGCTCCACTTTACAACGAATGGAAGATTTGCGGTTTTCGATGTATCGTTCCCAATCAATTGCATTCTCACTCACTTGAGGCAAGCTCCTGGGGCGGCGGTTGATGCGAAAGTCTATGTTTGAGAAATGCACGTTCTGCCTGATTTCAGGGCGTTCCTGTATACCGAGATAACCGGAGTCCCCATACACGACCTCATCGTCTTCGCGGAGTAATTTGGCTGCTTCGGTTATGTCATGCTTGTTTGCCGCTGTGACGGTTATTGTATGAACCAGTCCACTGCCAGCATCTACACCAATGTGGCACTTCATTCCAAAGCGTCATTCATTGCCCTTTTTCGTCTGGTGCATCTCTGGATCACGCGCTTTTTGTGCATTTTTCGTGGAGCTGGGGGCATTGATGATCGTTGCATCTACAATGGTTCCACCCTTCATCATATGCCCGGTTTGTACCATGACTCGGTTGATTGCGTCAAAAAACAATTTGCTCAGTCCATTTTCTTGCAGAAGATGCCGGAATTTGCACAGCGTTGTTTCATCTGGTACTGCTTCGGCCATGAAGTCAATGCCTGTGAATTTCCGCATGGCATAGCTGTCATAGATGGCATCCTCTGTTGCCGGGTCAGAGAGGTTGGAGATGCTTTGGAGAACGAGCTTAGAGATCAAGAGTTCATTCGTATGGGGTATGCTTGGAATGGAATAAATTAGGGCCTATCTGAAAACCGTCAACACGCCCAAACAGCGGATCTTTTCCGCCTGCTGTGCACCATTTTTTCTTGCAATACACAAAGTATTTCCGCGAAAAAATGGCTTCATCAGGCGGAAAATCTCTCGCTGTTGGTCATATTTCCGATTTTCAGATACGCCCTAAGAGCACGAGGTCATTGCACCTTCAGCGGAAAGAAGGGTTGGAAGGAAATATGAAGAAAAGAAGCCGTCGAAAGTTTTATATTCTGATTCTGGTTTGGATTCTGCTGATTGTTTTCACCGGTAGATACTTCTTTCATCAAGCGCCTCTTAGTACGGGTGATGTTCAGACAATCCTTCATGAAAACTGGGAGGATATTCAGAGCATTACTGATTGGTTGGTGCATTCGGAATACGAGACTATCTATCTTTCGGAGGAGGATCTGCATACTGGAGAGGCATGGGCTGATTTTCAGCGATACCGCTAGATGAAGAAATCCTTTTGCGAGCCCAACGCCTGATAAATGAAAAGGGGTTCCACGGAATATCAAAAAATGCAGGAGAGAACACAATTGCATTTTATATGTGGACGGATGGCATAGAAGCCGATTGCGGCGCATCCTATTCTATCGATTCCACAAGTGAGCCCTACGTTCAATATCAAATATCTGTGCAGCCGCTTCAGGAAGCAAATTGGTTTTATTTCTACTCCGACTATAACAAATGGCGTGAAACGGACATTCCAGCAATCGGCAGTTAGGCCTAAAATAAAATGTATCTTTCTGCACGGTGGCCATGGGTAGCTAGCTCAATGGTTCAGCTACAGCAATTTACCCTGTAGCAGAATTTGCCAAAGTGCATGACGAAGCCCCCCATATCTTTGATGAGTTATCTGTATAACCGTCCAGTCCCGACCAATCACACAATCACCTAAAAGACAGCACGCAGCGATGTAAAAGCAAAACTGCGTGCTGTTTTTCTGCGTGCGCCTAGCATGGGCGATAACTGGATAGTATCGATTTTCCAACTCTGGAACTAAGGAAGCTCTGATTAAATCGGCAAGAGCTGGCAGCGAGGAATTTTGTTCCCAGGCAAGGGCTGAAAAGTGGCGGAATACTGTATGTACCCGCAAGGGGTATGCCGCATCCGTAAGCCAGCTTACGCTGGCAACGGCTGCGCAATATTTCCCACTTTTCAGCCCGCAGTATGGGAGCAAAAGGCCCGCTGTCCAGCCGCAGACGATTTATTCAGAGGTTCCTTAAAAATACGAGAGAACCCGAGTACATTATGGGTTCTCTTGCTTTTTGTATGTTTTTCGTCTATCCGCTGCGCCGCGCGGCGAGCCGCCAGGACAGCGGCGGGGGAGGGGGCGTGTTGGGGTCAATTTGGGAGACGAGGGCCGCGACGGCTGCGGCGGGGAGGGCGGGGCAGGACAGGCTGGTGAGGGAGGCGGCGGAGGCAAGGTAGCTGTTGTCGTAGCTGACAATGCCGCAGGCCTCCTGCCGGGCCTGCAAAAAGCGGTGCAGGCGGAAGGCAAGCTCATCGTTGAAGCACACGGCGGCGGTGCATTCGCCCCGTATCTCCTCCCGGAAGCGGCGCAGCAGTCCCTCGTCCCCCTCCAGCAGGCGCTGGCGCTCCGCCTCGCAGTACCACAGACATTGGGCCGGGCAAAAATCCAGCCCCGCCTCCTGGGCGGCCCGAAGCAGGCCCCGGAAGCGCCGGATGCCCCTGGAGTCGTCCCATTTCAGGATGGCGGCAATGCGGCGGTGGCCCTGGGCGGCCAAGTGGGAGACGAGGATTTCCGCTCCCGCCTCCTCGTCCGGCGCGACGCAGGGCAGGCTTTTGCGGTAGCTGCCGCCCAGAAATACAAGGGGGATGCCCGCCTCGCCCAGGGCGGTGAGCAATTCCTCGTGAAAGCAGCCCAGCACATCCGTGATCGGCTCCAGCAGAACACCGGCGGGCCGCTGACGGAGCAGGGCGCGCAGCTGCTCCGCCTCCCGCTCCCGGCTGCCCCGTGTCTCCAGACAGTCCAGGGAATAGCCCGCCGCCTGGGCGGCCTTGCGCACCTCCCGCACCAGGGCGGGGGCGGTGTATTCCTCTCGGTCAGCCAGCAGCAGCGCGATCCGACGGCTGGGCAGTGCGGCGCTTTTGGCGGGATAGGAGCCGCTGCCCTGGCGGCGGACGATTAAGCCCTGCTGCTCCAGCAGGGCCAGCGCGGAGCGGACGGTCTGGCGGCTACAGGCATACTGGGCGCACAGCTGGGCCTCGGTGGGCAGCCGGGTGCTTGCGTCCCGGCTGCCCAGGGTCAGGGCGATCTCCCGGGCGATGCGCTGATATTTTGCGCTCACGGCGTTGCCTCCTTGCTGCGAAAAAATTGATTTTGAAGCGGTTTTCTGCGTAAATAAACAGACGGGCCAAATCCAAAAAGGGTGAAAAACTTTCTTTTATCCCGGCCGCTCCATAAAAAATCACCCTGTTTTTCCCCGCTCTGCGGCAGATTGCTTTGGGCGAAAAGAGGCGGTGCGGCGGACAAATCAAAAAATTTCATCCCGATAATCATAAGATATCCTACAAAAAGAAGTCAATGGGCAGGGATGCTAAAAATTTGTATTCTTTTTTGTTTGATTCTCCTAAATTTGTATTTATTTAGAATCACAGTTTTGCGTTTTGGGGTGTTCAATGCGTTGACGGGGCGAAAATTATGTGCTTTTATATAGGCACAAGCCCGCACAAAGGCGGACAAAAAATTTTTGGAAAGAGGTACACACAATGAAAAAGCTTCTGGCAATCGCCCTGGCGCTGTGCATGGTTCTGTCCATCGCCTGCTTCGCCTCCGCAGAGTCCGACGAACTGATCTCCGTCGGCATCATCAACAATGACCCCACCGAGTCCGGCTATCGCGCCGCCAACGTGGCCGACATGGAAGCCGTTTTCTGCGAAGAGAATGGTTTCGACGCTCAGTTCTTCTACTCCCTGAAGAACGAGGAGCAGATCGCCCAGGCCAAGAAGTTCATCGCTGACGAAGTTGACTACCTGCTGCTGTCCGCCGCCGCCACCACCGGCTGGGACTCCGTGCTGAAGGAAGCCGAAGAGGCTGGCGTGACCGTCATCCTGTTCGACCGCACCATCGACGCTGACGACAGCCTGTACGCCGCCTCCGTCGTCTCCGACATGGCTCTGGAAGGCGAGACCGCCGTTGCCTGGCTGGCCGAGCAGGGTCTGGACGAGTACAACGTGATCCACATTCAGGGCGTTATGGGCTCCGCCGCTCAGGTGGGCCGCTCCGGCGCGCTGGACACTCAGGTCGCCGAGAACGACAACTGGAACATCGTGATTCAGCAGACCGGCAACTGGAGCGCTGACGAGGCCAAGCAGATCGTGGAGTCCGTCATCAACTCCGGCGAGAAGTTCAACGTCATCTACGCTGAGAACGACAACATGGCGCAGGGCGCCGTGGCCGCTCTGGACGCTGCCGGCATCACCCACGGCGTTGACGGCGACGTGATCATCATGGGCTTCGACTGCAACAAGTGGGCTCTGGAAGAGCTGCTGGCCGGCAACTGGAATTACGACGGTCAGTGCAACCCCTTCCAGGCTGAGACGATTGCCGACATCATCGACACCCTGGAAGCCGGCGAAGAGCTGGAAGACAAGGTTGTGATCCTGGAGGAGCAGGGCTTCGACGCCGCCACCATCACCGCCGAGGACGTTGAGGACTTCGGTATCTAAGCTACAAGAAAAATCCCCTGATTAGATAATATGCCGGGTACGCGGTACGGAATATTGGCGCATGTCCTGTATCCGCACCGCGTACCTTTCACTTTTGGGTTCAAGTGCCGACCGGCCTCTTGAGCCAATGACGGAGGCTAGACAATGCAAGAAGGCGCAGTATTGGAAATGCGCGGCATTTCCAAATTCTTTCCCGGCGTCAAGGCGCTGCAAAATGTGGATTTTACCCTGAGGAAGGGTGAAATTCATGCGCTGATGGGCGAAAACGGCGCGGGAAAATCCACCCTGATCAAGGTGCTTACCGGCGTATATGAAAAGGACGCCGGAGAAATCTACATCGCGGGCCACGACGGCCCGGTATCCATCCGCCGCCCCCAGGATGCCCAGAAATGCGGCATCTCCACAGTTTACCAGGAAATTACCCTCTGCCCCAACCTGACGGTGGCGGAGAATATGTATATCGCCCGTACCCCCGGAAGCTTTACCAGCTGGAAGAAGATGAATTCCGGCGCGAAGAAGCTGCTGGACGATCTGGGCATCCCCGCCGAGCCGAACCGCCAGCTGGGCGACTATTCCATCGCGGTGCAGCAGATGGTGGCCATCGCCCGTGCGGTGGACATGGACTGCAAGGTGCTGATCTTGGACGAGCCGACCTCCTCCCTGGACGAGCAGGAGGTGGAGAAGCTCTTTCGGCTGATGCGGGATCTGAAGGCCAAGGGCGTGGGCATCATCTTTGTCACCCACTTCCTTGACCAGGTGTACGAGGTCTGCGACCGCATCACCGTCCTGCGGGACGGTCAGCTGGTGGGCGAGTATGCCATCGAGAACCTGCCCAGGGTACAGCTGGTATCCAAGATGCTGGGCAAGGAGCTGGACGACATGGCGTCCATCAAGGATGAAAGCGCTGCCGTGACTGGCAAGCTGGGCACCCCCGTGCTGGAGGCCAAGGGCCTTTCCAGCAGCGACGCGGTGTACCCCTTTGACTTTGCCATTCACCAGGGCGAGGTCAATGGCTTTACCGGCCTGCTCGGCTCCGGCCGCAGCGAATGCGTCCGCGCCATCTTCGGTGCCGACCACGTTACCGGTGGCCACGTGAAGATGAACGGCGAGGACGTGAAGATCAAAAAGCCCCGTGACGCCATGAAGCACGGCATCGGCTATTTGCCGGAGGATCGCAAGCGCGACGGCATTGTGGGCGACCTGTCCGTGCGGGAGAATATTATTCTGGCCCTCCAGGTGCTGCAAGGCCCCTTTAAGCCCATTTCCCGCGCCCAAGCGGAAAAGTACGCCGACGAGTATATCAAGCTCCTGGAAATCAAGACCGCTTCCTCCTCCACGCCCATTAACCAGCTCTCCGGCGGCAACCAGCAAAAGGTGATCCTGGCCCGCTGGCTGCTGACCAATCCTCAGTACCTGATCCTGGACGAGCCGACCCGGGGCATCGACATCGGCACCAAGACGGAGATTCAGAAGCTGGTGCTGAAGCTGGCCGCCGAGGGCAAGAGCTGCACCTTCATCTCCTCGGAGATCGACGAGATGCTGCGCACCTGCTCCCGCCTGGTGGTCATGCGGGATCGGCATGTGGTGGGCGAGCTGACCGGGGACGACCTGAACCAGAACAAGATCATGGAAACCATTGCAGGAGGGGAAAGCTGATATGGCAAGCAAGACACAACGGCTGAAAGGGCCGGAAAAGAAAACCCTTGGCTCCCGGCTGAGCTGGCTGGTGCACCAGCAGCTCTTCATCCCCCTGGCGGCGCTGGCGCTGCTGATCATCTTCAATCTGATCGGCGACAGCTCCTTCTTCTCCATCTACATCCGCACCAACAACAGCGGCTATAAGGTGCTGGGCGGCAACATCATTTCCGTTATCAACGACGGCTCGGAGCTGGCCATCCTGGCTATCGGCATGACCCTGGTCACCGCCGCCTCCGGCGGACAGGATATCTCTGTGGGCGCGAATATGGCCATCGCCGGTTCCGTTATCATGCGCATCCTGTGCGGCACCGAGTCCGTGGCTAATCAGGCCCAGAACCCGGTGATCCTGGCCTTCCTGGCCGCCTGCGGCGTGTGCATGCTCTTCGGCGCGTTCAATGGCATCCTGGTGGCGTATCTGAAATTGCAGCCCATGGTGGCGACGCTGATCCTCTTCACCGCCGGGCGCTCCATCGCCTCCTGGATCAACCACGCCCAGCCCATGAACCTGAAGGATCCCGTGCTCAGCTACTTCGGCACCTACATCCCCGGCGTGCCCATTCCCACCCCGGTGTTCATCGCCGTGGCCTGCATGATCGTGGCGGCCCTGACCCTGAAATTCACCACCATCGGGCTGTACTCCCAGTCCGTGGGCATCAACGCCAGCTCCTCCCGGCTCAACGGCATCAACCCCGCCTTCATCAAGTTCCTCACCTATGTGATCCTGGGCCTGTGCGTGGCGGTGGCTGGCTTCGTAAAGGTCAGCCGGGTATCCACCATCAACTATTCCAACTTCGCCATTGATATCGAAATGGACGCCATTCTGGCGGTGGCCCTGGGCGGCAACGCCCTCAGCGGCGGCAAGTTCAGCATGCCAGCCTCCATCCTGGGCGCTTATACCATCCAGTTCCTGACCACCACCCTGTATAAATACAAGGTGCCCTCCACCGCTCTGCCCGCCTACAAGGCCGTGGTGGTGGTGATCCTGGTGGTCATCAGCGCCCCCACCTTCCAGGCCAAGGCCACGAAGGCGTGGAAAAAGCTCACCACGAAGAAGAGCAGCGTAAAGGAGGCGGTATAAATGAGCACCAAAGTGGTTCAGAAAAACGGGCGGCTGCAAAAGCGCTTCGTCATGTCCGACAGCAATCTGCTGCTGACCATCACCATCGTGGTATTCTTTGCCATGTACGCCGCCGCCATTGCCTTCCTCGGCTCCGGCTTCCGCAAGCCCAATTCCTTCTGCAACATCCTCAATGAGAACGCGGGCATGATTATCCTGTCCTGCGGCATGAGCATCGTTATGATTACCGGGGGCATCGATATCTCCGTGGGTATGATGACCGCCCTGATCACCATGACCTGCGCCGTAAACCTGGATATGCACGGCGGCAATATCTTCACCGCCCTGCTGATCTCCTTGGGCATCGGCGTTGCCTTCGGCCTGGTGCAGGGGTACCTGGTGGCCTATCTGGACATCCAGCCCTTCATCGTGTCACTGGCGGGCATGTTCTTTGCCAAGGGCATGACCACCATCGTCAATCCCAACCCCATCAACATCCAGAACGAGCAGTTCATCGCCGCCAAGGATACCCACATCCTGCTCAATGGCATCGGCTACCTGAATAAAAAGGGCAAATTCATCACGGCCTATGTGGAGCCGGGGGTGATCGTGGCCCTGGTGATCGTGGTGCTGCTATTTGTCCTGCTGAAATGGACAAAGCTGGGCCGCAGCTTCTATGCGGTGGGCGGCAACGCGGGCAGCGCTAATATGCTGGGCATCAACGTGCGCCGTACCAAATTCCTGGCCCACCTGCTGTGCAGCACCCTGGCGGGCATCGGCGGCTTCGTGTACGTGCTGCATCTCGGCTCCGGCTCCGTGACCAACGGCCAGGGCGCGGAGATGAACGCCATCGCCTCCTCCATCATCGGCGGCACCATGCTCACCGGCGGCGTGGGCAACATCATCGGCACCCTGTTCGGCGTGCTGTCGCTGAACACCATCAAGCAGATTGTCGCCTCCATGAACCTCACCGACCCCTGGTGGAAGGACATCACCGTGGCCGCCATGATCTGCCTGTTCCTGGTAATCCAGAAAATCGTCCTGGCAAGAAAAAAGACCGCCTGATCGTCTTCTAAAAGCCCGCAGCCCTCCCCGGCCGCGGGCTTTCCGCCGCCCCCCGTAACCCCACGGGCCCGAGCCGCCAATTGAACGGAAGCCGCCCAAAGCCTCTGAGTTCGTAGGGGTCGGCAACCTGCCGACCCGCGAGGTTGCGGTTTCGATAGCAGAACGTTGAATGGGAGCAGGCGACGGCTTCCACCAAAAGCTTCCCTCGGGGGAAGCTGGCAGCCCGTAGGGCTGATTGAAGAGGGCTACCGCAGTGGGATTTTTATTAAGGGTAGGTTGAATGGGAAGCACCCCTCCGTAGGGGCGGATATTAGCCGCCCGCCAGGTGTCGGAATTGAGCTGTCAATTGAATGAACATTACCCAAAGTTTCTGAGTCCGTAGGGGGCGGCAATTTGTCGCCCCGCCGGGTACCGGGATTGAGCGGTTTGTCTGTACAGCTCACGTTCGTTAGCTTTCGGGCGGCTGGTATCCGCCCCTACGCACTCAAAACGTTGTACACTGTACCTTTTTAGTTGGGTCTCTCTCGAAACCGTTACCTGAGTGCTCTCTTCAGTCGCTACGGCGACAGCTTCCCCCTCAGGGAAGCTTGGGGATACATACGTCAGGTTATACGTTCATCTATACTGCTTTCTAAACCGCCAGGTTGAGGGTCGGCAGGTTGCCGACCCCTACGGGGGTGGGATTTCGCAGAGTTTCGTGATTTGAGACAAAACGGGGGGAATATTCTTGTTAGGAATTCCAAATTGACAGGAAAGTGGAAACGGGTTATACTAATATATGTAGGCAACCGGTTGCCAAACCGTTGCTATAACAAAGCAAGGAGGATAAACATATGAAAAAAGTGATTGCATTGCTGCTGGCGCTGCTGCTGACCGTCAGTGTGGCGGGCCTGGGCGCTTCCGCTGCCGATCCCATTTCCCTGACCCTGTGGGGCGCGGAAGAGGATCAGGCGCTGCTGGCTGACCTGGTGGAGCAGTTCAAGGCTGCCCATCCCGACCAGACCTTTGATATCCAGATCGGCGTCGAGTCCGAGTCCACCGCCAAGGACACCGTCCTGACCGACGTGGAGGCCGCTGCCGACGTATTCGCCTTTGCCAACGACCAGCTGAACGACCTGGTGGCCGCCGGTGCGCTGCAGAACCTGAGCGGCGACGTGTCCGCCGTCCTGCCCGCCTATGCCGGCAAGACCCTGGACGATGTGATGGCTGCCAACGGCGCAGGCTCCGTGGCTGCTGCCAGCAAGGACGGCAACCTGTATGCCTTCCCCATGAGCGGCGGCAACAACTACTTCCTGTACTACGATTCCACCAAGATCACCGCTGAGCAGGCCCAGTCCTGGGATACCCTGCTGGAGGCCGCACAGGCCGCGGGCGGCAAGGTCGGCATGACCTTTGCTTCCGGCTGGTACAACGCTTCCTTCTTCCTGGGTGCCGGCTTCATCGCCGATATGAATGAGGATGGCACCACCGTGATCGACTGGAACGGCACCTCCTCCAAGGACTTTACCGGCGTTGACGTGGCCAAGGCCATGTCCGACATCGCCGCCAACTCCGCCTTCCTGGCCATTGCGGACGGCGACATCTCCAACCAGATTGCTTCCGGCGCTGTCTGCGCTGTGGTTTCCGGCACCTGGGACGCCAGCGCTGCTGAGACTGCCTTCGGCGACGGCTACGCTGCCTGCAAGCTGCCCACCTTCACCTGCGCTGGTGAGCAGGTTCAGATGTCCTGCTACTCCGGCTTCAAGCTGATGGGCGTCAATGCCTACTCCAAGAACGTGGGCTGGGCCGTCCTGCTGGCCGAGTTCCTGACCAATGAGGATTCCCAGGCTGCCCGCTTTGAAGCCCGTCAGCTGGCTCCCACCAACCTGAACGCCGCTGCCGACGAGGCTGTCAGCAGCAATACCGCCATCGCTGCTTCCGCTGCGCAGGATGTCTTTGGCTCCGTGCAGAACGTGGGCGGCAAGTATTGGGATCCCACCGCTACCTTCGGCCAGATGGTCGCCAACGGCGAGCTGGTCGGCAAGGAGGACGCCGACATTCAGGCCGTCCTGGATACCCTGGTGGAGGGCGTCACTGCTCCCGCAGTGTAATCGCACCGCTTATCTAAATCATACAGCCCCATATGCCGAGGCATATGGGGCTGTTGTTAAAGCCTCTGAATCCATTGCGATGATTTTGTCAGGGGCCTCTGAAAAGCGGGATGTGCAAATATTGGAAGAAAGGAACACCCTCTATGGAAGAGAAGCAAACGGTTTTTTCCAGAATCGGCATGGCCATCGGCGGCTTTCTGGCCCCCATTGGTGATTTCTTTGCCGAGTTTGGCCGCGCCTTTGCAGGCGGCGACTTCTTTGTAAAGCTGACGCTGCTCTGGTGGGGCGCAGGCTATTTCCGCCGGAAGCAGTATATGAAGGCGCTGCTGCTGACATTGCTGGAGGCGGCGGTGATCCTGTTTACCTGCGGCTTTGCGCTGCGCTATGTTCCCAAATTCGGCACCCTGGGCACCGTGCAGGCGCAGCAGGTGTTCAATATGGAAACCATGCAGTCGGAATGGAACGACTATGACAATTCCTTTATGATCCTGCTGTTCTCCCTGTTCAGCTTCGTGGTGTGGGCAGCGGCGGCGGTGACGTGCATCCGCAATGTGGTGGGCGCGTACCGCGTGGAGCAGCTTGCCCGCAGCGGCGGCCATGTAAACAGCTTCCGGGAGGATCTGCGGGAATACCTGGACGAGAAATTTCACATCACGCTCCTGTCCCTGCCTGTGCTGGGCGTCGTGGTGTTTACGGTGATCCCGATCCTGCTGCTGATATTGGTGGCGTTCACCAATTACGACCAGCAGCACATGCCCCCCACGAACCTGTTTACCTGGGTGGGCTTCGCCAACTTCTCCACCCTGTTCGGCGGCGGCATTACCTCTACCTTTGGCTATGCCTTCGGTAAGATTCTGGGCTGGACGGTCGTGTGGTCGTTCTTCTCCACCCTGACCACCTACTTCGGCGGCATCCTGGTGTCGCTGCTGATCAACAGTAAGCTGACCCGGGGAGGCAAGCTGTGGCGTACCCTGCTGGTGATCACCATTGCGGTGCCCCAGTTCGTCTCGCTGCTGCTGATGCGCAACTTCTTCTCCAACACCGGCATTATGAATACCATGTGCGCCAACATCGGCCTGACCGCCTTCCTGCGGAGGATCGGCCTGATCTCCACCAGCTTTATCCCGTTCCTCTCCGCTCCCGGCTGGGCGCATGTGATGATCATTCTGATCAATATCTGGGTGGGCATTCCCTATCAGATGCTGGTCGCCACCGGCGTTCTGATGAACCTGCCCAGCGATCAGCTGGAGAGCGCCCGCATCGACGGCGCAAGCCCGTTCCAGATCTTCAAGTCCATCACCATGCCCTATATGCTCCAGGTGACCGGCCCGGCGCTGATAACGGACTTCGTAAAGAACTTCAATAACTTCAACGTGATCTACCTGCTGACCCAGGGCGTATATGTGACCACCAATCAGCTGATGGCCAATTCCCAGGCCAGAGAGGTGGACTTGCTGGTCACCTGGCTGTTCACCCTGACCCAGGATTACTATAACTATAAGATGGCCTCCGTCATTGGCATTATGGTGTTTGTGGTCTGCGCGGTGTTTACGCTGGTCGGCTTCAACTTTATGATCCGCGGGGATAAGGAGGGAACCTATCAATGAAATACGAGAATCGTGATTCTGTAGAGTCCGCCCTCCTGGCCGGGCAGATCAAGAAAAGCTCCAAGATTTTCCTGCACAATGCCTTTATTGCGCTGCTGTGCGTGATTTGGCTGATCCCCATCGTGTGGCTGGTGTGCACCTCCTTCAGCGCCTATCCCGGCATGAATACCTCCACCTTCTTCCCGAAGGAGTGGAGCGCCGTGCACTACGCAAAGCTGCTGACCCCGGACTCCGTCAACCAGTTCCCCACCTGGTTCTGGAACACCTTCCGAATCGCCTGCTTTACCTGCATCATCTCCACCGCCTTTGTGCTGATGGTAGCCTACGCCATGTCGGTGATGCGCTTCCGCGCCCGCAAGGGACTGATGAACTTCGCGGTGCTGCTGAACCTGTTCCCCGGCATGCTGTCCATGATCGCGGTGTACTTCACCCTGAAGACCTTCGGCCTGACCAACAGCCACGTCGGCCTGATCCTGGTGTACTCCGCCTCCTCCGGCCTGGGCTATCTGATCGCCAAGGGCTTCTTCGATACCGTGTCCCGGTCGCTGTGCGAGGCGGCCCGGCTGGACGGCTGCAACGAGGCGCTGATCTTCCTGAAGATCGTCATGCCCACCTCCAAGCCCATCATTGTGTACACGGTGATCAGCAGCTTCCTGACTCCGTGGATGGATTTCGTGTTCGCCAAGATGATCCTCAACGCCGGTATCTCCGCCAACTACACCGTGGCGGTGGGCCTGTACAAGATGCTGGAAAAGAGCCTGATCAATTCCTACTTCACCCAGTTCTGCTGCGGCGGCGTGCTGGTGTCCATCCCCATCTCCATTCTGTTCTTCATCATGCAGAAATTCTACGTCGAGGGCGTTACCAACGGCGCGGTGAAGGGCTGATATCCTCCTACGAAAGGAAAAAACCAATGGATCAATTTATTGTCAATATCATTCACCGGCCGGAAATGGTGCCGGAGTATGCCGAAAAGGTCACCGGCCAAGGCAAGGCCGAGGACATCGGCCGCAAGGCGCTGCTCACCGAAAGCCTGGATATCTTCAAGATTCAGCAGCAGTGCGCCCACGAGAACGGGCTAAAAACCACCATTCAGATGACCTACGCCAGCCTCTTCAACGACGAGGCGGTGGCCCTGGCCAAGGAGCACCACGCGGTTTATGGCGACGAGATCGCCCTGAGCCTGCTGGGCCTGCCCTGCCAGCAGTTCCGGGACAAGTACAAGACCAAGGACTTCTGCATCTGGATGTTCTCCGTGGAGGACAAGAAGGCCATCGTCCGGGATGTGTTCGGAAAATTCCATGAGCGTTTCGGTTTCTATCCCGCCTCCACCGGCTCGTATTACATGGACGCCGACCTGATCAATTTCATCAAGGCGGAATACCCCACGGTGAAGTGCGCTGTGGCCACCTGCTGGGAAGAGGGCCCCAAGGCCTACCACACCTGCAACAATTCCTGGTACACCTTTATGGACGGCGGCCCCTGGGCGCCCTGGATCCCCTCCAAGCAGAATACCCATGCCCCCGCAGCGAACGCGGAGGAGGACAGCGGCATCGTGGCCATTCCCCACCTGAGTCGGGATCTGCTGGCCTGCTACGACGGCAACGGCTCCAACTTCGGCACCCATCCCCAGAATGTGCTCCGGGGCATGATCTACGACACCAAAACCTGGGAATATCCATACCTCTATAACCTCATCGACCAGTACCGCAGCCTGGCCAAATTCAACAACGGCTACGCCTACAACATGATGTTCGTCGGCCCCGGCTGGATGAACAAGATGGGACGGTGGGAGGCTCCCTATGAGCTGCTGAAGAAATCCTACTGGGACGGCTGCGCCTACTACGGCAAGCTGAAAAAGGAGGGCAAGCTCCTGGACATGACCATGTCCGAGTTTGCCGACTACTACCGGGAGAAGAAAACCTACACCGAGCCGGAGTGCGCCCTGTGGCGGGACATCCTCTACGGCAGCGACAAGCAGCTGTTCTGGTACTGCGACCCCTATATGCGGGCGGGCGTCAACATGGATCAGGGCGGCGCGATCTTTGACCTGCGGCCCTATGCCGCTAAGCTGCCCTGGCCGGTGGGCATCGGTACCCCCCACGTGCAGGATGCCAGCTACCCCTTCCTGATCCAGGAAAAATACCGGGCGGGCTACTTCACCCACTATGCCGGCGAGGGCACCATCCGCAGCGCCAAGATCTGCCATGGCGGCGAGGAGGTCGACCTGTGCCTGTGCCGCACCAAGGCCCACTTCTCCCAGGCCGGAAGCGACCGCATTCTGACCCTTGACCCGGTGGAGATCGTGTTCTCCGACCTGACCGTGAAGCTCCAGACCGTTATTACCTTTACCGAGGGCAGCAGCGCCATCCGCATCGAGCGGAGGGTGCTGGAGCTGTCCGACCCGGCGGCGGATGTGACCATCAATGAATACATGGTGGGCTGCTACGGCACCACCGAGTATTCCGAGGACATGACCAGCCTGACCCTGGGCGTGGACGATACCTCCATTCCCTATGAATACAAGTGCCGGGAGCTTTCCGCCCCCGCCGCCCGGGAGAGCTGGTGCGTCCTGCCGCCCATCGATACCCGGGTCAGCCTCACCGGCCAGGGCCGGGATGCATCGGCCTATGCCAAGGAGGGCTACGCCTTCAGCCCCATGTTCACCCTGGGCTGCACGGGCAAACTCAAGGAAAAGGAGGCGTTTACCACATGGCTCAAGCTACAAAAGGCAAACTGAATTACCGCTGCCCCTCCTGCTTCCTGCGGGATCTGGACATCGATATGTTCTACGACGCGGCAAAGGGAGAATACTACTGCCTGCGCTGCCAATTCACCGGCACAGAGGAGCAGGTGCTCCAAATGAACGAGCTGGCCCGCCTCCGCTACAAAGCAATGCACAAGCGCTTCACCAGCTTCGAGGACTTCTCCGAGTAAAAGAAGCTCCCCCGTAGGGGTCGGCAACCTGCCGACCCTAAACCTTACGGTTTCGGGAGCAGAATGGATGAACGTATAATCTGACGTGTGCATCCCTAAGCTTCCCTGTGGGGTGTTGCAGAGCGCAGCGAGTCTTTAATAACAATCATTGCCGGTGGCAATGATACCATAATTAAATAGCTGTCGCCGCAGCGACTGAAGAGGGCACTCGGGTAAAAAGTTTCGAGAGAGACTTAACTAAAGAGGTACAGTGTACAACGTTTTGAGTGCGTAGGGGCGGATACCAGCCGCCCGAAAGGTAACGAACGTGAGCTGTATAGACAAACCGCTCAATCCCGGTACACGGCGGGGCGACAAATTGCCGCCTCCTACGAACTCAGAAACTTTTGGTAATGTCCACTCAACTGACAGCTCAATTCCACAACGTTGCGGGCGGCTGGTATCCGCCCCTACGGATGGGTGCGTACCATTCAACTTGCCCTTAATAAAGAGCGTATGCGGTAAGCCCTCTTCAGTCAGCCCTACGGGCTGCCAGCTAATAAATCGAGGTATGATTGCCACCGGCGATCATCAATATTTTGATTCGCTGCGCGGCGCACCATCCCAAGGGAAGCTTTTGGTTGTGACCGTCGGCTGGTGCCGGGTGTATTCAATCGGGGGAGGAGCACGAGGAAAAAATATGACGGAATTTATCAAAGGCATGGACTTATCCACCCTGCTGGAGGTGGAGGCCCATGGCGGGAAATTTTATGACGGCGGCCCGGCGGAGGACGCGGTGGAGATTCTGAAGCGCTACGGGATGAACATGGTGCGCCTGCGGCTGTGGAATGATCCCTACAGCGAGGCCGGGGAGCCATACGGCGCGGGCACCAACGATTTGGAAAAAACCGTGACCATGGCCAAGCGGCTGCGGCGGGCCGGGGTGGACTGGCTGCTGGATTTGCACTACAGCGACTTTTGGGCGGATCCCGGAAAGCAGAACATCCCCAAGGCCTGGCGGGGCCTGACCGTGCCGCAGCTGGAGCAGGCGGTGTACGATTACACCCGCCGGGTGCTGCTGCGGCTGACCCAGGAGGGCGCGGCCCCGGCCATGGTGGCCGTGGGCAATGAGCTGACCAACGGCATGCTCTGGCCCTATGGCCGGGTGCCGGAATATCAGAATCTGGCGGATTTTTTGAGCGCGGGCATTCGTGCCGTGCGGCGGGTGCTGCCCGGTGTGCCGGTGATGCTCCACCTGGACAACGGCGGAAACAACGCTCTGTACCGCCGGTGGTTTGATAGCTATTTCAGCTGCGGCGGCCTGGACTTTGAATACATCGGTCTGAGCTACTATCCGTTCTGGCACGGCTCCCTGGAGGAGCTGCGCGCCAATATGCACGACCTGGCCCGGCGCTACGGCAAGGATATGATCGTGGCGGAGGTTTCTATGGGCTTTACGATGGAGGATTACGCCGCCTATGAGCAGCTCCCCCCGGAAAAGCGGAAGGGAATGGCCACCAAGCCGGCGCTGGCGGAAAAGGTTCCCTACCCCATGACCCCCCAGGGACAGCGCCGGTTTATGCAGGACTTTCTGGATGTCCTGCGGGGCGTGCCGGACGGGCGGGGCAGGGGCTTTGTGTATTGGGAGCCTGCCTGGCTCCCGGTGCCCGGCGTGGGCTGGGCCACCGAGGCTGCCCTGGCCTACACCGGCGAGGAAGGCCCCGGCGGCAACGAATGGGCGAACCAGGCGCTGTTTGACTACGACGGCCATCGCCTGTGCGCCCTGGAGACAATTCGGGATTTTTAAGAGGAATACAGCATGGAAAATCTTCACAACCAGCGGCGTCTGCCGCACATCCGTGTAAACGGGGATGTTCTGCGCATCTACGCGGGAATCACGCTGCTGTGCAGCTCGGTGGGCCTGTCGGTGGTGCAGTATGGCCTGATGCGGCTGGACACCCTGTCCACCGGCGAGCTGCAAAGCCTGATCGAATCAGATCCGCACACCATGCTCCTGTCCAGCTGGGCATCGGTGCTGCGGCTGTTGGGGGGCCTTGCCATCCCGGTGCTGGCCTTTCTGCTGACGAACCGCTTCCTGAAATCGGAGCGCTTCGGCCGGGAGCTGTTCTGGCTGCTGGCGCTGGCGGTGATCAGCGAGGTGCCCTTTGACATGGCCATGAGCGGCACGCCCTTTGACCTGTCCCGGCAGAGCCTGATGTGCTCCCTGGTAATCAGCCTTATCATGCTGTACGGCCTGCGGGTGTTCGCCGCCAGCAGGGCTGTTCAGCTGCTGATCGTGCTGGCGGCGGCGCTGTGGGGCAGCCTCTTCCGCGCCGACTTTGCCCTGGGTGTGATCACACTGACGGCGGTGTTTTACATCCTGCGCGACAGCCCAGGAAAGCGGCTGGTGTGGAGCAGCATCATTGGCCTGGTGCTCTACGTCACCGCGCCCCTTTCCCACCTTGTCATCCGGCGCTACAACGGAGAGGATGGCTCAGCCTGGAGCCGGGATATCTTCGGCTGCCTGTACCCCGCCCATCTGCTGATCCTGGCGGCCATTGTGGCCTGGCTCCGATAAAATGGAGGAATATGAATGAAAAAGCTGCTGTCTTTCGTCCTGGCCCTTTTCCTGGCCCTGAGCCTGTGCGCCGTGTGCGCCGCTCAGGAGGCGTCGCTCCTTGTAAAGCGGGTGGACGACCTTTCAGAAACCTTTGTAATGGGGGCGGACGTTTCCAGCCTCCTGGCGCTGGAGGAAAGCGGCGTCACCTATTATGATTTTGACGGAAACCAACAGGATATGCTGAAGGTACTGGCCGGGGCCGGGGTGAACTGCGTCCGCGTCCGGTTCTGGAACGACCCCTTTGACGCCGCGGGCAACGGCTACGGCGGCGGCAACTGCACCCTGGATACCGCCATTGCCATCGGACGCCGGGCGGCGGAATATGGCATGGGCTTGCTGGTGGATTTCCACTATTCGGACTTCTGGGCCGACCCGTCCAAGCAGCAGGCCCCCAAGGCATGGAAGAATATGTCCCTGGAGGAGCGGCAGCAGGCCATTTATGATTATACGGTGGAGAGCCTGCATGCCCTTCAGGAGGCAGGGGTGCGGGTGGACATGGTGCAGATCGGCAACGAGGTCACCAAGGGCTTCTGCGGCGAGACATCCGTGCCCCGGCGCTATGCCCTGATGGCCTCCGCCGCCCAGGCGGTGCGGGATACGGATGGGGATATTCAGATCGTCGTCCACTACACCAACCCGGAGACGGAGAAATTCAGCACCATCGCCGCGACTCTGGAGGTCTACGGCGTGGACTATGACATCTTCGCCACCTCCTATTACCCCTATTGGCACGGCAGCCTGGAGAATCTGACCCGGCAGCTGCAAAGCGTGGTGGAGCGTAGCGGCAAGCGGGTGATGGTGGCCGAGACCTCCTACGCTTACACCATCCTGGATACCGACGGCCACGGCAACACCATCGGCGACCAGCCCACCTACGACAAGCCCTATCCCTTTACCGTGCAGGGCCAGTCCCGGGCGCTGCGGGATGTGATCGCCGCCGTGGCCTCTCTGGGCGACAGCGCCGTGGGCGTGTTCTATTGGGAGCCGGGCTGGATCAGCGTCCCCGGCGACAGCTGGGAATCGCGCAGCGAAAAGTGGGAGCGGTACGGCTCCGGCTGGGCAAGCTCCTATTCTGCGGACTACGACCCCACGGACGCCGGTGTTTACTATGGCGGCAGCGCCTGCGACAACCAGGCCCTGTTTGACGCGGAGGGCCATCCGCTGGAATCCTTAAAAACCCTTTCCCTTGTCCGCACCGGCGCGGAGGCCCCCCTGGCGGTGGACAGCGTGGAGACAGTGTATGTGACGGTAAAGCGGAACAATCCCATCCAGCTCCCCGCCACGGTGCCCGCCGTCTACAACGACGGCAGCCAGGTGCAGGCGGACGTGACCTGGGAGCCCTCCGTTGACCTGGAGGCGCTCAGCGCCTGCGAGGTGGGCACCTATCCCATCTCCGGCCAGGCCGGGGGGATGGAGACAACCTGCTATGTGAACCTGGCGGATGAAAATTACGTCCGCAACTACAGCTTTGAGGACGCGGATACCTCCATGTGGCGCATCACTGAGGATACCCCCACTGTGGATTTCCAGCAGAAAAAGACGGACGCCTTCACCGGCGAGTATTCCCTGCACTTCTGGAATGCCAAGGCCGTGGCCTTTACGGTGGAGCAGGAGATCACCGACCTGCGCCCCGGCAGCTATAGCCTCAGCCTCCAGGCCCAGGGCGGCGGCATGGACGGCACGGAGCAGCTGACGCTCTACGCCATCGCCGACGGAGTGCGCTACGAGCAGCCCTTTGCCGTGGACGGCTGGGTGAACTGGCAGAACCCCGCCATTGGGGGCATCCAGAGCACCACCGGCACCATCACCATCGGCGTTTCCGTCACCGCCCCTGCCGGAGCCTGGGGCACGCTGGATGATTTCCTGCTGAACCCCACAGAGACAGAATAATGGAATCTCTGAATAACTCGTCTGCGGCTGGACAGCGGGCCTTTTGCTCCCATACTGCGGGCTGAAAAGTGGGAAATATAGCGCAGCCGTTGCCAGCGTAAGCTGGCTTACGGATGCGGCATACCCCTTGCGGGTACACAAAGTATTCCGCCACTTTCCAGCCCTTGTCTGGGAGCAAAAATCCTCGCTGCCAGCTCTTGCCGATTTAATCAGAGCTTCCTAAGAAACGACCCGCACGGAAAAACCACCCTGTGCGGGCCATTTTTGCATGAAAAACCGCCATTTTACAAAGATTTTACAATTGGCTTCTATCCGATTTTACAAAAGTGGTATAATCTGAAATTGTAAAGAAGAAATGTAAAGGAGCGTGAAAGAAGAATATGGATGGATTTCCTACAATTGATTTTAATGAGAAGAAGGGCTTTATCTGCGACATGGACGGCGTGATCTATCACGGCAATCGGGTTCTGCCGGGCGTCGCGGAGTTTATCCAGTGGCTGCACGATGAAAAGAAGGAATACCTGTTCCTGACCAATAACAGCGGCTACACCCCCAGGGAGCTGAATCAGAAGCTGGCCCGGATGGGCCTGAACGTATCGGAGGAGCATTTCTACACCAGCGCCCTGGCCACGGCGGCCTTCCTGCGGGAGCAGGCGCCGGGCTGCTCGGTGTTTGCCATCGGCGAGGCAGGACTGCTGAACGCGCTGTATGACGCGGGGATTACCATGAATGATGTGAACCCGGACTATGTGGTGGTGGGCGAGGGCCGCTCCTATTCGCTGGATACCCTGACCAAGGCTACCAATCTGGTGATGAAGGGCGCGAAGCTGATCGGCGCGAATTCCGATGTCTCCGGCCCCATCGAAAACGGCATTGCCCCGGCCTGCCGGGCACTGATCGCCCCCATCGAGATGGCCACCGGCACCCAGGCATATTTCTGCGGCAAGCCGAACCCCCTGATGATGCGCACCGGCCTGAACCTGCTGGACTGCCACAGTGCCGAGGCAGTGATGGTAGGCGACCGCATGGACACCGACATCATCTCCGGCCTGGAAAGCGGCATGTCAACCGTCCTGGTTCTCTCCGGCGTCTCCACCCGCGAGACCCTGAAAACCTACGCCTACCGCCCCACCATCGTCCTAAACGGCGTAGGGGACATCGCCACCCTGGCCCAGGCAAAGCGCAAGGCATAGACCTCTTGAATAAATGCATCCCCTTACCGCTGTTACTCGGTAAGGGGATGCGCTTTTCTGTGCGTGAGTACGTATTCTGTATGCGAATCAAGGGTAGAAATCCGTAGGGGCGGATACCAGCCGCCCGAAAGGTAACGGACGTGAGCTGTATAGACGAACCTCTCAATCCCGGTACATGGCGGGCAGATGGTATCCGCCCCTACGCACTCGAAATGTTTTAATTCTCTCGCTTTTGCCGGGGGATTTACGAATATTTCTACTCTTGATTCGCATCTGTAGAAAAAAGAACTGAGGCGGGGGTTATTGCTCCGGCGTGGGGGATGCAGCCTTGAGGCGGGTGTCCTGGAGCTGCCAGGTTTCGGCTTTTTGGCGGATCTGGGTGAAGTGCCGGTAGATGCCTGCTTGGGCGAGCAGTTCCTGGTGGGTGCCGGATTCGGCGATGCGGCCGTCGTCTACCACCAGAATCTGATCCGCGTTCTGGATGGTGGCGAGGCGGTGGGCAATGGTGATGACCGTCTTGCCACGGGTCAGGGCGGAGATGGCCTGCTGGATCAGGTGCTCGTTTTCCGGGTCAATGCTGGCGGTGGCCTCATCCAGAATGATGATGGGGGCGTCCTTCAAAATGGCCCGGGCAATGGAAATGCGCTGCTTTTCACCGCCGGACAGGGTGCCGCCGCCCTCGCCCACCGGGGTATCGTAGCCCTGGGGTAGGGCCATGATGAAGTCATGGCAGCGCGCCTTTTTGGCTGCCTCGATCATCTCCGCCTCGGTGGCGTCGGGCTTGCCGAAGCAGATGTTGGCCCGGATGGTATCGCGGAAGAGATACACATTCTGAAACACCATGGAGATATTGCGCAGCAAACTGTCACAGGTGAATTCCGTCAGGTCGTGGCCGCCCATGGAGATCCGGCCGCTCTGGGGGTCGTAGAACCGGGCAATCAGGCTGCAAATGGTGGTCTTGCCGGAGCCGGAAGGGCCGACGATGGCGGTGGTGGTTCGCTCCGGGATGCGGAAGCTCACGTCCTTCAGCACCTGCCGGGAATCGTAGCCGAAATTCACATGGTGGAATTCAATGTCATAGTGGTCGAGGGAAATGTCCCTGCCGTCCGCGTCGATGAAGCTCTCACCCCGCAGGGCCTCCAGCTGGTTCATGGCGTCGTCGATCACCCCCAGGGTGTGGGTGCTGTCGCTGATCGGCTCCAGACTGGCAAAAATGCTGAACGAGAAGAATATGAACATCAGTGCCATGGATAGTTCCATCTGCCCCGCCAGGCTTTGCAGGCAGGCCGCCAGGGCCAGGCCCACCGAGCCGCACTTCAGCGCCAGCAGATGCAGGGCGTTGGCGGGGACGTAGCCCCATTCGATTTTCAGGCGGATGCGCTTGCTGTCCGCAGCGGCCTTGGTCACCGCCGCCATGGACGCGCCGCCCTTGCCGAAGGATTTCACCACCGCCAGGCCCCGGGCGTATTCGATCACCGCGCCGGTCAGATCCCGGTTGGCCTGGGCCTCCACCGGGGAATTGACCCGGCTGTAGTGGGAGATGATGAGCATGAAGCCCAGGGATGCCCCGGCGGCGGCCAGAGCGATCAGCGCCGTCAGCGGGCTGCACAGGGTAAGACCCAGGAAGATCACCAGGAAATTCAGATAGCCGCCCACAAAGTTATCGATCATGCGGATGCCCATCCCCTCCAGGGTGGAAAGGCCTGTGGTGATGGAGCTGAGAATGCTGCCGGTGCTCACCTGCTGGAAATAGCCCAGCGACACCCGCTTCAGCGCGTCGCCCACGGCCAGACGATCCCGGGCCGTCAGCTGATAGCCGATGGGCTCCTGGAGCCGGGCGCGAAGGTAATCGAACAGGAAGCGCAGGAGCACCAGCCCGATCTGAATCACGGCGGATTTCCAGACCCAGGAGCCGTCCAGCGTCCGTCCCTCGATCAGCTGCCCCACCGTATAGGCGGCAAGGCCCAGGGGCAGCGCGGTGAAGATGTGGGAGAAGAAGGTCATTACAAAGCCCAGATACAGCTTCCCCTTAAATTCTCCGCACCAGTCAATGATCCGTTTTACGGTTTTGAGCATCTGTCAGCCCTCCTTTGTCCCGGCGGAAACCGCCCAGCTCTGCGCGCCCACGTGGGAGCGCCACATATCGCGGTACAGCGGGCACTGCTCCAGCAGCTGCGCCTGGGTGCCCTGGGCGGCAATGCGGCCGGATTGCAGCACCACGATATTGTCCGCGTTCTTGATGGTGGACAGCCGGTGCGCGATCACCAGCAGGGTCTTGCCCTGGGTCAGGGCGGCAATGCTCTGCTGGAGCTTATCCTCGTTCTCTGGGTCGGTGAAGGCGGTGGCCTCGTCCAGAATGACAATGGGTGCGTTTTTCAGCATCATCCGGGCGATGGCAATGCGCTGCTTTTCGCCGCCGGAAAGACGGCTGCCCGCCTCCCCGGCGGGGGTATCGTAGCCCAGGGGCAGCTTGGAGATGAACTCCTCGCACTGGGCCGCCCGGGCGGCGGCCTTCACCTGCTCGTCGGTGGCGGCGGGGTTCCCCAGGCGGATGTTTTCCAGCAGGGAGCAGCGGAAGAGAAAATTATCCTGGGTCACAAAGCTGACGCACTCCGAGAGCTGGGCCAGGGGCATATCCTTGACATTGACGCCGCCCACGGTGATTTCTCCGCTTGTCACGTCCCAGAACCGGGCGATCAGCTTGGCGACGGTGGACTTGCCGCCGCCGGAGGGGCCGACCAGCGCGGTAAAGCTTCCGGCGGGCAGGGTCAGGTCAATGCCGTGGAGCACCTCGTCCCGGCTGTCGCCGGTGTAGGAGAAGTGAACGCCCCGCAGCCGCACCTCACTGCCCGCGATCCGGGCACGGCGGTCAGGCTCCGGCAGGGAGGGCATTTCCAGAAATTCCTGCAGGCTTTCCACGGTGGATTTCACCTGCCGCATATTCTCAGAGAAAACCTCCAGCTTCGCCAGGGAGCCCACCATGGAGATGGACAGCATCACCGCCAGCGCCGCCTGAGGGGCGGTGATCACCCCGCGTCCGGCCAGCGCCAGCGCCGCCGGAAGAACGCCGATGAGGGTGGAGGGGAACAGAGCGAAGCTCAGCTTCATGGTGGCAAAGGTGGAGGAGAGCCACTTGATGACAAAGGTGCGGAAGTCCGTGATGGCGTTGGCGTATTTTTCATAGGACACCCCGGCCCGGCCAAAGGCCTTGATCACCTCGATGCCCTCAATGTATTCCACAATGGCGCTGTTCATATAGGCGCTGGACTGGTCGTATTTCTGGAAATTCTTCCCGCTGATGGCAAAGGTCAGCCCCATGCACAGGAAGGAAAGGGGAAACGTGACCAGCGACGCCAGCGCCAGACGCCAGTCGATGCAGCACAGCGCCAGGATGCTGACCACCGGCAGCACCACATGGCCCGCTCCCTCCGGGATCATATGGGCCAGGGGCGGCTCCAGATTTTCAATTTTGTCCACCATCATGCTCTTCATCTGCCCGATGGAGTGGCTCTCCACATCACCCAGGGGCGCGTGAAGGAAGCGGTCGGCCAGCCGCAGCCGCAGCCCCTCCAGCACGGCGTAGGCCATGCCGTGGGAGATGCCGGTGGACAGGCTGAACAGCCCGATCTTTACCGCATACGCTCTCAGGGCCAGCAGGCACCACAGCACCACGGCGGCGGTGTCCGCCGTCCCGGCGGCAAAGCGGCACACCAGCGCGTACATACAGTAAAACGGCGCAAGCCCCACGGCCACTGACAGCACCGAGAGCACGACGGACAGCACAAGCTTCCGCTTCTCCCCCTGGGCGTAGGCAAAAAGCAGCGCCGTCCAGCTCTTTTTTTCAGATTTCATGTTGCATTCCTCTTTCCTTACGGTATTGTGACGGCGTCAGGTGCATCACCCGTTTAAACGCCTCTGTGAATTTTCCCGGATTGTCGTAGCCCACCCGTCCGCCGACCTCGGCGACGCTCAGCTCCCGCCGGCTCAGCAGCAGCTCCGCCGCCAGGCTCATGCGGTAGCGCAGCAGCCACGCGCCGATGGCCGCGCCGTAGACGGAGCGGAAGCAGGCCTTCATGGCGGTCATGGGGATGTCAAACCGAGCGGACAGCTCCTCCTGGGTGAAGCTCTCCGCCACATGCTCCATGAGAAACTGCCGGATGGCCTTCACCTTTTCCACCTGGGATTTGTAAAAATAGGGCTGCCCGGCGCTGTCTGCGGGGATGGTCATGGCATCCAGGCACAGCAGCAGCTCTAAAATTTTGAGCCTGAAATAGGGCATGCGGATCTTCTCCGGGACGCGGTACAGCTCCCCGAAGATGTGCTCCGTTCCCTGCGCGCCGTGTACCACCCGGGGAGTGTCCGCCAAGGCCCAGCGCTCCAGCAGCTTTTCCGGCGTCACCGGGAAATCCTGCACCTGCTGCGCCAGGGAGCGGGCGGCAATATCCAGGTCAAAGCCCACCGTCAGCCCGTGGTAATGGCAGGAGGGAAAGGAGAATACCCCCGCGTGCTGCCTGCGCAGATCCAGCTTCATGTCGCCGGAGGCTGTGTAGCCCACCAGATTGTCCCCCACCGCGTACTCCATCCGCCCCTCCCGGCAGTGGTCGATGGCCAGCATCCGGCCCTGGGAGACAAAGCTGCAATCATAGCGCTCCATGTGAAAATCGTTGAAGCTGAGCATCACACCGGGGAATACCTGGTAGACGGTCATTGTCCCGTCCCCCGTTTCATTGCGGAATTGCCAGACCCAGCAATCCTCGCTGTGCGCCAGCAGGCAGGCTCCCTGCCGCTCAAACATCTGCTGCGCGTCCACATTCATCACCTCTTTGAATTAGCCACTGCTAACTTTGAGCCAAGTATACCATATATGCGCCTGCTTGTCTTTACCAATCGGACATTTTTTCACCGATCGGACGGAGAATTTTCTCATTTACAGCGCAAACACCCCCGGCGAATGCTTCCATCCACCGGGGGCGTGCATGATGTATTGACAGAAATTATTGCTTCGCCTTCCTGGGGCACCAGCTGTGCAGGTAGCCGGTGAGGGTGAGGAAGAAGAAGCCCAGGCAAAGGGTTTCCTGCCCCGATATGAAGAGGTAGGCCTCCAGCATGCCGCACAGGAACAGGCAGACCGTAAGAATGGCCAGACAGCTCTTCCACAGGTCGTCGTTGCGCCAGAGGGTGATGATCGCGGCGCGGAAAGTCAGCAGCGTGATCCCGATGGCCACCAGCAGACCGGGAAGCCCCAGGGAGTAGGTTGTCTGCAGGAAGGAATTGTGGGCATGGTTGAAGCGCTGGTGAATCCGCCCGGACAGGTCGTCGCTGCAGCCGGTCAGCAGAATGCGCGGCTCCTCCCGCAATACGGCGATGGTAGCACTCCAGATATTGGTGCGCGTATTAAAAGTGCTGATTTCATTGAAGAAGTCACGGCGGGAGAGGGAGACCTGCTCAGCCGGGGCACTGGCCTGGGCGCTGCCGGAATCCTCTGTTTCCCCCTGCGCATCTGCCTGCGTCTCCTGCACCGTATTCTCCTGCCGGACGGAGACGCGGGCGGGGGAGAAGTTTGCATTTTGATAGACCACAAAAAGAAGCGCGGCGGCGGCAAGCCCGGCGATGGCAGCGGGCAGAAGCCGCTTCCAGCCGGTCTTTCGGACGACGCAAAAGACAACGCCGCCGATCAGAATGCAGGTGCAGCCAATGCTGGCGCGGCAGTCGGTCATAAGCATCACGACAAACTGAAGCGCGGCCAGAAGCAGCCAAAGGGCCTTGAGCCACCCCTTGCTTGTTTTCAGGCAGAAGGCAAGGCAGCAGCCGACGCCCAGCATCAGATAGGTGCCGCAGAAGATGGAATTCAATATCTGTGTCAGCCGCCTGCTATGCCAGAAAACCAGAGAGGAAAGGGAGGCCGGCAGAACGCCGAAATACAGCATCAGTCCATGGACGGACAGGGAAAGCCCTTCGATCACAAACAGGCTCAGCACGATATTCAGTCCCCGCTGCCGGGCACCGTCCCGGAATGCGTAGGCCATGGGCAGCCCCATCAGATAGGAGCAGGCGACGGCGTGGGTGAACCAGCACTCCTGATGGCGGATGATGGTGTGCAGCGTAAAGATAACACCGATCCACAGCAGCATAAACGCGGACAGCGCGGCGGCGGCCCAGCTCTTTCCCTGGAAGCCCCGCAGCGCGGAGGCTGCAAAGAATACCACGCCGACCAGCGGCGCAAGATACCGCCGGGCTGCCACAACGGCCCCCAGCTCCTGGGTCTCCGGCAGGAGAAACAGCAGCTGGATCACGCAAAAGGCGACAATGCAGGAAAGCTGCACCCGCTCCAGCCGGGTATCCGTTTTTTCAGAAAGTTGTCTGACCATTTTTACTCCCTTCCTCTGCACTAATATAAAATCATCTTGAGATGCTATTTTATCCTATTTCGCCCCCGGTGTCAAGGCGGCGCACAGGGACGCTGCGGGCATTTTGTGCAATTTAAAATGTCCATACTTGCATTTTTATTCAAGCTATGGTATAAAATAATATTATAGGTTTGGCAGAGTTTCCCAAACAAAGATCCGGCAGCCGCAGCGGCTGCCCTGGAAAGCGGTGTATTTCATTTATGAATGTTCATGAATCCGGCGAAATGTACCTGGAGGCGATCCTGGTGCTGAGCCGTAAAAGCGGGTATGTGCGCTCCATCGACGTGGGGGAGTATCTGGGCTATTCCAAGCCCAGCGTATCCCGGGCAATGGGCCTGCTGCGCAAGGGCGGGCTGATTACCATGGAAAAGGACGGGGCGCTGCTGCTGACGGACGCGGGGCGCGCCATTGCGGAGAAGATATACGAGCGGCACACTGTTCTGTCCAAGGTGCTGATCGGCCTGGGCGTGTCGGAAAAAACCGCGGTGGAGGATGCCTGCAAGATCGAGCACGACATCAGCGACGAGACCTTTGAGTCAATTAAAAAGCACATCGCCGCCTTTGAGGAGGCCGCAAAATGAGCGGCTGCGGCGGCTGCTCCGGCTGTGGGAGCGCCTCCGGCTGTTCCGGCTGCGGTGGGTGCGGCGGCTGTGCCTCCACGCTGGAGCTGACCCAGGCCGAGATCGAATTTCTGCGCCTTTTGGGCCAGGTGGCCTTCCTCCCCGTGGCGCGAAGCGCAGCGGATGAGACGCCCGTGTGCCTGGAGGAGCCTTCCGCCGACCCGGCGCAGACCGGCCTCCTGCTGCAATGTTTGGAAAAGAAGCGGCTGATCTCCCTGGATTACGACAAGCCCCTGCAGGGGGCGGCCATGGAGCGATACAGCGCCTATCCCATATGCGGCAGCATCGCCCTCACCCAGCGCGGCCAGCAGGTGCTGGAGCTTCTGGAGATTCAGGGCTGTCAGGAATAACGAAATGCTCCTCGCGCCAGCGGGGAGCATTTTCCGATACCGGCGGGGAAGAAATTCTTCCCCGCCGATCTTTACTTGTGATACAGGATCCGAATGGAGTTGAGCAGACACAGCATGGATACGCCGGTGTCGGCGAAGACGGCGATCCACATGTTGGCGTAGCCCAGCAGGCCCAGAGCCATGACGACGATCTTGACGGCCAGGGCGAAGTATACGTTCTGCCAGCTGATGCGGCGGGTGCGCCGGGCGATCTGGATGGCCTGGGGAATGGCGGACATGTCGGAGTTCATAAACACCACGTCTGCCGCTTCGATGGCGGCATCCGCGCCGGTGCCCATGGCCGCGCCCACATCCGCGCCGGCCAGCACGGGGGCGTCATTGATGCCGTCGCCCACGAACATGACACTGCCCTGCTGAGCGCGTACCTTTTCCAGCTCACTGAGCTTGTTTTCCGGCAGCAGGCGGGCGCGCACCTCGTCAATGCCCGTCTCCTGGGCCACATGCCTGGCATTGTCCTCGGCGTCGCCGGTGAGCATGACGGTGTGCAGGCCCATGTCCTTCAGTTTCCCGATGGCGGGTACAGCGTCGCCCTTCAGCGTATCGGCGATCACGATCTGGCCCAGCAGCTTCCCGTCCCTCGCCAGCAGCACCTGGGTGCCGAAGGCTGCGCCCTGGAACTTGTCCAGGCTGACGCCGTTGCTGGCCATCAGCTTCTGGTTGCCGCACAGCACCCGGTGGCCGTCCAGCTCGGCCTGGATGCCCTCACCGGCCAGCTCCGTCAGATGGGTGGGCTTGGGGATCTCCAGTCCCGCCTCCTTGGCGGCGGTGACGATGCTCACAGCGATGGGGTGGGTGGAGAACTGCTCACACCCGGCGGCCAGGGTCAGCAGCGTGGCTTCCTGAGTGCCGCTTTCGGCGGGGATGGACTGCTGCACCTGGAAGTTGCCCTTGGTGATGGTGCCGGTCTTATCCATGACCACGGCCTTGATCTGGGCCAGGGCCTCGATGGCCACGCCGCCCTTGAAGAGAATGCCCTTTTTAGAGGCAGCGCCGATGCCGGAGAAGAAGGCCAGGGGCACGCTGAGCACCAGCGCGCAGGGGCAGGAGATGACCAGGAAGGTCAGCGCGGTGAATACCGACGCGGTGCCCGCCTCGCCGTAGAGCACGGAATCCATACCGGCGTACTTCACGCCGTCCACAAAGAAGTGCCAGCCGGGGATGATGAAGGGCAGCACCACGGCCACCACCAGCGCCGCAATGACCACGGCGGGGGTGTATACCCGGGCAAAGCGGGTGATGAATTTATCAATGGCGGGCTTGCTGGCCGCCGCGTTTTCCACGGAGTTCAGGATGCGGGTGACCATGGATTCCTCCAGGGGCTTCTCCACCCGCATTTTCAGCTGGCCGGAGGTGTTGACGCAGCCGGAGATCACCTGGCTGCCGGTGCCCACCTTGACGGGGACAGGCTCGCCGGTGACGGCGGAGGTATCGATCCGGCTCTCACCCTCGATGATCACGCCGTCCAGAGGAATTCGGTCGCCGGGACGCACTACCAGGATATCGCCCACCTGGGCATCCTCGGCGGGAATGACCTTTACGTCGCTGCCGTCCACCAGGTTCACGGTCTCGGGCCGCAGGTCAACGGCGGTCATGATCTGACTGCGGCTCTTGGCCACGGCCCGATCCTCAAAGTATTCGCCAATGCGGTAGAACAGCATGACACCAACGGCCTCGGGGCAGTCGCCGATGGCAAAGGCGCCCAGGGTGGCGATGGACATCAGGAAGTTTTCGTCAAACACCTGGCCCTTGGTGATGTTCTTCAGCGCGTTCCAGACCACCTCGCCGCCCAGAATCAGGTAGGCGGGCACCAGCGCGATCAGCTGGGCCAGCAGGGGCGCGTCCTTCAGGTGCAGCGCCTCGCCCACGGCAAAGAGCACTGCGCCGATGATGATGCCGATCAATTCCTTTTTGGAATCGTCGCCGCCCTCGTCCTTTTTCTTTTCGTCCTTGGCAACGATGGTGATGCCGTCCTCCATGGCGTCGATGGCCTGCTTCACGGCGGGGATCAGCGCATCGGGGTTCTTGGCGGTCAGACGCATCTGCTTCGTGGCGAAGGTGATGGTGCACTCGTCCACGCCCTCCAGGGTGTTCAGCCGTTTTTCAATTTTCGCGGCGCAGTTGGCGCAGTCCAGACCCTCCAGGATGTAGGTCTTGGTGAAGGAGCCTTTCTTGGCGCGGGGGGTGAGGGTCACGCCGTCCTCCACGCTGTCCACCACCTGCTGCATCTGCGCCAGCAGCCCGGTGTGATCCTTGGCGCTGACCCGCAGCTGCTTGGAGGCAAAGGTAACGACGGCCTCCTCGATCTGGGGCATATCGTTCAGCTTCGCCTCGATTTTGGCGGCGCAGTTGGCACAGTCCAGACCCTCGATCAGGTAAATTCTGGTCTGCGCGCTGGGATCGACGGCCTTTGCCTCGTGGTGATGGTGCTCATGGTCATGGCTGCATCCGCATTCCTCGTCGTGGTGATGGTGGTGATGCTCGTGGCCGCATCCACATTCATCCTCATCATCGTCGTCATGATGATGGTGGTGATGATGCTCATGACCACAGCCACATTCATCCTCATCATCGTCATGGTGATGGTGATGGTGGTGATGCTCATGGCCACAGCCACACTCGTCATCATCGTCATGGTGGTGATGGTGATGCTCATGGCCGCAGCCACATTCCTCTTCATCCTCGTCATGATGATGGTGCTCCTGCTCGCAGCAGCTTTCGTCCTCGTGATCGTGCAGATGCTTCTCGTCGGACATATAAATCCTTCCTTTCATCGGTTCGGAAATTCTATTTGACAATGCCTTTTTTTTAACATACAATATATTCACTACCGAACACTTTGTTCTGTAGTCATTATAGAAAAAATCCGCCGAAAAACAAGAACCAATTTTCGGCGGATGTACAATACAGAACAAAAATCGAATTTTGTACAGGAGAATTTTATGGACAGACGTCAGCAAAAGACCCGTACTGCCATTTACCGGGCCTTTACCACCCTGCTGGATCGGCAGAATTTTCATTCCATCACCGTGCAGGACATCATCGACGAGGCGAACATCGGCCGCAGTACCTTTTACGCCCATTTTGAGACGAAGGAGGAGCTTCTCAAATCCCTGTGCCGGGAGCTGTTCGACCACATCATCGGCACCGCCATGGACAAGCAGGATACCCACGGCCTGTATACCTGCACCAACGCCCCCCACTCGGTGATCTGCCACATTTTGCAGCATTTGCAGGAGAACGACAACAACATTCTCACCCTGCTTTCCTGCGAAAGCGGCCCGATTTTTATGAGCTATTTCAAGTCCGGCATGGAGGAGCTGGTGCGCGCGCAGCTGCTGGGGGATACCACCTGTGCCAACGTGCCCAGGGAATTTCTGATTAATCACATTGCAGGCAGCTTTGTTGAGATGGTGCAGTGGTGGCTGGACGGCGGCCGGAAGGAGACGCCGCAGACGCTGGACGAGTATTTCCGCACCGTGACCGAGCCGCTGCTGTCCGGCGGAAAGGATTGAGCATGGGAAATGTACTGATCCTCAGCGATTTTGTGGGCAATGCGGAGGTGGCCATGGCCACCTCCCGCGCCGTGCTTACCCGCATGGGGCACCGGGCGCTCTGTTTGCCCACGGCGCTGATCTCCAATATCTGGAGCCAGGGAACGCCCGCCCAGCTGGATACCACCGATTACCTGCGCGGCGCCCTGCGCGCCTGGGAGGGGCAGGGCCTTTTCCCGGAGGGAGTGCTCATCGGCTACCTGGCCAGCGAGGCCCAGGCGGAGTTCGTGGGCAGCCAGTGCGCCCGGTGGCGGGAGCGGGGAGTGAAAATCTTCCTTGATCCCGTCTTTGCGGACAATGGGCGGCTGTACCGGGGCATCGGCCCGGAGCGGCTGGCGCTTCTGCGCGGCCTGCTGCCGCTGGTGGACTATGTGCTTCCCAACGCCACCGAGGCCCGCTTCCTTACGGGCCTTTCGGAGCCGGAGCAGGCGGCCCGCGCCCTGCACCAGATGGGCGCGGGGACGGCGCTGATCACCGGCGTGCCCCAGCACGCGGGCTGCGCCGTGGTGCTCTGCGGGGCGGCGGGGACGCAGCTTTTCCCCTATACCCCCGTCCCCGGCGATTTCCCCGGCGCGGGGGACGCCTTCGCCGCCCTGTTCACCGGCGGCATTTTGCGGGGCGATACAGAGGCGCAAAGCGTCAGCAGCGCCATTTCCACCGTAAAGGATTGGATCACCCGCACCCAGACCGCACCCACGCCCCACATCGGCCTGCCGGTGGAGCTGCTGCTTTGAAAGTGAAAGGCGTCTAATCTGCCAATTCCCGGTAGGTTCCGGCGATCAGCACCAGCGAGGCGGCGAAGGTCAGCAGATCGGAAACCGGCATGGAATACAGCACGCCGTCCAGCCCAAACCAGCGGGGGAGCAGCAGGGCAAAGCCCACGCCGAACACCACCTCCCGCACCATGGACAGCGCCGTGGAGGCCGCAGCCTTGCCCATGGCCTGGAGAAAAATAAAGCAGGCCTTGTTGATGCAGGCAAATACCATCATGCACAGGTAAATGCGAAACGCCCGGATGGCAAACGCCGTGTAATATTCGCTCTCTCCCGCCGCGCCGAAGATGCCAATGAGCTGCCGGGGGAAGCATTCTACCAGCACCAGAGCGGCCAGGCCGACGGCGCCCTCCGCAATCAGCAGGCGGGTAAACAGCGCCCGCACCCGCTGCCGCTTTTTCGCGCCCATGTTGAAGCCCACAATGGGAATGCAGCCCGCGGCCATGCCGACCACAATGGAAATGACAATCTGGAAAAACTTCATTACGATTCCCACCACCGCCATGGGAATTTGGGCGTACTGGCTTTGGCCGAAAATCTCGTCCGCTGCGCCATACTTGCGCAGCATATTGTTGATTGCCGCCATGGCCGCCACCAGGCTGATCTGGGACAGAAAGCTGGTGATCCCCAGCGACAGGGTCTTGGCGCACACGGCGGCGTTGGGCCGGTAGCTTTCACGACCCGGCCGGATGAGCTTCATATTGCACAGATACCACACTGCCAGCGCGGCGGTCGCCACCTGGCCGATCACTGTAGCCACTGCCGCGCCCATCATGCCCCAGTGGAAGGTAAAGATGAAGATGGGATCCAGAATGATGTTGATAACCGCCCCGGCCAGGGTGGACGCCATGGCAAACCGAGGGCTTCCATCGGCCCGTATGATGGGGTTCATGGCCTGGCCGAACATGTAAAAGGGGATGCCCAGACTGATATAAAAGAAATACTCCTTGGAATAGCGAAAGGTTTCTTCGTTCACCCGCCCGCCGAACAGGGAAATGATCCCGTCGGAAAACAGCAGGTAAACCGCCGCCAGCGCCAGGCCGCTGAGCGTCACCAGCCCCACGGCGTTTCCCACGCTGTCCCGGGCAGCCTGGGTCTGCTGCTGCCCAAGGCTGATGCTCACAAAGGCGCAGCAGCCGTCGCCGATCATTACCGCAATGGCCAGGGCCACCACGGTCAAAGGAAACACCACCGTATTGGCGGCGTTGCCGTAGGAGCCGAGATAGCTGGCATTGGCAATGAAAATCTGATCCACAATGTTGTAAAGCGCACCCACCAGCAGGGAGATGATGCAGGGCAGGGCATACTGCCGCATGAGCGTCCCAATGCGCCGGGTGCCTAAAAACTGATTTGATTCTTCCATGGTTTTGCCCTCCGTTAATAAAGATGCACAGCCCTGAGGGCTGTGCGCAAAAAAAGCGGCACAGCTGCGCAACTGGATTTACGCACTGTGCCACTCGTTACTTATTACATTATAATTTCATTTCTCAAAAAATTCAAAGGACATTTTCCACAAAAACAGCGGAAAAAGTTTTGTTAAGATTGACTTTTGAAATTTAACCGCCGGTTCTGATATAATAGCAGTGATGATATCACAGAAGGCAGGAAAGGAGCGCGGCGATGTATCAGAAAGGCGATTATATCAATTACGGCGGCCATGGGATTTGTCAGATCGATGACATCCGGGCCATGGATTTCAAGACCGGCGCGGGGAAACGGGATTACTATATCCTGCATCCTGTCTGCCAGGATGGGACGGTGTTTTATCTCCCGGCGGATGGCTCTGCCGCCCGTTCCCGGCGGCTGCTGACCCGGGAGGAGATCGACGGCATCCTTTCAGGCCTGCGGGATGCCCAGATGCCCTGGATCACCGACCGCAAGCAGCGAACAGAGCAATTCCACCAGATTCTCTCCCGTCGGGACACCGGGGAGCTGGTGCTGCTGGCAAGATGCCTGCACCTTCAGCAGGGGGAGCGCCCCCTGCCCACCGCCGAGCGGGAAACCCTGCACCAGGTCGAGCGCATGATCGAGCAGGAATTTTCCTTCGTCCTGGGTCTGCCCCCTGCGGAGGTCGGGGCGTACATTCAAAGCAGGGTGCCATTGGGAGGAAAAGTATGAAGGAATACGAGGTCGTTGCCAAGCTGTATAATGCTTGTGCTGGTGCGGGACGCCCACAGACCTTTTTTGAGGAAGTGGCGCTGGAGAACCCGGATGACTATGTTCAGGCCAAACATGGTGGGGATTTTTCCAAGTTTATAAAAAAGATTCTCCCTGATGGCCAAATCTGTTACCACTACGAAAATGGCACGATCACCTATTGCTATGAGTTCACCGAGGTATGAGAATTCCCCCGTGCAGTGCACGGGGGAAAAATTTACGCCATCAGCTCCAGAAATGCGGCCCGCCTGGTCAGGGCGGCGGTGCATTTGTGGCAGAGGTAGGCTTCGTTGAACAGCCGCTCCGGGGCGGCCTGGTCAAAGGTATCGCCGCAGCGGGTGCAGGCGGGGATACGGGTGATCTTTTTCTGCATGATGTAGGCGGTGGCGCTGCCGGAGAGCAGGTCGGAGCGGGTGAATTTGTCGATCTTATGTCCTTCCAGCCGGGCATAGTTGTAGATATTGGAGTCACGCACCTGGAAGGTGTCGTTCTCCTCGTAGTATTGCTGTAGCAGCAGGTAATGACCGCCGCTGGTGAAGCGGCCCTTATGCTGGAGGCTGACGACCCGCTGGCCGTTTTCCAGCGCCTCGATCATATCGTCAATATTGGCGCTGATGCGATCCAAGTAGAAGCCCATCTCCGCCGGGGTGTAGCGGAACAGCTCGCCCATGGTGCCGTTCGCGTCGTGGTATTTGCCGTACCGCTGGGACAGCATGTGGGGCGTGAGAATGGTGTCGGTCATATAGGTGGCCAGCATGGCCATGGTGGTGATGCCGCAGCCGCCCCGGCCCACGTAGGAGCCGCCATAGGGGCTGAACATGTAGTCCTGCTGGAAGTAAACAATGGCTTCCGGGAACCGCTCATGGGCGATGTCCGGGTACAGGGTATCCACCGGCGAGACGCTGGGGGCGGCGGTATCCGCCCAGAGGGCGGCATTGTTGTAATTGACCCGGAAGGTTTTCTCGCTCCGGCGCTGCTCCACCTGCGCCAGCAGCTGCTCCTTGACCAGCGCCTTTTCGGCGGCGGTGGCGGCGTCGCTGTGTCTGGCGCTGAAATAGACGATGTGGTAGCCCAGCGGGGAGCGGATTATGGCGGTGTCCCCCGCCTGCCGCTCCGGGTCAAAGCACCATTCGTCCAGCGCCTCAATCAGCTGACCGGGGCGGATGCCGCGATAGCTGCCGCCGTCCAGGCTGGAGCCGGCGTCCATGGAATTTTCATTGGCCAGCCGGGCGAAGTTTGCCTCCGCGTCCCAGGTGGTCAGGAAATTTCCACGCCAGCCGCTCAGCAGCTGCTCCGCGTTCACCCGGCACAGCTCCCACTGGGCCCTCTTCGCGCTCACGGTGCCGTTCCGGGAAACCCTCGCCCCGTCGGGAATCAGCAGGACATGGCGGATATCCACGGTGTAGCCCTCCGTGGGAAGCTCGGAGCGGTGCTTTTTCTGATAGGCGTCGATCTCCCCCTGGGATACGGTGACATCATAGCTTTCCTCGGTGAAGTACATGTAGCCGAAATTGTAGTCCGTTGCCGCCTGCACCACCGTATCCGCGCTAACCTGACCGCCGAACACACGGGAAACATAATCCTCCAGACCATCATAGCTCTGGCCCTCGGCCAGGGTTTCCAGCTGCGCCTCCAGACCGTCCAGATAGGCCTGGTGCATTTTGTTCGGCGTGTAGCAGGGCAGATCCTGATAGAGGAAATCATTGACGGGCAGCTCCGCCGCCACGTATTTCCCGTGGAGGTCGTCGGTCTCGTTGGGCTTGTACGCCTCCTCCGTGATGGGGCGCGGCTCCTGTGCCGCGCTGCGCAGAAGCTGCAGCGTCTGCCAGTCGCGCACTGCCTTCTGTAGGAAGTAGTGCTGCCAGGAGAGCGTCCCGTCCTCCAGGGGGCACAGCTGCATGTCCAGCGGGGCGGTATAGTCCGGCTGGATTTCGCTTCCGCCTGCCTGGTAGGCGCGGATGGCGTTGAGGTAATATACCTGAAGCGCCTCGTTGGTCAGCTTTTCGCTGCCCAGGGAGGCCACCGTTTTGCCCGCTGCCGTCCCGGCCTCGTCGGCGGAAACCGTATAGCTCTCCCGGCACAGCACACTGCCCGGTACCCCGTCCGGGATCACCGGGGCGGTGGGACGGTCGGGCGCGTCCTGGGTTTCGCTGTCCATATACGCGGACAGCACGGAGGAATCCTCCTCCGCTCCAGAGCCAAGGTGGAAAACGGCAAGGACGCACAGCGCCAGCGCCAGCAAACCCACCAGCGCCGACAAGAGCAGGGTGCTCAGCGGCAGACGGCGGTCGGATAACTTTAAATTGACCATGGATTGCTCAACCTCATTTATGCTGGCCCTACGGAATTTCCGCACAGAACCCGCTCAGGATGGAAAGGAAGCGATTTCGCCGGGACAGCGCTACCGTGCATTTTTCGCACAGGTAGTCCTGCTGCATCAGCCCCTCCGGCTGGTGGGACTGGAATGCCCCGCCGCAGCGGGTGCAGGCGGGAATGGCCGTCACTTTGCGCTGCATGACATAGAACAGGCCGCCGCCGGACAGCAGATCATTGCGGGTGAAGCCGTCGATCCTGTGGCCGACCTTGTTGCCGTAGTTGTAGATATTGGAGTCGCGCACCTGGAAGGTGTCGTTTTCCTCGTCGTAGCCTACCACCACAAGGAAATGGCCGGAGGAGGTGAAATGTCCCCTCCATTGGCGGCTGACCAGCACCTGCCCGTTTTGCAGCGCCTGGATCACCTCGTCCAGATCAAAGACCAGCTTGTCCAGATAAAAGCCCATTTCCGCCGGGGCGTAGGAGAAGATATCGCCGTTGGTGGCGTGGCCTGCCTGGTCATAATACCGCTCACTGAACCGATCCGACATCATGGCGGGGGTTTGCAGGGAGTCCGTCATGTAGGTGGCAAGCATGGCCCAGGCGGTGATGCCGCAGCCGTTCTTGCCAATCTCCCGGTCGCCGAAGGGATAGTAGAAGTAGTCCTGCTGTAGGTACACCATCACCTCCGGGAATCGCTGGTGAGCAATGTCGGGGTACAGGCTTTGCTCCAGGGTGGGCATCTGTACACAGGTGTCCGCCCACAGGCACACGGCGCTGTAGTCCGCCTTTAAGGGAACCTCCTTGCACCACTGCTGCCACTGCTCCTGCTGGAGGGTATACAGCATATCCTCCCGCGCGCCCTCCAGGCCGGATTCCCGGAACGCCGTCAACAGAACAATGTGATAGCCCAGCTCCGTACGTATAATGGCGGAATCCATACGCTGGCGGCCGTTGGCAAAGCACCATTCGTCCAGAGGCTGAATCAGCTGCCCCTTGCGGATGTTGTAATAGTAGCCGCCGTTGATGCGGGAGCCGTCGTCGTCCGATTCCTCGCTGGCAAGCTGGGCAAACTCCGCCTCCGCGCTGCGGATCCCAGCGCTCTTCCAGCGGCTCACCAGCGCCTCGGCCTCCTGCTGTGCCTGCTCCCACTGGGCCTCGGTGGCGGTGACGGCGCCGTCGTCTGCCACCTGCGCCCCTTCGGGGACGATCAGAATCTGCCGGAAATCCACCGTTTCTTCCTCGCCGTCTTGGGGCGTCAGGATATGCTCCACGTCCCGCAGATAGTCGGAAACAGCCCCGTCGTCCGGGTCAAAGGAAAAGCTGCTTTCGGTAAAATACATGTAGGCCAGGTTATAGTCCTTCGCCGCCTGCATCCATGCGTCGGCGGAGACGCCTGCGCTTTGGGCCATCTCCGTCAGGCCGGAAAAGCCCAGCTGCTGCGCCTGCTGCTCCAGCAGGTCGTTCAGCCCGTCCAGATATGCCTGGTGGACGCTGTTGGGCTTGTAGCAGGGCTGATCCTGATAGAGGAAATTGTTCACCGGCAGCTCGGGGGCAATGTACTTTTCGTGGAGGGTATCCGTCTGATCCGGCTTGTAGGCCTCCTCGGTGATTTTCTGGGGCTGGGCAGCGGCATACAGCGCTGCCTGCTGGGCATGCCAGCCGCGCACCGCCGCGCCCAGGAAATACTGCTGCCAGGAAAGCCCCTGCGCCAGGGGGCAGGGCTGGGCGTCCAGCGGCTGAGAAAAGTCCGGCATCGGCTCCTCTGCCGCCGCCCGGCAGGCGTTCACCTGATCCAGGTAAAGAATTTGAAGGAGCGCGCCGGTCAGCTCCGCCTCTCCGGCGGTGGCCACCACCGCCTGTGCAGCCGCCTCACTGTAGGGGGCGGTGTAGCTTGCCTTATACTGGGGCTGGGATGCGTCCCCGGTGGCGGCGGGGGTGAAGGACGGCTCGGTGGGCGCTTCAGTCGGCGGCTCGGTGACGGATGCATCCGTCCCGGCAGCCTGGGCACTGCCGCTTCCGGGAAAGCGGGAGGCGCGCCAAAGCAGAACACCTGCCAGAGCCAATGCCAGCAGGGCCGTCAGCGCCAGCAGCGCCGCCGTGACGGTCATGTGGCGGGGCGGCCGTTCATGGCTGTACTTTCCCATGGTAATCACCTCGTTCCAGAGCCGCGGCTTATGCCGCGCCCACGTACTCCTCCAGGCACATGCCCGTATCCTTCATTGCCATGGATACCTTGGTGCCCACATAGCGATAATGCCAGTGCTCGTATACGATGTTGGTAATGTCCGCCTTGTCCTCCGGGTAGCGCAGGATGAAGCCGTACTCCCAGCAATGCTCATGCAGCCAGGTGGGGGTGACGGAGCATACAATGTCAAAGGCCAGGCCGGTCTCATGCTCGCTGTAGCCGGGCAGCGCCACGGTCTCCAGCGCCTTTTCATAAGCCTCCTGATAGCTCAGGCCCTTTTCCTGATATTCCTTGGTGCGGTCGTTGAGGATGGTGTTCTGCTCCTCCTGGCTGCGGTAGCCGCAGTTGAGCCAGCACTCGATGCCCGTGGCCCGGCAGTCCAGAATCATCTGCCGCAGATGCTGCTCGGCCACCGCGTCCACCCGCGCCCATTCGCCGTAGCGCACCAGATTCGGCTGGTAGCTTTCCGGCATGGGGTTGCGGTAGTTCACCAGCAGAACATAGATGCCTGTGGGGGTGAAGTAGCAGGTCTCCCCGTCGATGACCGTGGGGGACACCGCCATGGTGCCGTCCTCATTGAAATAGTAGCGGTATTCGTCCTCCTGGAGCCAGCCGATGTGCATGGCGCCGGTCTCGTCGAAGTAATAGGAGGCGTCGCTGACGGTCTGCCAGCCGGTGCACATCTGCCCGTCGTCGCCAAAGAAATAGCGCCCGTCGCTCAGATCCACCAGCCCCTGCGCCATCAGGCCACTGCCCTCATAGAAGTAATAGGTGCCGCCGTCGATGGTGTTCAGGCCGCCCACGGGGCAGCCCCGGTCGTTCAGATAATAGGTGCCCTCAGGCTGCTCCAGCCAGCCGGTGACCAGAGTGCCGTCCTCGGAGAAGTAGCAGCGCAGCCCGTCCGCCTCCTGCCAGCCCACGGCAAGCAGACCGTCGTCCAGGAAGAAGCGCCGCTGACCGTCCACGTTCTGCCAGCCCTGGGCGGGAATGCCGCTTTGCAGGAAATAGCGCTGCTGGCCGCCGATATCCTGCCAGCCGGTGCGCATCACGCCGTCGCTGCCAAAGTAATAGTGGTGCCCGTCGATCTCCTGCCAGCCGGTGACCATGGCGCTGCTCTGGCCGAAGTAATATATGCTGCCGCCCTCGTCCATCCAGCCGGAGACGGGATTGCCCTTTTCGTCCAGATAGTAATAGTATCCGTTCTGCTGCGCCCAGCCGCTCCTGTCCAGGTTTGCCGTATAATACCACAAGCCGCCCAGCGCCGCCAGGATAGCAATGACCACCAGGCAGAACACCAGCAGCAGGGCGCGGGTTCTTGTTTTCATTCCACTCGCCTACTTCTGACTATATTTTTATTTATGTTACCACATCCCGCCGGGAATTTCAAGCATCCCCACCCCGCCGGATCACTTTTAAAGAATTATCAATAAACTTCACAGAAACCAGGACTGCCCATTGAATGCAAGCACCAAAAAATTTTATCCCCCCGTAGGGGTCGGCAACCTGCCGACCCTCAACCTTGCGGTTCCGATGGCAGTAAAGATGAACGTATACCGTAAAAGGATACATCCCTGAGCTTCCCTGAGGGGTGTTGCAGAGCGCAGCGAATTTATAATTACAATCATTGCCGGTGGCAATGATACCATAATTAATAGCTGTCGCCGCAGCGACTGAAGAGGGCACTCAGGTAGCGGTTTTGAGAGAGATTCGGTTAAAAAGGTAGAAGGTTAAACACTTTGAGTCCGTAGGGGCGGATATTAGCCGCCCGAAAGGTAATGAAACTGAGCTGTATAAAACGAACCGCTCAATCCCGGTATACGGCGGGGCGACAAATTGCCGCCCCCTACGAACTCAGAAGCTTTTGGTGGTGTCCATTCAACCGGCAGCTCAGGCCCATCACGTTGCGGGCGGCTAATATCCGCCCCTACGGAGGGGTGCGTCCCGTTCAACGACCTGTCACGATTCGGGCAGCTGGGGGCGCACTTTTCTGTGGATGCGGCCATAGAATGTTCCGGGAGGTTTTGTCGTATGAGAGTTGATGGTGTCTATTTCGTCACGTTCCGCTCTGTGACCTATGCGCAGCGGGGGGAGCGGATATTGAGCCGGGCGGGGGTGCGGTGCGGCATTCAGCGCACCCAGCGGTGGATGGAGGAAAAGGGCTGCGGCTACAGTCTGCGGGTGCAGACGGCCAACATTGAGCAGGCGGTGGGGCTGCTGCGGGCGGAGCAGCTGCCCATCGGCAAGGTGTACCGCCGCAGAGAGGACGGGAAGCTGGAGGAGACGGCGCTATGATCTACCTGGATTACGGCGCGACCTCCTTCCACAAGCCCCAGAGCGTCTATCGGGCGGTGGAGAGCGCCATGCGCCGCTGCGCCAGCCCCGGCCGGGGCGGATATCCGGCGGCGCAGCAGGGGGCACAGGCGGTGTTTTCCTGCCGGGAGACGGCGGCAAGGCTCTTTGACTGCCGCCCGGAGCAGGTGGTGCTCACCACCAGCTGCACCCATGGGCTGAACATTGCCATCCGCTCCCTGGTAAAGCCGGGGGACTCGGTGGTGGTCTCCGGCTTTGAGCACAATGCGGTGGTGCGTCCGCTGTACGCCCTGGGGGCGCAGCTGCACATCGCCGGACGCAGGCTTTTTGACAGGGACGACACGCTGGAGCAGTTTCAGCGCGCCCTGCGCGGCGGGGTGCAGGCGGCGGTGTTCACCCATGTGTCCAATGTGTTCGGCTATGTGCTGCCGGTGGAGGAGATGGCGGCCATGTGCCGGGCACAGGGAGTGCCCTTTATTCTGGACGCCGCCCAGTCCGCCGGGAGCCTGCCGGTGAAGCTGGGGGCATTGGGGGCGGAGTTCATTGCCATGCCGGGGCACAAGGGGCTGCTTGGCCCCCAGGGCACGGGCCTGCTGCTGTGCGCTGGGGAGGCGGCCCCGCTGCTGTATGGCGGCACGGGCAGCGAATCCCTGCGAAGGGATATGCCCGACCTGCTGCCGGAGCGGCTGGAGGCGGGAACCCTCAATGTGCCCGGCGCGGCGGGGCTGGACGCGGGCATGCGCCATGTGCTTTCCCGCCGGGAGATGATCGCCAGGGCGGAGCACCGCCAGGTGGAGCGCTGCGCCCGGGGGCTGGAGGCGCTGGGGGTGCGGGCCTTTTCCGGCGCGCACCAGGCAGGCACGATCTCCTTTGTGCCGGAGGCGGACTGTGAGCTGGCGGCGCAGGTGCTTTCCCGCCGGGGCATTGCTGTGCGTGCCGGGCTGCACTGCGCCCCCCTGGCCCATGAGAGCGCCGGAACGCTGGAGACGGGAACCGTCCGCGTCAGCTTTGGCCCCGATGCCGCCGACTGGCAGACGGACGCCCTGCTGTCCGCTGTGCGCCGTGGCTTTGATAATTGAGCCGGGTGGGAAACGCGCCGCCGTTTCCCACCACCTTTTTGCCGCCCGCCCCGCAATTTAAACGCCCCAGGTGGAAAAAATTTTATGCAGAATTTCTATTGCCATCAATTATATTTTCCGCTATAATAGAAAAGATACTAGGCAAGTATACGCTGACGGGCGCGCGCCTGATTTTTCGGCGGTTATTTGTTGGAATATAAAGGATGAATCTCCCATGGAAATGATAGAATCCGTGCTCCAGCAGCTTGGCAGAATGCGCTGGTCTGACTATCTGGATATCGCCCTGGTGGCGTTTTTGATCTACAAGCTCCTCCCCCTGGTCAGAACCTCCAGCGCCGTGCGCATCGCGGGGGTGGTGGTGGCCATGGTGGCGCTGTATGCCATCACCGGGCTGCTGCAGCTGTACACCATCAACTTCATACTCAATCAGATGATGTCCGTGGGCTTCCTGGCGCTGGTGATCCTGTTTCAGCCGGAGCTGCGGCGGATGCTGGATCACCTGAGCGGAAGCGTCCGGCTGCGCAGCTTCTTCGGCACCGCCAAGCCAGCGGCGCAGATGGACACCGTCATTTCCCAGACTGTGATGGCCTGCGAGGTTATGAGCCGGGAGAAGGTGGGCGCGCTGATCGTGTTCGCCCGGGAGGTTCGGCTGGATGAATATTTCAAGACCGGCAGTCTGATCGACGGTATCGTGTCCGAGCAGTTGATCCGCAACATCTTCTTCCCCAAGGCCGCCCTGCACGACGGCGCCATGATCATCCGGGATGGGAAGATCGCGGCGGCGGGCTGCGTGCTGCCCCTGTCCGACAGCAGCCGCCTGAGCGCCGACCTGGGCACCCGCCACCGGGCGGGCGTGGGCATGAGCGAGGCCAGCGACGCGGTGGTGGTCATCGTGTCCGAGGAGACGGGCACCATCTCCGTGGCGGTGGACGGCATGCTCAAGCGGCACCTGGCCCCGCAGACCCTGGAGCGGCTGCTGCACAGCGAGCTTTGCCCCGACAACCTGGCCGAGGAGGAAAACAACCTGGCTGCCCGCCTGCGCAGCAAGCTGCGCCGCCGGGAGGGGGAGGATCGCAATGAAAAATAAATTTAGTGCCGCCGCGCTCTCCGTGGTGATCGCGCTGCTGCTGTGGCTGTATGTGATCACCACCGTCAGCCCAGGCTCCAAGCAGACCTTTTACAATATCCCCCTGGTGCTGGGCAACGAATCGGTGCTGGCCGAGCGGGGACTGATGATTACTTACCAATCCACCTCCTCCGTGACGCTGGAGCTGTCCGGCACCCGTACTGACCTGGCCAAGGTCAATACCGGCAACATCACCGTAAAGGCAGATCTGTCCAATATCTATGAGCCGGGCAGTCAGATCGCCGTGGGCTATACGGTCTCCTTCCCCGGAAACGTGGCCAGCAACGCTTTCGTCACCGAATCCAGAAGCCCCTCCCGCATCTACCTGAACGTGGAGCGGCGGGTGTCCAAGGCCATCCCGGTGGAGGTCAAGTGGATCGGCTCCGTGCCCGACGGCTTCATTGCCGACCGGGAGAACAAGCTGCTGGAATACCCCACCATTCAGATTTCCGGCCCGGAATCCGTGGCCAATCAGATCGAGAAGGCAATCATTGAGGTGGATTTGACCGACCAGCGGGAATCGATTAGCTGGGATTGCCCCTATACCCTGTGCAATGCCGACGACGAGCCGGTGGATGCCGGGCTGATCACCACCAACGCCGACCAGATCCATCTGGAGGTTCGCATCCAACGGGTCAAGGACATTGCGCTGACCTATCACCTGGTGGAGGGCGGCGGCGCCAAGGCTGAGAATGCGCAGATCACCCTGAGCACGGAAAAGATTCGCGTCTCCGGCAGCGAGGCCGCGCTGGAGCTGATGGGCGACCAGCTGGTGGTGGGCACCATCGACCTGGCGGAGGTCGCCTCCGATACCAACAAGACCTTTACCATCCCGCTTGAAGAGGGCATTACCAACCTCACCGGCATTTCCGAGGTCACGGCCACCATTACCCTGAAGGGCCTGAGCACCAAGGATTTCCTGATCCGCGACATCAACGTGGTGAACGTGCCCGAGGGGCTGGAGGTAGAGCTGATTACCCAGGAGCTGAACCTGCGGGTGCGCGGCCCCGTCGACCAGATCGCCAAGCTCAAGGCCGACGATGTGATGGTGGTGGTGGACTTCACCAACGCCGAGATCGGCACCGCGACCTTCCCGGTGCGGGCGGTGTTCACCGACGGCTTCTATGATGTGGGTGTGCTGAGAGCCGAGATTGTCTCCGCCAGCGTGGTGGAGGCAGGCTCCCTCACCGAGCCGCAGGCCGATGAAACCACCGAGCCGGTGCAGGCAGTGGGTTGATTAAAATGAAAAGGGGATACCAACCATGATGGTGAAAAGCATGACCGGCTACGGCCGCGCCGTAGAGACGGTGAACGGACGGGAGTTCACCGTGGAAATTCGCAGCGTCAATAACCGCTATCTGGATTGCTCCGTCAAGCTGCCCCGGGCGCTGTCCTTTGCCGAGGATGCCGTCAAGCAGGCGGTAAAGGGCGTCATCTCCAGGGGCAAGGTGGATGTGTTTATTACCCAGCGGGCCGAGGGCGCGCCGGACGTGACCGTCAGCCTGAACCGGGATGTGGCCGCAGGCTATATCCAGGCCATGCGCCAGATGGCGGAGGAATTCAAGCTCCGGGAGGATATCTCCGTGGCGCTGATCTCCCAGATGAGCGACGTATTCACCGTGGACAAGCCCCAGGTGGACGAGGAGCAGCTGCTGAACGATTTGATGCAGGTGGTGCGCCGCGCCCTGGAGGGCTTCGACGCCATGCGCACCAGAGAGGGCGGCGCATTAAAGGCCGACCTGAGCAGCCGGGGCGACACCATCCGGGGCCTGGTGGGCCAGGTGGAGGCCGGCGGCGCGCAGACCGTGGCGGATTACCGGGCACGGCTGTACCAGAAGCTCCAGGAGGTGCTGGCCAATACCGCCATCGACGAAAGCCGGATCCTCACCGAGGCGGCCATCTTTGCCGATAAGGTGGCGGTGGACGAGGAGACCGTCCGCCTGCGCAGCCATCTGGAGCAGATGGATTCCATGCTGGACGGCGGCGGGGCCATCGGCCGGAAGCTGGACTTCCTGCTCCAGGAAATGAACCGGGAGGCCAACACCATCGGCTCCAAGTGCACCGACCTGCGCCTGGCCAGAGTGGTGGTGGATATCAAAGCCGAGCTGGAAAAAATCCGGGAGCAGACCCAGAACATCGAATAAAGCATAACCTTGCCTTGCACGGAAGGGGGGCTTTGTATGAAGCTTGTGAATATCGGCTTTGGCAGTCTGGTCTCCGCCGGGCGGATTCTGGCTGTGGTGGATCCCGACTCCGCGCCCATCAAGCGGGTGGTGCAGGAGGCACGGGACAGAGGCATGCTGATCGACGCCTCCTATGGCCGCAAGACCAGGGCGGTGCTGCTGATGGATACCGATCATGTGATCCTGTCGGCGCTGACCACCCAGGCGGTGGGCGACCGCTGGCAGGGGAAATTGAGTGAAGATGAAGATACAGAGGAGCGTACGCAATGAGCAAGGGAAAACTGATTGTTATTTCCGGCCCCTCCGGCGTGGGAAAGGGCACTGCCCTGAAAATCGCCATGAGTCGGCGGCCTGGTCTGGCCTTTTCTGTTTCCGCCACCACCCGTCCCCCCCGCCCGGACGAGACGGAGGGCAAGAGCTATTTCTTCGTGACCGAGGCACAGTTCCGGCAGATGATCGACCGGGGGGAATTTCTGGAATACGACGCCCACAACAAGGCGCTCTACGGCACCCTCTGGTCTCAGATCGAGAATCGGGGCGAGGGCGACATGCTGCTGGATATCGACCCCATGGGCGCAAAAAAGGTGCGCGAGCGGGTGCCGGAGGCGGTGCTGATCTTCGTCATGCCCCCCTCTCTGGAGGAGCTGGAGCGCCGCCTGCGCGGCCGGGGCGATACCTCGGAGGAGCAGATTCAAATTCGCCTGGAGCGGGCAAAATGGGAAATGGAGCAGCGCTTCTGGTATGACCACACCGTCGTCAACGCCAACCAGGAGCAGTGCGCCGCTGATATTATTAAAATCATTGATGGATGATTACTTACCTCCCCTGAAAGGGGAGGTGGCGCGCGATGCGCGCCGGAGGGGTCAGGCGCGGTACGCAGAATACCAATAAGAATGCGCCAAGGCGAATCCGTATAATCTGAAACGAACATAGTACGAATTCGCCCAAGTCCTTATGAGACCGCAGGTGCCTACCGCGAAACCCCTCAGCCGCTGCGGCGGCAGCTCCCCTTTCAGGGGAGCCAGATTAAACAAAAAAGCTACCCGTCTCCCTTTGGGACGCGGGGTTGCCATAAAAAACTTTTTGGAGGCTTTAATATGCTTTATCCCCCTGTTGCTGATTTGCTGAAAACCGTTGAGAGCCGCTATCTGCTGGTGAACCTGGTGGCCCACCGTGCCCGCCAGATTGCCGCTGAGGCGGAGGCTCTGCAGGAAGACCTGCCTGAAAAGCCCGTCACCATGGCCATTCAGGAGGTTGCCGAGGGCAAGCTCACCGGCTACGTCAAGGACGAATACAAGAACTGATACCACCACAATTCGGAGGGCTTATGGTCGGGAAAATCGCTGTTTCTGCGGCTGTTTTTGCCATTGACAAGCCCTATTCCTACCGCATCCCGGAGGGAATGGAGCTGCAGCCCGGCCACCGGGTTCAGCTGCCCTTTGGCCGCGCCAACAAAATGAGTGAGGGCATCGTCCTTTCCGTGGAAGTGGGGGACGAAAAGGGGCTGAAGGAGGTCGCGCGGGTGCTGGACGATGCGCCCATGCTCACCCGCCATCAGCTCCAGCTGGCGGCCTTTTTGCGGGAACGGTATTTCTGCACCTACTTCGACGCCGCCCGTGCCATGCTCCCAGCGGGAGCGTGGTTTCATACCAAGGTCACCTTTTCCCTCACCGCCGACCGCAGCTGGGCCGCCGCCACCATCCGCAAGGAGGGGGCCGCCGCCATTTTGAAGCTGCTGGAGACCCTGGGAGGGGAGGCACAGGAGGAGGCCCTCCGCCCGGCTGCCGCCTCGGATGAGGCGTTTGCCGCCGCGCTGGAATATCTTCTGCGAAAAAAATGGATCGCCACCCAGCAGGAATTCCGCCCCCGGATCGGGGACAAGACCGAGCAGGTGGCCACCCTGGCCGTTCCCGGGGAGCAGGCATTGGATTTTGCCGCCTCCCGTCCCCGCTCCGCCGCCATGCAGCGAAGCGTTCTGGAGCTGCTGGCCAGTGTGGGCAGCGGCGCGGTGAAGGATATCTGCTATTACACCGGCGCATCCCCGGCCACCCTGCGGCGGCTGGAGGCGCTGGGCTACGTCACTCTCTCCCAGCGGGGCGTGCTGCGCTGCCGGGAGATCAGGCCCGCTCAGATCGAGGGGCCGCTGATCCTGAGCGCCGAGCAGCAGGCCGCCTTTGAGGGCCTGCGCGACCAGATGGAGCGCCCCAGCCCCGGCGTGGCGTTGCTGTACGGCGTCACCGGCTCCGGCAAGACCTCCGTGTACATCCGCCTGATCCAGCACTGTCTGGCCCAGGGCAAGGCCGCCGCGCTGCTGGTGCCGGAGATCGCACTGACCCCCCAGCTTCTGGGGCTGCTGGCGGCTTGGTTCGGCCAGCAGGTGGCGGTGCTCCACAGCAGCCTGGGCATGGGCGAGCGGTACGACCAGTGGAAGCGGGTAAAAAGCGGCGACGCCAGGGTGATCGTGGGCACCCGCTCCGCCATCTTCGCCCCCAGTGAAAACCTGGGCGTCATCATTCTGGACGAGGAGCAGGAGCACTCCTATAAATCCGAAAATTCCCCCCGCTACTGCGCCCGCGAGGTCGCCATGTGGCGGGGCGTGAAGGAAAATACCCTGGTGCTTCTTGGCTCCGCCACCCCCAGCGTGGAGAGTATGTACCGCGCCAAAAAGGGGGACTATTCCCTGTATACCCTGCGCAGCCGCTACAATGGCCGCCCCCTGCCCCAGGTGGAGATCGTGGACATGCGGGAGGAGATCCGGCTGGGCAACGACCTGACCCTCAGCGATTCCCTGCGGCAGCAGCTGTATGACAACTGGCAGTCCGGCGGTCAGACGGTGCTGCTGCTCAACCGCCGGGGCAACAGCCGCGCGCTGGTGTGCGTGGACTGCCGGGAGGTGCCCCAGTGCCCCCGGTGCTCCCTGGCGATGACCTATCACAGCGCCAATAACCGGCTGATGTGCCACTACTGCGGCTTTTCCCAGCCGGTACCCCGCCGCTGCCCCAAGTGCGGCGGCCCGCTGAAGCCCCTGGGCACCGGCACACAGAAGGTGGAGCAGGAGTTGAAAACGCTTTTCCCGGACATGACGGTGGATCGGATGGACGCCGATACTGTCAGCGCCGTGAATACCCATGAAAAAATTCTGGAGCATTTCCAGAAAGAGAATGTGGCCGTGCTCCTGGGCACGCAGATGGTGGCCAAGGGGCTGAATCTGCCGCGGGTCACCCTGGTGGGAGTGCTGGATGCCGACCTCTCGCTGTACACCGGGGGCTACCGGGCGGGCGAGACCACCTTCAATCTGCTGACCCAGGTGGTTGGCCGCGCCGGACGGGGCGAAAATCCCGGGCGGGCGGTACTACAGACCATGGCCCCCAATCACCGGCTGATCCAGCTGGCCGCCAGCCAGGATTACGACGGGTTTTATGACCTGGAGATCCAGCTCCGCCAGCTTCAGAGCGCGCCCCCCTTCGGCGACCGGCTGATGGTCATTTTCCAGGGGGAGGACGAGACGGCCGTGGTGCGCAGCGCGGTAAAATTCCGGGATAGCCTGGTGCACTGCCTGGCCCAGCCGGAGTATGCCGGTCAGCACGTCACCGTCCTTGGCCCCGCCCCCTGCCCGGTGCCGAAGATCAATTATCACTATCGCCACCGCCTCACCGTATGCGGCGAGATGAACCGCCCCCTGCGCTTCCTCATTGCCTGGCTGCTCCAGCAGTTCGGCAAGGACAGGGACAGCCGCGGCGTCAGCGCCTTTGCGGATGTGAACGGCTTTGAGTAAAAAGAGTTTAGGAGACAAAACATGGGACTACGTAGAATTCTGACTGCCGAGGATCCGGCGCTGCACAAGGTTTGCAGGCCGGTAGAGAAATTTGACCGCCGCCTGCACCGGCTCTTGGACGACATGCAGCAGACCCTGGCCGAGGCCAACGGCGTGGGCCTGGCCGCCCCCCAGGTGGGCATTCTGCGCCGGGTGGTGGTCGTGGACACCGGCGAGGAAATTCTGGAGCTGGTGAACCCGGAGCTGCTGGAAACCAGCGGCGAGCAGGAGGGAGCCGAGGGCTGCCTCAGCGTACCGGGAAAATACGGCCTGGTAAAGCGGCCCAACTATGCCAAGGTGCGCGCCCAGGATCGCAACGGCGAATGGTTCGAGGCTGAGGGCGAGGAGCTGATCGCCCGCTGCTTCTGCCACGAGCTGGATCATCTGGACGGCATTATGTATACCGAAATCATGGAGCGCTTCCTCACCGAGGAGGAGCTGGAGGCGGAGGAATCCAATTGAGAGTGGTTTTCATGGGCACGCCGGACATTGCGGCGACCTGTCTGAAGCAGATTTTAAGCGACGGCTTTGATGTGGTGGGCGTTTACACCCAGCCCGACCGCCCCAAGGGGCGGGGAATGAAGCTGGTGGCATCCCCGGTGAAGCAGGTCGCCCAGGCGGCGGGGATCCCCGTCTATCAGCCGGAGAGCTTCCGGGAGGAGGAGACGGTGCAGCAGCTGCGGGACTTGAAGCCCGACGTGTGCGCCGTGGTGGCCTATGGCCGCATCCTGCCCCAGAAGGTGCTGGACGTGCCCAGGCTGGGCTGCATCAATATCCACGCAAGCCTCCTGCCCAAATACCGTGGCTCCGCGCCCTATCAGTGGGCGGTGCTGGACGGACTGCCGGAAACCGGCGTGACCGCCATGTACCTGGTGCGCCAGATGGACGCCGGGGATATCATCGACGTGAGCAAGACCCCCATCGGCGAAAATGAGACCGCCGGAGAGCTGCTGGATCGTCTGGCCGTGCTGGGCGCGGCGCTGCTGAGTAAGACCCTTTCCCGTCTCGCCTCCGGCGAGACGCTGCCCCATACCGCCCAGGAGGAAACACAGGTCACCTATGCCCCCATGCTGGATAAGAGCATGTGCCCCATCGACTGGAGCAAGCCCGCCCGGCAGCTGCACAATCAGGTGCGGGGCCTGCATCCCTGGCCGGTGGCCACCATGGAGCTGAACGGGCAGCAGTTTAAGGTGCATGAAACCAGGGTCGTCCCGGGCCATGGCGTACCGGGCACCGTCCTGGCGCTGAATAAAAACGGCCTGGTCATTGCCTGCGGCCAGGACGCGCTGGAAATCCGCTCCCTCCAGGCCGAGGGCGGCAAGCGCATGAGCGCGCCGGATTACTTCCGCGGGCATCCCCTGCAGGGCTGATGGGCGCGCGGGAAACGGCGCTGAACGCGCTGATCGCCTGCCGCAAAAACGGGGCCTGGTCGAACGGCGCGTTAAAGCAGCTGATTGCACGGGATCACCTGGACGGCCGGGACGCGGCGCTGGCCACCCGGCTGTGCTACGGTGTGGTGCAGAACCGGGCCAGGCTGGATTTTTACCTGCGGCAGATGCTCACCGGCAAGCTCTCCGGGCTGCACCCGGTGGTGCGGGATATCCTCCACCTGGGGCTGTATCAGCTCCGGGAGCTGGATAAAATTCCCGCCAGCGCCGCCGTAAACGAATCGGTGGAGCTGGCCAGAAAATACTGCCCCCGGCAAAAGAATGCCCCGGCGCTGGTAAACGCTATGCTGCGCAGCGCCGTGCGCACCCTGGGCGCCTGGCAGGAGCCGGTCTCCTATGCCGACCGCTACAGCCACCCGGAGGCGCTGATCGCCCTGCTCAAGCAGAGCCTGCCCAAGGGAAAGCTGGAGCCGATGCTCATTGCGGACAACACCATTCCCCCTATCACCATCCAGGTAAACACCCTGAAAACCAGCGCCCCGGCGCTGGAGGCATCCCTGACGGCCCACGGCATCACCTGCGCCCGGCACGGATGGATGCGGGACTGCCTCATCCTTTCCAACGCGGGCAGCCCGGAGCATTTGCCGGAATTCCGGGACGGACTGTTTTATGTCCAGGATCCCGCCTCCCGCCTGAGCGTCCAGTGCGCCGGGCTGCAGGAGGGCTGGCAGGTGCTGGATTGCTGCGCCGCCCCTGGCGGCAAGAGTTTTGCCGCCTGCCTTTCCATGAAGGGCACCGGGAAAATCATCTCCTGTGATGTCTACCCCCACAAGGCGGAGCTGATCGCGGCGGGGGCAAGGCGGCTGGGGGTTGACAATATCGTCCCGCTGTGCCGGGATGCCACGCAGGATCGCGGCGACTGGGCGCAGGCCTTTGACGCGGTGATCGTGGACGCTCCCTGCTCCGGCCTGGGCATCATCCGCAAAAAGCCGGATATCCGATATAAGGATCTGACGCAAACGGAGCAGCTGCCCGCCCTGCAAGAAAAAATTCTTGCCGTGCAGTCCCGGTTTGTCCGCCCCGGCGGGGTGCTGCTGTATTCCACCTGTACCGTGCTTCCCAGAGAAAACGAGCAGGTGGTGGCGCACTTTCTGGAAACCCACCCCGATTTTTACCGGGAGCCGTTGGCGCTGCCGGAGGTATTCCCTGAGAATGAATCCGGGATGCTGACATTGATCCCCGGCGAATACGATACCGACGGCTTCTTCATCTGCCGTCTGCGGAGGAAGCAATGAATCTGAAATCCATGACCCTCCCGGAGCTGTCCGATGCATTGAAGGCAATGGGGCAGCCCGCCTTCCGCGCCAGGCAGCTTTATACCTGGCTGCACCGGGGCGCGCGCTCCTATGGGCAGATGTCCAATCTTCCCGCCACGCTGCGGGAGCGGCTGGAGCGGGAGTATCCCATCTGCCCGCCCCAGGTGGTGCGCCGCCAGGAATCCGCCCGGGACGGCACCATCAAATACCTCTGGCAGCTGGCCGACGGCAACTGCGTGGAGACGGTACTTATGCGCTACCACTACGGCAATACCGTGTGCATTTCCACCGAGGTGGGCTGCCGGATGGGCTGCGCCTTCTGCGCTTCCACCATCGGCGGCCTGGTGCGGCGGCTGGAGCCCTATGAAATGCTGGACGAGGTGCTGTTTACCCAGGTGGATTCCGGCCAGCCCATTTCCCACATCGTGCTCATGGGCATCGGGGAGCCGCTGGATAATTTTGACAATGTGATGCGCTTTTTAGAGCTGGTGAACAGCCCGGAGGGAATGAACATCTCCATGCGGCACATCAGCCTTTCCACCTGCGGCCTGGTGCCGAAGATCGACGAGCTGGCCAAGCGAAAATTACAGCTGACCCTGTCCGTCTCCCTCCATGCGCCCAATGATGCCATCCGCGATACCATCATGCCGGTGAACCGGGCCTATCCCAGTGAAGCGCTGCTGGATGCCTGCCGCCGGTATTACCAGGCCACCTCCCGGCGCATTTCCTTTGAATACGCCATGATCGACGGGGTGAACGACTCCGTGGAGAATGCCAAGGAGCTGATCCGGCGGCTGAAGGGCCTGCCGGCCCACTTCAATCTGATTCCGCTGAACCATGTGGAGGAGAGTCCCCTGAAGCCCAGCAGCCGCGCTGCTGTGGCCGCCTTCCAGAAAACGCTGGAGGATGCCGGGATTCCCGCCACCGTCCGCCGCACCCTGGGCGGCGATATCGATGCCTCCTGCGGGCAGCTGCGCAGAAAATACACGCGGCAAGAGCAGGGAACTTAGAAAGACAGACGAGGTGATCGCCCATGCAGAGCTGGGGCTTGACGGACAAGGGCTGTGTCCGTAAAATGAATCAGGACGCCTACGAGATCCGACAGCTGGATCGCAACACCCTATTGTGCGTGGTGTGCGACGGCATGGGCGGCGCGAAGTCCGGCAATGTGGCCAGTACCCTGGCCGTGGACGTGTTCGCCCAGGAGATTCAGCGTACCTGGACGCCCAATATGGAATGGGACAAGGCTGACCAGATTCTGAAAAGCGCCGTCAAGCTGGCCAATTTCACAGTCTATGACCAGGCCAATCAGTTTGAGGAGTTCAGCGGCATGGGCACCACTCTGGTGGCCGCCCTGGTGCGGGGCCGCCGGGTGAGCATCGTCAATGTGGGCGACAGCCGGGCCTATGTGATCAATCAGAAGGGCATCCGCCAGATCACCCGCGATCACAGCGTGGTGCAGATGATGGTGGATCGGGGGGAGCTGACCCCCGAAATGGCCAAGGTCTATCCGGGCAAGAATCTGATTACCCGTGCCGTGGGCACGGAAATGACCGTACTGTGCGATATTTTCCGCCAGGAGCTTTCCAAGGGGGATTTCCTTTTGCTTTGCTCCGATGGCCTGAGCAATCTGTTGGACGACCAGGAGATTCTCTTCGAGGTTGTCCACGGGGTCAACAAGGAGCGCTGCTGCAAGCGCCTGCTGGACATTGCCGTCTCCCGCGGCGCCCCGGATAATGTGACCAGCGTGCTGGTGAGCCTGTAACGCGGTTTGCGAAAGGAGCTTATTCTTATATGAATCAATATATTGGACAGCTGCTGGACGACCGCTATGAGCTGTTGGAGGTCATCGGCACCGGCGGCATGGCCGTTGTATATAAGGCGCGTGACCACCGGCTGAACCGGCTGGTGGCCGTGAAGGTACTCAAGGACGAATTTTCCGGGGACGAGGAGTTCCGCCGCCGCTTCCGGGCGGAAGGCGAGGCCGTGGCCAAGTTCAGCCACCCCAACATCGTACAGGTGTTTGACGTCTCCGCTTCCGATAATATCTATTACATTGTGATGGAGCTGATCGACGGCATCTCCCTGAAGCAGTACATGGAGGCCAAGGGCATCCTCAACTGGAAGGAGACGCTGCATTTTGCCACCCAGATCGCCAAGGGCCTGGAGCACGCTCACAGCCGGGGCATCGTCCACCGGGACATCAAGCCCCACAATGTCATGGTGCTGAAAAACGGCTCCGTCAAGGTGATGGACTTCGGCATCGCCCAGGTGATGAACAAGAGCAGCACCCTGACCAAGGAGGCCCTCGGCTCCGTGCACTACATCTCCCCGGAGCAGGCCAAGGGCAGCTTCACCGACTGCCGCTCGGATATCTATTCTCTGGGCGTGGTGATGTTTGAAATGATGACCGGCCGCCCGCCCTACGACGGGGATTCCCCGGTGGCCGTGGCCATTCAGCACATCAACGGCGGCGCGCCCATGCCCAGCAGCCTGAACCCCAATATCCCCGCGGGCATGGAGCAGATTATTATGAAGGCCATGGCCCTGGAGCCGAAGGATCGCTATTCCAGCGCCACGGAGCTGCTGAACGATCTGGAGGAATTCCGCAAGAATCCCGCGCTGACCTTTGACTATCATGTGCCCGTGGGCGACGCCACCAAGAAGATCGCCCCCATTCTCTCCAAGCCCAAAACCACCGCCGAGCGCATTGCCCAGGCCAAGGGGGGCGTGAAGAGCGTGGAGTCTACCGGCTCTTTGTCCCGGCAGAGCACAGGCCGGGTATCCCAGCAGCCCACGGGCCGGGTGCCCAGCGCCCAGCCCATCGTCCCGCCTGTCCATACGGCGGGCCGCAGCCAGGACGCGCTGGCCCGCGCCAAAAAGCGCCGGGAGGCGGAGGCCAAGCGGGACGCCCAACGCAACCGCACGGCCACCATTGCCGTGGTGTCGTGCAGCGTGGTTGCCATTATCGCCATTGTGGTGTTCCTGGCGGCCATCTTCAATGGCTTCCTGCTGAACCAGGATAAGGATCGGGTGGAGGTGCCCTACCTCACCGGCAGCATGTACACCGAGGATTTCGACAGCCGCTATCCCAATTTCACCATCCGCCTGCTGCCCCAGCAGTACGACGACTTCTACGTTGCCGGGCAGATTATGAAGCAGGAACCGGCGGGCGGCCTGACGGTGGCCAAGGGAACGGAGATATATCTGACCATCAGCATGGGCGCGGAGCCGAAGGTCAAGCTAATGGAGGATCTGGTGGGCGTCACCCAGGATCGGGCGACCTCCTTCCTCATGGGCCAGGGCCTCAAGACCCTGGTGCGGGAGGAGCCGAGCGACGATTACCCCACCGGCTATGTGATCCGCACGGAGCCAGCAGCCGGGGAGGAGCTGAGCGACGGGCAGACCGTCCGCCTCTACATCAGCAGCGGCCCCGCCAAGGCCACCGCCAAGATGCCCAATGTGCTGAACTATGAAAAGGACATGGCCCTTCAGGTGCTGGAGCAGATCGGCTTTACCAACGTGTCCGTCACGCTGGTATCCAGCGACAAGGTGCTCAAGGGCTACGTGGTCACCCAGTCCGAGGCTGCCGATACCATCCTGAATGTCACCACCCATATCACCCTGGAAATTTCCGACGGGCCGGAGATCGAGAGCGCCAAGATGCCGGATGTTCTGGGGCTGGATGTGGATACCGCTATCCAGGTGCTCAATTCCAAGGGCTTTGATAAGGTGGAGACCTATACCACCGACAGCAGCCAGCCCGCAAATCAGGTGGTGCGCCAGTCCGAAGACCCGGAGACTGTGGTGGCGCTGAGCAAGAATATCGTGCTGGGTGTGTCCAATGGCTCCGGCTTTGATTCGGCCCCCACCACACCGCCCCAGAGCGGCGACGCCGCCCTCCAGACGGAAACGGTGACCTTTACCGTGCCGGTGCAGGAGGCGGCCTATAATCTGATCATCTGCCCCAAAGGGCGGGCGGATCAGCAGGTGGCCAGCGGCGTGGTTCAGCCGGGGGACTATAACTTCACCGTGACCCTCACCGGCTCCGGGGAGCAGGAATACGACCTGTTCGTCAACGGCGACTATTACCAGTCTATGAAAGTGACGTTTAAGAATGGCGGATAAACAGACGGGGCGGATCGTCCGCTCCCTCAGCGGATTTTATGACGTTCAGCTGCCCGGCGGGGTCGTCTCCTGCCGGGGGCGGGGCGTCCTGCGCAGGCAGCACATCACCCCCCTCACCGGCGACCTGGTGGAGATTACCGTGGAGCGCGGCAAGGGCATGGTGGAGGCGGTGCTGCCCCGGCAAAACAGCTTCATCCGCCCGGCGGTGGCCAATGTGGACGCGCTGGTGATCTTTGCCGCCAACGTCAACCCGGTAACGGAGCCGTTCCTCATCGACCGGGTGGCCGCCATTGCGGGCAATCAGAACGTGCAGAGTGTGCTGTGCGTCAACAAATGCGATCTTGACCCGGCGAAAAGGCTGCGGGAAATCTACGAGCGGGCGGGCTTTCAGGTATTTGCCGTCAGCGCCGTCACCGGCGAGGGGCTGGAGCCGCTGCGCGCCTTTCTGCGCGGGAAGCTCACCGCCTTCACCGGCAACACCGGCGTGGGCAAATCCAGCATTCTCAACGCCCTGTGCCCCGCGCTGGCTCTGCCCACCGGCGAGGTATCCGAAAAGCTGGGCCGGGGGCGACACACCACCCGGCATGTGGAGCTGTACGCTCTGGATGAAAGCACCTATGTGATGGACACACCGGGCTTTGCCTCCTTCGACACCGACCAGATGGACGTGATCCTGAAGGAAAATCTGCAATACGCCTTCCCGGATTTCGCCCCCTACATCGGCCGCTGCCAGTTCGCCGACTGCTCCCACCGCCAGGAACCGGGCTGCGCCATCCGCGCCGCAGTGGAAAATGGCCGCCTGGAGCCAACCCGGTATGACAGCTATTGCAGGCTCTACGAAAAATCCGCCCAGATCAAGGAATGGGAACTGAAATAAGAGATAACTGCCTGGAGCATCCTCTTTGCGGAGGGTACCCCAGGCGTTTTTTTGCAGTTTGCGGCGGAATTTTCTGGGTATATCCCCCAGAATTGGGGGAATTCTATTCCCGGAACGGAGTGCGCGCAGCGGATAGGGTGATTGCAAGCACCAAAGGAATTGACATCCCCAAATATTTCCATTATAATATACAGACGTTTGATAAATGGAACGATCAGGGTGATAGAATGACAAATAATAAACGGGTTTCATGGATATTCGGCACGCTGGGCGCGGTGCTGGCGGTAGTGGTATTGGTGATCTGCCTGACGCAGCGCAACGCGGAGCCGGTGCTGCTGCGCTACCCCCAGGAGGCGGAGAACTGCGTGTCCCAGATGATGAAGAATCTGTGCGCGGACAACTTCCGGCAGGCCTCCCGCTATATTTACGGTGAGCCGGAGTTGGGTGCGGAGCTGCCCGCCGGGGAGGGAGCGGCGCAGCTGTGGGATTCCTTTACATCCAGCCTGCGCTATGAGCCAAAGGGGAAATGCTACGCCACCGCCACGGGCCTTGCCCAGGACGTGACCGTCAGCAGCCTGGATATGAGCGCGGTGCTGCAGGACATGGAGCAGATTGCGCCGCAGCTTCTGGAGCAGCGGGTTGCCCAGGCGAAGAACATGGATGAAATCTACGACGCAGACCATGAATATCTGGAGGAATTCCTCCAGGATGTGATGCAGGAGGCTGCCGCTGCCGCGCTGGAGAACGCGGAAACCGTGCAGCGTCCCCTGACGGTAAATCTGCTGTATGACCGGCGCCAATGGTGGGTACTGCCGGATCGTGCACTGCTGAGCGCCATTTCCGGCGGAATTTTGAAATAAGAAGGAATCAGATGACGGATCGTGGCTTCCAAGCCGGGGAAAACCGGGAAAGGCACATAGACTGGATCTTCGCGTTGGCCGCTCTGGCGCTGACGGCCTGCCTGCTGCTGGGGGCGGCCCGTTGGCTGGGGACGCCTGCGTCCAGACCCAAAACCCAGGGCAATCCCGGCGAGCAAATTCGGCAATGCCTGGAAAATCAGCTCTTGGGTGCATTGGATGGACTGACGAAGCTGGAGCGGGTTTATTGGATCGACCGGGCCGCTCTGGCGGCGCCTGAACCTGACCCGGCGTGCTTTGGCCAGGCGGAGCAGGCCTCCGAGCTGGAATCCCTGAGCCGGAGGGCGGAGAAGCTGCTGGACGGGCAGCCATTGTTCTTTGACGCCGATGTGACCCCGCTGGCCGGGACGCCCATTCGGTACTATCTGGACGACACCATTCTTGCGATTACCTGGAAGCAGGCGATGGATGGCGGCGTATACACGTTCTCCGAGGTGAAGATCGCCCATCCGTCCCAGTTCCGCCGGTTTCTGGCCGGTGGCGAATTCGGCTCTGAAAAGCTGTTCGTCACCACGGAGATGGCGAAGAGTGTAAACGCGGTGGTTGCCTCCAGCGGAGATTTTTACAATTACCGCCAGGCGGGCACGCTGGTATATAACAGTCAGGTTCGCCGGGTGGATAACGGCCTGGTGGACACCTGTTATGTAAACAAGGACGGCGACCTGCTGTTTTCCAGCCGGGAGGACGACCGGGATCAGCAGGCCTTTCAGACCTATGTGGACGAGCAGAGCATCCTGTTCAGTCTGGCCTTCGGCCCGGTGCTGATACGCGACGGCGAGGTGGTCACCCCGGAGCGCTATGCGGTGGGGGAGATCAACGATCATTATCCCCGCTCCGCCCTGTGTCAGCTGGGAAAGCTCCACTATCTTCTGGCAGTGGTAAACGGCGAGGGGGATTATCTGCAAACCCCCACCCTGCGCCGCTTCGGCGAGAATCTGCAAAAGCGAGGAGTCAAAACGGCCTATACCCTGGACGGGGGCCAGACGGCGGTGATCGCAATGGACGGCGAGCTGATCAACTCCGTGCTGTTTGGCTACCAGCGAAAAATCAGCGATATTATCTATTTTGCAACGGCCATTCCGTGCAAATCCTAGGAGGCAAACATATGACATACACAAAAGCCAGGGGCGGGAGCCGCATTCTGATTGGGCTGGCGGCCGGTGTTCTGACGTTGGCAATCCTACTGTTCATGCTGCCCCAGCTGGGGGCAGGGGCCAGGGATGTTACGGTAAAAATATCGGTGCCCAATATTCAGCAGGAGCTGGAGGCGACGCTTGCAGCGCAGAAGGCAGCGCTGCCCAGAGCCAACTATCAGGAGGCGGGGGCACCCACCGTCCCAGTGAAAAAGCTGAACGACCAGGATCTGATTGCCCCCGTACCAAAGGCAGAGGGCTATGGCCAGGTGGATTCTATTGAGGCGCTGAGCTGGTTTGAAGAGGCGGCGGCCCCGCTGCTTGGGGAGCAGAAGCTCTATTTTGGCCCGGAGCGGGAGCAGCTGCCCGGCTCCACAGTGAATTATTACCTGGATGATTCCATTGCCACGGTCACCTGGAAGGAACCCTATGGCAATACGGTGATGACCTTTGCCGAGGTGGTGATCGCCGATGGCTCTCAGTTCCGCCGCTTCCTGGCGGACGGGCGCTACGGTGCGGAGACCCAGTATACCACCACGGAGATGGCCAAAACCGTCAACGCGGTGCTGGCATCCTCTGGGGATTTTTACAAGTTCCACTACAACGGTGTAGTGGTATATGAAAATACCGTCCACAATGTATACGGCAACAAGGCGGATACCTGCTACATTGACAATGAGGGAAACCTGATTTTCACATCTCAGGATGTGAAGATGACAGAGGAAGAGGCCCAGCAGTTTGTTGATGAACATAACATTCGCTTCAGTGTGGTGTTCGGCCCCATTCTGGTGAACGATGGGGAGCGCTGCGAGCCGCAGAATTATGACCTGGGTGAGGTGAACTCGTACAGCCCGCGGGCAGCTCTGTGCCAGATGGGCAGGCTCCATTATCTTATTGTTACCGCGAACCCGGAGGAGAGCCATCCCGGCACTATCAATATCCATCAGTTTGCAGAGCGCATCGCTGAAACCGGCTGTACAAAGGCCTATACGCTGGACGGCGGCCAGACCGCAGCCATTGCGCTGGATGGCAAGCTGGTGAACCAGGTGCTTTACGGTCAGCAGCGGCCCATCAGTGATATTATCTATTTCGCCACATCCATGGGAGGCTGATTGCATGGAGCGAATTGCGTTTATCATCGGAAGCACCAATTTCTATTGGAATTCCATCGTGCTCACCCTGGCGGCGGGGGTGGCGATATGTGTGTTTCTGGCCTTTTATCTGCCCGAGGGAGAGGTAAGCGCCGCAGCCGTGGCGGTGCCGGGGGCGCTGGTGCTGTCGCTGTTTTTTGGGCGGCTGCTGCACTGGTACTTCCGCCCGGACAGCTATGCGGGCTTTTGGAGCGCTATCACCGACTATACCTCCGGCGGCTATGCCCTGATGGGCTGCTTTGCTGCCTGCGCCGTGATGGCGGGGGTGGTAAGGCTGCTGGGGCTGGAGGGGTCGGCGCTGGCCATGCTGGATGATATGAGCCTGGGCGGCTGCGCCGGAATCGCCGTGGGACGGCTGGCCTGCTTTTTCAGCGCCGCCGACCGGGGGCAGCTGATGCAGTCCATTACCTCGCTGCCCCTGGCCTACCCGGTGAGCAATGTGGTCACCGGCGCGCCGGAATACCGGCTGGCGACCTTTGTGCTCCAGTCGACGGCGACGGCGCTGGTGTTTGCGGCACTGGTGCTGTTTTCCCGGTCTGCCCGCCGCCGCAGGGGAGACCTGACGCTGCTGTTCCTGCTGCTGTACGGCCTGACCCAGGCGGTGCTGGACAGCACCCGGTATGACTCGCTGTATCTGCGCAGCAACGGCTTTGTCAGCGTGGTGCAGGTGCTCAGCGCCGCTGCGCTGGTGGGCGTCAGCGCTCTGTTCTCCGCCCGGATGATCCGATGCAGGGGAATGCGGTGGTGGTATGTTCCCCTGTGGCTGGGCATGCTCGCGCTGCTGGGTGGGGCGGGCTATATGGAGTATTTCGTCCAGCGCCACGGCGACCGGGCGCTGTTCAGCTATACCAATATGACCATTTTCCTGAGCGCTTTCACCGGCCTGTCCCTGATGACCTATGGCGCTGCCGTAAAATCCACTTGAAAAACAGCGCCGCATCGGGTATGATGTGTGCAAATGCATTGTTGGGAGATGCGGCCATGATTGTTGCAAAATTCGGCGGAACGTCCCTGGCCTCGGCAGAGCGGTTCCGGCACGTGGCGGAAATCATTCGTGCGGATGAAAATCGGCGCTATGTGGTGGTGTCCGCGCCGGGTAAGCGCTGTGACGGGGATATCAAGGTGACCGACCTGCTGTATCGCTTTCAGGAGAGCGGCTGTGAAGCCGACCTGGAGCCGATCCGGCGGCGCTTTCTGAAAATTGAGGAGCAGCTGGGGCTTCCTCTGGATCTGTCACAGGATTTTGAGGAAATGGCCCGGCCCCATCCCAATGCCGATTATCTGGTCTCCCGGGGGGAATATCTCTCCGCCCGGATCATGGCGGCCTACCTGGGCTGGACATTTGTGGACGCGAGGGACTGCGTGTTCTTTGATGATGCCGGGCAACTGGATCTTCTGAAAACCCAGCATGCCCTGTTCCAGCGGCTGCGCAGCCTGCCCCATGCGGTGCTCCCCGGCTTTTACGGCGTAATGCCCGATGGGGAAATCCACACCTTTAGCCGGGGCGGCAGCGATATTTCCGGGGCGCTGGTGGCCAGCGCCATGGATGCCCAGGTCTACGAAAACTGGACGGACGTGGACGGCATGCTGGTCACCGACCCGCACATCGTCCCCCAGGCCGCTCCGCTTCACGCCATCACCTACCGGGAGCTGCGGGAGCTGGCCTACCGCGGGGCCACGGTGCTGCATGAGGATTCCGTTCTCCCCGTGCGCCGCAGCGGCATTCCCATCCATATCTGCAATACCTTCCATCCCCAGGCCCCCGGCTCCTGGATCGTGGCCGAGGCGCGGGAGGCCGCGCCGCCCGTCACCGGCATTGCCGGACGGCAGCACTACTCCACCATCCAGATCGAGCGGGAGAACACCAACAGCATGGTCGGCTACGTCCGGCGTATCCTCTCCTGCCTGGAGGATTTCGGCATTCCCTTTGAGCACCTGGCCACCGGCCTGGGCAGCGTCTGCCTGGTGGTGCCCACCGCCGCGCTGGAGGGCCACCGGGAGGCGCTGCGCGACCGGGTCACCCGTGCCATCCACCCGGACAGCCTGGTGATCGAGGACGGCCTTGCCATGATCGCCGTGGTGGGCCGGGGCATGGCCGGCCGCCCGGATATCCGTGCCCGGCTCTTCACCGCCCTGGGCGCGGCCCGGATCAGCATCCGCGTCATTGACCAGGGCTCCACGGAGATGAACGTCGTCGTGGGCGTCAACGAGCCGGACTACGCCCCGGCCATCCGGGCGATACATAGAGAATTTTTTGAAGAATAAAAGCAAAGTCCCCCGAATGAAACCATTCGGGGGACTTGTGTTATTTCAGGAACTGGAAATCCATGAAGTCGAAGTCGCAGCCGGGGAGGAAGAGGAAGGTGACATCCTGCCTGCCGGTGAGGCCCTCCAGGGGGAAGGTGCGGGCCTGGTAATCCGGGCAGCCGGGGAACTCCACAATGCGGCGGGCGGTGACGCCGCCGGACTCGAAGCGGAGGTGGATGGTGTTGTTCTCCAGCTTGCTTCTGCCCCGGATGGAAAGGCCGGTAAAGCCGGTGTCGCCAAAGTCCAGGCCCCGGAACACCAGAGAGACGTTGTTGCCGATGCCCTCCACGGCGTCGGGGGTCAGGGTGTATTTGTCGCCGTAGACGGTGGTGTAGTGCCGGGCGGGGATCACCTCCCAGGCGATGCTGCGCTCCTTGAAGGTAAGGCCCTTGATGTGCACCTTGCAGTCCAGCTCGATACCCAGAATATCCTGGCCGGTCAGCGGCTCGTCCAGGGTGTAGGTGTCGTCCTGATACACATTCCACTGGGACACCTTGTCATAGATGCGCTGGCCGATCATTTTGCTGCCGGGGGCATGGGGGATACCCTTCCAGAAGCGGATGGGAGTGGGCACGCTGGACATTTCAAATACGGAGATGGTCAGCTCCTGCGCTCCGGCGGGGCCGAAATCCAGCTGACGGAAAGCGATCCAGCTGGAGCCCTTGCGGGCGGTGGTGATGCCCCGCTCGTTGCCGTTGCCGATCTCGCCGTCGGAGTCAGTGAACAGGGCGGCGCTGACGAATTCATAGGGATCCAGGCTCAGGCTGCCCACGCCCTCCACGCTGGCCTCCAGGTCGGACAGGGTCACGCCGCTCATGCAGCGGATGCGCACCCGGCCGTCGCCCACGCCGGTGAGGCGCACTCTGCCGCCGCCCAGCTCCTCCAGCTTCACATTGGTCACGGTGACACCCTGGTGGTCAGTCACGCGCCAGGACAGGGTTTTATCAGAGGCGTTCTCGGGGAGTACGGTGGCTGTGATCTCCGCCTGGGGGTGCTCCTTCGTCAGGTGCAGGGAGGTGGCGCTCAGCTCAATTTTCCGCACGGGCACCGGCGGAAGCTCCGGGCGGTGAGTGATCTTGGGCAGAAGCTCAAATTGCTCCGCCGCCTGGGTGACCTGAATTTCCACCGCCGCGCTCTCCAGCCCCGGCGCGCTGACGGTAATGGTGCCGCTGCCGCTGTGGCCCCAGCCTGCGGCTACGGCCAGCAGCATGCCGGAGAAGAGCTGGCGGCAGTCGGTCTTGTATTCGTCCATGTCCACGCTGTTGCCGTTGTCCAGGCCTACCAGCTCCAGGGAGCCTTCCACGCTGACCCGGACGGCGTCCACTGCGTTGGCCACGGGATGGCCCTGGGCGTCCACAACGGTGATGGTGCAGAACACCAGCTCCCGGCCGCTGTTATCCACCTGGGCACGGTCGGCGGTGATGCGCAGGGCGGCAGGCGCGCTGAAGGAATCCTGCCGCTGCCGGGCGACCTCATTGCCCCGGTCGTCGTAGCCAACGGCCTCGATGTAGCCGGGGGCATAGGGAACCTGCCAGCTGGCCAGATTGTCCGACCCGCCCCGCAGGCTGCGCCTGCCCTGGCTCCGGCCGTTTACGATCAGCTCCACCTGGGGCAGGTTGGACAGAATGCTCACATTGATCATCTGGCCGGGGTTAAAGTCCCAGTAGGGCAGCAGGTGCAGCACGGGCTTTTCCTGCCAGGTGTGCCAGCCTGCCTGATAGGCGTAGAAATAATCCTTGGGAAACCCGGCGGTATCCACCAGGCCAAAATAGCTGTTCTTGGTGTGATAGGGCGTCGGCTCGCCGATGTAGTCAATGCCGCTCCACAGGAACTGTCCCAGCTGATAGGGGTACAGCTCGTCGGAGGCGATGCAGGCCTGGTGGCTCTCCGCGCCCCAGCTGGTGCGGCTGTTGCCCAGGCTGGAGCACTGCTCATCGTCGTCCACCAGCAGCGGCTGGGACAGGGGGAAGTGATAGATGCCCCGGCTCTGAACCACAGAGGCGGTCTCGCTGCCGTAGATCACCCAGCCGGGATATTTTTCATGGTGCTCGTCGTACAGGCTTTCGCCGTAGTTGTAGCCCACCACGTCCAGCAGGGGAGCGCAGTGCTGGGTATTCTCCCAGGCCATGTAGTTGGAGCCGAAGGTGGTCAGGCCGTTCCTCCGGGGGTCATGGCGGAGCACCTCCCGGCACAGGGCCTGGGTGGTGTCGTAGCCCTCCTGGGCGTCCCGGTGGGTGTCGTAGATCTCATTGCCGATGCTCCACATGATGAGGCTGGGGTGGTTCCGATCCCGGCGTACCCAGCTGGCCACATCCTTCTGGAACCACTGGGGGAAGAAGCGGGCATAGTCATAGGGCGTCTTGCTGCGCAGCCACATGTCAAAGGCCTCGTCGATCACCACAATGCCCAGCTCGTCCGCCAGCTCCATCACGGCGGGGGCGGGCATGTTGTGAGAGGTGCGCAGGGCGTTCACGCCCATGTCCTTCATGATTTCCAGCTGCCGCCGGGCGGCGGAGCGGTTGAAGGCCGCGCCCAGGCAGCCCAGGTCGTGATGCAGGCACACGCCGTGGAGCACCAGACGCCGGTGATTCAGGAACAGTCCCTTATCCGGGAAAACCTCCACCGTGCGGAAGCCACAGGGCTCCGTCAGCTCGTCCAGAGCTTCGCCGCCGCGCAGGAGCCGCGCCCGAAGCCGGTAGCAGCTGGGTGCATCCACCGACCAGAGCCGGGGATTCTCTACCGGGAATACCGCCTCTTCGGCGCAGGGCGCAGTCACGGCGGCAACCGCTTCCCCCGCCGCCGTCAGCAGGGTATATTCTACCACGTCGGTGGGCAGGGCATTTTCCGCCTCCGCCGATACCGTGACCTGCCATTTGCCCTGGCTCAGCTCCCGGGGGGAGACATACAGCCCATCGGTGACCAGGTGGGTGTCGTCATACTGGATGCACCACACGTCCCGGTAGATACCCGCGCCGGAATACCAGCGGGAGTTGGGGTGGCGCAGCAGGCAGCGCACCAGGATGGTATTTTCGCCGGGGTACAGATAATCCGTCACGTCCACCTGGAAGGAGGAATAGCCATACTTCCACTCCAGCGCCAGCTTCCCGTTGACGTACACCGCCGAATCCATATACACGCCCTCAAAGTACAGGCAGAAGCGGCGGCCGGGGGTGTAGGTAAAGCGCTTGCGGTACCAGCCGGTGCCGTCCTGATACAGATCGCTTACATGCCAGATCTGCCAGTCGTGGGGCAGCGTCACCGGCTCCCAGCAAAGCGTCCCGGCCGGGAGCGATTCACCGCACTGCGTGTCGACGTAGCATTCCCAATCTCTGTTCCAAAGGGTTTTTGTTCTCATATCCGATGTTCCTTTCATCAAAAAAAGCGGCTGCCGGGGGCAGCCGCTGAGGGTTACTTCTTCGCGGACGAGGCGTCTGCGCTGGAATATTGATAGGCATACTTGTTGTAGGTGCTGTACTTGTAGTTCCGGCCCACGGCGTTTTCCACCTTGTTCAGAACCACGCCCAGCACGGGACAGTTTGCGTCCCGCAGCTGCTGCACCACGCTCTGCACCGCCCGGTAGGGCACCTTTCCGGCCTCCACCACCACCACGGCGCCGTCGCACTTGGGGGCCAGCACCGCCGCGTCGCTCACCACGCCCAGGGGAGCGGTGTCGATCAATATGTAATCAAACTGACTTTTGCCCCACTCCAGCAGGGAGCCGAACCGCCGCCCGGCCAGAAGCTCAGTGGGGTTGGGGGGTACGGGGCCTGCCAGCATGGCATACATCACCGGCTCGTTGGTGACGCACAGCGCCTCCTCCAGATTGGCCATGCCGGATAGATAGTGGGCCAGGCCCGTCTTGATATTCTCCCGGTTGACCATCTGATACTTCATGGCAGAGCGCCGCAGGTCGCCGTCCAGCAGCAGCACCCGCTTGCCCAGCTCCGCCAGGGACTTGGCCAGCTCCAGGGTAAGGCTGCTCTTGCCCTCTCCGGCGGTGGTGCTGGTGATCAGGATCACCTTCTTGTCGTCACCGCAGAACTGGATGTTGGCGCGCAGGTATTTGATCTGCTCATTGATCTGATAGGGCAGCTCGTGGGGCTTAAAAGTCACTTTTTGCATGGGATTTCTCCTCTGGTTTTTATTCTATATAAAACAGCCGTCTGTTTGGATTCAAAGGAAATGGGCTGCCGCATCCGCGGCAAGGCCGGCCTGTCGCCGGAAAAAAGAGACGTTCAGCTGCCGCCCTGCCAAAGCAAGGCGGCAGCCTTGGTTTGCTTGGTTGTTTACTCGTTCACCACGTAAATGGCGTAGGTACCGGCAGCCTCGGCATAGCCGAAGAATTCACCGCCCAGACCGGCGCTGATCAGCACCCAGTCCTCGGTGTCCACGTACTTCACCAGCACGATAACATGCACATCCTCGGTGCCCTCACCGTAGAAAGTCAGGAGGCAAGGGAATTCGTCGGCATCGTAATCCTCCATGGCAGCCAGGGTCAGCTTACTGAAATCAAGGGTCTTCAGCAGCTCCACATCAATGTGGGGATCCTCTTCGGCACCCTCGGCGGTAAGCGCCTCAATGGCGGCGGCAATGGCCGCATTGACCTGCTCTTCCGTGGCAGGCTCTTCCTCGGTTTCAGAAACCTCATAGTCAAGCTCCACCTCTTCGGTTTCGCTCTTAATCAGTTCAAACAGCCTGGTTTTGCTGCCCTCGGCAAACGCCGCAGTGCACAGCACGGAGGCCACCATTGCAAGAGCCAAGACAAGAGAAATAACCTTTTTCATCATGATTTCCTCCTTTCTTGATAATTTTATTTAGTCGGAGATTTCTCCGCTAAATAGCGTTGCTACGCATCGTCCGGGGCATAGTAAAGCTCCAGAAGAAGCTGCTTCAGTCCGTCCTCGTCGATGTAGTATTCATCGTGGGCGCGGCCCGGAATGGTCTGCCCAGGGACATTCAGAATGGTACTGGAAACATGGAACTCCGTCAGATGCCGGAGCATATCTCCGTCCATATCGGTTTCAATATAGGGGTCGAGCTGCTTGAGCAGCACCTCGATATTGCTGCCGCTCAGGCTGCTCAGCTGGTTGAACAGCTGCCGGATGAACCAGCCCTGCCGCCGCATCCGCACGTCGTTGCTGCCGGATACGCCGGTGTCACGGTAGCGCAGGAAGCTTTCCAGGGTGTCGGCATCCAGGGTAACGGTGGAGCCGGCAACATAGCTGGGGTCGATATCCGTCCAGTCCTCCTCCAGCCGCAGCGAGACGCCGCCCACCAGCTCGGAGGCGGCAGTGATGCCGTCCAGCGTCATGGAGCAATAGGCATGGATGGGCAGGCCATACAGCAGGTCGGATACCTTCCGCTTCATCAGAAGACAGCTGCGCTTGGAATTGTCGCCAAAGGAATACTGCATGGTCAGCTGCATGGTGCCGGAGAACAGATAGTTCCGATCTCGGTCGTATACATCCACCTGGGTCATGGTGTCGCGGGAGAGGGTGACGGGCTGAATGATCTGGTTGTCCGGGTCGATCACCAGCAGAATGATGGTGTCTGACCGGCCGCCGTTGCCCAGGCCGTATCGGGCCTCCTGCTCGGTGGTGCGGGTGTCCACGCCCATGAACAGGATGGTGCGCAGGTGGGAATTAAACCGCCAGGTCTTGCCCTGGGCCGTTACCTCCCGGCTCCATTCGTCCGGCTGGGTCTGGGCCTGCGCGTCGCCCTGGTCGGCATCCGCCGTGGCTGCCGCCTCCAGCCGGGTGGGGGCCTTCTGCCCGCAGCCGGCCAGCGAGATCGCCAGCAGCAGCGCCAGCGCCCACGCCGCGCCCCGGCGCATCTATGCCCGCCGTGCGCTCTGCTTCTTGGTGTCCCGCTCCACGCTTACCTCGCCCAGAACGTTCAAGCCCAGATAATTGCGCACGTCCTCTTCGGTCTTAATGGTGTCGTCCATCAGGTAGACCACCACAAACACGCCTGCCAGCAGCACGAACAGTAATAGTCCGCCCAGCACGGCGTTCTTGCTCACCGAGGGGCTGACCGGGTGGGTGGGCACGGTGGCCCGGCTGACCATGGACGGCTCGTCGGTATTCATCACGGAGGCGATCCTGGCCCGTAGCTCGTCGGCAATGGCATTGCTGATATCCGACGCCAGCCGGGGGTCGGGGTTCTTGACCACGATTTTCAGAATGTGGGAATTGGAGGGATTGGAAATCTCCACGGTGCCCAGCAGCTGCTCATAGGTGGAATCCAGGCCCACCGTATCGATGACGCTCTCCATCACCTCACGGGTGGTGGCGACGATCTGGAAGTCCACCGCCAGCTGGCTGCCGATCTGCAGGTCGGCCAGCGAGGTAATGCTGGTGGATTTGCTGTAGACGTAGATCATGGAGGTGGCCTGATACTGGGGGGTGACGAACAGCTTGGTAAAAATGCCCGCCGCCGCCGCGCCGATCACAAATGCCAGCACCAGCGCCCAGGCCTTGCGCAGCAGCACCTGCGCCAGCTCCACCAGGTCGATGGTGGTTTCATCTGCGGCAGCTGCCGGGTGCATATTCTTTCCGTCGCTCATGGGGATACATCTCCTTTTGCATTTCCCGTTCCCTCGCATCCGGGAACAGGCCTGCGCAGCCGCAGTTTCTAGGGAAGCTCTGATTAAATCGGCAAGAGCTGTGAGCGAGAGATTTTTCGGCCAATCGAGGTATCGAAAACGGCGGAATACTGTATGTATTTCCCGCTTTCGATACCGAAGAGTGGGCGAAAAAGATCTGCTCACGGCCGCAGACGATTTATTCAGAGATTCCCTGGTACAACAGTTTCAATAAATTGTCAACCTAATAGTACCAGAGAACACGCAAGAATTCAACCTAAAATTTCAGAAAAATGCGTCAAGTTTTTGGTGCTGTTTTTGTCCATTTTAACGCACTGCGCCGAAAAGTGAACTTGAAAAGCAACGGAAAACGGTAAAAAACACCGCGCGGCCCCCCTAAAACTGCCGATTTGCGTCGTGGGGGGAGGCTGCGCGGTGTGGGTCATTCGTCCTGCTCCAGCTGAAGCTCCCGGTCGGAAAGAACTCTGGGAGGCTTTTTATTCACCAGGTCGTAAATGCAGGGGACGACCAGCAGGGTCATCAGGGTGGCGTAGATCAGGCCGCCGATGCACACCACGGCCATGGGCTGCATCATGGCGCTGCCGGCGTTTTTGCTCAGGGCCATATCGATCAGGCCCAGGATGGTGGTGACGGAGGTCATCAGAATGGGGCGGATACGGGTGCGTCCGGCCTCCAGAATGGCCGCCCGGCGCTCCACGCCCTCGGCGCGGAGCTGGTTGATATAGTCCACCAGCACAATACCGTTGTTGACGATGATGCCGGTGAGCATCACGAAGCCGATCAGGGAAATCACGCTGATCTCCATCCGGCAGATCAGCAGCGCCATAAAGCCGCCGGTGAAGGCCAGGGGAATGGTGAACATGACAATGAACGGAGATTTCAGGCTCTGGAACTGGGCCACCATCACCAGATACACCAGCAGGATACCCAGAGCCAGCATGAGCAGCAGCTGCTGCACCGCCTCCATGATGCTCTCGTTCTCGCCGGTGAAGGCATAGCTGATGCCCTCACCCAGCTCCAGCTTCTCCATGGCGCGGGCCGCCTCGGCGGTGACCAGGGTCACGTTGTAGCTGCTGTCGATCTGGGCGGTGACGGTGAGGCAGCGCCGCTGGTTTTTCCGGCTGATGGAGGTCAGGCTGGTGGTCTCCTCCACCGTGGCCACGTCGGACAGGGTCACCGTGCGCGTTTCGCCGTCCATGCCCGTGGCCTCCAGCACATAGGCCTTCAGCTGCTCCACGTCCAGCCGGTTTTCCACCGGCCGCTCCACCACAATGTCGGTGCTGGTGCCGCTGAGGGTCAGGGTGCTGGCCTGCTGGGTATTGGACAGGGCTGCGGCCACCTGGGCGTACACCTGGGCAATGGTCAGCCCCTGGGACATGGCCTTGTCCCGATCGATCTGAATGTGCAGCGCCGGGGCGGTATCCTCCAGCCCGTCGGAGATATTGACCGTACCGGCCACGCCCCGCAGGGCCTCCGCCGCTTCGCGGGCGGCGCTTTGCAGGGCGGCCATATCCTGCCCGTAAAGCTCCAGGGAAATACCGCTGCCGGTGAGCATGCTCATGCTCATCATGGCGGAGGAGCTGGTGATCTCGCAGTTCAGGTCGGCGCATTCGTCAATGATCCGCTGCCCCATCTGCGCGCCGGAGGCGGTGTCGTCCGCCAGGGTGATATACACGGTGACATCGTGGCTCCCGCCGCTGCTGCCGCCCATACCCAGCAGCGAAGCGCCGCCGGAGGACATCATGGCGCCCGCCGTCTCGATGCCGTCCATGGCGTTGATCCGGGTCAGCACCTGGTCGGACAGATCGACCGCCTGCTCCATGGTGCAGTCCTCGGGCATGGCAACGGTCAGCGTCAGGCTGGGCATATCCATCTCCGGCATGAAGGTGAAGCCCCGCGCCACGGCATAGAAGCCCGTGACGGCCAGCGCGGCCACGGCCAGCAGCAGGATCAGCGCCTTGTGATCCAGGGCAAAGCCCGCGATTTTTTCGTAGCCCCGCAGCAGACCGGCGGAGACGCGGCCCTGCTTTTCCTTCTTCTGCCTGCGCATCATGCCGGAGGCCATGGCGGGCACCAGGGTCAGCGAGACGATGAGGGAGGCCAGCAGGGAATAGGACATGGTCAGCGCCAGGTCGGTAAACAGCTGCCGGGTGATGCCCTCGATGAACACAATGGGCAGGAACACGCACACCGTGGTCAGGGTGGAGGCGGTGACGGCCCCGGCCACCTGAGCCGCCCCGGCCACCGCCGCCTTGGCGGCGCTGACGCCCTTGGCCCGCAGCCGGTAGATGTTCTCAATGACCACAATGGAGTTATCCACCAGCATGCCCACCGCCACGGCCAGGCCGCTGAGGGAGATCATATTGATGGTGACCCCGGAGAAATACATCAGCACAATGGCAAAGATCACGCTGATGGGAATGGAGCACAGGGTAATAAAGGTGGGGCGGATATCCCGCAGGAACAGGAACAGAATAAGGATGGCGAACACCGCGCCCAGCAGCAGGCTATTGAGAATGTTGTCCACGATCAGGTGGATGTAGTCGCCCTGATCCATCAGCGCCACAAAATGCAGGCCGGGGTACTGCTCCTCCAGCTGGCGGAAGCGGGCGGAGATATTGGCGGTGGCTCCGGCGGTGGAATAGGTGCTCTGCTTTTCAAAGCTGAGCACAATGCTCTCCTGACCGTTCAGCCGGGCGTAGGTCTCGTCCCGGTTGTCGGTGATGAATACCTCTGCCACATCCTGTAGCCGGATCGGCTCCACTCCGTCAATGCCCAGGTCAAACAGCAGCAGGTTTTGCAGGGTCTCCAGATCGGTGATCTCCTCACCCACGGACACCATATAGCTGATGCCGTCCTGAGCCACGTAGCCCGCCGGCATGTAGAAGCTCTGCGCCTTGAGAATGCCGGAGATCATCTCCATGGAGAGAATGCCGTTCAGGTCGGCCTTTGCCAGGGCGTCCTGGCGGCTGGCCTCGATGGAATCCAGGCCGCTGTCCATCTGGGCCAGGGCCGAGTCCAGCCCCGCCGCGTTGGCGGCCAGGTCGGCCATGGCGCTGCTGATCTCCAGCATGCCGGAGGTTTTCTGCTGGCTGAGGATGCGGGTGGCGTCCTTCAGCTGGAGCATGCCGCTGTCCAGCTGGGGCAGCACATCCTGCTCCAAATAATTGATGGTCTCGTCGATCTGGGCAATCTGCTCCTGTAGCTCTGCGATTCTGCCGTCCAGGGCGTCGATCTCAATGCCCAGGTCGGCCAGCTGCTGCTTGAAGGCGTCGACGCTGGCATTGATATCCGCGATCTGCGTCTCCAGCTCGGCAATGCGCACATTGACGGCGTCCACGCTCTCAAAGCCCCGCACCGCCAGCTCCGCGTCCAGCGTGGCCCGGTCGGCGGTGATGGAGGCGTATTCCTCCCCGGCGTACAGGGCGTCCACCGCCGCCTGCTTGTCCTCGTCGGACAGCTCCGGGTCGTCGTAGATTGCCTGCACCTGGGCATAGAAGACATCCTCCCGCGCCTGTAGGCTGTATGCGCTGTCGCGCAGGGCGTACAGGGCGTTCAGCTCCTCCTGGAGGGGGTTAGCCTGGGCGGCGGCGTTGCTCATCGCGTCCCGGATGGCCGTCAGGGTGGTCAGCACCGTTTCCAGCTGGGTCTTGTTGGCCTTGAGCTGGGTGATCTGATTTTGCAGCTCGGACTTGGTGGAGATCAGCTCCGCCTGCTTCTGGCTCAGCTCCGCCTCCGCCGAGGCGGTGGAGGAGGAGAGAGAGGCCTTGCCGCTGTCCAGCTGGAGCCGGGCAGTGTCGATCTGATCCTGGGCATCGGTCAGCTCATCCCGCTTTTCCAGGAGTTCGTTGGCGGCGTCGTCCAGCTTGCCGTTGATGGCGTCGGCAATTTTCAGATTGGTGCGGTCGATCTTCTTCTGATCCAGCACCACGTGCAGCTGCTGCTCCACCGCGCCGGAGGTGGTGATCCGGGCCACGCCGGAGATACCCTCCAGCTTGGGCATGAGGGTATCGGACAGAAATTCCGTCAGCGCCACGGTGTCCTTGCCGTCCATGGAAACGGCGGCCACCTCCACCGGCAGCATGGACGGATTGATTTTCAGCACGTAGGGGGAGCCGACAACATCGTCCCAGCTGCCCTGCAGGGCGGCGAGCTTCTGCTGGATGTCCACGCCGATGGTATCCATATTCACGGATTCCTCAAATTCCAGCATGACCACGCTGTAGTTCTCGCTGGAGGTGGAGGTGACCTCCTTGATGTGCTCCAGGGTGGACATGCTCTGCTCCAGAGGCTTGGAGATTTCGGATTCCACCTTTTCCGGGCTGGCCCCAGGGTAGGTGGTCATAATGACGATGTAGGGGAAATCCATATTCGGCAGCAGGTCGGGTGTCATTTTCAGGTAGGACACCACGCCCAGCACCAGAATGGCCACCACGGCCACGAATACGGTAAGCGGCTTTTTGACACTGAATTTCGGCATTGCGCGCACTCCTTCATGGGATGTTGGCACCTGTCCCGCGCCGCCGGAGGGCACGGGAACAGACACTTCCTTAAATAAATCAATATGCCAGCTACTATAGCACAGCCCCGGAGCGGAAGTGTGAACATTTTGTGTTTTCCGACGGGGAAAAATGGAGTTGCTTAATACCGCAAAATGTATTATATTATACATAATGGAACAAATATTCACAATGATACAGAAAGGAATAATCCATGGAATTTAAGGTTCTAGCGGTGGGAGATGTGGTGGGCGCACCGGGAATGGAGCGGGTGCGCCGCCATCTGCGGCGGCTCCGGCGGGATACCGGGGCGGATTTTGTGGTGGTCAACGGGGAGAATGCCAGCGTGGTGGGCATCACCCCCGACCAGGCGGAGGATATCCTGGACGCCGGGGCGGATGTGATCACCCTGGGCAACCACAGCTTCTCCAAGCGGGAGATCACCGCCTATATGGACGAATCCCCCCGCATCATCCGCCCGGCAAACTTCGCCCCCCAGGTGCCCGGCCGGGGCTGGGGCGTGTACGAGAGCAAATGGGGCGACGTGGCGGTGATCGACCTGATCGGCCGGTGCAACATGGACTATGGCCCGGATAACCCCTTCCTGATGATCGACAGAATTTTGAAGCAGGTGGAGGCAAAGTTCATTCTGGTGGAGCTTCACGCCGAGGCCACCTCTGAAAAGCTGGCCATGGGCTATATGCTCGACGGCCGGGTCAGCGCCGTGTGGGGCACCCATACCCATGTGCCCACGGCGGACAACCGGGTGCTGCCCGGCGGCACCGGGTACGTGACGGATCTGGGCATGACCGGCCCGCGGGAATCCGTGCTGGGCATCCGGCCGGAGCTGTCCATTGCCAGATTCCGGGGCGACCTGCCCCAGCGCTACCGCTGGGCGGAGGGCGCGACCAAGATGGAGGGCGTTCTGTTCACCCTGGACAGCGCCACGGGAAAATGCCTGCGGGCGGAAAGAGTTGACCAATGGGACTGAAAATACTTCACAGCGCGGATTGGCACCTGGATTCCCCCTTCCGCTCCCTGCCCCAGGGGGCGGGGGAGCGGCTGCGGGAGATGCAGCGCGCGCTTCCGGGGCGCATCGCGGCCCTGTGCCAGCAGGAGCACTGCGACCTGGTGCTGCTGTCGGGAGATTTATTTGATGCGCCCGCCCCCTCTCGGGCCTGGGTGGATGCCGTCCGGCGGGCACTGGAGCAGTGCGCCGTGCCGGTGTGCATTGCCCCCGGAAATCACGACTACTGCACCGACACCTCCCCCTGGCTGACGGAGGCGTGGCCGGAAAATGTGCATATTTTCACCGGCGGGCTGGAATATATTGACCTGCCGTCATGCGATTGCCGGGTGTACGGCGCGGGCTACCGCAGCATGGATTGCCCTGGGCTTCTGGACGGCTTCCGCGCCGAGGGAGACGCCAGATGGTGCGTGGGGGTGCTCCACGGCGACCCGCTGAGCCTGTCCTCTCCCTGCTGCCCGGTGACGGCGGCCCAGGTGCGCGAATCCGGCCTGGATTATCTGGCCCTGGGCCATATCCACGCCGCAGGCTCCTTCCGGGCGGGTCAGACCCTGTGTGCCTGGCCGGGCTGCCCCATGGGGCGCGGCTGGGATGAGACGGGGGAAAAGGGCGTGTACCTGGTGACCCTGGAGGAGCGGGCGGCTGTGCGCTGGCTCTCGCTGGGGCTGCCCCAATTTTACGATTTGCAGGCGGAGGTGCGCACCGACGCCCTTTCCGCCCTGGAGGCTGTCCTGCCCCCGGCAGAAAGCCCCGACCTGTTCCGGGTGACCCTGACGGGCTACGGCACGGTGGATGTGCAGCGGCTGAAAAGCCATTTTTCCCACCTGGCCCTGCTGGAGCTGCGGGACGAGACACGAAAAAAGCCGGAGCCATGGGCCGACGCCGGGGAGGACAGCCTGCGCGGCGTCTATTTTGCCCTGCTCAAGCGCCTGGCGGAGGAATCGCCGGAGCAGCGGGAGCTGGCTGCCCTGGCGGCGGAAATTTCCGCCGCCCTGCTGGACGGTGAGGAGGTGCGGCTGCCGTGAGAATTGAATCCATGACCGCCACCTTCGGCAAGCTGGAGGGGCAAATATTGACGCTGAAGCCGGGGCTGAATGTGATCGACGCCCCCAATGAATGGGGCAAGAGCACCTGGTGCGCCTTCCTGCTCGCCATGCTCTATGGAATAGACACCAAGGCCAAAACCACCCGGGCGGGTCTGGCGGAGAAGGAGCACTATGCCCCCTGGTCGGGCAGTCCCATGTCCGGCCGGATCGAGCTTACGTGGCAGGGCCGCCGGATCACCCTGGAGCGCACCAGCCGGGGTCGTATCCCCATGGGGGAATTCCGGGCCTATGAAACGGAGTCCGGCCTGGCGGTGCCTGAGCTGACGGCGGCGAACTGCGGCGAAAGGCTGCTGGGGGTGGAGCGCAGCGTGTTCCGCCGGGCGGGCTTCATCCGCCTGGCCGACCTGCCCGTGACCCAGGACGAGGCGCTCCGCCGCCGGCTCAACGCCCTGGTGACCACCGGCGACGAGAGCGGCGACGATGCCCTGCTGCAAAAGGGCCTGCGGGAGCTGAAAAACCGCTGCCGCTACAATCAGTCCGGCCTGCTTCCCCAGGCCCAGCGGGAGCGGGAGCAGCTCCGGGGCCGCCTGGAGGAGCTGCGCAAGGGGCAGCAGGAGCGCCAAAGCATCGCGCAGAAGCTGGAGGAAAACGCCGCCCGGCAGCGCCAGCTGGAAAATCACCGGCTGACCCTCGCCTATGAAGCCGCCCGCCGGGATCGGCAAAAGGTGGACGACGCCGCCCAGGCGGAGGAGACCGCCCGGCAGCGCCTCCAGACGGCCCAGGAGGCCTGCCGCACGCTGCCCACCGACCAGGCGGCGGAGGAAAAGCTGCGCTCTCTGCATCAGCTGCGCCAGCAGGTGCAGGAATTGCAGCAGTGGCAGCAGTCCCAGCCCATGCCGCCCGCGCCGCCCAAGGCCGGGGGCCGCTTCGCCGGAATGGAGGCCCAGCAGGTGCGGCCCTGCTTGGAGGCGGACATTGCCGCCTGCCAGAACCGCCGCGTGCTGCTTGCGCTTCTGTGCCTGGCTCTGGCCAGCGCCGTGGCGGCTGGGGTGACGCTGTGGCTGGAAAAATATGTACTCACTGCCGTCTCGGCGGGGATACTGGTGCTGGCCCTCATTCTGCTGGCCGTTTCCGGGATCGTCGACCGAGGGAAGCGCCGGGCCATCTGCCGCCGCTATGGCTCTGCCTCACAGGAGGATTGGCAGCGGCAGGCCGATGATTATATTGATGCCCTGGTCAATCAGCAGCAGCGGGAGGACGCCTACCGGGAGCGGCTGGAGGAGGCCGCCCGCCGCCGGGAGCAGCTGCGCCAGCAGGTGCTTTCCGCCTGCGACGGGCAAAGCCTGGAGCAGTGCCAGCAGCGCTGGGAGCAGGTGCGCCGCTGCTGGCAGGAGCTGGCCGCGGCCCAGGAAAACGCCGCCCAGGCTGCCCGGCAGCATCAGGCGCTGGAGGAAATGGCCCGCCCCCTGCCCCCCAAGCCTCCCCAGGATACCTGCCGGGAGACCGCCGAGCAGACGGACGCCGCACTGCAGGCCTTACAGCGGCAGGCCCAGGCCCTGCGTGACGCGGATGGGCAGTGCCGGGGCAAAATGGAAGCCCTGGGGCGCGAATCGGAGCTGACTGCCCGCTTGGCCCAGCTGGAGCAGCGGATCAAATCCCTGGAGCGGTACGAGGCCGCTCTGGAGCTGGCCCAGAATACCCTGGCCCAGGCCACGCAAACGCTGCAAAGCCGCTTTGCCCCCCGCATCACCAAACAGGCCCAGGAAAACCTGTCCCGCCTGACCCAGGGGAAATATGACCGCCTGCGCCTGGATACCGACCTGACCCTGCGCTCCGGCGGCCCTGGGGAAAACACCCTGCGCGAAACGCTCTGGCGCAGCGACGGCACCGCCGACCAGCTGTACCTGGCCCTGCGCCTGGCCGTGGCCCAGGCCGTCACCCCCCAGGCCCCACTGGTGCTGGACGACGCCCTGGTTCGCTTCGACGACACCCGCCTGCAATCCGCTCTGACCCTCCTACAGGAAATCGCCCGAGAACGCCAGATACTCCTCTTCACCTGCCAACACCGCGAACAACATCTCCTGACTACCCCACCAACCCCATAGGACAGCTACCATCCGCCCGCAACGCCACGGGCCTGAGCTGCTAGTTAAATGGAAACAGGAAAAATTTTCTGAGTCCCGTAGGGGTCGGCAACCTGCCGACCCTCAACCTGGCGGTTTTGGAAGCAGGAAAGAACAACGTATACCCCGACGTATACATCCCCAAGCTTCCCTGTGGGGGAAGCTGTCGCCGCAGCGACTGAAGAGGGCACTCAGGTAGCGATTTCAAGAGAGATTTGGTTAAAAAGGTACAATGTTAAACACTCTGAGTCCGTAGGGGCGGATATTAGCCGCCCGAAAGGTAACGAACGTGAGCTGTATAGTCGAACCGCTCAATCCCGGTACCCGGCGGGGCGACAAATTGCCGCCCCCTACGGGCTCAGAAGCTTTTGGCAATTTTCATTCAACTGACAGCTCAATTCCGCGACGTTGTGGGCGGCTGGTATCCGCCCCTACGGATGGGGTGCTTGCCATTCAACGGGCCCTTTCAGAAAATCCAACTGCGGCAGGCCCTCTTCAGTCAGCCCTATGGGCTGCCAGCTTCCCCCGAGGGAAGCTTTGGCGATAGCGCAACCTGCTCCCACTTACCGCACTGCTATCGAAGTGGCGAGGTTAAGGAGCGGCAGGTTGCCGCCCCCTACGAAAAGGGGAACCGTTGGGCGGTGGGCATGATTACCCCTTCATATAATACATGCCGATGCGGTCGCGCATTTCGTAGTAGTGGGGGAGCTCCCGCCAGCCGAGGCCGGTGGAGGAGCCGGCGTAGAACATGAGCCTGGTGTCCGGCAGACCGTGCTGCAGCATGGCTGCCGGATTTTGTCCGCCCGACCAGGGGACGTAGTGGATGCCGCCCCACCACAGGTTTTTCAGCCAGGTCATTTTGGCGATGGGCGCGGGGTCGCCGTAGGTGTAGCCTAGGTTCAGATCCTCCAGCCCCGTACAGCCGAGCAGGGGGGAGTAGTCCCGCACCGGGGTGACGAACAGCTCCAGGTAGGTCAGATTTTTCAGCCCCGCCAGGGGGGAAAGATCCCGCACGTAGGTATCCGCCAGCACCAGATAGCGCAGCTTTTTCATGCTTCTGGCCCATTCGCAGCTGCGAATCCAGCAGTGGCCCAGGTCGATGCACTCCATGTCGATACAGTATTTCAGCTCGTCCACATCCGCCCCGCCGATCAGCTGGTGCTGGGTGATGGGGGCAAACCAGGTATCGTCCGTCCGGGCGGACAGCGGCCCCAGCTTCACCCGCCAGACGAAGCGGATCTTGGGATACCGCTGACCCAGGGCGGCCATGGTCTTGCTTTCAATGCCGCAGTCGCACAGGATCATTTTGCGCAGATTGGGCAGATAGGGCAGCAGCGCCTCGATCTGCGCGGTGCCGTCCATGGGGATGCCGGAAAAATCCAGCTCCGCAGCGTCGGTCTGGAAGCGCACTCCGCCCAGCTCCTCCTCCCACAGGAAGCGGCGGTCGGGATGCTCCGCTGCCAGGGTTCGGGCCTGGTCGGCGGGGATGCCCGTGCGCCGCAGGTCAACGTGGGAGGCGCGGGGGAGCCGGGGCAGGGCGTCACGCAGCGCCTCCTGGGTGCAAGGCCCCGGCGCGGGGGCGCACTCGTCGCCGCTCATGCACACGCCGCCCAGCTCCACGGTGTATTCCACCGCGCACCGAGGCAGCCGCTGAACCAGTGCCATCAGCGCCGCGTCGTCCCGGCACAGCCGGGCGTCCACCCGCCGCAGCCGGGGCAGCGAAGCCAGGGCCAGAACGTCCTCCTGCGAGAGCTGCCGCACCTGCACGGCGGTGACATCGGCGTTCAGCCGCCCGCCCTGAAAGGCCAGCTCCCACAAAATACCTGCCTGCCCCGCCGCCTGGGCAATGGCCGCGTGCTGGTCGGGGGTCAGCCCCTGCCCCCGCAGATCCAGCCACTTTAAATTGGGAAACTGTGCCAGCGCCTCCGGCTCCGGCAACCCCTGGGGCAGCACCAGCACGGTACTCTGCCTGGGATACAGCCGCCCTGCCAGCCACACATAGTTCTGAACAAGCGCGCTATGCCCCAGAATCAGGGCGCACACCGCCGCCAAAATCGCAAATAAAACCGCCTTCATAAATACCTCCCGTTCCGCAGGAGTAGTATTTCCCGCCATGGGAGAAAGAAAAATTCCAAATCCTGCCGCAAAGGCTAAAAAAGCCTTGACGGCATTCTGCCAACGGTGTATAGTAATACAACTATGCACCATCCAGAAAACACAGAAGAAGTGAAACAGAGAACCATGAACAAAGAAGAATATACCCTGGGCATCCGCCGCGGTCTGCCGGTGGGACTGGGGTATTTTTCCGTCAGCTTTGGCTTCGGCGCGATGGCCGTGTCCAAGGGGCTGAGCGTTGCCCAGGCAACGCTGATTTCCGCCAGCAATCTGACCAGTGCCGGGCAGTTCGCCGGGCTGACCACCATCGTTGAAAACTCCGGCCTGTGGATGATGATCCTGACCCAGCTGATCATCAACAGCCGCTATGCCCTGATGAGCCTGGCGCTGAGTCAGCGGATGGGGCAGGAGATCGGCCTGCTGCCCCGGCTGCTGATCGCCTTTTTCAATACGGACGAGGTATTTGCCCTGGCCATGGCTCGGGAGCATGGGCTGACGGCGCCGTTCCTCTATGGTCTGGGCCTGCTGCCCATGGTGGGCTGGGTCAGCGGCACCCTGTTTGGCGCGCTGGCGGGGTCGATCCTGCCCCTGTCCATCCGTACGGCTCTGGGGGTCATGCTCTACGGCATGTTTATTGCAATTATTATTCCCCCTGCCAAGAAGGAACGCCCGGTAGCCATCGCGGCGATGTTGGCGCTGATGCTCAGCAGCCTCTTTGCCTGGGTGCCCGCCCTGCAAAGGGCCCCCAAGGGCACGCCCATTGTTATCTGCACCGTGGCCGCCGCCGCGCTGTGCGCCTGGCTGTTTCCAGTGGAGGAGGAGAAATGAATATCTACATCTATATCGCCGCCATGGCGCTGACCACCTATCTGGTGCGGATGCTGCCGCTGACGGTGTTCCGCAGGCCTATTCGGAGCCGGTTCTTCCGCTCCTTTCTTCATTATGTTCCCTATGCCTGCCTGGCGGCCATGACCTTTCCCGCCATTTTGCAGGATACCGCCTCGCTGCTCAGCGGCGCGGCGGCGCTGGCGGTGGCCATTGTGCTGGCCTACCTGAACCAGAGCCTGATCGTGGTGGCCCTGGCCAGCTCTGCGGCGGTATTCATCGTCGAGCGGCTGATGGGCCTGCCCATTTAAGCATCCCCGATTCTTAAGTTTTTCTTGTACCTTTCCAAAACTTGTTGACATTTCCCCCGGCATCTGGTATACAGTACATCCATGATGCGCCGGGCGGAGAAAAAATAAACGGCGCGGACATGACACCTTCGCGCTGAACGGAGGAAATTTTATGGGATTTGTGGACATACTACTGTTGGGAATCGGCCTGAGCATGGATGCCTTCGCGGTGTCGGTGTGTAAGGGACTGGCGGTGCGCCGGGCGGACGTGAAAACCGCGCTGGTCTGCGGCGCGTGGTTCGGCTTCTTCCAGATGCTCATGCCCCTGATCGGCTATTACCTGGGCCGGATGTTTGCCGAGGCCATTCAGGCGGTAGATCACTGGGTCGCCTTTGGCCTGCTGGTGCTGGTGGGCGGCAACATGATCAAGGAATCGCTGGACAAGTCCGAGGAAACCGCTACCCCCGACCTGTCCTTCAAGGCCATGCTGCCGCTGGCGGTGGCCACCTCCATCGACGCGCTGGCGGTGGGCATCTCCCTGGCCATGGCGGCGGAGGTATCCATCTGGGCCAGCGTGAGCCTGATCGGTGTGACTACCTTTATCCTCAGCGCCGTGGGTGTGACCATCGGCGGCGTATTCGGCAATAAATTTGAAAAGAAAGCGGAATTTCTGGGCGGCGCGGTGCTGATCCTGCTGGGCTGCAAGATTCTGCTGGAAAGCCTGGGGATCCTGTAAATGAGCGTAAAAACGCGCAAGGTGCTCTGCGCCTCTGCGGTGGCGCTGCTGCTGTGCTTTATCTGGGGCAATTCTCTGCTCTCCGGCGAGGAATCCGGGCAGGTCAGCGGCGGACTGCTGCGCTGGCTGGGGCAGACCTTTCCGTTCCTGAAGGGGATGCCGGAGCTGGTGCTGCGCAAGCTGGGCCATTTTTCGGAATTCGGCGCTCTGGGCTTCTTCCTGTGCTGGCTGCTCCGGCTGGGCGGCCAGGTGGGCATCCATCGGGTGAGCGCGCCCATGTTTTTGGGCATGCTGGCCGCGAACATTGACGAGACCATTCAGTATTTCCGCCCCGGCCGCGGCCCCAGCGTCATTGACGTGTGGATCGATACGGCAGGCGTGGTGGCGGGCATTGCCGCCTTTTTCCTCCTCCGCCGCGTCCATACCCTGATTCAGAAAGGAAAACGAACATGAAAAAGCTGATTGCCATTGCCCTGGCGGCGCTGCTGGCGCTGTCCGTATGCGGCTGCGCCCAGAAGAGCGCGGGGGGCGTGGATGGCTCCACGTCGGAGATCATCGATAAAATCTATGCCAGTCACGCCCCCATGGAGCTTCATGTAGATACCATGGAGCTTGACGTGACGGACGCTGACGCCGTGGCCTACAATACCGGCCTGCGCTCCGGCGAGAAGCTCAGTCAGGCCAGCGTTTCTGAGGCAATGATGAGCCAGGCCTATTCCCTGGTGGTGCTTCGGGTGAAGGACGCTGCCGACGCGCCGCAGATCGCCAGGGACGTTTACGACAATGTGAACACCCGCAAGTGGATCTGCGTGGAGGCGGACACCAAGACCGTGATGTATTCCGGGGATGTGGTGGTGCTGTTTATGGTGGATTCCGGCTTTGACGATGTGGCCACCGTAGAATCCATCCAGGAGGCGTTCAAGACCGTCTGCAATGGGAATATGACCATTGTCGGGTAAAGGGGTAAAATGAATGGCAGCGACCCATGGGCCGCTGCCGTTTTTTAAGGAGTGAGCGCAATGCTTTTTTCCGGGCTGACATTTCTGTATGGGTTTCTTCCCGCGGTGCTGGCGCTGTATTTTCTCGCGCCGGAGCGGTTCAAAAATGGGGTGCTGCTCCTGGCTAGCCTCTTTTTTTACGCCTGGGGGGAGCCGAGGCTGGTGCTTCTGATGGTGGCGGCCATTGCAGTGTTCTACCTCTGCGGCCTTGCAATCGGCGCGGCCAAAAGTCGCCGGAGGAAGAGGCTGTGGATGGCGGCTGCCGTGACTATGGGCGTGGGGATGCTGGCGGTATTCAAATACGCGGACTTTTTTATCGGCTCGTTCAACGCCGTCACCGGCCTGGGCCTGCCGCTGCTGCATCTGGCGCTGCCCATCGGCATCAGCTTTTATACCTTCCAGTGCATCAGCTATGTGGTGGACGTGTACCGGGGAGACGCCGCGCCTCAGCGGAATCTGATTACCTTCGGTTGCTATGTCTCTCTCTTTCCCCAGCTGATCGCGGGGCCGATCGTCCGCTATGCCCAGGTGGCCCGGGAGCTGGAGGGGCGCACGCACACGGCGCAGGACTTCACCCTGGGGCTGCGCCGCTTCCTGTTCGGCCTGGGAAAAAAGGTGCTGCTGGCCAACCAGCTGGGGGAGCTGACGGCTCTTTACCGCGCCTCCGACGAAAAATCGGTGCTCTTTTGCTGGCTGTACGCCGTCGCCTTTACCCTGCATATCTATTTTGATTTTTCCGGCTATTCGGATATGGCCATCGGCCTGGGCCGCATCTTCGGCTTCCGCTTCCCGGAGAATTTTGACTATCCGTATCTGTCCCGCAGCGTCACGGAATTCTGGCGGCGCTGGCACATGACCCTGGGCGGCTGGTTCCGGGACTACGTGTATATCCCTCTGGGCGGCAGCCGGGTGGGGCGGGCCAGATGGTTTCTGAATGTGCTCGTCGTGTGGATGCTGACGGGCCTCTGGCACGGGGCAAGCTGGAATTTTGTGCTGTGGGGCCTGACGTTTGCCGCGCTGTTGCTGCTGGAAAGACTGGTGCCTGCCCTGACACGGCTGCCAGGCCTGCCGGCCCGGCTTTATGTGATGGCGGCGGTGACGCTGAGCTTTGTGCTGTTTGACGCCGAGAGCCTGGGCAAGGCATGGCAGAACCTTGCGGGCCTCTTCGGGCTGGCCGGGCTGCCGGGGGTGACGGCGGAAAGCCTGTATCAGCTGCGCAGCTTTGCCGTGCTGCTCCTGGCGGGCATTCTGGGGGCGACGCCCTGGCCGAAGCGCTGGGGGGAGGCCGCCATGCGGAAATACCCCTGGCTCCAGACGCTGGCGATGACGGCGTTGCTGCTGCTGTGCACGGCGTATCTGGTGGATGGGTCGTTCAATCCATTCCTCTATTTTCGGTTTTAGGAGGCGGCATGATGAAAAAACTGAAATTCTGCCTCCCGGTGATGGTGATCTGGCTGGCGCTGACGGCGGCACTGTGGCTGCTGCCGCAAAGGGAGATATCCGACGCAGAGCGCCGTAGACTTCAGCAGCTTCCCCAGGCCAGCGCCGGCAGTGTGCTGGACGGCCGGTTTATGAGCCAGCTTGAGCGCTTTTGCCAGGATCAATTTCCGCTGCGGGATTCCTTTCGCCGCCTGAAAGCATATTTCAGCTACGGCCCGGCGCACCGGCTGGATAACAACGGCATCTATATTGCACACGGCAGCGCTGCCCAGCTGGAATATCCCCTGCGCCAGCAATCGGTGGCCGGGGCAGTGGAAAAATTCCAGAGGATTTACGATGCGTATCTCAGCGGCGGGGACGGGAAAATCGTATTCAGCGTGGTGCCGGACAAGGGCTACTACCTGGCCGCCTCCAACGGCTACCCGGCCATGGATTATGAGGCCATGTTCGAGGCCTTCCGTGCGATCCCCTGGGCGCAGTATGTGGATATCACCCAGAGCCTGACCGCCGCCTCCTATTATTCCACCGACATTCACTGGCGGCAGGAGTGCCTGACGGACACGGCGGCGCTGCTGGCGCAGGCGCTGGACGTGGACATTGACGACAGCTACGTGCCCGAGGCGGTGGACAGGCCCTTTTACGGCGTCTACTACGGCCAGGCGGCGCTGCCCATGGAGCCGGATACGATGTGGCTGCTGAAAAGCGACACCCTGCGTGCCTGCCGGGTGTACAATTACGAAACAGAGCAGACGGCGCAGGTCTACGACGAGGCAAAGCTGACCAGCCGGGATCTGTACGACGTGTTCCTCTCCGGCCCCGTATCGATCCTGACGGCGGAAAATCCCGCCGCCGACACAGAGCGGGAGCTGATCGTTTTCCGCGATTCCTTTGCCAGCAGCCTTGTCCCCCTGCTGCTCCCCGGCTATTCCAGAATCACCCTCGTCGATCTGCGCTATATCTCCACAGAAAAGCTGGGGGATTTTCTCAGCTTCAAAAACCAGGATGTCCTGTTCCTGTACAGCACATTGGTGCTGAATCAGAGCAGTATGCTGAAATAGGCGATCAGCAAAACGCTGCTGCACTCCGAGAGGGAGCGCAGCAGCGTCTATGTTAATCATTGCATATATGCCTTGCCCAGGTAGTCGCGCATGTCGTAGTAGTTTTGCAGGTTGCGCCAGCCGTAGCCGCTGGCGGTGCTGGGGTTGTTGGTGACCACGCGGGTATCCGGCAGGGCCTCGATCAGCTCCTGCTGTTCGGCGTAGCTGCGGTCGGGCACCCAGAGATTTTTCAGCCAGGTCATTTTGGTCAGCGGCTCGATGCTGTTCTGAACCATGTGGTCGCCTACGTTCAGATCCTCCAGCGCGGTGCAGCCGAGCAGCGGGGTATAGTCGTGGACAATCCCGTGATCCAGCTCCAGGTAGACCAGCTCCTTGCAGTTTTCCAGGGGCGAGATATCCTTTACCTGCGTCCAGGCCAGAATTAAGTATTTCAGGTGGGGCATGTAGGCGGCGAAGTCGACGGTTTCTACGGTGGAGTGGCCGATGTCGATGCACACCATGTCCTCGCAGTAGCGCAGATTGTAGACGTTTTTCTCCTGGAAGTAGTATTCTCCCTGGTCGATGGGCATGAACTTTGTCTCGTCGGTGCGGGCCTTGCACTGCGGGGAGAAGATCACCGTCCACACCACCTTGTACTGGCTGCGCACCTCGTCCCGGTAGGCGGCCATGTCGTCGTTTTCGATGCCGGTGCTGTCCACGATCAGCTTTTGCAGATTGGGGAAGAGGGAGGCTATCTGCTTGGCGTCCTCAATGGTGCCGATGGGCTGATTGGAAATATCCACCTCTGTGGCGTCGTCGGTGAAGGTGTTGCCGAATACCTCCACGTCCCAGTGGATGTCCACGTTGGGATACTCCGCCCGCAGAGCCGTCAGCTCCTCGTTGTCCGCCTGGGGGTTGTGGATGGTCAGCGACGTCAGGTTCGGCATGGCGGTCAGACCCACGGAAAGCTCCTGGTACTGCGCCCCCGTTACGGTCAGCTCCCGGGTGTCGGCGGAGAATTCCGTCCCGGCAATGCTGGTCAGGTAATCCACCTCCCACTGCGGGTTCTGCTGCGCCAGCTGGCGCAGCAGCGCAAATTCCCGGCAGCCGCGGCCGTCCACCCGCTCCAGCCGGGGCAGAAGCTCCAGCAGGCGGATGTCCTCCTGGCTCAGGGAGGTCAGGGTCACCGTGGTGGTGTCGGGGGAATAGTTCTCCCCCGCAATGGGGATGGAGAAGCGGAACTCCACGTTCGGGTATTGCAGATAGGCCTCCACCAGAGCGGCGTAGTCGGTGCAGCTCTGGGCGTTCACCGCCTTCAGCTCAGGCAGGTAGGACAGAACTGCCACATCGGAGGACTGGAACTGGGATACCGTGATCTCCTGGGAATTGCTGTCAAAATAGCCGCCGGACAGGGGGACGCTCCAGAGAATTTCCGTCCCCGGCATTTTCCAGCCCAGGGTGTCATATTCCTCCGGGGTGATGGCGCGGCTGCGCAGGTCAAGGGTTTCCCGGTTCCGGGGAAAGAGCTGTAAGCCTACAACAACATAATTTTTGAGAATAAAATAGCTGGCTGCCAGAATAACGGCCAGTGCGATCACCAGAATGGCAGCGATGATCGTGCCGACGATATGCCTGTTTTTCATGGAGTTTCTCCCTTCCTCGCCACATTAAACACGGCTATTATGCATGTTTTGACGGGAAAAGTCAAGGGCGGCAGGAGAAATAAAGCAGCATGGGTGGGGCTTACCCCTTTTCCTTCGGAATGGTGATGGTCAGCACGATCTGGCTGTCCGTCTCCCGACGCTCGGACACGGCGGGGATACCGCTGGACTGCATGCGCGAAAGGGATTGGGTGAGGCTGTTGAGGAAGGCCCCCACATTGGCCCGCAGGGGCGTATCGGCCTTTCCTCGCAGCAGGGATTGGATGTATTTTTCCGTTTGCGCCACGCTCATGCCCTGGCGGCTGATCTGCTCGATGGCATCCAGCTTGGCCTGCTCGTCGGTCAGCTTCAGCAGGGCGCGGCCGTGGCGCTCGGTCAGCTTGCCCAGACGCAGGGCCTCCAGCACCGGCTCGCTGTGGCGCAGCAGGCGAAGCTTGTTGGCGATGGCGCTCTGGCTCTTGCCCAGGAGCTTGGCGGCCTGCTCCTGGTTGAGTCCGCCAAGCTCCATGAGCTTACTGATGCCTCCGGCCTCCTCAATAAAATCCAGATCCTGACGCTGCAAATTTTCCACCAGCGCCGCGAAGCCGGACTCCCGGTCGTCCATCTGCATCACAATGCAGGGCACCTCCGTCAGCCCGGCGGTCATGGCTGCCCGCAGCCGCCGCTCCCCGGCCACCAGCTCATAGCCCGTGCCCACCCGGCGCACGGACAGGGGCTGCAAAATTCCGTGCTGCCGGATGGAATCCGCCAGCTCGGCCAGGGCGGCCTCGTCGAATACCTGCCGGGGCTGGGCCGGATTGGCGCGGATTCCCTTGGGGGGCAGAAAAATCACCCGCCCGGATTCCATATAGGTTTTCAGCTTTTGACACTGCATCTATGTTGGCCTCCTCTTCCGTGAATCAGTGCGAACCTTCGTTGCAGACCAGTATACGCGCTGCGCTGCGGAAAATACCACGAATCCTGTGCCGGAGGCCTGGGAAAACAAACGACACATTTTCCGCATACCGAGGCGGTCAATGCGGATTTTAAAATAGTATTACAGTTGATTCACCCCCTCGACTTGTTTTTTTCATCGGGAGCGGGTATAATGAGACCCAACAGACGCCGGAACGGGTGGACTGCGGCGAAAAATGCCGCGTCCCGGTCTGGCACGCTTTCGGAAGGAGTATTTTGATGCATACCAGGGAAAATGAAGTGACGGTTGTGGTGCAGCAGATTCTCGACCAGGTGCGCCTTGCCGTGGTGGGCAAGGACGAGGTGCTGGTGTGGGTGCTGGCCGCAATTTTGGCCAAGGGCCATATTTTGCTGGAGGATATCCCCGGTGTGGGCAAGACCACCATGGCCCTGGCCTTTTCCAAGGCCCTGGATCTGGGCTACAGCCGCATCCAGTTTACGCCGGACGTGCTCCCCTCGGATATCACGGGCTATTCCGTGCCCGACCCCCAGCAGGGGGGAATGCGCTACCAGCCCGGCGCGGTGCTGACCAATCTGTTTCTGGCGGACGAGCTGAACCGCGCCACCTCCCGCACCCAATCGGCGCTGCTGGAGGCCATGGAGGAGGGACAGGTCACGGTGGACGGCGTGAGCCACGCGCTGCCCCAGCCCTTTATCGTGATCGCCACCCAGAACCCGGTGGGTGCGGCGGGCACCCAGCTGCTGCCCGACAGCCAGATGGATCGCTTTCTCATCCGCCTGAGCCTGGGCTATCCCGACCCCAACGACGAGGTGACCATGGTGCTGAACCGGCAGGAGGGGAACCCCCTGCAGGCCTTGCGCCCGGTGCTTTCCAGAGAGCAGCTGTGCGCGCTTCAGGACACGGTGGAAAAGACCTTTATCAGCGACACGGTGGTCAGCTACATCGTCCGCCTGATCGGTGCCACCCGGGAGGACGCGGAGATCGCCCGCGGGGCCAGCCCCCGTGCGACCCTGGCGGTGGCGGCGATGGCCAAGGCCATCGCCCAGCTGCGGGGGCGGGACTATGTGATCCCGGCGGACGTGCGGGAGGTATTTGCGCAGTGTGTGGAGCACCGGCTGATCCTGACCCCCAGGGCGCAGACTCAGGGCGTCGCGCCGGGGCAGGTGCTCCAGCGCATTCTGGAAACTGTGCCGACGCCCCGGCTTCGCTGATATGATCGGACGCAGAATGGAATATCTGCTGCTGCTCACCGCAGCGGCAGTGTATTATGTGGCCAGCGGCGAATGGATCTCCTGGATTCTGCTGCTGACGGTGGCGGGGCTTCCCTGGCTGTCGCTGCTGCTGAGTCTGCCCGCCATCTGGAGCTTCCAGGCCGCCCCCGCCGGTGCCGAGGTGCTGGCCCAGGGCGAAGAGGCGGAAATCTGGCTGCTGGGCAGCTGCCCGCTTCCCATGCCGCCGTTCCGGGGGCACGTGCGGGTGACCAGCTGCTTCACCGGCAAAAGCTGGCGCTATGAGCAGGACAAGGGCTTCCCCACGGAGCACTGCGGCGGCTATCGGGTGGCGGTGGAGAAGGCGCGGGTGTGCGACTACCTGGGCCTGTTCTCTTTCCGCGCCCGCAAGACCAAGGAGCAGCTTCTGCTGGTGCGCCCCAAGGCTCAGCCGGTGACCGATCTGGTCGACCCGCAGCGGATGGAGATCAACAGCTGGGTGCCCAAGCCCGGCGGCGGCTTCTCCGAAAATCACGAGCATCGGCTCTACCGCCCCGGCGACAGCCTGAACCAGCTGCACTGGAAGCTGTCTGCCAAGGTGGGCGATCTGATCCTCCGGGAGCCAATGGAGCCGGTGCAGGGCGCGGTGCTGCTGACCCTGAGCCTGCGCGGTACCCCCCAGGAGTTGGATCGCAAATTCGGACGCCTGGTATACACCGGGGATTACTTATTGGAGCGGGAGCTGGATTTTGAAATTCGCGCCCTCACCGGCGCGGGGGTGCTGGCGGCCCATGTGGATTCCAAGGCCGCGCTGACGAAGGCGGTCGACCGATTGCTGTGTACCCCCCTGGCTGCCGAGACGGACGCCTGGGACGATGGGAAGGACGCCACCTGGCAGTATCACATCGGAGGTGATGCCGATGAAACGTAAGCTCCCGGTATTTCTGGAGGCGGCAGTGCTTTCCGTGCTGGCCGCCTGGAGCGCTGTGGGCTGCCTGGAATCGGCGTTCTCCCTGCCCATGGCGGCGCAGCGGCCGGTGCTGCTGGTGTGGCTTTTATGGGCAGTGCTGTGCAGCACCGTGCTGTTCCGCCGGTGGGGCGGCGCGCTGCTGCTGGCGCTGGCCACCCTGGGCGCGGCCTGGCTGTGGTATGGCGGGGCTTTCGGCCCCCAGACGGTCAGCCTGCTGGGCACCCTGGCCAAGGCCTATGACGGCGGCTACGGCTTCGGCGTCCCGGAGGCCCTGCAGGTGCCGCAGATTGCCCAGGACTTGCCCCTGGCAGTGCTGGGCATGGTGCTGATCCTGGCGGTGAGCCGCACGGTATGCCGCCGCAGGGGCAATATTCTGCCTGTGCTGCTGCTCCTGCTGTGCCTGGCTCTGTGCCTGGTGGTGACGGACACCGTGCCCGCCCCCCGGTATCTGTTCGGCCTGCTGGCGGCGGTGTGTCTTCTGCTGCTGACGGACAGCGTCCGGCGGGAGAGCGGCCCCCAGGCAAGCCGCCTGTCCGCCGTGGCGGCGGTGCCCGTTGCCCTGGCGCTGGCGGCGCTGTTTTATTGCTTTCCCCCGGGCAGCTACGTGAACAACACCCAGGCGCTGCGGGAAAATCTGCTCACCGCCCTGACGGACTTGCCGCAGATGATGCAGAGCCAGGGCATCAGCCTGCTCTCCGGCCTGCGGCCCAGGGAGAAGGTGGAGCTGTCCAGCCTGCCCACCCAGCTGCTGCTGGGCATCCCCGTGGCGGAGGTCACGGCGGAGCAGTCGGGCAGCCTGTATCTGCGAATGCAGGATTACGACGTATATACCGGCACGGCCTGGGAATCCACCTCTGCCCGGCAGGATACCCTGGCCGGCAGCGGCGGCCAGTACGGCGCGGTGCGCCTGAGCATGCTGAGCAGCCAGCGCGCCCCGCTGATCCCCGCCTTCCCCGACGGGCAGGTGTTTCTTACTGACGGAGCGGCGGAGGGAAACGAACGGGAGCAGACCTTCCTGGTGCGGGAATTCTCCCTGGCCGCCTATCCCGGAGACCAGTGGCTTACCTTGCCGGAGGAAACCGCCCTGCGGGCGCGGGAGCTTCTCCAGTCCGCCCGCATCGGCACCCAGAGCGTAGAGCAGACGGTGCAGGCGGTGGCGGAATATGTCCGCAGCAGCGCGGCCTATGACCGGGGCGGAACCGCCATGGGAGCGGACGCGACGGATTTTGCCCTCTGGTTTTTGCAGGAGGCGGAGCAGGGCTACTGCATCCACTTCGCCACGGCGGCGGCGGTGCTGCTGCGCAGCGCCGGAATTCCGGCACGCTACGTCACCGGCTACCGGGTGGATGCCCAGGCCGGGCAGCCCGTGCGGGTGACCTCCGACGATGCCCACGCCTGGGTGGAATACTATAATTACCGCACCTGGGGCTGGTACGTTCTGGAGGCGACGCCTGCCGCGCAGGAGCCGCAGGAGACCACCGTGCCCACCGCCCCCGGCGAGGAGACCCGGAGCACCGTCCCGGAGACTGCCGCACCCACGCAGTCTGCCGCCATGCAGACGTCGCCACCCCAGCAGCAGGAGGAGCAGGCAGTGACCCGCTGGACGCTCCCGCTGTGGGTGCCACTGACGCTGGCCCTTCTGGCACTGGCGGCGCTGCTGGCAGAGGGGCAGCGGCTTGTCCGCATCGAGCTGCGCCGCCGCCGTCAGGGGCGGGGCGGCAACAACCAGCGGGCCGCCGCCTGCGCGCAGGAGCTGCAGCAGCTTTCCCGCCTGACCCGGGTACGCATCCCGGAGGAGCTGACCCAGCTGACGGAAAAGGCGGTGTTCAGCCAGCATACCCTGACGCCGGAGGAGTTGCGGGTTTACGCCCTGTGCCAGGCAGCCTACCGCCGTCGCCTCCGCCAGGCCCCCTGGTGGAAAAAGCCGCTGTACCGATATTGGTACGCTGTAATTTAGGACGACACCAAAGAGATGCGAATGAAGGATAGGAATTCGTAGGGGCGGATACCAGCCGCCCGAAAAGTAATGAAAGTGAGCTGTACAGACAAACCGCTCAATTCCGGCACATGGCGGGTGGCTGGTATCCGCCTCTACGCGCCAAAAATGATTTAATTCTCTCGCTTTTCCGGGAATTTACGAATATTTCTACTCTTCATTCGCATAAAGAGAGGAAACATATATGGAGCAAGCATTTCTTTCCGCCTGGCAAAAATGCCGGGAGCAGGCCATTGCCGCCGGTGTCCGCCTGCGGCCCCTCCCGGCGGATGTCATGAGGGCCGCCCACCGCGCCCTCTCCGGCACCCGCCTCAGCGACGGCTTCGGGGAGCTTTCCAGAATCCACCATCTGGAGTGGAGCCTGGAGGCGTTGGCCGTGGACAAGCGCTTTACCCCCCTGTTTACCGACGAAGAGGCCAACGAAGCCCTCCAGCGGCTGATGGAGGCGGGGTACTTCACGATTTAAAAGGAAGCGTAGAAAATGAGCAAGATTGTGATTCTGGAATCCCTTGGCGTGTCCGCCGGGAAGCTGGAGACCCTGAAGGCACCCTTTGAGGCCCGTGGACATGTGTTCTGTGAGTACGAAAGAACCGCCGATCCCCAAACGCTGATCCGGCAGGCGCAGGATGCGGATGCGCTGATCATTGCCAACATGCCCCTGCGCGGCGAGGTGATCCGCGCCTGCAAGGGCCTGAAATACATCGATGTGGCCTTTACCGGCGTGGATCACGTGGACTTGGCGGCGGCGCGGGAGATGGGCGTAAAAGTGAGCAACGCCTCCGGCTATTCCAACGAGGCGGTGGCTGAGCTGGCCCTGGGCATGGCGCTGTCGCTGAGCAGAAATCTGACGGCGGTGGAGGCGCGCTGCCGCCAGGGCGGGACAAAGGATGGCCTGGTAGGATTTGAGCTGAGGGGAAAGACCGTGGGCATCATCGGCATGGGCAGCATTGGCCGCCGGAGTGCGGAGCTGTTTCATGCCCTGGGCTGCCCCATCCTGGCCCACAACCGCACGCTCCACAGTGATTTCCCGGATTATGTGACCCAGGTCGCCCTGGAGGAGCTGCTGAGAAGCTCCGATATCGTCCTGCTCCACTGCCCCCTGAATGATTCTACCCGGGGCATGATCAACCGGGAAAGGCTGGCGCTGATGAAGCCCACTGCCATGCTGATCAATGTGGCACGGGGGCCGGTGGTGGTGGCACGGGACTTGCAGGAGGCGCTGAACAGCGGCGTGATCGCCGCCGCCGGTGTGGATGTGTTTGACGCCGAGCCGCCGCTTGCCCCGGACGAGCCGCTGCTGCACTGCAAAAACTGCCTGGTGACGCCTCATGTGGCCTTTGCCTCCAGGCAGAGCATGGAGCTGCGGGCGGACATTGTATTTGACAATCTGGCCGCCTGGATGGCAGGCCGGCAGAAAAACGTGATCCTTTGAAAGACAGACTGCTCCCGGATTCGGCGCGATCCGGGGGGCAGTCTGCTTTTTTCGTATTTTTGCCTTGCTTTTCGGCAGAAAGCATGATAGTATGATGGCTCGTGATTATGATTGATAGCTATAGTTGAAACAGAAGAGAGGTAATTATGCGTAGTCGGTATATTGGGGATAAGGCCTTTTACAAGCGGGTCATTACCATTGTGATCCCCATCATCATTCAAAACGGTATTACAAATTTCGTATCCCTGCTGGATAACATCATGGTCGGACAGGTGGGGACGCTGCCCATGAGCGGCGTTTCCATTGTGAACCAGCTGCTGTTTGTGTTCAACCTGTGTATCTTCGGCGCCACGGCGGGTGCGGGCATCTTCACCGCCCAGTTCCAGGGCTCCGGGGATACCGACGGCATCCGCAGCACTTTCCGCTTTAAATTCCTGATCTGCGTGGGCCTTGCCCTGGTCGGCGGCGTGCTGTTCGCCGTGGCGGATACGCCGCTGATCTCCCTGTTCCTCAAGGGGGACGGCGACCCGGCGGACGCCGCCGCGATTCTGGACTATGGCCGGGCCTACCTGAAAATGATGCTGCCGGGTCTGCTGCCTTTTGCCATTACCAACGCCTACGCCGGAACGCTGAAGGAGACCGGCGAGACGGTGGTGCCCATGCTGGGCGGCGTCGCGGCCACGCTGGTGAACCTGGTGCTGAACTATATCCTGATCTTCGGCAACTTCGGCGCGCCGGAGATGGGCGTGGAGGGCGCGGCCCTGGCCACCGTCATCTCCCGCTTCGCGGAGCTGGCCATTGTGGCCGGCTGGACGCACCGGCACGCCCGGAGGAATCCCTTCATCGTGGGCGCTTACCGCTCCATGGCGATTCCCGCCGGGCTGCTGCGCAGCATCACCGTCAAGGGAATGCCGCTGCTGGCCAACGAGCTGCTGTGGTCTACCGGCATGACCTTCCTGAACCAGTGCTACTCCACCTGCGGCCTGGATGTGGTTCCGGCGCTGAACATTTCCTCCACCCTGTTCAACCTGACCAGCGTGGTGTTTATGTCCATGGGCGTGGCGGACGGAATCCTGATGGGACAGATGCTGGGCGCCTCCGCCCCGGAGGCAGAGGTGCGGGATCACAGCCGCAAGCTGGTTGCCATTTCCGTTACCTCCGGCGTGCTGTTCGGCCTGCTGACGGCTGCCCTGTCCGGCGCGTTCCCCCATATCTACAATACCTCCCACGAGGTGCGGGCGCTGGCAACCCGGCTGATTCTGATCGCCGCGCTGTTCATGCCCTTTGACGCGCTGGCCAACGCCGCCTATTTCATGCTGCGCTCCGGCGGGCAGACCTATATCACCTTCCTGTTCGACAGCGGCTTCGTATGGGCGGTGATGGTGCCCCTGGCCTTTGTCCTCAGCCGCTTTGCCCACATGTCGATCCTGCCGCTGTACCTGATCTGCCAGAGCACCAACATGCTAAAGGGCGGCCTGGGCGTATTCTTCCTGAAGCAAGGCAAATGGATCCAAAACCTCGCAATCGAAACCGAATAAACCAAAGCCCCCATATGCACTTGGAATGTTCTCATTTCTCCGTGGTTACTGAGAATATACGAATATTTCTGCCACCGATTTGCCTCGCAAGCGACATCTTGCGTGAATGGTAATAGGAATGGGCGATTGTAAAAAAATTGCGAGATGCTCCCTTTTAAAAGTTAGAAATAGCGGTAGAAATCACGAGGCAATCGCGGTTTCTACCGCTGATTTATTTGTCTGAGGAGCCTTTTTGCAACAGACTCTTTTACGCCTGCCTAAAAAATTATCATAATCCCGGCTGAAATGTGTTAGGTTTTGCCTCGAAAATCCTTCTATCAGGGTGAAGAACAAAGACACAGGAGGTGTAAGCAATGAATGACGATCAAATCATACAGCTGTTCTTCGCCCGGAATGAGGATGCCATTGCGCAGACGGCCTGCCGGTATGGTGGGCGGCTGACGCGGCTTTCGGTCAACATCCTGCGAAGCAATGAGGATGCCCAGGAGTGCGTCAACGACACCTATCTGCGGGCGTGGAATACGATCCCGCCCACAAGGCCGGGTCACCTGTTTGCGTATCTGGCGAAAATCTGCCGCTATCTCGCCCTTGACCGGCTGGACTGGGGCAATGCGGTCAAGCGCAGGGCGGAGGTCGTCGCGCTGACCCAGGAGATGGAGGAATGCATCCCGGGAGCCTGGCGGGAGCCGGGGGCGGAGGACACCGAGGTCAGCCGCCTGGTGGGAGCATTTCTGCAAAATCAGACCCGGGAGAATCGGATGATCTTTGTCAGGCGGTACTGGTATGGCGACAGTGTCAGCCAGATCGCCCAGCGCTATGAGGTCAGCCAGAGCGCCGTGCTGATGCGGCTGTCCCGGACGAGAAGCAAGCTGGCATCTTACTTAAAAAAGGAGGGCATTTCACTATGACGGGAAAGGATATGTTAAGGGACATTCAGAATCTGGATGCGGCGATGATCGAAGAGGCGGAATTTGAAACATTCAAAGGAAGCAGGGCAGGCCTGTCGGGCAAGCGTAGGCTGCTGGTGCTGCTGGCGGCGGCGCTGGCTGTCGGCTCCATGATCGCGGCGGCGGCCTATACCCGCTGGTCGGCAACCATGCAGTTTGGTAGCTACGGCGGCGCTCAGCCCTCCGAGGAAATCAAAAAGCAGGCGGAGAAAACGGGCCTGTCCATGATCCCCACTGGGACAGATGACGGCGGACAGGAGACGGTCAGCGCCACGGACAACGGCGTCACCATTACCCTGGCTCAAACGGTGATGGATCAGAACGGCGGCAAGGCGATTTTCCGTATCCAGGGCCTGAAGCTGGAGGAGGGACAATCCCCCTGGGCCTGGTATGACTATACCATCGACGGGAAGGACTGGACGCAGCTGGGGATAAGCGGCGGCTCCCAATTCTTTAACGGTACGACCCAGGACGAGGCAGGGAACTGGATTTACGTAAAGAATGGAGAGCCAGTTTCCGGCGGCTATGATTATCAGCTGTCCGACGGAAGCATTGAATTCAGCTGTGACTTCAGCTGGGAAGGGAAGGACGTATTCGGAAAGGAAATGGTGTTCACCTTTACCGGCCTTGGTATCACGGGCGAAAAATTTGAGGATGAGGATATTATGACCACGCCGGGGAAATGGGAGCTGCGCTGGACGCTGCAGGGCAGCACGGAGGAGCCGAAGAAATGGATGCCCAACGCCAAAATCGGACATTGGGACATCACCCTTGTAGAGGCAGAAATCGGCCAGTACAGCATGAAGTTCACCTATCGGCTGGGAGATGAGTACGCGGATGTGCTGGACTTTAATAAGCGGGAGGGGTGGGATCCCACCCCGGCGGGCATTCGCCTGAAGGATGGGACGGATACCCAGATCTTCGTCGGCTCCGGCAGCGGCGGATGGGATGCAGAGAACCATCTGTTCACAGAAACCCTGGGTTCCCTGGGTACCGTTCTCGACCCGGAGCAGATCGCGGGGCTGTATTTCTACGCCGGATATGAGCTGAACGAAGAGGGCTTCCGGGTGGAGAAACCGTATTATTACATTTCCCTTGAATAATTGATCGAAGGCAGGGCGGCGGGAACGGCGGCCCTGCCTTTGGCTGTTTCGGCACGCCCGGAACGGGCAGACAGCCGTATCCCCCCGGAGGGGATAAAAATGTATGGGGAATTCGGCCATCCCGCGGTTGACATTTGGGGTTGAAATTAGTACAATAGCATCGATACATTGCGCAAATCTGTCGTTTCGTATCGGGTTGCATTAGAATATCTTTTTAGGAGGAAATCACATTGAAGGATTGGGCATATCTGACCACTGTTGAAGAGATGGAGGCTGCCACAAATTCCTTGCTGGAGAACGGCAAGAAGGTTGGCGCTGACTCCTGGCAGCAGCGTGTCAAGAACCAGACTCCCCACTGCGGCTTCGGCGAGGCGGGCACCTGCTGCCGCATCTGCTCCATGGGCCCCTGCCGTATCACCCCCAAGAGCCCCCGGGGCATCTGCGGCTGTGACGTTCACGGCATCGTAGGCCGTAACTTCCTGCGCTTCACCGCCGGCGGCTCCGCCACCCACTCTGACCATGGCCGTGAGATCTGCCACACCCTGTATCAGGCCAAGGAGGGCGGCAACTATCAGGTCAAGGATCCTGAGAAGCTGATCCGCATCGCCAAGGAATGGGGCGTTGAGACCGAGGGCAAGGACATCTACGACCTGGCCCACGAGATCGCCGAGATGGCGCTGCTGGAGTACGGCAAGCCCTTCGGCACCCAGCGCTTCCTGAAGCGTGCTCCCGAGCACACCCAGAAGCTGTGGCACGAGGCGGGCATCGAGCCCCGGGCCATCGACCGGGAAGTTTCCACCGCGCTGCACATGACCCATATGGGTAACTCCTCCCTGCCGGAGGCGCTGATCCGCCAGTCCCTGCGCTGCGGCCTGTCCGACGGCTGGGGCGGCTCCATGGCAGGCACCGAGCTGTCCGACGTGCTGTTCGGCACCCCCAAGCCCGTTGACACCACCGCCAACATCGGCGTGATGGAGAAGGACATGGTCAACATCATCGTCCATGGCCACGATCCCAGCCTGTCCGAGATGATCGTTTACTACGCCAACGATCCCGAGATGATCGCCCTGGCAAAGTCCGTGGGCGCCAAGGGCATCAACATTGCCGGCGTCTGCTGCACCGCCAACGAGGTCGCCATGCGTCACGGCATCCCCATGGCCGGTAACTTCCTGAGCCAGGAGAACGTGGTGCTCACCGGCGCCTGCGAGGCCATCGTGGTAGACGTGCAGTGCATCTTCCCCGCTCTGGGACCCCTGTCCAAGTGCTTCCATACCAAATTCATCACCACCTCCCCCATCTGCCGGATGCCCGACTCCGAGTTCATCCAGTTCTCCGCCGAGAGCGCCGGAGAGAACGCCAAGGCGATCGTGAAGATGGCGGTCGAGAACTTCAAGAACCGCGACCAGAGCATGGTCAACATTCCGAATCAGAAGCAGAACGCCCGCGTCGGCTACTCCGTTGAGGCCATCAAGAAGGTCCTGGACGGCGTCGCCAACTCCCAGGTGGACGAGTTCGGCACCACCAAGCCCCTGGTGGAGTGCGTCCACTCCGGCGTCCTGCGGGGCGCAGTGGCCATGGTCGGCTGCAACAACCCCAAGGTTCGTCCCGACACCGCCCACATCGAGCTGATGAAGAAGCTGCTGGAGAACGACATCATCCTGATCGTTTCCGGCTGCTCCGCCCAGGCTGCCGCCAAGGCCGGCCTGCTGGATCCCGTCAACGCCAAGGAATACTGCGGCGACGGCCTGAAGCGCGTGTGCGAGCTGGCGGGCATTCCTCCTGTGCTGCACATGGGCTCCTGCGTGGATATTTCCCGTATGATGATCCTGGCCTCCGACATTGCCAAGGACTGGGGCATCAACATTTCCCAGGTCCCCGTGGTGGGCTGCGCCCCCGAATGGATGTCCGAGAAGGCCGTGTCCATCGGCAACTACGTGGTGGCCACCGGCATCGATACCTTCCTGGGTGTTGACCCCTATACCAAGGGCTCCTCCGAGGTCACCGCGCTGCTCCAGGGTGAGCACGGCATCAAGGACTGGGTCGAGGCCAACTACACCGTGGAGCTGGACATCGACAAGCTGGGCGACCTGATGATCGAGCGCATCGAGCAGAAGCGCGCTGCACTGGGCATCTAAGAGGCGTTTCCCATGAAAGTTGCCATTACCGGCAAAGGCGGCGTGGGCAAGACCACCCTGTCGTCCACCTTGGCGCGGCTGTATGCCGATGAAGGCCGGGTCGTCCTGGCCGCCGATGTGGACCCGGATGCAAACCTGGGCCTGGCTCTGGGCATGAGCCAGGAGGAAGTGGATCAAATCGTCCCCATCTCCAAGATGCGCACCCTGGTAGAGGAGCGCACGGGAGCCGACCCCTCCAACAAGTTTTACAAGCTGAATCCCTATGTGGCGGACATCCCCGAGAAGTTTGCCAAGGATATCAACGGCGTGAAGCTGCTGGTGATGGGTACGGTGGATGTGGGCGGCAGCGGCTGCGTCTGCCCGGAGCATGTGATGCTCAAGGCCATTCTGTCCAGCCTGACCTATCGCAAGGACGATGTGGTCATCATGGACATGGAGGCCGGGCTGGAGCATCTGGGCCGCGGCACCGCGTCCAACATGGATCAGTTCATCGTGGTCATTGAGCCGGGCGCACGCTCGGTGCAGACCTACCGCAACGTAAAGCGGCTGGCCAGCGACCTGGGCGTGAAGCGCGTCCGGGTGGTGGCCAACAAGATCCGGGACGAGCGGGATGAGGAATTCATCCGCCGCTCCATCCCGGAGGAGGACTTCCTGGGCTTTATCCACTATAACCCCGAGATCATGGATGCAGACCGGCAGGGGAAATCTCCCTATGATTTCTGCCCCGCAGCCATCGAGGAAATTCGGAACATAAAAGCGATTTTGGATCGTGATGAAATTTAGGAGGAAAAACTGTGACACTTTTTGACAGAGTTTTTGGCGGTAACGACTACAATTACGACCGTACCGTAGCCGCCATTGATAGCGCCATCGCCCAGTACGGCGAGGGCGAAAGCGTGTCCTTCCCCGACACCGCTTACAGCCTGCCCTGCTACTATGCAGTGACCGGCGAAAAGATCACCACCCTGGGCGAGATGAAGGCCGCCATGGACACCATCAAGGCCAAGATGACCCGCAACAACCGCCTGCACGACGCCTTCGAGTCCGGCATCGCCTCCGCCCTGTGCGCGGAGTTCCTGGAGGCGCTGAAGTACATCCACGGCGCGACCCCCTATGAGGAGCCCCTGCTGGGCCACCTGTCCGATGCCTTCGTCCGTGAGCTGGGCGTGCCCCTGGTCACCGGCGATATCCCCGGCGTGGCCGTTATCATCGGCGGCGCTGACGATCCCAAGGAGACCATCGCGCTGGTCAAGTCCTATCAGGGCCAGGGCATCCTGGTCACCCTGACCGGCGAGTGCTGCAAGCAGCTGGCTGACGCGGGCTACAAGACCGGCACCAACGTCCGCGTGTGCCCCCTGGGCATGGAGACCCAGAGCGTGATCCACGTGGTGTCCGTGGCGCTGCGTGCTGCCCTAATCTTCGGCAACATCCAGCCCGGCGACTTCAAGGCCCTGGCCAAGTACACCATGGATCGTGTCCGCGCCTTTGTCAACGCCTACAAGCCCCTGTCCGATGAGACCGTGTCCTACGGCGCGGGCGCCATCTGCCTGGGCTTCCCCGTTATCTCCAACGAGACCGAGAACATGTTCCGTGTTCCCAAGTCCCTGATCCAGCAGTTGGACACCTCCAAGTGGAACGCCACCTCTCTGGAGGCCCGGGACATCAAGATCAAGATCACCAACATCGATATCCCCGTGGCCTTTGCCTCCGCCTTCGAGGGCGAGATTATCCGCCGGGGCGATATGCAGGTGGAAGTGGACGGCTCCCGTGTGGACTGCTTCGAGCTGGTGCAGACCAAGGACGCCAGCGAGGTAGAGGATCACAAGATCATCGTGGACGGCCCGGAGATCGGCGACGTCCCCGTGGGCTCCAAGATCTCCCTGTCCTACACCATCGAGGTGGCAGGCAAGGCCATGCAGCCCGACTTCGAGTCCGTCATGGAGCGTAAGATCCACTCCTGGCTGAACTGCATCGAGGGCGTGATGCACACCGGCCAGCGCGATATGATCCGCATCCGTATCAGCAAGGCCGACTTTGAGGCCGGCTTCAAGTTCAAGCACCTCGGCGAGGTGCTGTACGCCAAGGTCAAGAGCGAGTTCGAGGCCGTGGTGGACAAGTGCCAGGTCACCATCGTGGTGGACCCCGAGAAGAACAAGGCTCTGCGGGCCGGTGCCAACGAGGTCTTCGACCGCCGCGACGCCCGTCTGGCCTCCATGACCGACGAGTCTGTGGAGCAGTTCTATACCTGCATCATGTGCCAGGCCTTCTCTCCCAGCCACGTGTGCATCGTCACCCCCGAGCGTCTGGGCCTGTGCGGCGCGGTGTCCTGGCTGGATGCCAAGGCCACCAAGGAGCTGGATCCCAACGGCCCCTGCCAGATCGTTCCCAAGACCGGCTGCACCGACGAGCGCCTGGGCGCTTACGAGTCCGTCAATGAGGCGGTCTCCAAGTACTCCCACGGCGCGCTGGAGCGCGTGACCCTGTACTCCCTGTTCCAGGATCCCATGACCTCCTGCGGCTGCTTCGAGTGTATCTGCGGCGTGGAGCCTGTCTCCATGGGCGTGGTCATCACCTGCCGTGAGCACGCGGGCATGACCCCCCTGGGCATGACCTTCTCCGAGATGGCCTCCATGACCGGCGGCGGCGTTCAGACCCCCGGCTTCATGGGCCACGGCAAGCACTTCATTGCCTCCAAGAAATTCATCGCCGCCGAGGGCGGCCTGGGCCGTATCGTCTGGCTGCCCAAGATGCTGAAGGATCAGATGCGCGAGCGTCTGGACGCGGCAGCCAAGGAACTGTACGATGTGGATAACTTCACCGACATGATCGCCGATGAGACCATCTGCACCGAGGACCCCGAGGCCCTGCTGAACTACCTGAGCGAGGTCGGCCACCCCGTCCTGTCCATGGAACCCTTCGATATGTAACATAACCCACCGCCCCGAGGCATTGCCTCGGGGCGGTAGTCGTCCGGGCAAAATAAAATCCGCACATTCTTTACAGAGTGTGCGGATTTCTTATTTTACTCGTCTGGCCTTGGCGGCTGCCGCCTTGGCGTCGGCGATCAGCTCCTGCTGCTGGCGGGTGGCAAAGGGTTCCAGCCGGGCCAGGTGATTGTAGCGGCTGAACATGATCATTCTGCGCTTGCTGCGCACTGCCTCGCTTCTGGTGGTGAGGATGATGTGGGCGCACTCCTTGATGATTTTGCAGTCATTGGAAATGATCTGCTGGGTGGCCTTTTCGTATTTTTTGACATCCGGCTTGTCAGGCAGCTTACACCCGGAGGCGAACAGCGCCCGGCCCCAGGCCTTTTTATCGTGGCGGCCGCCTAAAAACGCAAGTAAAGACAAGCTGAAACCCCATTTCTATCTATATTCGCCGGGACAACACCCAATTAGGTTGTTACAATCCCTTCGTGGCTGTAGCCATTATAGCATGAAATCTGTGAAATAAACAGGACAATTTCTGGAAAATTTGGAGCTGTCCCCATTTTGGCAGGAAAAACCCCATACAGCGGCGCTTTGTGTGCGCTGCCTCAGTCTGCCATATAGGCGCAGTCCCGGTCACGGATCAGCATGGGGGTGAACAGTGGCCGCTGGAAGAGCTGCACAAAGCGGGGGCACTTGACCAGGAAAGCATAGTAGACATTGTAGCCGCAGCCCAGCATGGTCTCGGTATTGCCCATGCCCTTGGCCAGGATCACGTCGGCCTGCTCCAGCGCGGTCTTAGCCTCCTGGCTCAGCAGCTCCAGCTGGGTGCCCGCGACCCGGTTGCCGTTGTCGATCACCGGGAACGGCAGTCCCACGGCGGCGGCATCCTCCCGGGTGGCGTCGTTCTGAGTCACGGAGCCGCGCACACAGAAGGTGATCTCCAGCTGGGGATACCGCTTTTTCAGCGTCTCCGCAAGCACACGGTCAAAGCCGATCTCCCCGGCGTTGTCCGTCAGGTACAGCAGCCGCTCTGCCGTTTCCAGATCCTGACGAAGGGCGTCAAAGGTGGCCCCGGTGACATCGATATCCTTGGCCCCGGACAGCATTTCATCCAGCTTCTCATAGCTAACATTGCCCTGCAGCGCGGAAAAATCCAGGTAATTCCCAAGGATAGCAAATTGCAGCCCTGCCAGCACCGGGTCTTGTGCCGCCTCTACCCGGCGACGGATATCATCCAGTCGCTCCAGCACGAAGCGGTTGGAATCAAGCTTCTCCTGGCGGAACCGATCCAGCTCCAGGCCGTACATCTGGTGCAGCAGATCGGCGACCTGGGGGCCGAACCAGGGGGAGGGGACGCCCGCCGGTGCGTCAATATACATCTGCATGATCTTTTTGAGGAATTCCGTGGTTTTTGCCTCATTCCCCAGAGGACGCACCAGCTCGGCGTTGCGCCGCAGATAGCACTGGATGCAATAGGAATCCACCGCGAGGCTCATAGTTCTCCCTCCTGCTCCAATTTCACCAGCTCCAGGGGCGTGTCAATGCGCAGTAAATAATGGCTGGGGGTGTCAAACCCATAGGCTGCCCAGATAAAGGGCACCCCTGCCTCCACCGTGGCGTCCAGATCCCCCTGGGTGTCGCCGATGTAGGCACAGGAGGTAATGGCGTATTTTTCCATGAGGGTTCGGATGGTTCGGCCCTTGCTGGTGCCGGTGTCGCCAAAGCATAGATGGCCGCTGATCAGGTGCGCTAGGCCCAGTTTTTCCATACACAGTTCCGGGTAGCCCTGCTGACTGTTGCTCACAATAAACAGCCGGTGGGTCGCGGACAGGGCCTGAAGGGCCTCCACAATGCCGGGGTAGCCGATGCGGCACTCGTTTTCCTCAAGATAGGCATTTTCCCTGGCCATGCACCGCTCCATCAGGCCATAGCGCTCTGCCGGGGACAGGTCGGGGAACAGCTCGTCGGCAATGGCGGTCATCACCTTGCCGAACAGCGGGCGCAGCCGGGCCGCGTCCACGCAGTAGCGGGACAGCCCTTCCTCCCGCAGCTGGAGGTTGTAGCCCTCCGCTACCAGGGCGCGGGAATCCCACAGCGTCCCGTCGATATCAAAAATCAGACTTTCAAACCGCATTTCAAACCTCGTCCAGATAATGACGGATGTGGCCGGTGATCATGCTCAGCGCTACCAGGTTCTTGCCGCCCTCCGGCACCACCAGATCGGCATACTTTTTGCTTGGCTCTACGTACCGCTCGTGCATGGGCTTTACCGTCTCCTGGTACTGGGCCAGCACGCTTTCCAGAGAGCGGCCGCGCTTGTTCACATCCCGCTTGATGCGGCGGCACAGGCGGATATCCGCGTCGGTATCCACAAAGATCTTGATGTCCATCAGGTTACGCAGCTCTTCATTTTCAAAAATCAGAATGCCCTCTACGATGATGACCCGCTTGGGCACCAGCTTTACCGTCTCATCGGAGCGATTGTGCACGGTGAAATCGTACACCGGGCATTCAATGGCAAAGCCCCGGCGCAGCTGCTCCAGGTGGTAGACCATCAGGCTGGTGTCGAAAGCGCCCGGCTCGTCGTAGTTCAGCTTGCAGCGCTCCTCATAGAGCATCTCATCGTGACGCTTGTAGTAATTGTCGTGACTGAGAACCGTGACCTCGCCGCCAAATTCATTGATCAGATTTTTCATCAGCGTCGTCTTGCCGCTGGCCGTGCCTCCCGCGATGCCGATTACCAGAATATCATTTTCCATGCTCGCTCCTCCTCAATCCGTCAGCCCCAGCATACGCCGGGAACGACGCAGTATTTCCTGTGTCCCCAGGCTGTTTTCCAGGATCACCTGGCCCGGCCCGTTTTCCAGCAGGCCCGCCGCCTCCAGGCGGTGCAGCGTCTCCCTGGCGGTGCCGTCGCCGCCGTCCAGCACTGCAACCCGCGGCCCCAGCAGCCGCTCCATGGCATGAGAGGCAAAGGGGAAATGGGTGCAGCCCAGCACCAGCGCGTCCATCCTGTCCGCAAAGGGATCCAGTAGGGTGTGGAGCGTCTGCTCCATGATGGGGGTATCCACCCGGCCCTCTTCGATCAGCGGAACCAGCTGGGGCGCGGGAATCTTGTATACCTGGCATCTGGCCGCGTAGCGGGTCAGCAGGTGGCAGAATTTTTCCTCCCGCAGGGTCACCGGGGTGGCCATCACGCCAATCCGGCCGCCGGGAAAGCGATCCGCTGCCAGCTTTAGCGCAGGCTCAATACCCACCACGATCAGCTCCGGGTATTTGGCCCGCAGCGGCTCGATGGCGGCGGAGGTGGCAGTGTTGCAGGCAACCACCAGCGCCTTCAGCCCCCGGCTCATCAGCCGCTCCGCCGTGCTCAGGGTCAGGGCCTCCACCTCTGCCCGGCTGCGCACTCCGTAGGGCGCGTGGGCAGAATCCCCATAATACAGGAAACGCTCCCCCGGCATCCGCCGCCGCAGATGCCGCAGAACGCTCAGCCCGCCCAGCCCGGAATCAAAGACCGCAATATAATCCTGCTTGGTATTCATGGTCTCACCTGGCCTTCGTAAGAATTCCTCCGAATGTAGCTCCTATTCTATCAGATTTTGACGGATTTTTCAACAAAGAATGTGAACCCAACCCGGAAAAGCAAGAACCGCTCCCACAGCATTGCCATGGGAGCGGGAGGTTCCACATAATTTACGATTCACCGTTGAGAATGGGGGCCAGCAGGCGCTTGTTGGCCTCAAAGTCGCATTTCAGCACGCCGCCGGGGCCGTCGGGCAGCTCCACCATCTCGCCCCAATAGGTCCCCTCCGCAGGGCACTGATTGGAGACCAGGTTCAGGTCGAACAGATAAGGGGTCAGCTCCGTGACATACATTCTCATGTCCTCGACGCTGATGTTGGTGATGATTTCGCCGAGTATCATGTCAATCAGCTTGTCCAGCTCTCCGGCGCTCATCTGGGTGCACTTCTCCACCAGCTGAGCAAGCACCTTCTGCTGCCGCTTGACCCGGTTCATATCGCTGTCGGCGTTGTTCACATGCCGCTCCCGGGCGTATTCCAGGGCCATGAAGCCATCCAGATGGTTCATGCCCTCGGTGATAATCACCTCGTCCTCAGTACCGATATTATCCCAAACGCTGTTCCAAATTCCGGCGAGTTCTTTCATGCGGGTGTATTCATCCCCCACCAACTCGATATCCACACCGCCGACGTAATTCACAACGTTTATAAAGGTGTCAAAGCTGAGCTCAATATCGCCGTCCACATTGACGCCGTAGTTATTGGCGAGGGTCATGTTCAGCATTTCCATGGCGCCGGCGTCGCCGTACCAGGAGTAGCCCAGGGCGTAGCTGGTATTGATGCGGTTCCAGCCGCAGGTGTGGCCGCGATAGTCCGCCAGCTTGACATAATTATCCCGCAGGAAGGAGGTCATGGTCAGGGTGCGGGTCTGCTTGTTCAGGGTCAGCAGCATGATGCCGTCGGCCAGCTTGTGATCCTCGCCCTCCCGGGAATCCTGGCCAATCACCAGAATGTTTACCACCCGGCCGGACTGCCCGTAATCCGGCTCTGTGGCTGCCTCCGTTGCAGGCTCCGTAGGGGCCTCGGTCTCATTGTCGGGGAACGCAACCAAGCTGGGATCCGTTTCATCCAGATTGCCGATCAGGGCGGACAGATCCTGGCCGCTGGTGTCCTTCTCCACAAACTCTGCCTGGGTGACCTTTCCAAATTTGGAATTGATATACCACCAGGCCACGCCTGCGATCAGTCCCAGCGTGATGATGAGCGTCAGAACAACGGCCAGCACGATTTTCCACGCGCCACCGCCGCTTTTTCTACTGTTATTGGAGCCGCCTCCGTAACGTCCTTGGTATGCCATTTGGTAATCTCCTTTATGATCCAGTTATGATTGTTGTGAAATCCCAATAAATCCTGTGATTCCGTTTCCTTCGGACTAATCACATCCATTATACACATAAATCGGAAAAACGCAACAACTTTTCACATTCTCTTCGCCATCGGATGTATTTCCATCCCACTTTTTGCAGTGCCTGCGGGGAAATTGGAATTGCAAAACGGAAGTTTTTTGGTATAATAGAGGAAAGCATTTCCTTTGTTTTTTGAAAAGAGAGAGGTGGTTGCAACGACGGTCGTATTTGTGTCAAATTATTTTAATCACCATCAGGCGTGGGTCAGCCGGGAGCTGGACGCGCTGACCTCCCAGCATTACTTTTTCATTGAGACGATGGAAATGGAGCAGGAGCGAAGGGCAATGGGCTGGGGGGACGATTCGCGGCCGGAGTATGTGCTGCGCGCCTACGATCCGGCGCAGCGGCAGCGCTGCCGTCAGCTGATCGCCCAGGCGGATGCCGTGATCTGGGGCAGCTGTCCCTACCATATGATTCTTCCCCGGCTGCTGCGCCATAAGCTGACCTTTACCTATTCCGAGCGGCTGTTCAAAGAGGGGAAGTCCGGCTTTGGCTTCTGGGGGCGGGCCATCAAGTATGGCCTGTTTTTGCGCGCCCCTCAGAAGAACCATTATTTGCTTTGCAGCAGTGCCTATACGGCGGCGGATCACGCCCTGCTGCATCAGTTTCAGGGCCGGGCGCTGCGGTGGGGCTACTTTCCCCAGACGGTCGAGCAGTCACTTCCGGCGCTGATGGCACAAAAACAGCCGGGTACGATTCTGTGGGCCGGGAGGATGATCGGCTGGAAGCACCCGGAGTACGCCTTAGAGACGGCACGGCGGCTGAAGGCGGCAGGCTGCCCCTTTACCATGGAGCTGGTGGGTACCGGCGCACTGGAGCAGACCCTGCGTGCCCAGGTGGAGGCGTGGGATTTGCAGGACTGCGTCCGGCTTACCGGCGCAGCCACGCCGGAGCAGGTGCGGGCCAAAATGGATCGCGCCGCTATTTTCCTCATCACCTCTGACCAAAACGAGGGCTGGGGCGCGGTGCTGAATGAATCCATGAACAGCGGCTGTGCCGTTGTGACCTGCCGTGCCACCGGGGCCGCGCCCTTTTTGGTGGAGGACGGCAAAAACGGCCTCCTGTTTGAAAAACTGGATGTGGATGCCCTGGTGGAGAAAACCCGCTATCTTCTGGAGCATCCGGCGCAGGCCCGGCAGATGGGAGAAAACGCCTGCCGCACCATTATGAAGACCTGGAACAGCCATTGCGCCGCTGCCCGCCTGATTGCGCTGATTGAAGCCCTTGCCGCTGGAAGGCAGCCGGAGCTGCCCGCCACAGGGCCATGCAGCCCCGCGCCAAACCTAGAGGACTAAGAGGAGAATTACCATATGAATTATCTGTTTGTGGTCGCCCACCCGGACGACGAATCGGATGCCGCAGGCGGTACCATCTACCGCCTGGTGCAGCAGGGGCATCGGGTCGCGGTGGCGATCATGGTTTGCCAGGCTGCTGCGCGGCAGAACCTGTCCAGCACCCTGGCCTCCGACGAGGAGAAGGCGCTGAAGATTCTGGGAGTGGAAAAGACCTATCACGCCGATTTCCCCAATATCAAGATGAATACCGTGCCCCATCTGGAGCTGGTGCAGTTTATTGAGCGCTGCATCGACGACTTCCAGGCGGAGGCCATCGTTACTCACCATCCCACGGATACCAACAACGACCATGTGATGACCAGCGGGGCCGCCCAGGCTGCCTGCCGCCTGTTCCAGCGGAGGCAGACGGACTACCGCCTGCGCCTGTTCATGTATATGGAAACACCCTCGGCAACGGAATGGTCTTTGGACAGCTCCGCGAACCGCTTCACGCCCAATTGTTTTATCGAAATCGGCCAGGAGGGATTGAACGCCAAGCTGCGGGCTTTGGCGGAATACAAGGGCGTTATGCGCCCCTATCCCCACCCCCGCTCCGAGGAAAATTACCGGGGGCTGGCCGCCTATCGGGGCGCTCAGGCGGGGCTTTGCTATGCGGAGGCCTTTGAGATCGTATTTGAGGTTCGGTAAAAAGAGCTGCTATGAAGATATTGGTTGTTTCCCAGTATTACTACCCGGAGCAGTTCCGCATTACAGAGGTATGCGAGGAGCTGGTGCGGCGGGGGCACGAGGTGACGGTGCTCACCGGCCGGCCCAACTACCCGGAGGGGAAGGTGTATCCCGGCTATGAGCACACCCGCCGGGAAAACCACAACGGCGTTGAGATCATCCGCTGCCAGATCCGCCCCAGGGGACGGGGGGCCGCCGCCCTGGCGGTCAACTATGTGAGCTTCCTGCTGCGCGGCTGGCTGCGGGCCGGACAGCTGCCGGAGGATTTTGATGTGGTATTTGTCTACCAGCTTTCCCCGGTGACCATGACCATCCCCGCCCTGCGCTACAAAAAGCGGTACGGCGTGCCGGTGTACCTGTACTGCCTGGATCTGTGGCCGGAATCCATGCGGGATAATATCCCCAATACCGACTCCGTGCCCTACCGGCTGCTGCGCCGCTGGTGCGAAAAAATTTACAATGGGGCAGACGAGATCGGCATCACATCCCCGCCGTTCCGGGATTATTTAAGCAGCGTGTGCGCCGTCCCGGTGGAGCGGATCACTGACTTGCCCCAGCATGCCGAGGATATGCAGCGTTACGGCGACCTGACCACCCAGGATAACGGCATCACCGACTTCGTTTTCCTGGGCAACGTAGGCGTTGCGCAGGATCTGGAAAACGTGGCCAGAGCCGTCCGGCTGATGGATACGCCAAAGCCCTTTGCCGTCCACATCGTCGGCACCGGCCCCATGCTGGAGCCGCTGAAGGAAACGGTGCGTTCTTTGGGGGTGGAGGGCCATTTTGCCTTCCACGGGCGGTACCCGCTGGGGCAGATGCCCCGCTTCTACCGCCTGGCGGATGCCTGCCTGTTGACACTGTACGGTGACAACGCCGCCGGTCAGACCATCCCCGGCAAGCTCCAGGGCTACATGAGCGCCGGAAAGCCTGTTATTGCCGCCATCAATGGCGCTGCCGCCAATGTGATCCGGCAGGCGCAGTGCGGCATTTGCGCAGAGGCTGGAAATCCGGCTGCCCTTGCGGACATTATGACGGATTTCATAGAGCACCCGGAGCAGGCGGCGCGAATGGGGCAAAGTGGCAGGGATTTTTATGAAAAGCACTTTTCCCTGGATATATTCACAACGAATCTGGAAAGGCAGATGGCCGATCTGTGTAAGAGAGCCTCCAAATAAATTGACTGCGGCTGTGCAGCGCACCCACACGGCGGAATGAAATCCAATTCCCGGCTGTCAGCCCTTGCCGGTTGAATCAGAGCTTTTCAAGGAAATGAGAGGGATTCCATGCGGATTCTATTCATCAATATCTGCTGCGGCGGCAGCACCGGGCGAATCTGTACCGAGCTAGCGGACGCACTGGATGCCATGGGGCATTCGGTGCGGATCGCCTATGGCCGGGACGAGGTGCCGGAGGCGGCACGGAAATATGCCCACCAGATCGGCTCCCAATGGGGCGTTTACCGGCATGTCCTGCGCGCCAGACTGCTGGATGATGCCGGATTTGGCAGCCGCCGGGAGACAGAGGAATTCGTCCGCTGGGTGGAGGAATTTGACCCGGATGTGATTCACCTGCATAACCTGCACGGCTACTACCTCCATGTGGGTGTGTTGTTCGACTACCTGCGCCGCTGCGGGAAGAAGATTTTCTGGACGCTGCACGACAGCTGGGCCTATACCGGCCACACCCCCTACTGCGACGCGGCAGGCTGTACCCGGTGGATACAGGGCTGCGCACACTGCCCGCAGAAAAATGAGTACCCCTGCACGCTGCTTGACCGCTCTCGCCGGAATTGGCTGAAAAAGCGGGAGCTGTTTGCACAGATTCCAAGCATGCAGCTCATTGTGCCATCCGAATGGATGGCCAGGCAGGTGGCGCAGTCTTTCTTAAAGAGCTACCCGGTTCATATCATCCGCAATGGCGTCGACACTGCCTGCTTCCGTCCCCGGAAGGAAGAAAAGACCGCCGTTTCCGGCGGCGGAAGCCTGAAGGAGACGCTGGGCCTGCTTGGCAGGGAGGTCGTTCTGGGGGTCGCCTCCGTCTGGAATGCTGAAAAGGGGCTTCCCGATTTTGTCAGACTGGCCGAAATGCTTCCTGAACATCAGAAGATCGTGCTGATCGGCCTGACGCGGCAGCAGGTTGCCCGGCTCCCGGAATCCATTCTGGGCATTGAGCGCACGGCCAACATGCAGGAGCTGGCGCGGTATTATGCCATGGCGGATTACTTTGTGAACCTGACCTATCAGGACACCTATCCCACCACCAATCTGGAGGCCATCAGCTGCGGGACGCCGGTGATTACCTATCAGACCGGCGGCAGCCCGGAAAGCGCGCTGCTGTATGGCACGGCGGTGCCCCGGGGGGACGTGGCGGCGGTGGCCCGGCTGCTGCGGGCATCCACCGTGTTTACCCCGGCCCCGAATCTGAATCTGGACAAATCTGTAACTCTGGAGCAGTATTTGAAGCTGTATCTTCCAACGCAGACCGGCGGCGCGTGAGCGTTTTCTGCGCTGCCTGCTTGTGCGGATGAAAAAACAGTCTTTTCTGTCACGAATAGCTTGTAATTTTTTGAAAACGGCGTTATAATAGAAGACTAGAGCATTGCCAATACAAATACGTGGAATCTGGGGAGGGGTTTTATGTCCTACAACAGTGGCTTGGATGATCTGGGAGATGCCATTGAGGCGATCATCGACCATGCGGTTCGTTCGCAGGATTTTCAGCATCTGAACCAGACCATCCGTCAGGCCGTAAATACGGCGGTTGATACCGGCTCCGATGCCGTCCGCCGTGCAGTGGGCAGCGCCACCAAAAAGAGCGCCGCGCGGCGCAAGGTGGTGGACGCGCGCACCGACGATCCGCTGTATGTTCCCGGCCATAAGGGCTGGGGGAGCGCCCCCGAGCAGCCCAATGTGAATATCTACAGCAGTACCCTGGGCTCCACCCGGGCCTCCCGCGCCCAGCGGGACGCCCAGCTGCCCGCGCTGTACCAGAATCCCACCGGGAAGCTGGCAGGCGGCATTGTAAAAACCGTGGGCGGCGGCATTATGACCCTGTTTGGCACCGGCGGCGTCATCAGCAGCGGTGTGGTTGCGCTGGTCACCCAGCTGGGCGGCACGCTGTCCGTGCTGGGCGGCTTTTCTCTGGCACTGCTGGGCGGCGGCATCTGGCTGCTGACCAGCGGCATCCGCTCCATCAAGCGGGTGGGGCGCTTTGAGCAGTACCTGCGGGTGCTGGGCAGCAAAACCCAGTGCGAGCTGAACCGGCTGGCGCAGAAGGTGGGCCGTTCACCCAAGTTCGTCCGCAAGGAGCTGAAGGGCATGATCGACGACGGCATGTTCCTGGAGGGCCACCTGGACGAGGACGAGACCAGCCTGATCACCAGCGACGATGCCTATGTGCACTACCTGGAGGCGCGGCAGAAGCAGGCCGTCGCCCATCAGCAGGAGGTCGTGGAGACCAAGAAGCAGCAGGATGCCGCCGATGAAAGGAAGCGCTCCGCCGCGGTGCAGGAGGTGCTGGATCGGGGCAACGCCTTTATCCGGGACATCCGCGCCTGCAACGATGCCATTCCCGGCCAGGAGATTTCGGACAAGATCTCCCACATGGAGATGCTGGTGCGCAAGATCTTTGACCGGGCGGAGGCCCACCCGGAGGTGGTGCCGGAGCTGAAGAAGCTGATGGATTACTACCTGCCCATGACCGTCAAGCTGCTGAAAGCCTATGCGGACATGGACGCCCAGCCCATCCAGGGTGAGAATATCCAGAATTCCAAAAAGGAGATCGAGGAAACCCTGGATACCCTGAACGCCGCCTTTGAAAAGCTGCTGGATTCCATCTTCAAGGCCACCGCTCTGGATGTTTCCAGCGATATTACCGTCCTGAATACCCTGCTTGCCCAGGAGGGGCTGACCGACGACGAGCTGACCCGCCTGCGCAGAAAGCAGGAGGCGGGCAAAGACGATACCGATGAAGAATGAGAGGAGATTATCCGATGGAAAATGATGTGACGAAGATCGCTGTTCCCAGCCTGACCCTGGAGCCGGAGCTGGATGCCAAGCCCAAAACCGACATTGCCCCCCAGGCCGCCCCGGAGGAGCCGAAGGTTCCCGAGCCGGTGCTCACGCCGGAGGAGCAGCAGATCGTAACGGAATTTGCCGCCAAGATCGACGTGGAGAATACCGCACAGATTTTGCAGTACGGCGCAGGCACCCAGAAGAAGATGGCCGATTTCTCCGACGCCGCCCTGACCAATGTCCGCGCGCAGGATCTGGGCGAGGTGGGCGACCTGATCGTAAACGTGGTGGGGGAGCTGAAGGGCTTCGACACCGAGGAGGAGAAGGGCTTCCTGGGCTTTTTCAAGAAGCAGGCGAACAAGCTGGAGCTGATGAAGGCCCGCTATGACAAGGCCGAGGTCAGCGTTGAGAAGATCAGCGACGCCTTGCAGCAGCACCAGATTCGCCTGATGAAGGACTCTGCCATGCTGGATCAGATGTACGATCAGAACCTGGCCTATTTCAAGGAGCTGACCATGTATATCCTGGCCGGCAAGCAGAAGCTGGAGGAGGTTCGCGCCGGGAAGCTGGCCGAGCTGGAGGCTACCGCCCAGCGCACCGGCCTTGCCGAGGATGTGCAGGCGGCCAAGGATCTGGCCGATAAGTGCCAGCGGTTTGAAAAGAAGATTTACGACCTGGAGCTGACCCGCGCCATCTCCATGCAGACCGCTCCCCAGATCCGCATGATTCAGAACAACGACAATGTGATGGTGGAAAAGATTCAGACCACCCTGGTCAACACCATCCCTCTGTGGAAAAACCAGATGGTCATCACCCTGGGCATTGCCCACGCCAGCGAGGCCGCAGCGGCCCAGCGCCAGGTGAACGACGTGACCAACGCCCTGCTTCAGGCCAATGCCAAGCGGCTGCACACCGCCTCTGTGGAGACGGCCAAGGAGGCAGAGCGGGGCATCGTGGATATCGAGACGCTGAAAAAGACCAACGCCGAGCTGATTCAGACATTGGACGATGTGATGAAGATTCAGCAGGACGGCCGCACCCAGCGCCTGGCTGCCGAGGCCGAAATGGCCAAGATGGAAACCGACCTGAAAAACAAGCTCCTGCAAATTCGCAGCGGCAAGCAGTAATTTCATTTGATGCTGTCACAATCGGGCGGCAGGCTCTTTCCTTGCGGAAGGGCCTGCCGCTTTTCGCTGATTTAAATCAGAGATTTCCAAAAGATGTACAAATTATTGGACAGGAGCTTCCCTAAAATTGTGTCGCACGGGAGGCGTGTCAAGACTTGTATTTCAATTTTTTTCATGATATGATTCCCGTCGAGTTTGGCTTCAAGGAGAATGATCGACATGACCAGCACCCAGCAGCGGGCAGAATTTGCCGCCCGCGAACGCGCCGCATTCAGCAAGATTCCCGGCATGGCAGAGCTTCTGCATACGCCCCCGGAAAAGCGGGACGATGTGGAGGGCCGCTACCCCGATGCCGCCTTCGCGCTGATGGTGGCGGGCCACCTGTCCATGGGCAACCAGGAGCAGAACGCCATCCACCAAAAGGCCTACCTTTCCATTCTTGGAGGCGAGCCGATCCAGAACGTCCGTTTCCGCTATGACTACGACCTGGAGCAATACCTGGAACGCCACATGTGGGACTGACGCAAAACACCCCGGACAGCTTCGTCCGGGGTGTTTGCGTTGGGGCAGCTACAGGTCGCCGCCCTGGAACTGGAGCTTATCCTTGATGGCTCCGATTTCATTGTAGGTGACGCCGCACCAGGGGCAGGTGATGGCGCTTTCCCCACGGTAGCAGCAGATTTTTCCGCAGTTGCAGTCGTAGAAAAAGGATTCCGCGCCGCAGTAGGGGCAGCCGGGGTAGCTCTCCAGCTTCGGCAGGCGGCTGGAGATCGGGTTGCGGTCATAGCCCTCCTGACTGGCCCGGCGCTCGTCGATGGGGAACGCCCAGGTGCGGTACCATTCTCCGTCCTCCAGCTCCTCGATCCGAATGCCGAAGGCTTTTCGGGTTTGGGTGCATTTTTGCAGGATAACGGCAGCTTTCATTCTGTTTCCTCCTGTTCCTCCGGGATTTCCGGCGTGGTCAAGCATTCCTCCTGCGCCTCGTCCGGCAGGGGAGCAGCCTCTGCCTTCTCCGACGCGGGCGCGGTGTCTCCGGCAGCCTCCGGCTCCGCCTCCTCCGGGGCGGGTGGGGCCTCCGGGCCGAACCAGGCCAGCTCTACGGTGGTGTCGTCGCCGCAGCCCAGGCGGCTGGTTTCCTCCAGCCAGCCGGGCAGGTTGGCCTCCACCGCCCGGACACCGTAATTGTTCAGCATGTCAAAATATTGGGTGCAGGTTTTTGCAAATTCCGCCTCGTCCACAAAGCTGTTGGCAAAGCCGTCCGTGGACAGCAGGTACGCATAGGGCATTCCCTCGTCCCAGGGGCGTATCCGCAGGGTGGATACCGCCCGCTTCCAGGCATCCTTGGAGCACAGCGAGTGGGATTCCACCCCCAGCAGCTTGTCGCCCTGCACCACCGGCTGCGCGCCCTGGGCATCCACATACATAATGTCACCGTCGCCGATCTGAAAGGCAAATACGAATTCCGGCGCAATGAGCAGCCCCAGCAGGGTGGTGCTGTACAGACGGTAGATTTCGGCCTCCGAGGCCTCCTCCCGCTTAGGCTCCCGCTCATCATGCTGATGCTTTGCCAGGACGACCTCCTTCCATTCCTGCTCGATTATCTGGGCAATGCGCACACTGCCCTCCTGATTCAGGTAGGTGGGCAGCAGCTTCAGTCCGTTTTCGGGCTCCGGGCCGTTGGCGTAGCCCTCATACTGCTCCTTCATTACCTTGCAAAATACACCGGCCGCAATTTTGGAGCCGTCGGCGCTGTAGGGGCAGGATTTGCTGCCGTGGCCGTCCGCCACCGACAGTACCCGGACGCCGCTGCCCAGCTCCATGTCCAGCCGGTTATCCTGGCACTGCGTGCCGCTGCGGATATGGGAAAAGCCCTGCACGCATGCTCCGAATACATAAGGCTTCATGCTTGTTCCTCCGGCGCTGCCGTTGCCCTTACCACACATCGTCCTCGTCCGAATCAGGCAGATCGGGCACGGTCAGATTGTTGGGGAGAATCGTCTCAGGGGCGGGCTGCGGCGTATCCTGGGCCTCGTCCTCCGGGCCGATCTCCACCGCCTTGCTGACGGGGGAGGAAACCACGCTGGCGATGGTGGAGGCCCACTTGATCAGGTGCACCAGCGTTTCAGGCTTGCCCGCGTCGAACACGGTTTCGGGATTGCCGGTAAAGGCCTCCAGCACAGACCGATCCGCGCCCTTGCCGATGGCAATGGCCACCCGCACCGCCTTTTTGCCCCAGGGCATTTTCAGCAGCTTGTCCAGGGGACGCTTCCAGTCGTCCGTGGGCATGCCGTCGGAGAGGATCACGATCACCGGCGGCAGCGCGCGGGCGGGCATGGGGGGCATCTCCAGCTGGGCGGCAAGGGCCTCAAAGGCTCTGCCCATGTCCGTCACGGCGTAGGGATCGATGCTCAGATCCTCCCAGACAAAATCCTCCAGCCGCACCGCCTCCGGGGTGACCCAGGATGCGCCGGTGGCGAATTTCAGGGTGCGGATAAACAGCTGGGCGTTGGGGTTGTTGTCCGCCTCGTCCTTCATGGGCTGAATGCACTCCTGAATGGCGTGGTTCAGCGCGTCGATCTTGTCGCCGGCCATGGAGCCGGAGCAGTCGACCACCCAGAAGAAGTGCAGCGGTCTGCTGGCCATCTGGCCGCCGGGGGTATTGAGATTCTTTTCCATTGCGATATTCCTCCTATGTGATATACAATTACATGAATTCGCCGGTTTTAGAGCCGAAGCTGATTTTTGCATCCTTCGCGGCAGTGGCCGCCCGGCCGGGGGGCACCACCGTCTGGGTGCCGTCGGCACGCAGATAAGTCCAGTTGGCCGTGCTGTCGTTGCGCAGGCCCAGGATTTTGGGGTTCTTGGGATTCTGGATCACCGTTCCCGCCACAGCGTCGATGTCACTGCCGCTGTCCAGCAGATAGGCCCGCAGCACCGCGTTGGGCAGCAGTACCTGCCGCTGCTTGCCGATCTTCAGCACATGGGGCATGGGAACTGCCGTCCTGCAGCGCCAGCACAGGTGCGCCTGTCCGTCGCTGACCTTCTGCGGGTCATAGAACAGCTCCGCGCCGCATTTGGGGCAGGGGACGATGCCGCCCATCAGGTTGGCCATGGCGTTCATCCACCGCTTTTCCGTCACCCGCTGGTTGGGGTTGCGCAGGCCCACGGTGAAGGACTCCGTAAACAGATCCTTCAGCTCCTGGGGATACAGCTTCCAGTACACAATGGCGTTGTCGTGCACGCCGGAGACGGGCCGGTTCTCCTCGTTGTCCGGGTCGTAGATGAACACCGGGTGGGTGCCATACAGCCTGTCCTGTGCCGGGATATCCAGGCAGCGGATGCTGGCCTCCAGCTTTCCGTGGAGGGGATGAGCCACGCAGAAGATGTAAAACAGCAGCACCGCCAGGGAATACTGATCGGTGTACCGGGAGGGGCGGGCCTCCCCCCGGATGATCTCCGGGGCCATGAAGCCGTAGGTGCCCTGCACCAGACCAGGCATATCCTTGGGCGCGACGTTGTCGTTGTCGCAGATCAGCACATCGCCGGTGACCGGGTCAAAGAACAGGTTGCCATAGTTGATGTCCCGGTAGCAGTTGCCCATGGAGTGAAGCTTCTCGTAGGCCCTGGCCAGGTTAAAGGCGGTGCGGCAGCGGACAAAGAAGCTGGGATCCACCCGGCATTTCAGCAGGTCGACCAGGCCCTTGTACTGCCGGGGCCGCAGGGGCATGATGTAGCCAAAGGTTTTGCCGTCCGGCGCGGTGATCATATCCTCCGGCCAGAGGAAGGCCCCATCCGGCGCACCCATCTCCACTAGCCGCTCCAGAATCTTCCGCTGCTGGCTCTGGGCGTTTTTGGGGAAGTACCATTTCAGCGCCTTCTGGCTGCCGTCGGCCTCCACCTGATATACCTCGCCCTGTCCGCCCGCGCCCAGCAGCGCGGCCACCCGATACTGCACCACGGCCTCAGATACCAGCACCGTGCCGGGTCGTAGTAGTCCGTCCATGTGATCTCTCCTTTTCCATATTTACATTGCGGCGTTATTCCGCACTGTGATGCTTGATTTCATCCAGGCTCCCGTCGGCATTGCGAACATATTCGTCCCAGCTCCTTACGGTGCCATCTTCTTCGTAGTAGGTGCTCTTGATTTGGTTCCCGTCGGAATCATACTCGTCCACAGAAGATACCGTACCGCTTTCGTAGTACAGGGTGCTCTTGATTCGGTCCCCGTTGGAATTGTACTCATGTTCAGCGGATACCGTACCATTTTCATAGTATCGCGTCCATTTGGTTTCCTTTCCCTCGGCATTGAGTTCGAAGATGTCGCTGATCTGCCCGTCGGGGAAATAGGTGATATCACTCAGACGTTTACCGTCGCCGTCCTGAACCGTTATACTGTATTTCCCTGAATCGTAATAGTATGTGCGCACCGTCCTTTCAAGGTTCCCTGCCTGATCGTACTGCCATTCGTCCACGGATTCTTTCTGCCCCGTGGCGGCGTCGTATGTGCTTTTTTGCTGCTGACGGCCTGCTTCATCCAGCTCGGTTTGGCTCCACTGAAGGCGGTTTCCGTCGGCGTCGTAGGTTACACTGGAGATTCCCACGTCGTCCTGGTTATATTGTGTAACGATCCTACTGGTCACCGCACTATCCCGAACGACATAATACGTATCCTCGTAGCCGCAGTAGGTGCCATTTGCGTCATACTGATATACACTGTGGGAGACCGCAACGCCATCGGGGTTATAGGATATCCATTCCTGCCTGGTTCCCAGCATGTCATAGACCGTGACGCTATAGGCAATATACGTGGTATCCTTGTCCACGTCATATTCTTTTATGGGATTGCCGCGAACACCCCATACGTATAGCCGGTCACCGTAAGAGACAGCCTTGCCAATGACGGTATCCCTGACCGCATACAGCGGTGTGACATCATCCATGAGCCAGTTATCCCCGATCTCCCCGGCAGCGTCATACTCGGCCCGGCCGATGAGAAGGCCCTGGGAATTATACCGCGTTACGGTCTTTGAACCGTCGCCGTGGGGCAGCTCAAAGGCTTCGTTGCCCGCCTGGTCAAAGGTGGAAACGCCCTGGTAGAAGCTGCCGTCGGCCAGCTCGATCCTGTGCTGGGCGGTATCCGCGCTGCTGTGGAAATCATAGGTGTCCTCCCGCAGGAGGGTTCCCTGGCTGTCGTAGATCCACTGTGCCGTCAGCCTTCCGCTGGAATCGTAGAGCATCGTAAAGAGATTCTCAATGCTGCCCTCCGCATCCACATAGGCGCGGCAGACCTCTTTCCCGTCCTCGTTAAAATAGAATTCCATCCGGGTGCCGTCCGGGTAGGTATAGGTTTCCTCCGTGCCTGCCAACAGCAGCTCCTTCACAGACTCTCCCACCTGGAATGGGGCCAGGTCGGCGCTGGTGCGCCCGCCCTTGCTGCCCGCGCTCCGGGTGCCCCCGGTCAGGGCAAAGGCCAGACAGCACAGAAGTACAGCGGCCAGAACCGGCCAGAGAGATTTCCGGCTGCGGGACTTGGCCTGCGGCTTCTTTTGCTTTTGGGGCGTTGGCCGGGGCTTCTGCACGGGAGCCGGCTGGGGCAGGGCTTCCTCTGCCTCCGGCTTCTGCGCCGGTGCGGGCTGGGGCTTCTGGGCAGGGGATGGCTGAGGCGCTGCCGTCTCCGGCGGCTCCGTCTCCAGGGCTGCCCGCCAGTAAGCGCCGCTGATATCCAGCGCCACCTCCCGGCGCAGCCCGAAGCTCTCCATTTCCTGAATCAGGCGGTGGTACCCCAGCTTCTGATCGGCCTGGGAGGCGCCGCGCAGCTTCTGAATCAGGGTATGCCCGCCGCACTGGCAGAAAATCGCCAGCTGCCGCTGCTGGGCGGCCATGCCTCCCCCGGCGTAATCCGCAAACAGGGACAGCAGGCACCGCTCGTCCCGCAGGCTGTCCTGATTGCGCTGTGCAATCATTTGCAATATTTCTTCAACGGTCGGATTGCTCTTTTCCATGTTCCTCTCCTCAATTGTGGGTATTTTGATGCGTACATGTCCTCCGTGCGGTTACCGCAGAATATTATGGCTTGATCTTGCGAATCCTTCTTCTCTGACGGATGAAGCAGTAAAGCCACAGAAAGATGGATGCGATCGGGGCCAATTGGGAGAATACCCTCTGCCTGTCCATAAAATGGGTTGTTAACATTATAGCGAAAGGCGCTATGAATATCAGGGCAATAACGTAAAGGCTGTTTAGGATTAAATTGACGGTGCTGCGGTGAAGCTCCTGTGTCTCGCCCCTGCGCCACAGGCCGACCAGGCTTACGCCCACGCCTGCCGCAAACGCCAGGTAAAACAGTGCGACGCCATAAGCTGCTGCCGCTGAATAGGTAGAACCCTGCGGTACTCCGTTCACCGCAACCGAGCACAGGATCGCAATGCCTGCTGCCAGCCCAAATACGACGCCGATCCAGCCCAGCACCAGGGCCCACCGATCCCCCGTTGCCATGGAGGAAAAGCGCTGCCAGGCAGCCTTGATCTTTTTCCGGGACAGGGCCTCGCGCTGCGGCTGGGGCGGCGTCTGCTGCGTGGGGGAGGACTGCTCCTGAAAATCCGGTGGGCATTGCTCTTCCGTAGGTGTGGGCTGCGGCATAGGTGCGGGCTTCTGCGCAGGCTGCGGCTGTGCCCATGCCTGCTGCGCGGAGAGACTGGGGGCGGATGCCGCTGTCGCCATCCTTGGCTGAGCAGCGCCCATTGCCACGCGCCAATACGCGCCGCAGATTTCCTCCGCCGCGTCCCGGCTCATTCCGTAGCTGTTTTCCATTTTCTGAATCAGGCGGCTGTAGCCTGTTTGCTGATCCACCGGGGCCGCGCCGCGAAGCCTGCATACCTGCGCGGGGCCGCCGCACCTGCAAAAAATTTCCAGCCTGTTTTGCTGCGCCCGCAGCTGCCCTCTGGAAAAGTCCGCAAACAGGGACAGCAGCCTTTTCTCATCCGTAAAATTCTCCATCCCCTGCTGGGCAATGCCCCGCAGAATATCCTCTACGCTTGGATTCCTGTCTGCCATTTTTACGCCATCCTTTCTACGGGCCGGTTCGCCGTTTTCCAAACCTGTACTTTTAGAAAACGAGCGTTTTCTTGTAAAAATGGGAATTTGTGGAGAGCTAACCCTTGAAATCTCCCGGATGGCAGTGTACAATAGCAGCATAGATTCAGGGGAAACGGCGGTTCGGGAAAGTACAGGTTTCCAAATTATTCGGTCGATTGCTCCGCGGCCCGCTCCAGCTGAACGGCCTTTCCATAAAAGGTTCCCACGGGCATGTTGCAGGCCTGGGCGGCCTGCTTGAGGGTCAGCTGCTTGGCGCGCCAGGAGCGGTGGATTTGCGGGAAATTGTCCGGCAGGGGAAGCGGGGGACGACCAAAGCGGACGCCCCGGGCCTTGGCGGCGGCAATGCCCTCCGCCTGGCGCTGGCGGATGCTGGTGCGCTCATTTTCCGCCACGAAGGACAGCACCTGCAATACAATGTCGCTGAGGAATGCGCCCATCAGATCCTTGCCCCGGCGGGTATCCAGCAGCGGCATGTCCAGAACCACAATGTCAACGCCCCGCTCCTTGGTGAGGATTCGCCACTGCTCCAGAATTTCCCCATAGTTGCGGCCCAGACGATCGATGCTCTTGATGCAGAGCAGATCGTCTTTTTTCAGCCTGCGCAGCAGCCGCTTGTACTGGGGCCGCTCAAAATCCTTGCCGGACTGCTTCTCGGCGAACACATTTCGCTCCGGCACACCGGCCTCCCGCAGGGCAATGCGCTGCCGCGCCTCGTTCTGATCCCGGGAGGAAACCCGGATGTAGCCATAAACCGTTTCATTCATATGGAATCGCTCCTTTCTCCCCCCTAACATATACAAAACAGCTGCGCCCCGCAAGAAGCCGGGGCGCAGCTTGAAATTGATCGTGCGATATTGTATACTATCCATCAAATGGACAGAGAAGGAGAATCCCAATGGAAGCCGTTTATAAAATGCTGGTGATCAATCCCGGCTCCACCTCTACCAAGGTGAGCTATTTTGAAAACGAGCGCAATGTGTATACCGAGAGCATTTTTCACGATGCGCCGGAGCTGCTGGCCTATCCCACCGTCAACGACCAGATGCCCATGCGCCGGGCGGTGGTGGAGCGCTTCATGGCGGAGAATGGCCTGCGCATGGCGGATATGGATGCCTTCGTGGGCCGGGGCGGCAGCGCTTGGCCCCAGGCGGCGGGGGTGATGGAGATCGATGCATCTCTGGTCGCTGACACGGCGGCGGGCGTGGGCGGCAGCGACCACCCGGCAAAGCTGGGGGTGATGCTGGCCTATGAGCTGTGCCGGGAGTATGGCGGCAGGATGTACACCGTCAACCCCACCAATGTGGACGAGCTGTGCGACTATGCCCGCCTCACGGGTATTGCCGGGCTGTACCGCCGGGCGCAAACCCATGTGCTGAACCAGAAGGGCATCGCCGCCATCCACGCCCGGGCAATGGGGAAGAAATATGAGGACTGCAATTTCATCGTCTGCCACATCGACGGCGGCATTACCGTTACTGCCCATGCCCACGGGAAGATGATCGACAGCACCGAGGGAGCCGGGGGCGACGGCCCCTTTACCCCCACCCGGCTTGGCTCCATCCCGGTGATGGAGGTGCTGACCTATCTGGAAAGCGGCCACACCACCGGGGAGGTCAAGACCATGCTCTCCCGCTCCGGCGGCTTTGTCAGCCATTTCGGCACCTCCAATTCGGATACCGTTCACACCCTGGTGGATAAGGGCGACCCGAAGGCGGTGACGCTGTGGAACACCATGATCTACCAGCTGTGCAAATCCATCGGCGCTATGGCGGCGGTACTGGAGGGCCATGTGGATGGCATCCTGCTCACCGGCGGCCTGGTGCGCTTTCAGGACATTGTGGCAGGTGTAGAGCAGCGCTGCGGCTGGATCGCCCCCGTCACCGTCTACCCCGGCGAATGCGAGCAGGAGGCCATGGCCGAAAGCGTCCTGGCCGTCCTTCGCGGCGAACAACCCCCCCACCACTACACCGGCCACCCCATCTTCCAAGGCTTCAGCTGGGAATAATCACGCCAAGCCTGCCTGAAGAGGGCCTACCGCAGTGCGTTCTTTATTAAAGGTACGGTGAATGGCAGGCACCCATCCGTAGGGGCGGATACCAGCCGCCCGCAGCGTCGCGGAATTGAGCTGTCAATTGAACGGACATTACCAAAAGTTTCTGAGTTCGTAGGGGGCGGCAATTTGTCGCCCCGCTGGGTACCGGGATTGAGCGGTTCGTCTATACAGCTCACGTTCGTTGGCTTTCGGGCGGCTGGTATCCGCCCCTACGAACTCAGAATGTTTAACTTTGTACCTTTTTAACCGAGTCCCCCACAAAACCATCACCTGAGTGCCCTCTTCAGTCACTGCGGCGACAGCTGCTTAATTATTGTATCATTGCCACCGGCAATGATTGTTATTAAAGATTCGCTGCGCTCTGCAACACCCCTCAGGGAAGCTTGGGGATGTATACTTGAGGGTATACGTTGTTCGTTACTGCTTCCGAAACCGTGGAGTTGAGGGTCGGCAGGTTGCCGACCCCTACGGGACTCGGTTTATTGAGTAATGTGCCGCGTGATCGCGGAGGTGGCGGGTGGCGGTTATATGAAAACCCCCGGGGGCGTTCCGAGTGGGGGAAGGCTCCCGGGGGGTGTATTATGCTGTTTACTTCAATTCTACGAAGCTGTCGCCTGCCAGGGCTTTGCCGGTTTGGCGCAGCAGGGTGAATACGCCCAGGGCGGCGAAGAGGAGGCCGGTGCCGATGTTTCCGGCGACCGCGCGGCGGGCGTCTGCGTTCTGCTCCAGCACCAGCAGGATCAGGGCGGGGATGTCGCTGATCTCCCAGCCGGGCAGCTCGCCGGAGTTAATGAGCTTGGCGACGCCGTACCATTCAGAGAAGAGGGTGCCCAGCACCACGCCCACAATGACGGCGACGATCAGAATCACGATTTTGCCCTTACCCTGCTTGCCCTTGCACAGGTTGTAGCCCTTTTCCGCCAGGAAGCCAATGAGCAGACCCACCAGGGCGGCCACATAGCCCATTTGCAGCACGATGGCCCAGACCACCGCGCCCAGGGCCGCGCCCACCAGCGCACCCAGCAGGCCTGTGAAATAGTTGCCGCTGTCCTCTTCCTTGCGGCGCTCCTGCTGGCTTTCCAGCTCCTGATGCACCCGCTCGGCGCACTGGGGATGGAAGTGGTAGGCCGTGCCGTTGATCATCACCCACTTGCCGCCGGTGATGGGCTGGCCGCAATGGGCGCAGATATCCGCGCCGCCGGCCCCGTTGGCGCGCAGCAGGGGCATAAACCAGTTCAGAAAATCCTGCATCTGATCCAGAACTTTCCGCTTGTCCTGGAACATGACCTGAATGCGCTTGGCGTTCACGTCGTATTCCGTCACGCGGAACTCCTTCTTCAGGTCGCGGGCGGCCAGCGCATCCGAAACGATGGTACGTCCGGCAGGATCGGCAAACCGGGTGGCAAACGTGATCTGCTTCCAGCCGCTGCCCTCGCACAGTGTCACGGCGATGCCATTCAGGCTGCCGTAGGCAATGCCCTTGTCCACGGTCAGGCCGTTCTGCTGCGCCAATTTTTTCAATGCGGAACCAATCATGGGGTACACCTCTCTCTTTCTTAAAGCGCTCCGGGGGCGGCCCGCCTGCCGAGCGCTTTATTAGGATGGAACCATTCTACCATACTTCCCGCAAAAAGGGAAGCGCTGCAATGCCTTTTTCCCGCCGGGCGGCAAAAAAGCCCTGCCGGAGTCAATTCCGGCAGGGCAGCGCCTGTGTAAACTTACCAGCCGACGGCAATCACATAGCTGCCGGGGGCCTGGAAGCGGGCCTCGATCACGTCGCCCAGGTTGCAGGAGAGCAGCTCCCAGGTGTCGTCATCCTCGGCGCAGAAGAACAGGCCAATGGCGCGGTTCAGCGTCGACCACACCTTGAAGGTCACGTCATATACCTCCCGCTCGCAGTCCACGGCGCCCGCCTCCATCACCGTCAGACGTCCGGCGGAAAACTTCACATCCTCCGGGATGACGCCGTCGCTGTTTTCCACAGCCTCGTCCAGCGCCTCTGTCGTGGGCTTGCAGCTCCAGTCGGAGGTCACCGTGGCGCCGGGGGTGGTCATTACCACGTTTATCAGATGATTGGGGTCGGCATTGGCGCTGACGCAGCAGCCTGCCAGCAGAGCAGCCGCCAGAGCGAGGACAAGAACCTTTTTCATGGAAATACCTCCTGTTTTTGCGTATTTATGTGAATTATTGCAGCATGCTCGCCTGCCGGAGCAGCTCCTTGCAGCGCTGCACCTTGGAGCAGAACGGCTCACCGTCGCGGATATACCAGGGCTGGCTCTCCTTCAGGAGCCGAGCCGGAAGCCCGCCCAGCAGGATATTGGACTGGGGGAAGCTCTCCCGCACCACGCCGTTGGCGGCCACGGAGACCCCGTCGCCAAAGTGCAGGCCCGCGCCGATCACCTTGGCCCCGGTGCCGAGAAAGAAATCATTCCCAAAGGTTTTCCGCCCCTCGGTGATGCAGGTGGCCGTGTTGATAACGCAGAAATTGCCCAGCGTATTTTCTCCGCCAATCACCACCGTACCATAGTGGGGCAGCACCAGCCCGCAGCCGAACACATCGGGCGGAATGGAAAAGCCCAGCTTGACCCCCAGCTCCCGGTATGCCCGATGGTGGTGCAGCTCCAGCAGCCGGGCAAGAGGGCCGCTTTGATGCATGTAATACTCATATTTGCGCAGATGCACCAGAAAATCCACCACATAATCCTTCACAATGTGGTTTTTCAGCCGTTCCTTCCATCCGTAGGAAAAAACGCCCCGGTTCATCATCAGATCCACCTGCAAATAGACGCGCAGCTCGCGTTTGCTCTTTATCATATGCAATCCTTACATTCCAAAGCCACCTGCCGACGGCTTGTCTTTCATTCCCTATTATAGATTTCCGAACAATGTCTGTCAAGAATTTTTAAGGAAAAAGCTTCCGCTCGTTTCGCCTTTTTTGTACAAAATATACATATCCTGCTTTGGCGGGCCGGGTTTCTCAAGGAAGTCTGATTAGGGCGTATCTGAAAACTCAAGTATCATATATAAATTGCACAAAATCCCAAAATGCAGTAGAATAAAAGGAAAAAGCATAGGGGTGATCTTATGGCCGCAAGGCGATATGAGCTGACCGATACCCAGTGGGACAGGATCAAAGATCTGATTCCGCGAGCTAAGACCGGCAGACCACCGAAGGATGACAGGATGATGCTCAACGCCATGCTCTGGCTGGCCAGAAGTGGTGCGGCCTGGGCGGATATTCCTGCACGATTCGGGCCACATCAG
>CAKTIM010000006.1 GCA_934565795.1 uncultured Oscillospiraceae bacterium
ACTCTTTATCTCACATTTTGCACTATTTGTCACCTTTTTTTGCCCATTTTTCGGGAGGTCTACCCTTGATTTGCATTGCTGGAAAAGATTGGCCAATTGCAGGATTTGACGGCATCCCCGGAAACAGATGCCGCTATCTGTGCGCTATTGAAAGAAATCTCAGATACCCTGCTTCTGCCCAGAAAGGAGGGCGTGCCTTGGCCGTTACCGGATTCTGGCCTGTAAAGGGGCAGCTGAAAGTGGTGCTGGATTATGCGGACAATCCGGACAAGACCACACCACAGCGGTACTTAGACAGCGACCTCTACGACACGCTGAAATACGCCGCCAACGATGCCAAGACGGACCGCACCGTGTTCGTGGCTGGAATTAACTGCTCCAAGCAGAATGCCTATAGGGAAATGTTGGCCGTTCAGAAACGCTTTGGCAACCGTGGCAGCGTGGTGGCCTATCACGGAATCCAGAGTTTTCGGGCGGGCGAGGTCACGCCGGAGATGGCCTTTGAAATCGGCAAGGAAACGGCCCGCCGGATGTGGGGTGACTGGTATCAGGTGCTTGTGACGGTGCATCTGAATACCGAAAACATCCATTGCCACTTTGTTGTGAACCCGGTGTCCTTTAAGGACGGGAGCAAATTCCAGAACAAGATAGGCGACCACAAGGAACTGAGGAAGATTTCAGATACCATCTGCCGGGAGCATGGCCTGTCGGTGCTGGAAAACAGTGACTTTTACAAACACGAAAAGAAAGCCTACTGGCTGCACCGGCAGAGCAAGAAAACCCACCGGGATATGCTGCGGGAGGATGTGGAATACTGCCTGACCTATGCCAAGAACTGGGAGCAGTTTGAAAAGCAGATGGCTTCCAGAGACTATTCTATTGACCGGGTACGGCTTTCTGTCAAGGCAGCAAACTGGCAGCGGCCCGTCAGGCTGTCCTCGCTGGGGTATACCAAAGAGGTGCTTCGGAATCGTTTTGACGAGAATTTCTATTCCAATGATTCCCGGCAGAAGTGGAACACGCATCTACCCTATAAACCTAAAAAATTTCCACTGGAATGGGAAATGGAGCGGTTGGCCTTTACCATTGAGCATAGCCACAATACGGAAGAAGTCTTGGTGGACACGGTGCTTCTGCTGCTGATCCTGGTGATGGAACTGGTGCTGCAAACCACGGATGTGATACTCCTCTCTCCTGACCTGCGGACGGCAGTAAAGGACCTGGAAAGCTACCGTGCGGACTACCGCTTTCTACAGGAAAACGGAATTCGCACGATCACCCAGCTGGAAACCACTATCCCGGACATCCAATCCCAGATTGATGTACTGGAAGCGGAACGCAGTAAAACCGACAACACCCGCCGCAGGGCAAGGACACCGGAGGAGCGGCAAGAGGCCAAAGATCGCAAAAGGGAACTCACCCAGAAAATCGTACCGCTGCGGAAGAAGCTGCGGCAGGCAAAAAAGATTCTGGAGGAATCCCCACATGTATACGAACTATTGCAAGAAGAACATCGCCTGGAACAGGCGGCATATCAAAGATTCAGAGAAAGGATGAAATGAGAATAGATAATAAATTATGTAAACCTACTGCAATTCCAGTAGAGAAACTGCACCCCTTCGAGGGCCACCCTTACAAGGTTCTAGACAACGAAGAAATGGAGGCATTGGCCGAGAGCATTCACACAGAAGGTATTCTCTCTCCGCTGATCGTTCGCCCATTAGAGGGAACAGACGGATACGAAGTGATTAGCGGACATCGCAGATTGCATGCAGCACAAAAGGCAGGGCTTTCCAAAGTCCCTGCTTTTGCCTATGAAATCAGCCGAGAGGAAGCGGCCATTATGCTGGTGGACAGCAATCTCCACCGGGAGCATATTCTTCCCAGCGAAAAGGCGTTTGCCTATAAGTTGAAAATGGAGGCAATGAAGCACCGTGGAATCACTTGTGGACAAGTTGGCCACAAGTCGAGAGACACCCTGACAGATGATGACAGTGGCCGCCAAGTACAACGCTACATCCGTCTGACCCACCTGATTCCGGAACTGCTTCAGCTTGTCGATGACGGCAAAATCGCCCTCACCCCCGCCGTGGAGCTAAGCTACCTCCCGGAAAAAGCCCAGACCTACCTCCTGGAAGAAATGCGCCGCAACGACTGTACTCCATCCCTGTCTCAAGCGATTCGCATGAAAAAGCTGTACCAGACCGGAAGCCTATCCCCAGAGGACATTTCTACCATTATCCAGGAGGAGAAGGCCAACCAGCAAGAAAAAGTCAGCTTCAAGACCGGAGACCTTCGGAAATTTTTCCCGAAAAGTTACAGTGTGGCCCAGATGCAGGAGACGATTCTGAAGCTGCTCACCGAATATCAGCGTAAGCGACAGCGAAGCAGAGACGCACGTTAAGGAGGTGATGGCCATACCTGAGAAAACACTGGAAGAACAAACAGCAGAGGTTGTCACCAACGTCAGTGAAGATTACGGTATGCAGATTCCCGAGCAGGCGATCCGTCGGCTTGCCCGGTTTCTGCTGCCAAAGCTCCAGGAAAACCTCGAAAAGGAAACGGAATAATTCTGCGGCGGGCAGCCTTGGCAATGGGGCTGTCCGCCGCACATTTGACGAAAAACAGGAACATGACTATGATGAATCCACAAAAGGAGGATGCTTATGAATGCAGTGATATACGCACGGTATTCTTCTGACCGACAGCGAGAAGAATCAATTGAAGGGCAGCTTCGGGAATGTACGGAGTATGCAAATAAGAACAACCTGGCCTTGATCGGCTCCTATGTGGACCGGGCCTTGTCTGCCAGAACCGATGACCGACCGGATTTTCAGCGGATGATTGCAGACAGTGCCAAGGGGCTGTTTGAAGTGGTTCTGGTCTGGAAGCTGGATCGCTTTTCCCGTGACCGCTATGACAGTGCCCACTACAAGCACATTCTGAAAAAGAACGGAGTCCGGCTGATTTCAGCCAAGGAGAATATTTCAGACGGCCCGGAGGGCATTATTCTGGAATCTATGTTGGAGGGGTATGCGGAATACTACTCAGCGGAGCTGTCCCAGAAAATCCGGAGAGGGCAGCAGGACAATGCCAGGAAGTGCATGAATAACGGCGGCAATATACCGCTGGGATACTATGTGGACAAGGCCACCGGGCGCCTGGCGGTGAATCCTGAAACCGCCCCCTATGTCCAGGAGTTGTTCCGGCGGTATGCCAATGGGGAGCGGCTCAGCTGCTTACAGGCAGAAATGAAAAAACAGGGATTGCGGTCCAAACGGGGCAATGCCTATTCTGTGGGCGTTCTCAGCAATCTCTTGAAAAATCGCAAATATATCGGAGAATACAAATATGGGAAAGTCATCATCCCTGATGGAATTCCAGGGATCATCGACAAAGAATTATTTGAAAGGGTGCAAATGCGTATGGCGGCGAACAAGAAAGCTCCGGCAAGAGCAAAAGCAGAGGAGGAATATCTGCTTACCACAAAACTGTTCTGTGGCCAGTGCGGGCGGCTGATGGCCGGTGAGAGTGGGCGGGGCTGCAAAGGGATTGTCTATCACTATTACAAATGCAGCGGCGCAAAGCGGAAGCTGGGGTGCAAGAAAAAAGCAATCCGGAAAAATTGGATTGAAGATGTGGTAGTGAAGTACACCGCCACCCAGGTTTTAACAGATACCGTAATAAGTCGAATTGCGGATGCCATTGTCATCATGCAGAAACAGGAGGATACTGTAACGCCGGTGCTGAAACAGCAGCTTCAGCAATGCGAAACAGAGATTCGCAATGTGATGAAGGCCATCCGCCAGGGCATCCTTACGGATTCTACCAGAGAATGCTTGGAGGAGCTGGAACAGCAGCGAGACTCTCTAAGGGGCAGCATTGCCCAGCTCCAACTGGAACGTAGGAAATTCACCAAGGAAGAAATCGTGGACTGGGTCGGCCGCTACAAGGATGGCAATATCAACGACCCGGATTATCGCAGAGAGATCATCGATACTTTCGTGAATTCTGTCTTTGTCTACGACGATAAACTGATTCTGACCTACAATTATAAAGACGGCAGCCAGACTCTGACTCTGCAAGAAATTGAGGCTGCCTTAAGTTCGGATTTAACAGGTATGTGTCCACCAAAGAATAAACGCTACCCTTCCGGGTGGCGTTTATTTTTTTGATGAAGCAAGGGACTCGAACCCATTCAACTGCAATATGCCGGTGGCATATTGCAAAAACCAGTTCAAAACTGGTTTTCTCCATACAATTTTGCCGAAAACGGCAAAATTGGCTGTCGAGTCCCGTAGTCTCTGCTGAACGTTAAAAATCCGAACTCATCCCGGTTTGGGCAGGGTTCGGATTTTTTGTTTTTATTGAGCCTTGACTTCCGATTGAACGGCTCTTCTGCTCAATCCCGAAAATCAAACAGCTGCTTGGGGGTGATTTCAAGCACGTCGCACAGCTTAAAGAGGACGTCGAAGGAGACGCCCACGTTGCCAAGCTCGATGGCGCTGATGTGGCTTCTGTCAATATCCACCAGCTCCGCAAGCTGAAGCTGGGTCAGCTTTTTTCGCTTGCGATAATACACTACATTCAGGCCGAACTTTTCGTAATTCGGTTTATACTCTGGCTTCACGCGCCCACCCCCTTACCACATATTTTATTTCCTTTCTGAGGCATTATAAACCTTGTTAAAATAGCGTAATGCTATTGACACAAGTCATTTTATGCTTTACAATAAAGTTGCTTTGCAAAGCAGCATAAATAGAAAGGAGAAAAAACGATGGAATTTACAGGAATCATTATCGCGCTTATCTACGGATTGGTCTGCGGCTTTGTCAGCAAGTCCATTAACAACAACCGCGGCAGAGACGGCGGCTTCTGGTGGGGCTTCTTCCTGGGTGTCATCGGAATCATTGTTGTTGCAGTCAGGCCCAAGGATTGAATTGGCCAAGGAAAGCAGGATCGATCCCCTGCTTTCCTCGTTAACCTCTGCGGCTGTATATCTCTTTTATGAGCCTATAATGTATGCACTTTTTATTTACAAGGAGGAGAAGAACAATGAAAAAGGCAATATCCCTGCTCCTGGCGCTTGTGCTGAGTCTGTCCCTCTGCGCTCACGGAATGGGCGAAAGCGCAGATACAACCGTCTGCGCACCCGCTGGTCAAGATGAATCAAAATATCAGGCGCTGAATCTGAATGAAAAGGCTGAGCTTGGATTCGTTTCACTGGAATTTTCTTCGGCGGCACTGACCTATTCGGTTGGCGGCAGCGGTTTTTCATCGATTGCCGGAGACGGAAAGCGGCTCTTCAGCCTGGTTGGCATCGCGGAAAATACGGGAAATACTCCCCTGCCCATTGAGAATATTTGCGCGGAAATGGTGTTTAATGGGCAATACACATATTCTGCGCGGGGGAAAATGATCGACAGCATGTCTTATCCCGCCTCTTTGGATCCTCTTGTGAAAAATGGCTATTGGATTTACGCGGAAATCCCGGAAGCGCTGATTGAGCAGATTGAAACCTGCGTCGTGCGGTTTTCGCTGAATAAGGGCTGTGCAACCTCCCCCAGAGCAGTTGACCACGGTGAATATTGTTACCAGGTCAATCTGGATGAAAAAGTCTGTGCCTCCGCCCTAAACGTAACCGGGTCTCCCAGCATGTCCTTTGACGAATGTCCCGTTTTGCCTACCCCGGAAAACTTTGAACCAATGTGTAAAACCTCTTCCGGCTCCTCTTCTTTTAATGGAAAGGTATCCTCTATTTACTATTCTTACAGCATCATATTCGGAAGAAACGACGATTTAAAGGAATGCTTTAATGATTATCTAAACCGCCTCCAGGCAATCGGATTTACCGTCAAAAGCAATGGAGGAAGCAGCGACATATACGCAGGCGCAACGAAGCTTGCGACCGCAGCAATCCAAAACGGTTCTGTCCGATTTGATATTGTCCCCGGGAATGAGGGTCTGGACGCTTCCTCTCTCGGCTTGGTGTGTGACGAAGGAACTGAAAGCGCCCCCACATTAAAGCTTGGTGACAAAATTGAACTGGATTACTGCTGCCTGACACTGGACGATGCCGGCAGCGATAAGGAGATACGCACCGGCAGCTCCCAATATGGCTCCTACTGCTACCGTGAATCCGAGAATGGCGATCCATTCTATTACATCCACGGAACCTTCAAAAACACAAGCGGCAAGCCTCTTGACATCCGCCACATTGCCGTCCAGTTCTGCTTTGACGACAAATATAACTATCGCGGAGAAGTAGACGGCGTGAGCAGTGGATATTCCGACTTTATTACGGATGTCGCCCCTCTTGCAACGGTTGAATACTACATCTACACTTCAATTCCCCAGGAATTATTGGATGGGTTCAAAACCTGTCAGATTCAAATGGGCTTTACGGAGAATTTTGATCACTTGGTTTCTGACGGGAACAACCTTCCTCTCTTTCAGTACTGTGACGATGTTGTGACCGTCCAGTTGAGCGAGGAAGATTGAGGCATTAGAACATTCAGTTATTTTAAAATATCGGAGGCTGGAAAATGAAAAAAAGAATTATTGCTTTTCTACTGCTGGCTCTGTGCCTAGTCCAAATTCCCATGACCGCTTATGCGGACTCTGGAAATCGCACAGTTGAAACCTATAAAGACTTGGTCCCTGATGATGCAGAATCGGAAGAATTTCAGCATCTCATTATGTTTCTTTTAAACGACCTGTCCATGACGCAACTCAGCTCCGACTATGGCGTTGCAACCGCTTATGCGACCGCCATTATGGATTTCGACGTTATGGTTCAAGAAATCGACCTGGATTTAAATGCAGACAGTTATGTTGGAATCTACCGCAACTGGGTCGTAGTGATGTTCTGTTCCGCAAAAGACGAATACATCTGCGTCATATATGACCGGGACGAAGAAACAGCAGCGTATTATATGACCGGCGTCTATACCGGGGACGAGGCCGCAGAGATTCTAAAAAAATCTCTGCCCAACCAGGACTGCACAAAGGTCGATCGTTCCACAGCAGAGGAAGTTTTTAACAAGATCCTGGAAATGCTTGGAGAGCTTTTGGATGACTGACGGCTAAAAAGTCATACAAAACATAAATGTGGAAATTATGAGAAAGAAAATTTGGGCGTTTATCCTAGCAACGCTATGTCTGCTGTCCATCCTTGTGACAGCAAGTGCAGAAAATGGAACCACCCTCACATTGGAAGACTTACAAGGAAAATGGGTGCACACCCACAAGGGGGCCGGTATTGCGTTAACCGAGCGTTTTTATTTCTCCATTGATGGAACCTTTGTATACAGGGAACTCCACAATGGGAAAATTGCCGGAAGCGCCGGAGGTGATTTCACGGTTGACGGCAACTCAATCGTAATACATAAAACCTTTGGAGATTACACGCTTCATGATCTGCGCTGGAATGCTTCCGACGACAAAGATGCACTGGTCATGCTGGAATCCAGTGACATATTCTACCACGAGGAATCTGTCTCGGGCGAACTCTTTGCAGACATGGCTCCTGAAGGTGTGGAGATCGTTGCATACGAGCCGTTGTACCTCATTCCTCTGAAAGGACTCGGTGTACGGAAACTGATTACCCAGGAGGGGATGGCGCTGGTACTCATCATGACCGTTATGGATTATGGCGTAAACCACGGCTTGGATGGTGTCAGTTTCGACGTATCTTCTGATGCCTATGTAGGTGTGTTCCGCAACCGCTTTGCTTCTATGTACCGTATGTCCAAGGGAAAATACGAGGGAGAATACATCTGCGTTCTGTATGATCTAGAGAATGAAAAAGTTGCATATTATCAGACTGGCCTTACCGATGGACGTGATGCAAAGCTTATGCTCAAGGACGCACTCCCGAATCAGGATTGCAATAGAATCGATAATGACGACCTAAGCAAGGTGATCAATTCTCTAATTGGTACGTTTTCCTGATAAAATGCAAAGGAGATAACTTACAATGAATAAACATTCTGTGGCTGTGATTTTGCCTATTCTATTGGGCATCGCCCTAATTATCGTCGGGCTGTTGTGGAAAACACCAGGAGCAGCGTTGACAACCTACGAGTCTCTTAATGGCGAATCCGTAGATTACTATGTACGCGGCAAGACATACTCCTCTATTGACGAATACGTCGGTGGAGATGCTTACAACTACATCATCGGAGCTTCCCTTGTCGCGGGTGAAATATCCGGGGTTCTTGTCTCCAAAACAGTATGCATTGTCGGCGGTATACTGTGCATCTGTCTTGGCGCACTGGCAACTGCAATTGAACGGCGCAATGAAGAGCTGACGCTCAATCCATCCAACGAATAAATGTTCCGTTTCAATCGAGTAGGAGGGACTGAACAGCCCCGATCTCTCACACCACCGTGCGTTCAGTATACGGCGGTTCAATCGCATAAGTGCAGAAACTCGTACTGGCCAAGGATGCTGTAATATTCAAGCTGATAATTCCCCCTAACCGCAAAAGGCAGGACACCACAACCGGCGTCCTGCCCTTTATTTCTCCCGTTGGGGTACTACCTTCCCCCATATTTTTCTTCCATCTCCCTCGTATGCGCATGAAGCAGCTCCAGCGCGTGTGTCTGGATGGCGGGGAGTTCCGTTTGATCTGTATGGGCAAGCTCGCGTTTGATCCTTGCGGAGGCCAGCGCGTGGCTGTCGCCGATTCTGCTTTCATCCGCTTCCGATAAGAACTTTTGCAGCAAGCCCAGATTGCTGGAATAATGCAGCTCCACCAGCTTTGCCCGGTATTCCAGCTCTGCCGGGGTGATTTGCGGGAATTGCTTCATATCCACGGTATGCTGCGCCTCGTGCTTCAGGAGGGACACAAGGAAACGCTCGCTTTCAAAATCATACGCCTGCTCAATGCAGTTGATTGTGCCGTCGGGAGAAGCCCAGCCGCCCGTGCCGTACCGGCCGAAGGTCAGATAATCCATCCAGCCCCGAAATACGAAGCCCCTGAGAATGTTGACCGTATATTCCGCCGTTCCGCCCGGCAGCTCGACCCGGTAGGTGGTTGGAACCGTATCCCGCCAGATATAGGGGCCATAATATCCCTGGGTCTTGCCAAAAAGCGCATGATAGCCCTGCGCTTCAAACGCCGATTGAAGCCGCTGGGCCAGCAGCACTTCGTCCGCCTCCGGCGCATCCAGGAGTTCCCGCAGCTGCCTCAGCAGCTTGTCCGCGGCTGCCCCCTCCGGCAGGCCGCAATAGAAGGCATCCCGGAAATAAATCTGATATAAGCGCAGGATATCGTTGAGCACGTCGGGTATTTCGTACCTGCGGTATTCACAATCTTCAAAAATCGCCACATACGCAGGAAGAATGTCCTTGAATTCCTCATGGTCGCGCATGTAAGCAATGGCACCCTTTATGTCTCCACCCAGAAAAAACTGACTGATCTGCATGGCTGCTCTCCTCTTTCTTGCTAATTCTGTATCCCAAATTAGCAGCAAAGTCAATATCCGTGCCAGCCGAACCGCGCACGCTTGCTGCCTCACTTCCGAAAATTGCGCTGCTGGCGGATGACTTCCCGGCTCTTTTGGGCAGAATTGCTGAGCAGTATGCCCGCGAGGGTGCCCAGACTGATGCCCAGGGACAGGCCCCAGAGCATTTGGCCGTGCAGCTGGCCGATGGACATGCCGATGCTGATGCCGAAGAGTGTATAGATGGGCGTCCAGTTGGTAAGGGGGGCTTCCAGCACGAAGCGCGGCCCCTCCTTCCCAGTGCCGTCCGGCACAAAGCCGCACTTTTCAAGCACGCGCTGGGAGGCACGGTTGTCCGGGTCGGTCTCCGCCTCCACGAACACCACGTCCTTCTGGTCAAAGGCCCAGTGCGTCATGGTCTGGAGTGCCTCCGTGGTATAGCCGTTTCCCTCGTACGCGGGCAGGACACCATAGCCGATCTCCACAGCATGATCCTTGGCAGGGCCCTTGAAATCCAGATCGCCGATGTATTCCTGGCTGTCCTTCAGCCGCATCTCCCAGGGTGCATACCAAATTCTGTTTTCCGGGTCGCGCCTGCATCCGGCCAGCATTTCGCCGTAGGCGTGCCGAAGCTCCTGCGAATCCGTGTGGGCCATCAGCGCCTCGATCTGCGAATCGGACATAGGCCGTAGGGTCATTCTCTTTGTGGTTATTTTGATCTCTTTCATAAAAATCCTACCTCTTTTCCTCTTCTGACCCCCGAAGCCTCAGCGGTATGGGGGACACGCCGTAATAGGCGGCCAGGGCTGTGAATTCCCTGCGGAACGATGCCAGCAGCTCGGCGTCCGTCAGGTTCAGGTGACCCGTGTTCGCCAGGATCGCCAGGCCATAGGAATAATACGCCATATCCCGGTGGAGCCTTTGAGCCAGCTCTGCGGGATAGCCATACTCGTCCACAATCGCCCCCACGATCTCCGGCAGCAGCACGTCATCCTGGCGGGGGCCGGGCTGCTTGCCATCCAGATAGAGCCAGCGAAACAGGTGCTTTTCCTGGGCCGCGAACCTAACGAAGCCCAGGCCATAGCTGCTGTAGCGGCTGTACTGGCTGTAAAGGCTGGTGTTATCCTCCCGGACGCGCAGCGAGTCCCGCACATGCCGGGTGTGCAGCGCCACCGCCTGCTGGGTCACGGCGGCCTTTAGCTCATCCATGCTCTGAAAGGACAGATAGATCGGCTGGGTGGAGCAGCCCAGCTTCTTCGCCACACTGCGGGCATTGATGGCTGATGCGCCGCCTGAACGCAGCACTTCCACCGCCGCATCGACGATGGCCTCTTTTGATATTCTTTTCGTTGGCGGCATTGGCTCACCTCAAACTATAACTCACGTTATTGATAACTTGCGTTATTATATGCCGGGCAATCTCCCTTGTCAAGAGGCATGTGCAGCATCGGGCAGCGGAAATGTTCTTTCCCCGGATTTATTCCGAAAATCCGACAAAAGCGGGGCAATTCCGGCTTGACAAGGGAAAATGGTGCGACTATAATAAGCGCAGAGGTTAGCGTTTGCTAACTCAATAACAGCGAGAGGGGCAAGCACAATGTCCAAAAAGGCGACGGAATTCCAGAAGAAGGAAATGAGCCGGATGTATCGCGGCAAGGAGATCTTCAAGCCGCTGAACACCGGCTGGATCGACGAGCATGTGGCCTGCGTGCGGGAGTGGGTGGCCAACATCTTCTTTTACCGCAAGGGCGACACCACCATTATGATCGACGCGGGCTACAACTATGAGCGTCTGGAGGAGAAGATGGGCTGGCTGGGTATCGACCCCAAGTCCATCCGGCATATTCTGATCACCCACCAGGACACCGACCATGTGGGCGCGGTGGAGGCGGACAGTCCCGGCCTTTTCAAAAACGCGGTGCTGTACGTGGGCGAGGTGGAAAATCGCTATCTCACCGGGGAAAAGCGCCGCAAGGTGATCTATCACCTGTATAAGCTCCCCCAGGTGACCATCAACAATGAAAAGGTGCTGCTGAAGGACGGGCAGGTGCTCACCATCGACGGCATCAAAATCGAGTGCTTCCTGGTGCCCGGCCACACCTGGGGGCATATGGTATATCTGATCGACGGGAAGTATCTTTTCACCGGCGACACCATCTGGTTCGGCGCGGACGGCGGCTACAGCTTCATTTCCGCCCTGGCCGAGGACAACAAGCTGGCCGTCAAGTCCCTGGCCGCGCTGGAAAGCAAATTGCGCCAGCGGGGCATTACCCCCCTGTTCATCACCGGGCACACCGGCTGGACGGACAACTTCCAATTTGCCTTTGCCCACAAGGATCAGCTCTGCTCCCCCTTCAAAAAGAAGGTACACGACCCCAGCGCCCCCTACGACGCCTACGACGAATCTGACGACACCGAGGAAAACGCCAAGGGCGGCCTGCTCCAGGGGGTAGGCAGATGAAGGATTTCTCCCTTGTCAATGGGCTGCTGCTCCTGTCCTGCCTGGGGCACCTGGCGCTGTGGCGCTGCGACTGGATCATCACCTGTCTGGGCGGCGGACGCTTCCGCTTCAGCGATTTGCAGGACAACGCCCGGCTTTCGGCGGTGATTGGGGCCACGCCCTTGAAGCGGCCGATGGAATCCATATTGCTGGGCAGCTTTGCTCTTGCCGCTGCCCTCCCCGGCTACCTGGCGCTGTGCCAGTGGATGCGGCAGTTTTCCCCCGTCTGCGCCGCGCTGATGGCGGTAGGCTGCACCGCGTTCTTTGTGGTGGGGGCCACCCATCACGTATTCTGCGGCGCGGTGGAATGGTTTTACATCCGCATGGGTAAAACCGAGGAGGCCCGGAAGATTATCCTGGAATTCTTCCAGAAAACCGTCTCCACCATGTATGTCTGCTACGTGGGGCTGCTGATCTTTGCGGTAACCCTGTTCGTGGCTGTGGTCAGCGGGTGGACGACGCTGCCCCGGTGGGCGTGCGTGTGCAATACCCTGCCGCTGTTTTTGGTGCTTGCGCCGCTGCGCATTGTCGGCTCCGGGAATCTGGCAGGCGCGATCGTGACCCTAGGGCTGGCCATCCTGATTTAAGGGCACTGCTATGAAAGACAAAGAACTGAATTTTGACCGAAAATGCCACGTGCTCTATTCCAAGCCCTGCAAAAGGGAGATTCAGGCAAAAATAGCCCTGCACTATCCGCCCGACCAGCGCGAGGCGATGTGGGCCCGGGTGCAGCTGCAATACGTGGACTTCCTCCGGGATTGGCGCACCGACCTGGGCGGGAAAAAGAACTTCCACAACGGTGTGGGCGGCAATTACGACTGCGTTGCCCTGATTGCCTATTATGTAATCTGCAAGGATGTGACCAGCCTGGCGGAAATTGAGGAGATGGAGGGAAATCTCTTCCTCCCCGCCTTCCGAAAGCTGCGCTTCGTCAACGCCAATCATCCATTGGTCAAGCGGCTGCTGCACCTGGCCTTTTCCAATGCCAAAAGGCAGTGCGACAAGTGGGGGGATTTCAAGATGAATCTCGCCCCCTTTGATAAAAATAAGCCCATCTATTATGAGTTTACGGAGTGCCCCACGGCGGAGTTTGCCAGGCAGCACGGCCTTTTAGAGGTAATGCCCGCCCTGTGCAACCCGGATTTTGAGGGGATGGCGCTGATCCACGCCCGCCTGATCCGCAAAACCACCTGCGCCAACGGCTGTAGATGTGACTATACCATCTGCGGCGACCGGGACGAATACATCAAAAAGCACCCGGAGTACCGGGATGAAATGGGATACAGGAGGAATCGGTAACATGATCGGAATCGCGATTTTAGAGGGGCTTGGCATGGGTGCGCTGCTGATGGCATCCTGCGCCCTTGGCATCCGCAAGGGTGCGGTAAATATGGTGCATATGTACCACCAGGATGTGCAGGAGCGCTGCATTCAAAACGGGCTGATCACCCGGGAGGGGATCAAGCGCAACAGCATGAAGATGAAGGCAATTTGCCTGCCCTGCGACCTGGTTTACCTGTTGGGCTGCGTGTACGGCCTGAACGGCGCACGGGGCTTTTTGCAGGGCTTCTGGCAGATGCTGGTGATCCTGCTGATCCTGGGCCAGGTGGACTGCCTGCTGATCGACGAATGGTGGGTGGGCCACACCCAGGCCTGGACGATCCCCGGCACCGAGGATCTGAAGCCCTACATCACCGCCCAGGACAAGCGCAAAAAGCAGCTGGCCCGGACGGTCGGCATGCTTATCCTCAGCGCCATCCTCGCCGGAATCATGACCATCTTTTTCCATTAAACGAAGGAGACGCCGATGAAGTATAGAATTGAAAAGAACACCGTGCAGGAGACCCTGGTAATCCCGCTGTACGGGCGGAAAATGTGCTCTCAGCTGTACCCCAATCTGTTTCAGGACGAGACGGCAGTCCGGCTGATGGATTCCATTGATTATGATTTTTCCGTGCTGGAGGCCAAGTCCAAAAGCACCATGCAGCGCTTCGGCTTTCTGGAAGCGGCCATGCGGCAGAGTGACCTGGCCTGGGAGGTATGGGATTATCTGAAAGCCCACCCAAAGGCAGCGGTGGTCAACCTGGGCTGCGGCCTGGACAACACCGGCCGCGCCTGTGACAACGGCCAGTGCCGGATTTACAATCTGGATTTCCCGGCAGTGATCGCCGTCCGCGATCAGCTGCTGCCTGCCGGGGAGCGGGAGGAAAACATCCCCTGTGACCTGAACGATACTGCCTGGTTTGAAAAGATCGACGGCTCCGAAGGCGCGGTATTCTTTGCGGCAGGGGTATTCTATTATTTCCTCACGCCCCAGGTCAAGGCGCTGGTGCAGGCCATGGCCAGGGCGTTCCCGGAGGGCAGGCTGGTGTTTGACGCGGCAGGGAAAAAGGCCGTAAAGCTGATGCTGAAAACCTGGATCAAGGATGCGGAAATCCGGGATGTGGGAGCCTACTTCTCCGTGGAGGATGCCGTGAGGGAGCTGTCGCCCTGGATTCCTGGCGGGCGCGTTTCCGCCCGGGGCTACATGCTGGGCTACTCCTCCCTTGACGATCCGGCAGTGTCCGGCTTCTTCCGCTTCCTGTCCAGGGTGGGCGACGGCATGATGAAAATGCGCATCGTCCGCATGGAGTTTCCCCGGCACTGACGCACTGGAGGGCGGAATACGCAGGTTCACATGTTTGGTAATTAAAACGATCAGCGCGATTACAGATTGGAGGAATGGAAAATGAAATACGCAGGAATGCCCATGGGCATGTGGACGATGTTTGCAGGCTCTTTCCAAAAGCAGCTCACCGCCGTTCTGGGGGTGGATTCGGAGACAGCCAAGGCGGTAAGACGCAAAGCGAAGCCAAAATACCAGCAGATCATTGCCAAGCTGCCGGAATTTGAAAAGGGCGACCGCTTCAAAATGAATCTGGTCAACTGCGCCATGCTGTCCGCCTTTATTCTCTCCATGCCCCAGCGGCCCACGGTGGAGGCACTGACGGAATTCTACGCCAAGTCCATGATGACCCCCGCCGTGAAATGGTTCTGCCGCAAGAGCGGAAAAATGAAGTTCACCGACAAGGACATTCAGAGCATGAAGCGAACCGCCGCTCTGCGCGCCGCCGACCGCAATCCCTACTCCTGGAACATGGACTATCTGGAGTACCCGGATGGCAGCGGCTATGAGGCCCGCTTCTATCAATGCGGCATCTGCACGCTGATGAAGGAGCTGGGGCTATATGATCTGGTGCCCGCCATGTGCCGCCTGGACTACGATATGACCGACGCCGGTCTTACCGCCAACTTCGTCCGCCAGTATACCCTGGCCTCCGGCGGCCCCTACTGCGACTGCGGCTATAAAAAGAAATAAGGCAACACCGCGCAATTGTGTTTGCGGTACTGCCCTAAATAATGGGAGCGCTGTTTTCAGCGCTCCCATCATTTATGCTCTTATACCAGCCGCGCACCGGCGGGGATTTTGTCATCCAGCATGACCAGGTTCAGCTTGTCGCCGCGCTCGGCGGACAGAAGCATGCCGCTGCTGAGCTGGCCCATCATCTTCCGGGGGGCCAGATTGGTGACGGCCACCAGGGTCTTGCCCACCAGCTCCTCCGGCTGGTAGAACTTGGCGATGCCGGAAAGGATCTGACGGGGGGTGTCGGTACCGTCGTTCAGGGTGAATTTCAGGAGCTTTTCGCTCTTCTTCACCTTTTCGCAGGCCAGCACCTTGACCACGGTCATATCCACCTTCTCAAAGTCGTCAAAGGCGATCTCCGCCTTAGGTTCGGGCAGGGGCTCCTCCTGGACGGCGGGCTTGTTCAGCGCCTCCAGAGCCGCCAGCTCCTTGTCCATATCGATGCGGGGGAACAGCGGCGCACCCGCCACGGCGGCCACCTGGGGATTCAGCAGGCCCCACTTGTCCAGGCTGTCCCAGTCCATGGTTGCGCCGCCCAGGCGCTTGGCGATCTCCTGCGCGGTCGCAGGCATAAAGGGCGCCAGCAGGCCGCCGCAGATGCGGACCGTTTCCAGCAGGTTATACAGCACCCGCGCCAAACGGGGCTTGCTCTCCTCGCTCTTGGCCAGCACCCAGGGGGCGTTCTCGTCGATATACTTATTGGCCCGGGAAATGACCTTGAAGATCTCCGCCAGCGCATTCTGGAAGGCGTACTTTTCCATCTGCTCCTCATAGCGGCCCCGCAGGGTGGAGGCCAGCCGGATCAGCTCGGCGTCCTTTTCCTCATCGGCCTGCTGCTCAGCGCTCAGATGCTCGCCGAAGTATTTCTGGGCCATGGCCACGGTGCGGGAAACCAGATTGCCCAGGTCGTTGGCCAGGTCCACGTTGATGGTGTTGATCAGGGACTCATTGGAGAAATTGCCGTCGGAGCCAAAGGGGAAGGTGCGCAGCAGGAAGAACCGCAGGGCATCCACGCCGAAGCGCTGGGCCAGCACATAGGGATCGACCACGTTGCCCTTGGATTTGCTCATCTTGCCGCCGTCCAGCAGCAGCCAGCCGTGGCCGTAGACCTTCTTGGGCAGGGGCAGATCCAGGCTCATCAGCATGGCGGGCCAGATGATCGAATGGAAGCGGACGATCTCCTTGCCCACAAAGTGCACATCCGCAGGCCAGAACTTATCCAGGTCGTGATATTTGTCGTTTTCAAAGCCCAGAGCAGTCATATAGTTGAACAGCGCGTCGATCCACACATACACCACATGGCCGGGGTCAAAGTCCACCGGCACGCCCCAGGTGAAGCTGGTGCGGGAGACGCACAGATCCTCCAGGCCGGGATCGATGAAGTTGTTCACCATCTCGTTGACCCGGCTGCGCGGCTCCAGGAAATCGGTGTTCACCAGCAGATCCCGCACCCGATCGGCGTACTTGCTCAGGCGGAAGAAGTAAGCCTCCTCCTCCGCGTCCTGCACCTCCCGGCCGCAGTCGGGACACTTGCCGTCCACCAGCTGGCTCTCCGTCCAGAAGGATTCGCAGGGCTTGCAGTATTTGCCCTTGTAGGTGCCCTTGTAGATGTCGCCGTTGTCGTGCATCTTCTTGAAGATCTTCTGAATGGCAGCCACATGGTAATCGTCGGTGGTGCGGATGAAGCGGTCATAGGAGATGTTCATCAGCTTCCACAGGTCCTTCACGCCGCCCTCGCCCAGCACGATATCATCCACAAACTGCTGGGGGGTAACACCGGCCTCCTTGGCCTTGTCCTCGATCTTCTGGCCGTGCTCGTCGGTGCCGGTGAGGAACATCACATCGTAGCCCTGGAGCCGCTTATAGCGGGCCATGGTGTCGGTGGCCACGGTGCAGTAGGTGTGGCCGATGTGAAGCTTGGCGGACGGGTAATAGATGGGGGTGGTGATATAATACTTCCCCCTGCATTTGTCGCACATGGTAAAAAGCCTCCTTCATATGAAAAAGCCGCCCTCGGAAATGCTCCAAGGGCGACAAAAATTGACGCGGTACCACCTTGTTTTGCAGGAAAACCTGCCTCATTGGCGCTTTGACGGGCGCACCCGGACAGGCCTACCTATCGACCCGCCAGCTCCAAGACCATGTTCCCCCGCACTGCCGTACCCGATTCCACCAATCCGGGCTCTCTGAACGGCTGGAAGCGAGGTACTCTTCTCTTCACAGCTTTTTATTCGGATGTGCTTATTATACCCGTTTTCCCCCCAGTTTGTCAACCCAAATGTGCGGCCATGCCGCAGATAATGACGCTACGGGGTTTGTACGGATACGGTGGTTCCCTGACCCGCCCGGTGACGAGACTGCACGCCAAACCGTGGGGAGGGGAATCAATCCGGTGCAGCAAAATGATTTGAAAGTTTTAATTTCCGGTTGACAATCTGTGAAATTCCGCATATATTAACAGTAAGGTTACGAAGCCTACCAAAATCGTGATAAAGGCCGCATCGTTTGGTGCGGCCTTTTTCCATAGAAAAAGAAAAAATGGAACAGTTCGCACAGAAATACATGGAAGAATCCCCGTAATATCAATGTGACCTCCTGGAAAATTCCAGGAGGTCTTTTGCGCGTTGTACGAGACTTATGCCAGGACTTTTTCTGCAAAACCGTGAAAATCAAGGAATGCTGTCTTTAATCCTGATAACCCTTTTGCTTCCCATTGTCCAGCCAAGTACAGCATACCGCACATACATGCAAATTTCTCATAATATGCACCGCAGGTGGCATCGGTAAGAAATTGTTCTTGCTTTTTTACGTCTGTTTCTGCCAGTGCTGAACGCATTCTTTCCTTACAGGTTGAATATACTTCCTTTAATTGTTCGGAATGCCAATTCACATGCGCAATCTCCGTTGCCTGATAAGAGACCAAATGAGCAAAACCCTCGTGAAAAGTAATGGCATCCAGTTTCGTCAAATAATTCGGACTCTCCAACGCCATATCTACCTCCGGGTAGTATCTTCCAATGAGGAGGTGCGTGATTTCGTGTGTCAGCAAGTTCCGAATAATTTTTTCCAAATCTGCCAAGCTTGCGTATTTTCTCCAACAGATGAGGTCAAAGACCAAATGTACCTGCCCATCCGAATCTTTTATGGTTACAGCATCATATGGTTCAGGAAAACCGACTATCAGATTTACCACCGGCTGTATTTCACGCCAATCCGGGAAAAGAGCGTCCCAAATCGACTGATTTACAGGATGAAAATGGTCGATGCCCTGTCGGAAACGAACTTCCAATTCACGAACTTCATTCCGAATGGCATCGTCATCGGGTGGTTGCTCAAAATGATGTTTATTCCCGTTGGCGTTGAGTGCAAGAGTGGAAAAGAACCATTCATTTTCGTATTGACGCATATCCGCGCCTGAAATATATGCCTGAACGATTGAATTATCTATGTGTATCGGCCATTGCTCCTCAAAACTGCATCTTTCACACGATTTCCATTCAGCGGCATCAGCCGCCCAGTCTATGATTTCTGTGATTTCGGTGGGGCCCTCCTGGTAGAGGGCAGTGACGTGGCCGTTTTCGCCCTCCACGCGCACCTTCAGGGTGCCGCCCCGGTTTTGCAGGGTCAGCGCTCCGCCGGGGAGCCTGCCCTGGAGCCAGAGAGTCGCCGCCACGCTGCCGCAGCCGGTGCCGCAGGCCAGGGTGAAATCCTCCACTCCCCGCTCAAAGGTGAGCACCCTGACCTCCGTATCGGAGATGGGGGTATAGTAATTTACATTTGCTCCCTTGGGGAAGGCGGGATGATGGCGCAGCGCCTGCATCTGCGGGCGAAGCGCGTCCGCGTCCGCCCACACATCGCCCCGATATTCCCGCACGGCATGGGGCAGGCCCGGATTCCCCAGCTCGATATAGGTCACGTCCTCCACCCGGTTCAGCTCCGCCACGGTGGGGGTATTCAGCCGGATGCGGTACTGCTCCCCGCTCAGGTGCCAGCCGGGCACCAGCCCGGCATCGGTCTGCACGGTCATATGCTCCCCGGCGATGCCCAGCTCATGCGCAAAGCGGCAGATGCACCGCGCGCCGTTGCCGCACATCTCCCCCCGGGAGCCGTCCGAATTGTAGAAGTGGAGACGGAAGTCCGCGGTATCGCTGCTGTCCACTGCCATGAAGCCGTCCGCGCCCCGCAGGGCGCACAGCTGCCTTGCCCATTGGGCATAATCCGCCTTCACCCCCCGGCCGTCGATCACCATGAAGTCATTTCCGGCTCCGTTCATATAATAAACCTTCATATGCTATCCTTTCAGCAGATCGGTCATGGCATACAGGCCTTGGGGCTTGCCTACCATGAAGCGGGCCGCCTGGACACCGCCCTCTGCCAGCATGGCCCGGTTATAAACCTGGTGGCGCAGGGTGATCTCCTGGCTGGCGGTGCATACATGCACCTCATGCACGCCGACAATGCCGCCCATGCGCAGGGAGGAAATCCCTACCTCGTCCTTGGTGCGCCTGCACTCGCCGCTGCGGCCGTCATGCTCCACGGCATCGGGCCGCTCAGCCTTCACCGCCTCAAAGAGCATTTTTGCGGTGCCGCTGGGGGCGTCCACCTTGCGGTTGTGATGAATCTCCACAATCTCCACATCGGCATCCGGGAACAGCGCCACCGTCTGCCGGGTCAGCTGACACAGCAGGGCGATGCCGATGCTCATATTGCCGGAATAGAACACGGGGATTTCCTTCGCCGCGTCAAAAATCAGCTGCTTTTCATCCGCCGTATGGCCGGTGGTGCCGATCACTGCCGCCGCGCCAATTTCCCTGGCGTAGCGCAGCACATCCGCCGCCGCGCTGTGGTGGGAGAAGTCGATAATCACATCCGCCTCCACCCTGCCCAGCTCGTCAAAGGTTTTCGCCACGCCGTCCGCGCCGTCCAGGCTGACCCTGCCAACCACCTCGTCGCCGAGGATTCCGGCAATCAGCTGACCCATTGCGCCGTTGGCGCCGCACAGCACCGCCCTCATACGTTCACTCCCAGTTCCCGCATGTGGGCGAGCATCCGCTGGCGGTTCTCCTCCTGCATGGGCACCAGAGGCAGCCGGACATGCTCCTGGCCGAAGCCCATGGCGCTGATGGCCGCCTTGGCGGGGATGGGGTTGGCCTCGCAGAACAGGTCTTTAATCAGGGGCAGATACCTGCACTGCATCCGCGCGGCCTCGTCCACGTGCCCTGCAAAGAAAGCGTCGGTCATGGCCACTGCCTGCCGGGGGGCCACATTGCTCAATACACTGATGGTGCCCTTGCCGCCCATGGCAAGATTTGCCACCGTCAGAGCATCCTCGCCGGAATAGATATCCAGCTTGTCGCCGCAGCGGGCGAACAGCTCCACCACCTGGCTCATATTGCCGCTGGCTTCCTTCACTGCGGCAATGTTGGGATGCTCCGCCAGCTTTTCAATGGTGGCGGGCAGCATGTTGCAGCCGGTACGGGAGGGCACATTGTAAAGGATGATGGGCCGATCCACACAGTCGGCAATGGTGCGGTAGTGGGCCAGCAGGCCGCTGTCCAGGGACTTGTTGTAGTTATAATAGGGGGTGACGACCAGCAGCGCGTCCGCGCCGATGCCGCAGGCGGTCTTGCTGAACTCCACGGCATGCAGGGTATTGTTGGTGCCGGTGCCCGCAATCACGGGAACCCGGCCATTTACCCGCTCCACGGTGAAGCGGATGACCTCATTGCGCTCCTGGGGCGTCAGGGTGGCGCTTTCGCCGGTGGTGCCCACGGCAACCAGAGCGTTGATTCCGTTTTCCAGCTGGAAGTCGATCAGCCGTCCCAGCGCCTCGTAGTCCACGCCGGTGGCGGTCATGGGCGTCACCATTGCGGTGGCCATTCCTCTGAAAATGGTGTTCTTTCTCATGGTTCTGTTTCTCCTTAATTCTTAAACTGTGCCTATTCCGGGCTTCCCAGGGTAATCAGGTTGAAATAATCATACAGCGGGATCAGCTTTTCCAGGAATTCTCCCGCCCTCGCGCCCAGTGCCGGGCCGAAGATTTCCTCCCCCACCGGCTCATGGACGATCAGACTGATGTCCTCTTTCCAGGCGTAGTAGGGGGCCAGTGCCGGTGTGGGCGCTTCCTTGGGGCGCTTGTAGCAGACGGCAGTCAGCTCCATGCCCACGTCCTTCTGCACCTTTTTCAGAATTTCCGGGAACTCCCGTGGCTTGGCAGCCAATCGCCTGCGGAATGCCTCCATGGCAGAGGACTTGGGCTTCCAGACGGAGAAGCCATAGCTCACGCCCTCCGGGCGGATCTCAAAGAACAGGCAGGGATTTTCCGCCCACCATTCCACATCCCTGCGGATGCAGATCCACAGGCTCTCCTTATACGGCTCCGGGTGGTGCAGCCGGGCGTCCCGATAGATGCGGCTGACCTTTAAAATATCCCCGGAGCGCTCCAGAAAAGGCTGAAACAGCTCCTGACCCAGCTCCTTCATGGGCTGGTAGAGGGTATCCACGTATTGCTTTTTATGCTCCAGGAACCATTCCCGGTTGTTGTTCATGCGAATTCCCCAGAGAAAATCAATGGTCTCCGGGGTAAAGCCGGTAAACATGGCGATTTTTACCTTCCTTTATCTTGTGTCATTCATGCGCAGGATCCCGGTCCAGTCATCGGTGGTATCCCGATGCTTGGTTCTCCAGCGCAGCTGATTCTGGTGCTCCGGCCGGACGGGGCGATCCGGGATCTCCAGCACATAGCGCTCAAAGGCATTGATGAGGGTGGTGCCGTTGTACTCCCGCACCCGCTGGAGGGATGCATCGTAGCGCAGGTGCACATGGCCGTGCACCAGGTAGCTGGGGTGATATTTTTCCAGCATCTCCCGCAGCGAGGCAAAGCCCCGGTGGGCGGGATCCTCCCCGTCGCCCAGGCCCTCCGGCGGGGCATGGGTGACCACGATGTCCACCCCCTTGCACCGCCGCAGGGGGAAGCGGAGCTTGCGGATGCGGTGGCGCATCTGCTTTTCGGTGTACTGGTATTTGCCGGGATGATAGCGCAGGCAGCCCCCCAGGCCCATGATCCGCACGCCGTTGTACTCCACAATGGCGTCGTCGATGCAGTCGCAGCCGCTGGGCGGCTCCCGGTCATAGTGGGTGTCGTGATTCCCCGCCACAAACAGCAGCGGGCACCTGGCCATGGTCACCAGAAACTGAAGGTAGCTGGATTTCAAATCCCCGCAGGAGATAATCAAATCAATTCCATCCAGCCTTCCGGGGACATAGAAATCCCACAGCGCGGGGCACTCTTCATCTGAGATGAATAAAATCTTCAACCGTCTTCGCTTCTTTCTGTGCTGGGATCTCTTCTTTGTAGACGCCCAGCTCCCGGATCATGTTGCGGGACATGGGCAGGATCTCATCGAAGGTGGGGATGGAGCCGCTGACATTTTCGCAGAGCCAATTCATGTGAATCAGCTCCTCGGTTGTGAAGGTGGTTGTACCGTCTGGATTTTTGACGCTGCCGTCCTGGGCGACGATCCGGCGGGCAAAGGGGTTGATCTTCCCGTCGCAGATGCCCTGGCGCAGAATCTCGCCCAGCGTGCGCAGGCCCTGGGGCAGCTTATCGGAAAATTCGATGCCGATGGTGCCGGAATCCATGCCCAGCCAGTAATTGCGGCCGGTACCGTCCTTATCCCGCTTCAGCGTGCCGGAGAGGATGCCCCGGATCACGGACTCATAGAACTTGCCCCAGACCCACACCGGCGAACCCAGGGGGATCAGGTCACCCTTGTCGTCCATCAGGTAGGTGCCGTAGTTGCAGAAATTCAGGTACATCTCGGAGTGCACCGGCACATCCCGGTTGGACACCACCCGGATGCCGTCGGCAAAGAAATCCGCCTGGGGCGTACCCTGCACGCAAGACCAGCGCAGCTCGATCTGCGCCCGGGGGTTGGTGAGCAGCGCGCCCAGGGCAAAGGCATTGATGGAGGCGGGGACGCCATAGATGGGATAGGAGGCGATGTAGCCGATGCGGTTATTCTGGGCCATGGCTCCGGCGATGGCGCCGGTGATGAACTTCGCCTCAAAAATCCGCCCGTAATAGGTGCGGATGCTGGTATAGGGCTGATCCAGGGAGCAGCAGAAGAAATAAATCTTGGGATATTTCACCGCCGCCTTCAAGATGGCGTGGGTCATCTGGGGCACCGTGGCAAACACCACCTGCGCCCCCTCGTTCACCGCCTGCTCGATAAGCTTCTCCGCCTCCTCCGGGGTGTTGCCCTGGAAATAGCTGTGGACGGTGACCTTGTCGCCCATCACCTCCTCCAGATATTCCCTGCCCTTGTCGTGCCCCATTCCCCAGCCGCTGGTGGAGGGGCTGAGGGCGTGGATAAAGGCCACATTCAGATGATCCGGCAGGGTGATCCGGCTGAGGATGCCGGGCTTGGAATCCTCGATTTTAGAGGTGACGTTTACCGCCGCCTCGGAGGTGGACACGATATCCGCCCAGAGGCTTGCCACGCTCTTTTTCAGCTCCGCCGTGCTCAGGGTGGACAGGCTTTCAAAGGGATACAGCTTCAGCCACAGCAGCAGCGCCTCCTCCGGCAGGATATCCAGCTGCTTGGTGTTCACCGCAGCCAGCGCCTCCCGGAAGTACTGGAAGCGGGCATTGAAGCTGCGCCGCTCCTCCTCCGTCCATATTTCGCCGGGCTTCTTGCCGATCAGGGAAAGCAGCTTTCCGTAATCCTTGGGGTGGCGGAACTGGACAGTGTAGATATGGGCGGACTTAAAGAAGTCCAGAAATTCATAGTATGCCACAATGCGCGGCTCCTGGGTCTTTGCGGGCATCACCCGCTTGACCACCGCAGGAATCCGCGGCGCATCGAAATAGCGCAGGACGCTGACACGCTTGTTGCCCTCCTGCACGTAGAAATTGCCTAAGTATTCATAACAGGTAATGGGGTCGCGGATTCCCTCTTCTCCCAGGTGGGCGTCGCACAGGGTGATCCACTTGGTGGCAAACTCCGTTTTGGCATCCAGCAGGGGCAGGAAGCTGGGCGTAAACGCCGCGATCCGCCCGGCGGACTTGGTGCCCACAATACGCTCCGCGGGAATGTCCATGGTTCCCACATCGGTGACCGTCAGGGTATCGATTTCCGGGAGCAGCTCATCCAGCACCGCCGGATTCTCGCTCTTTCCCGCCGCCCGCAGCTCCTCGGCCTCTCGCTGCCCCATTTTCAGCGCTTTGAGATATTCCTCTTTACAGGCTTGTACCGACATTGCGTCCTCCTGATCAGATAGTTTTACATCAATATCATATCCCAAATCAGGGAAAAATGCAACAGAAATCTTCCGCTGACCACCGTAGGGACAATAAAAGGGGGTGCACCAGCCATACGGTACACCCTCCCATTTCAGCCTCGATAAAACCCATTTTCGCTGTACAGCGCCCACTTCTCGTACATTGCCTCGTAGTTTTCCTTTATAAACGTCTGAATTTTTGCAATCTCCCGGTCTGTCAGAATCCCCCGTTCCCGCAGGACGGTATCGCCATTGCCCTTTACAAAAAACTTTGCCGACCCTGCCTCGGTCAATCTGTGATCACTTGCGTGGACGTGCATGCACTCCACAACGCAAAAGGATGTAAAATAGAGGAAATACCCCGCAACCTTAAATTCGTAGTATTTCGGCATCCTCACGCCTCCATATACTTCTGTGCCGCCGAGAAATGCTTCTGCGCAATATGCAGCTCAATGTCATCCATCGTTGTCTCCAGGGCTATCCCATCGGCGGAAAAAACCGCCACCTTATCCGGCATGTTCAGATTCAACACACGGCAGCCTGTCTCACACCTTGAAACTGCATACCCATCAATAATCACTTCCGCCTCGTGCGCGATTTTATGAATGTCCACCATTGGCGATTCGCACCCCCTTAATCGGTTTCAGGAATTCCTCCGGGTCAATGTACAGGTCGTTCAGGATGGGGAGAAGGTCGATATATTCCTCCTCCGGGCCGCTGTTGTGGCGGTATTTTGCCATAACTACCAGGTAGCCGTGATCCCATTGCTTGACATCGGTATAGCGCTCCAGAGAATACGGCGCGCGAAAGCGGATGGTCTTTCCGCCAAAGGAAAAAACGCTGAACTCCCGGTCTTTCCCCAGCATTGCATATTCCTGCATAGGATCACCCTCCTTTTGGTTTTATTTTAGCATAATCCTTTAAGCGATGCAAGGGGATAAAAGTCAGCCAGCGCGGTTTGCGCTGGCTGGCAAAGTTGGGTTATCCTTCCTTCAGAAGCTGCTGCTTCTGGAACTGGAGGGTGTAGAGCTGATAGTAGCGCCCGTGCAGGTGCAGAAGCTCCTGGTGGGTGCCCTGCTCCAGGATCTGACCGTGGGACAGGAGGATGATGTTGTCGGCGTGCTGGATGGTGCTCAGGCGGTGAGCAACAATCAGCATGGTGCCAATGTTCTTCATCTTTTCCAGGGAGTCCTGAATCAGGATCTCCGTCTCCGTGTCGATGTTGGCGGTGGCCTCGTCCAGGATCATCACCGAGGGCTTGTGGATGATCGTCCGGGCGAAGGACAGCAGCTGGCGCTGACCGGCGGAGAAGTTATTGCCCCGCTCCCGCACCACCTCGTCCAGCCCGTGATCCAGGCGGCGGATAAAGGTATCGGCGTTGACGTAGCGGCAGGCCTCCCACACCTCCTCGTCGCTGACGCCCTCCTGCCGCAGCAGGATATTGCTGCGGATATCGCCGGAGAACAGGAACACATCCTGGAGCATCTGGCCGAAGTGGCTGCGCAGGGACGCGATCTTGATCTTGCGGATATCCACGCCGTCGATTAGGATCTGCCCCTTCTGGATGTCATAGTTCCGGCAGATCAGGGACAGGATGGTGGTCTTGCCCGCGCCGGTGGAGCCGACGAAGGCCACGGTCTGCTTGGGATAGACGTGGAAGGATACCCCCTTGAGCACCCACTCGTCCTCCTTATAGGCGAACCACACGTCCTTGAACTCGATCTCGCCCTTGATCTCCTTCATCTCGATGGCGTCCGGCTCGTCCACGATCTCCGGCTTCATATCCAGAATGGTGAAGATCTTCTCCGCCGAGGCGAAGGACTGCTGGAGCATATCAAACTGCTCCGCCAGAGCCTGAATGGGGTTGAAGAATTTGGAGATGTACATGTAGAAGGCCACCACGATCTCGCTGGTGATGGTCTGACCCAGGAACGTGGTGTCCTGGATGTAGCCCTTGCAGCCGATGTAGAACAGGAACAGATTGCTGGTGACGAACAGCATATACACCATGGGACGGAACACGCCGAACACCAGGGTACGGCTGAACTTGGCCTTGGCCAGCTTGTGGCTCTTGGCCAGGAATTCCTCCATCTTCACATCCTCCCGGTTAAAAACCTGGGTGATCTTGATGCCGGAGAGATTCTCGGACAAGTAGGTATTCACGTCGGTACGGGTGTTGTTCACCCGGCGGTGCACCTCCCGGCTGAACTTCTGGAAGATCAGGGTGAAGATCACCAGAAAGGGCACAAAGCACAGCACCATCAGCGTCAGCACATAGTTCAGCATCAGCATGCCACCCAGCACGCCGAAAATGGCCATGGTGTTCCGCAGCAGGGTCACCAGGATGTTGGTGAACAGATAGCTGATGGAGTTGGGGTCGTTGCTGACACGGGTGACCAGCTTGCCCACGGGGATCTGATTCAGCTGCTCATGGGACAGGCTCTCGATCCGGGTAAAGGTATCCAGGCGGATCTGGGTGAGGATCTTCTGCCCCACCTCCTGCAAGATCATCGACTGAAAATAGGTGCACGCCAGGGATACCCCCAGGATTCCCGCATAGATCGCCACCATGGAATAGAGCCTGGACAGCTGAAAATTCTGCGTCTTGATCAGGCCCTGAATGCGGCCAATCAGCAGCGGGGAGATCACATCATAGGCGATGGATATCAGCATCACCAGGAAAACCAGGACGAACTGCTTGGTATAGGGCTTGGCGTAGCTGAGCAGGCGGCCGATCAGGTAGCCGTCGGACATCTGCCGCTCGTGGGCAGGCTTCTTGATGCTGCGCTTGAGCACCACATAGGCGACGATGAACACGACGGTAAATACCCCGATCACCGCGCCCGCAATGAGCAAAGGAAGATAATCACGCATTGACCTTGCCTCCTTCCTCCTCCAGCCGCTGCAAATCCACCATTTTACGGTAGGCCGCGTTGCCGGCATACAGCGCCTCGTGGGTGCCGAAGCCCGCCACCTTGCCCTCGTCGATGAACAGCACCTTGTCCATCTGCTCGATGGTGGAGATGCGGTGGGCAATGAGGATGGTAGTCTTTCCCTGCCGGGTTTGGCGCAGATTGCTCAGGATCGCCCGCTCGGTTTTCGTGTCCACGGCAGACACGGAGTCATCCAAGATCAGAATGGGGGCTTCCTTCATCAGGGCGCGCGCAATGGAAATACGCTGCTTCTGGCCGCCGGAGACGGTGACGCCCCGCTCGCCCAGCACAGTGTCATAGCCCAGCTGGAACTGGGAAATATTCTCGTCCACGTCCGCCTGGATGGCCGCCCGCTTGACCGCCCGCAGGTTCACTTCCTTGTCGCCGAAGGCGATGTTCCGGGCGATGGTATCGGAGAACAGGAAATTGTCCTGGGGCACATAGGCGCAGCTTTCCCGGACGGAGTGGATGGACACGTCGTTCACATCCTGCCCGTCGATGAAAATCGTGCCGTCGGGCACATTGTAGGTACGCAGGATCAGGTCGACCAGGGTGGTCTTGCCCGCGCCGGTCTTGCCCACCAGGCCGATGCTCTCGCCGGGCATGATCTTGAAGCTGACATGCTCCAGCTCATTGAACTCCCCATCTGGGTAGCGGAAAGTCAGGTCGCGGAATTCGATCTCACCCTTTACGTCCGTCAGCTCCTTCACGCCGGGGCGATCCTTCACCGTGATCTGCGCATCCAGCAGCTCGCTGATACGCTTCAGGGAGGCCTTGCCCCGGGAGGTCATGTCGATCAGCTCGGACACCGCCATGATCGGCCAGATGATTGCTGTGAAATAGCCAATGAACTCCATCAGCTGCCCGGCATTGAAGGTTCCCTTGTGCACCAGGTAGCCGCCGTAGCCCAGGATGATGCACATCACGCTCTCCACAAAGGAGTTGACCATAATGCGCATGAGCACAGCGGTTTTGGTAAAGTCGATGTTGGCGACCTCGTTCTCGTCATTGAGCTTCTTAAAGGCCATCAGCTCCCGGGCCTCCTTTACAAAGGCCTTGATGACGGCAATGCCAGAGAAGCTCTCCTGGGAGAAATCAGACAGGTTTGAGAAGCATTCCTGCCGGTAATCCCACTTTTTCGTCATAACCCGCCCCACCAGCGTGGCGCTGGTGAACAGAAACGCCATAGGGATCAGCGACAGCACCGTGAGCAGATGGTTCATGCGCCACATCTTCGTCATGGACAGCACGCCCAGAATCAGCGCGTCGAAGAACTGCATGAAGCCCCAGCCGTAGCACTCCTGCACGGTATCCAGATCGTTGGTAAACAGGCTCATCAGGTTGCCGACCTTGTTGACCTGGTAGTATTCCCGGCTCAGGTTCTTGGCATGGTTGAACATCTTGTCCCGCAGGTCGGTCTCCACCTTGACGGCCGCGCCGAAGATGGACACCCGCCACAGGAAGCGGCCAAACACGATGGCCACCGCCACGATGAGCATGGGCTTGCAGATGCGATCCAGCAAAAACGCCATGTCAAAAGCGTACTCCACACCATCCACCATCACATAGCCCTGGTTCATGCCGTTGATGACCATCTGGTAGATCTCGGGGATCACCAGCTGTAAATAGTCCACCGTCCACAGCGCCAGCAGTCCCAGCAACAGATGGGGAGCATACTTCAGGTAATAGCGGTTGATGTGCTTTCCGAATATCATATTCTCCCTCCTTCTTTAATAAAGAGACACTTGTCTGAGTTTAGCACAAATTTTTGCATATTGCAACTGCCTTTTCCATCTTTTTTCTATCCCCGCGCGCCCCTTTCAGGGGCGCACCCAAACCTCCCCTGGAAGGTTTAGCAGGTGTAGCCATTCGCAGAATGGCGTACAGCTGCTTAATGCAAAGCTGAGGAGGGCCGCGCGCAGCGTGGCGGAGGGGTTTTGCAGTAGAGGGATACCTTTTGAGAAAGGTCAAGGCGAATTCGTAACATGTCCCGACCGGGGTTGTACGAATTCGCCTAAGATTTTATGAAACCATAAGTGTTTGCCGCGAAACCCCTCAGTCAGCCCTTGCGGGCTGCCAGCTCCCCTTTCAGGGGAGCTTTGGAGGAAAAACCTCCCCTGGAAGGGGAGGAGGGCCGTGTGTAGCGTGGCGGAGGGGTTTTGCGGTGGGCAGGACGTCATTAGCAAGAAGTCGGGCGAATTCGCAGAATGGCGGATTTGGGTTGTACGAATTCGCCCAATCCTTAATTAAACTGCAACTGCCTACCACGAACCCCCTCAGTCTCGGCTACGCCGAGCCAGCTCCCCTTTCAGGGGAGCCAGGGATGAGCTGAATTCTTAAGATTTCTTAAACAGGCTTGACAGGAACTGTACTAATCGTTATACTAACCGTGTTAATACAGTTGCTAATGTAAGGAGGATGCCTATGCTGCTGCATTTGGATTACCGCGATTCCAGGCCGATCTATGTGCAGATCATGGATGCGCTGCGTCAGCAGATCGCGTCCGGGGTGCTTCGGCAGGAGGAAAAGCTGCCCAGCGTCCGGGAGCTGGCGGCGAGCCTGTCCATCAACCCGAATACCATTCAGCGGGCCTACCGCCAGCTGGAGATGGAGGGCTGGATCGCCACCGTACCGGGCAAGGGCTGCTTCGTCTGTGGGATCCCGGAGGGGAACCCACAGGAGGAGCTGCGTCTGCTGCGGCAATTTGACGACGCCGCCCGGAATCTTCTGCGCCGGGGCTACACCCGGCAGGAGCTGACCCGCCGGCTGGAACAGGAGGATAACCATGCTTGAAATGAAAAATGTGACCAAGGCCTTCGGCGCCTTCAAGGCGCTGGATGATCTGAGCCTGCATGTGCCCAAGGGCTGCGTTTACGGTCTGGTGGGCCCCAACGGCGCGGGCAAGACCACGGTGATCCGCCATCTTACCGGCATCTACCGGCCGGACAGCGGCACCGTCACCGTGGACGGCCAGGAAATGACCGGCGACCCCAACCTGAAGGAGCGCATCGGCTACATATCCGACGACGTGTTCTATTTCCCCGCCGCCACCATGGAGGACATGCACCGCTTCTACCGGGACATGTACAGCAAATTCGACGAGGCGCTGTATGAGAAGCTGAAAGAGATTTTCCCCCTCCCTGCCGGGCCGATCCGGCGGTTCTCCAAGGGCATGCAGAAGCAGGCGGCCTTCCACCTGACGCTGTGCATCCGGCCGGACGTGATGATCCTGGACGAGCCGGTGGACGGGCTGGACCCGGTGATGCGCCGCCAGGTGATGAGCCTGGTGCTCTCCGATGTGGCGGAGCGGGGCACCACCGTGCTGATCTCCAGCCACAATCTGCGGGAGCTGGAGGATGTATGCGACCACGTGGGCATTATGAACCACGGCAGAATGCTGCTGGAAAAGAGCCTGGCCGACATGCAGGGCGGCACCGTAAAGCTGCAGATCGTGGGCGAAGCGCCCCAAGGCTGCCAGGTGCTCCATGAGAGCCGCTCCGGGCGGCTGAATACCTTCATTCTCCGGGGCAGCTATCAGCAGGTGCAGGAGAAATGCCAGCGGATGAATCCCCCCTATTTCGACGTGCTGCCCCTGTCGCTGGAGGAGATCTTCATCTATGAATTGGGAGGTGTGAACTATGAAATCAAAGAAAACGTGCTATGATCCCGCCATCAGCCACGTCACGCTGAAGCGGTTCGCTCCCATCTGCCTTTTATATACCCTGGGGCTGGTGCTGCTCACCGTGGGCAAGCTAAACGCCAACGGATACCAGGTCAACGCGGTGCTGGGCATCCAGGAGCTGTGTCCCTTTGCCGTTGTCTGCAATCTGGCCTACGCCCTGGTTCTTGCTCAGCTGCTCATGGGCGACCTGTATACCCCCCGGCTCGGCTATGCGCTGCACGCTCTGCCCATCACCCTGGGCGGCTGGTTCGGCACCCAGGTGATCCTGGGCATCCTCAGCGTGCTCCCCGGCATCCTGCTCTCCGCGGGATTTATGCTGACCGTGCTCACCAGATATCAGATCGTCATTCTCTATTGGATGGCTGCCGCCCTGCTCAGCTTCCTGTTCTTCTTCGGCCTCGCTCTGCTTTGCTCCGTGGCAGCGGGAAATCGGATCGGGATGCTGCTGCTCTACTGCATTGCAAACTTTTGGGGACTTTTCTACGGCTGGACAAGGATCCGCATTCTCTCCCCCCTGATCTACGGCATGTACCTGCCGGGGTATGGTGCCCAGTTTGTCCCCATCACGACCATGCTGAGCCGCGACCCCTTTGTAATTATCTACCAGGAGCAGCAGCCCAACTATACCGACGGCCCCGTGGCCTACTTTGGCTCCCGGGATGTGGATCATCTGAATTTCTCCAACAGTTATCTGTGGATCCTACTGGCCTTTGCCGCGGCGGGCTGTGTGCTCATTGGGCTTGCCATGTATCTGCTGCGCCGCCGCAGGCCGGAATGCGCCGGTGACCTGCTGGCCTTCCGGCCCATGGCCCCGGTGCTGCTGGTGCTGTGCTCCGTATTCACCGGCATTCTGTTCCACGTGATCTCGAATACCTTTGGCGGGCAGTTGGGATATCCCATGATGTTCATCGGCATGATCGTGGGTTATTATGCCATGCTCATGCTGCTGCGGCGGCAGACCCGGGTGTTTACAAAAAAGTCCATTCTTCCCCTGGCGCTGATATTGGTCATCACCCTGGCGGGGATCACCGCCACCGGCCTGAACCTGTTCGGCTTCACCTACAAGGTTCCTGAGGTGAACCAGGTGGAGCAGGTAGAGCTTGACGTCTGGGGCTGCGGCAACCCCCTGAATTCCTCCCGGCCGGAGGATATCGCCCTGGCCATCCAGGTGCAGGAGGAATGCCTGAGCACCCACAGGCGGGCGGAGCGGCAGCGTCCCCTGCTGGAGCGCATCTACGGTGACGAGGAAACCGCCCCGGGCATGAACAAGGACGATGATGATTACACCGGTCGGGTATCCATTGTGTACACGCTGAAAAACGGCAAAACCATCAGCCGGATGTATTACCTCTTCTCCGATTATGAGTGCCTGGAGCCGCTGCGGCTTACCTTCTCCGCACCGGAGTATATATTCACCCGCGGGGACAGCATCGATGCATTCCTGGATGAAAACGGGAAATTTGACCGGCAGAAGCTGATGAATATGCTCCAGGGCGTGCAGCTCACCTGCTGGCATGAGCAGATTGACGAGCTCACCGGCGATTTGACCAGCCGCATTTCCGACGACGATGTCCCCGGCCTGATCGACGCCATTCTGGCGGACTGCGAAGCCGGCAACATCGCCCAGTCCTACATCTTCCACACCGACGAGATCTACACCGACAGCCTCGGCGTATATTATGTGGACACGCGCGTGAACCCCCTGGGCTACACCGGCAACTTCCTCATCAGCCTCTACTCCGCCAACGTCAACACCTTCAATTACCTCATCGCCCACGGCTACCACCCCCCGCTGGAGGAACAGTAGCCCCACCTTCAAGGGGCAGATGCCAGATGCCCTCAGCATTGCCAATCCAAAGGCAGGCCGTTGAATAGCGCCATGTAAAACCCTCTGAGTCCCGTAGGGGGCGGCAACCTGCCGCCCCGCAACGTGACGGAACAGAGCGGTATGTTAAATGGAGGCAGCTTCCGCTCCCTCCAAAAGCTTTCCTTGGGGGAAGCTGGCAGGCCGTAGGCCTGACTGAAGAGGGCTTACCGCAGTACGTTTTTTATTAAAGGTACGTTGAATGGTACGCACCCTCCGTAGGGGCGGATACCAGCCGCCCGCAACGTTACGGTTTCGATAGCAGTGCGTTGAATGGAAGCAGGCAAAACAACTGAGTTCGTAGGGGGCGGCAATTTGTCGCCCCGCCGTGTACCGGGATTGAGTGGTTCGTCTATACAGCTCAGTTTCATTACCTTTCGGGCGGCTGGTATCCGCCCCTACGCACTCAGAGTGTTTAACATTCTACCTTTTTAACCAAATCTCTTTCAAAACCATACGCTGAGTGCCCTCTTCAGTCGCTGCGGCGACAGCTTCCCCCACAGGGAAGCTTGGGGATGTATCCTTTTACGGTATACACTGTTCTTTACTACTTCCTAAACCGTCAGGTTGAGGGTCGACAAATTGCCGACCCCTACGGGGGCAGTGGTTTATGGGGCTGGTACTACACAACAAACTGCTACCAAAATGGCGAGTTTGCGGGCGGCTGGTATTCGCCCCTGCGGGTTTTGGACGCAGCGCAAAAAGGAAAACTCTGACGAGAGCCTGGGTTGCCAGGGTCTTGTCAGAGTTTTCTTTTCAGTATGAAAATAGAGGATTACACACGCAGTGTATTGCGGAATTCGTTGGCGCTCATGCCTTCCAGCTTTTTGAAGGTGCGGGCGAAGTGTGCTGTGTCGGCGTAGCCGACCATTTCGCCGATCTCACCGATTTTCAGGCTGGGGTCGGATAACAGCACCTTGGCTTTCTGGATGCGGATGGCGTTGAGAATATCGTAGAAGCTCTTTTCCGTATAGCGGTTGAGCAGCTTGGAAAGGTGCCACTGGGATACGTAGCAGCAGTCTGCCACCGCCTGCAGGGTCAGCTTTTCCCGGTAGTGGGACTGCATGTAGGCGCAGGCCTGGTCTACAATGAAGCTGCCCGCGGTCTGGCTCTGCTCCTCTGCCTCCGCCTCGGGGGGAAGCTTTTCCAGACGGCTGACCATGGTTTGCAGCGCCTCGTTGATCTCGTCCATTTTGGTGGGCTTGAGGAGGAACCGGCACACGCCCAGGCGGATGGCCTCCTGGGCATAGGCAAAGTCCCGGTAGCCGGTCATCACGCTCACCTGCATATTGGGGAACTCGCTGCGCAGGCCGGCCAGCATGGTAAGTCCATTCTGGCCGGGCATGCGGATGTCGGTAAAGAGAATATGGGGGTGGAAGGCGTGGATGGCATCGGCCCCGGAGGCGGCGTCGTTGGCGATGGAAACCACCTGGCAGCCGTAGTCGGCCCATTTTACCACCTTGCGCAGGCCCTCTACAATAATGCTTTCATCATCAATCAGCACAACTCGGTACATGTATATCGCCCCCTAATAGGGCATTATACAGCATGATCCCCGAAAAATCAACCCTTCACTGCACCGGCGGTGAGGCCCTTGATGATGTGCTTTTGCAGGCACATGTACACAATGAGCACCGGCACGACCACCAGCACCACGGAGGAGGCCATCAGGCCGTAGTTCACGCCCGCCTGAGAGCTGATCTCGTTGAGCAGGCCCGTGATGGCCCGCTCCTGGGGATAGCGCAGGAAGAAGGACTGGGTGAACAGGTCATTGTAGCTCCACAGGAACGCGAAGATGGCCACGGTAGCAAAGGAGGACTTGGCGGCGGGGACGATGATGCGGAAGAAGATCTGGAACACGTTGCAGCCGTCCAGGTACGCGCTCTCTTCCAGCTCGATGGGCACCGACTGGATAAAGCCCTTCAGTATCACGATGGCAAAGCACAGGTTGCCCGCGATCTGGGGCAGCGCGGTCGCCACCAGGCTCAGCCAGCGGTTGCCGGTACCGGCAACGCCCATGAGCACCTGCATCCGAAACACAGGGATGATGGTGGAGAACACGGGGAACATCATGCCGGCCATCACCAGGCTCTGCAGGAAGCCCCGGCCGCGGAAGCGGTAGCGGCACAGGCCATAGGCGGCCAGGCCGGCCAGGATGACCACCACGATGGTGACGGTGCCGGAGATCAGAATGGAGTTCAGATAGGCGTTGCCAAAGTCGGAGCGCTCCATGGCCACCTTGTAGTTGTCCATGGTGAAGGCCTCTCCCAGAGGAATGGAGAAGGAATCGGTGAGGATCAGGCCCTTCTTGCGGAAGGAGTTGAGGATGACCCAGATAAAGGGGTATACGGTGGTCAGGCCCCAGAGGGTCAGCACGATATACGTCACAGCCTTGCTGACGCTGAATTTCTTTTCGATCATATATCCGCCCTCCTTAGTAATCTTCCGTGGGCTTGAATACCCGGTTGGCGACATTGGACAGAATCACGCCAAGCACCACAATCAAAACGGCGATGGTGCTGCCGTAGTCTACGTTCATTTTGTTGAAGGTCTGGTCGTACATGTATGTGCCGGTGAGCCAGCCCTGATTGTTGGGCATACCCGCGCCGAACATGACCCAGGGCAGGTCAAAGACCTTCAGTGCGCCGGTGACGGCCAGCACCAGGCAGGTGCACAGCACGTTGCGCAGCATGGGAAGGGTGATGTAACGAATCTTTTTCAGGCCGGAAGCGCCGTCCAGCGCAGCAGCCTCAAACAGGTCGCTGGGAATATTGTTCAGGCCGGTGATCAGAATGACGAAGTAGAAGCCGACGTACTGCCAGATAACCGGCAGGAACATGGTGGTCATATAGTGGGCCTGGTCTTTCCAGTCCAGCCACTTGACCACAAGCTTGCCGCTGGCCTTGACCTCCGATTCCAAGAGGCCCATCTTCAGCAGCAGCTGGTTGACCATGCCGCCCTTGTACAGGAACATCAGATTGAACATCAGGCCCAGGGCGGTAGCGGAAATGACGATGGGGAAGAAATAGACGGTACGGAATACCTTGGAGCCGACCCGGATGGAATCCACCAGCAGCGCCAGGATCAGGGCGACGCCCACCTGGAACACCACGGTGCATACGGTAAGGATCACGGTGTTTTTCAGTGCGGTGCGCATGTTCGGGTCGGTGAGCATGCGTGCATAGTTCTCATACCAGGGATCATTGACGCCATCGGCCGCGCGCCCCAGTCCGCCGATATCCAGGAACGTATTGAAAATGTTTTGCAGGAAGGGATAATACAGATAGGCAATCAGAAAGACAAATGCCGGGAGCAGGAAGAGCAGCAGCGGCGATTTTTTCTTATAGATCATGGAGCTCATGGCCGCACCATCCTTTTTGTTGAGATAAGGCGGGGGCCGCTGCCTTTGGCAGCAGCCCCCATTGAGGAAATAATGTAGGTTAGAATCAGTTGAGCTTCATTGCGGACTCAACGGCCTCGGCAGCGGTCATCTGGCCGGAAACGACCTTCTGAACGTTGGCGAACAGGTCGCCCTTGGCTTCGGCAGTGATGGTATCCTGCACAGCGCCGACCACGCCGGTGATGTTGGCGTTGCAGGCGGCAGCAGACTGCTGGATGGCGTTCAGGCCGCTGGGGGTAGCGCCGTTCTTCAGAGCGGTGACCTCGGTGGTGACGAACTTGCTCAGGGTCTCATCGCTGGTCAGCTGGGAGACGAACTCAACAGCGGCAGCCTGCTTGGCGGGATCGTCCCAAGCCTTGCGGGTGATGAAGTAGCCCATGGAGATGCCGCCGATGGCATCGGTAGCGGGGCGCTCACCCTTGCCGGGCACGCAGCAGACGACGTAGTCTTCCAGGTTGTCAGCGTGGTTCTCGGAGAAGTAGCCGCACTTCCAGGAGCCGTCGATCAGGAAAGCAGCTTCGCCTTCGCCGAACAGGGAAACGGTCTCAGCATCGGTAGCGGTCAGGGTGTTTTCGGGGAAGTAGCCAGCCTCGTACAGAGCCTTCAGGTCTTCCAGGGCAGCGATCCACTTCTGGGCGACGGCGTCGTCGACCAGCTTGCCGTTCTCGTCAACAGTGGGGACTTCCAGCTGGGTGGCCAGGGAGCCATTGTTCATGACGGCGAACTCGAACCAGTAGTGAGGAACCTCGAACAGAGAGCAGGCGATGGGGGTGTAGCCGGCTTCCTTGATGGTCTCGCAGTCGGCCAGGAACTGTTCCCAGGTGTAGTCGGGGCCGGGAACCTCAACGCCACAGTCGTCCAGGACGGCCTTGTTGACGAACATGTTCTCCCAGAAGCCAGCGGAGGGAACAGCGTAGTGCTTGCCGTCAGCGGCGACAGCCATCATGGAATCCTTCATGTTGGCGGCGTAGTCGGGGTAGACGGAGCGGATCTCTTCGATGGAGACGACCTTGTTGCCGTTGATGAAGGGATCGGCGTCGGCGTTGGTGAAGAAGAACAGGACATCGGGCTCGGAGCCGGTCTCGAAGTCGGTCAGAACCTTGGCCTTCCACTGCTCATTGGAAGTGGCGGAGCCATCGTTGACCTTGTTGCCAGTGGAAGCTTCGTAGGCAGCGACAGCGTCCTCGAAGTTCTTGCGGTTGCCATCATCGCCGCCGTAGGAGGTGACGACGTTCAGGGTGACGGAGTCGGCGTGTGCGCAGACGACAAAGCCCAGGCACATAGCGACGACGAGCAGGAATGCAGTGATCTTTTTCATGGTGTTCGCTCCTTTAATTTAATTGTGACATTTCACTCATGTCAGTGTCTGCATTATACAAAAAGTAAACAGTATGCACAATCCCCCCGCTTGTGGTTTATTGTCCATCCTTGGCACCTTGCCTGAAAATGGCAATCGCAGCGTCAATAATTCATCCATATTGCAGACACCCCTATTCACATTGCCCGAAAGAAGCGCCCTTCAGGACATCGGATTGAATGTATTTGCCAATTCCCCACTTTGCTGCCCCCCTGGATGCGAATCAAGGGCAGAAATCCGTAGGGGCGGATACCAGCCGCCCGCAACGTCGCGGAATTGAGCTGTCAGTTGAATGAACATTACCAAAAGTTTCTGAGTTCGTAGGGGGCGGCAAATTGTCGCCCCTCAACTCGACGGTTTAGGAAGCAGTAAAGATAAACGTATACCCTCAAGTATACATCCCCAAGCTTCCCTGTGGGGGAAGCTGTCGCCGCAGCGACTGAAGAGGGCACTCAGCGTATGGTTTTGAGAGAGACTTCACTAAAAAGGTACAATGTTCAATACTTTGAGTCCGTAGGGGCGGATATTAGCCGCCCGAAAGGTAACGAACGTGAGCTGTATAGACGAACCGCTCAATCCCGGTACATGGCGGGGCGACAAATTTGCCGCCCCCTACGAACTCAGTTGTTTTGCCTGCTTCCACTCAACGCACTGCTATCGAAACCGTAACGTTGCGGGCGGCTGGTATCCGCCCCTACGGGTGAGGTGCTCACCATTCAACACGCCCTTTAAGAAAATCCACGTGCGGTAGGCCCTCTTCAGTCAGCCCTACGGGCTGCCAGCTTCCCCCAAGGGAAGCTTTTGGAGGGGGGCGGAAGCTGGTGCCATTCAACGGGGTGCTTTTGAAATGGCAACATTGCGGGTCGACAAATTGCCGACCCCTACGGGACTCAGAATGTTTTAATTCTCTCGTTTTTTCCTGGAATATGCGAATATTTCTACCCTTGATTCGCATCGTTGGGGAGCCAAGGACACATCAGGCCGGGAAGTGGAGGCGGGCGAGGATGGTGCCGGGGGCGGCTTCCTCGATGGTCAGGCCGCCTGCGTCGCCGTAGAGCAGCTTCAGGCGGCGGTAGACGTTGCGCAGGCCCACCCGGCCGCTGCCGGTGTACTCCGCCGAGGTCAGCTGACGGATGTTCTCCCGATCCTTGTCGGTCATGGTGCCGTCGTGCTCCACCTCCAGGATGATCTCGCCCGCCTCCTGCCGGGCACGCAGGGTCAGCCTGCCGCCCCGGCTGGCGGTGATGTCATGCTCCACCGCATTTTCCACGATGGGCTGCAAAATGAGTCTGGGGATCAGCTGGGCGGCCATCTCATCCGGGATCTCCTTGGTCACCCGCAGATTGCCGCCCAGGCGCTCGCGGATGATATAGAGGTAGGCATCCACATAGCCCAGCTCCTCGGACAGCGGAATCTGCGTCCGGCCGTCCCGATCCAGGGCAGCCGTGAGCATGGTGGACAGGGCCTCGATCATGGCGCACACCCGCTCGTTGTCGGCCAGGCGGGCCTCCCAGCTGATGATCTCCAGGGTATTGTTCAGGAAGTGGGGATTGATCTGGGATTGCAGTGCCTTGATCTGGGCCTTCTGCGCGGCCCGCTGCTCCTGATAGGAGCGCTCGAACTGGTTTTTCAGTTCCGTGGACATGACGTTGAAATTGGCGTACAGCCTCTCAAACTCCGCGTTGGGAGCTGTTTTTTCGATCTGGTAGCCCCGCTGGCCCGCCTGAATCTGGCCGTTGGCCTCCGCCAGGGTCTCCATGGGGAAGCTGACATGCCGGTGGAACAGGGCGATCATCACCAGCAGCAGGGGCAGCACCATCAGCGCCACGCCCACCACCGCCCAGCGCAGCCAGGGGGTGTCCTGCCAGAGATCGTAGGCCTCCGGGAAGGCGGACAGGGTAATCTTGTGGCCGTCGGCGTCCACGGTGTAGCGTATCTCCGTGTCGCTGCCCGGCTGGGTGCCGTTGTCCATCCGGGTGAGCATACAGTCATCCACGGTCAGCGTCAGGCTGCTCACCCGCTGGACGCCCTCCATGCTCTGCAAAACCACTGACGAATCCAGCAGCACCGCAATGGTGGCGTAGGATTCAAAGCGGCTGTTGAGAATGTTGCGCGCCATGTACAGCTCCCCATCCAAATTATAAAAGCGGATGGCGGTATCCGCGTCCTGCATGGCACCGATGATCCAGGGGGCCGTCTGCTTCACCTGGGCCAGCAGGTCGTGGCCGGTGGTGCCGCGGCAGAGCACATAGGCATTGGCGCCCTCTCCCTCCCCCCAGAAATACAGGAAGGCGGCTCGGTAGCGGCTCTCACGGGAGAAGTTCTGGGTCATGTAGTCGTTCACCGTGCGATAGAGGCTGGCGGTATCGCCGTCCTGCCGGAAGGTGCGGTAGCCGCTGCGGACGATGCCGTCGTAGGAAACCGCCTTGGAATCCCAGATGGCGTCGGCCAGGTTGGTTCGCACCTGCTCCAGAGCACTGGCAGCCTCGGACTGAATCTGCTGCCGGATGGCCTTCTGATAATTGCTGTTCAGCAGCAGGCCGGACAGGGTCACAATGCACACCACCGGCATCAGCCAGCAGATCAGGATCGTCGTCACCAGCCCGGCCCGCAGAGAAATCTTTCGTTTACCCATCTTTCTTCCTCCTTTTTTCTAATCCTATCACATCTTTTCCCAAAAAGAAAGGGTGCATCTGCGGCAAAGCAGATGCACCTTTGCGGGGGAAAATGGAGGAGGAGATCATCTTGGAAGATGGTGGTAGTAAATTATAAGCCGAGAGCCTTGCGCCAGGTCTGGATATAGCTCTTGGCCTGGGCCTCGGTGCTGCCCTCGGCGGCCATGCGCAGCAGCGGCTCGGTGCCGGAGAAGCGGCAGATGACCCAGCTTCCGTCGGCAAAATAGACCTTGCAGCCATCCTCGCGGCTGACGTGGTCGATTTCCGCGTCAAAGTCCGGCAGCTGCTTCTGCATGAACAGCACATCCTTCAGCTCGTCCTTGCGCTCCGGGCGCATGGTGAAGGAGGTATCCTCATAATAGAGCTTGCCGTATTTTTCGGTGATTTCCCGATAGAGCTGGGACACGGACTTTTCGGTGACCGCCAGCATTTCCACCAGCAGCGCCGCGGCATAAATGCCGTCCTTGCCCGCGATATGGCCCCGCACGGCCAGGCCGCCGGAGGACTCGCCGCCGATGATGGCGCCGGTTTCGGCCATCTTGGCGGAGATGAACTTGAAGCCCACGGGAACCTCATAGCACTTTTCACCAAAGTCCGCCGCCACCCGATCCAGCAGGTGGGTGGTGGAGTTGTTGCGCACACAGGGGCCAGTCCAGCCACGGTATTTCAGCAGGTAGTAATACAGCAGCACCAGCAGGGTATTAGCGGGAACGTAGTTGCCGTTCTCGTCAATCACGCCCAGGCGGTCGGCGTCGCCGTCGGTGGCCACGCCCAGGCTGCAATGGTTATCCAGCACGTAATTGCTCAGCAGGCCCAGGGTGCCCTCGCTGGGGGCGGGCATCTTGCCGCCGAACAGGGTATCGTGCTGCTCGTGGATCACATCCACATCGCACCGGCAGGTGAGCAGGATGGTACGCAGGCTGCTCTGGCTGACGCCGTACATGGGGTCGATGGCAATGCGCAGGTGGGAATTCTTGATCCTATCCACATCCACGAAGTGCAGAATGCTGTCGATATACTCGTTGAAGGGATAAATCTCGGTAATCAGCCCCTGCTGCATGGCCTGGTCATAATCCACGCAGGGGATTTTATCCGGGTCGACCTGCTGGATGTGGGCCTCGATCTTGGCGGTGACGGTCTGGTCGGCATCCCGGCCGCCGGCGGTGAATACCTTGATGCCATTGTAGATGGCGGGGTTATGGCTGGCGGTGACGGCCATGCCATAGGGCAGCTCCAGCTGCTTGACGGTGAACATGATCAGCGGCGTGGGGGAGGAACGGTTGACCACCATGGGGTGATAGCCGTAGCCCGCCAGCACCTCCGCCGCCCAGTGGGCGGCCTCCTTGGACAGGAAACGGCGGTCATAGCCCACGCAGACCTTCGCGCCCTCCAGACCCTCGGACTTCATCAGGCCGCACAGCCCGGCGGCCACCAGTCGGATATTTGCCTTGGTGAATTCATCGGCGATGACTGCCCGCCAGCCGCCGGTACCGAATTTGATCATAATGCGCTCTCCTTATCCCATTACAACTTCAATATTTGCCACGCTGCCCGGCTGCTGCACCGGGATGCGCTCCACCTCCGCGCCGTTGAGCTTCACGGAGGCCACACCCTTTTCCACGCCCTTGGGGTTGGTTACGTGGATGTGGTACTGCGCGCCGCGCCACTTGCGATCCACGGAGAATTCCTTCCAGTCGGCGGGGATGCAGGGATCCACCGTCAGGCTGTCGTAATCCGGCCGGATGCCCAGCATGTACTGGGTGGCGGCGTAGTAGGCCCAGCCGGAGGAGCCGGTCATAAAGGGATGATGGGCCTCGCCGAAGGTGGTGTGATCCTTGCCGGAGACGAACTGGCAATAGGTATAGGGCTCTGCCAGGCGGGTCTCGATGTCGTCATTTTGCAGGGCGGGACACAGGGAATTATAGAACTTCATGGCACGGCTGCCCCGGCCCAGGATGGCCTCGGCGCACCATGCCCAGGGGTTGGGATGGCTGAAGATAGCGCCGTTCTCCTTCAGGCCCGGATACACCCGGGTGACAAAGCCGATGGAATCGTCCGGCACAGTGAAGCAGGGGGCGTTGAGCATCAGGCCGTACTGGGTGAACAGGTACTCGTCCACCGCGTCCATGGCGGCCTTGCCGTGCTCCGCGTCTGCCACGCCGGACAGCACCGCCCAGGTGTTGCTCTCCATGTGCACCCGGCCCTCGGTGTCGTTCTGGGTGCCGATCTTGCGGTTCTGGGCGGTGATGCCCCGGATATACCACTTGCCGTCCCACAGCACCTTTTCGCTGATGGCCTTGACCTGCTGAGCCATGGCGGTGTAGTGGGCTGCGTCCTCCTGGCGGCCAAGCTTTTCCGCCAGGGTGATGAAGTTCAGCAGCGCCCAGTGGTGCAGGAAGCTGACCATGGCGCTCTCGCCGCCGCCCAGGTTCAGGCAGTCGTTCCAGTCTGCCCGCAGGCCCTTACAGATGCCGTTGATGCCCACCTGACGGGCGGAGAAGTCCAGGATGTGCTTCATATGCTCGTAGACGGTGCCCTCGCCGCCGTCGGCATAGGTAATCACCTCGTCGGCAAAGCCCAGCTCGCCGGTCTCCTTGATGTAGGAGACGATGCTGCCCACCAGCCACAGCGCGTCGTCGGCGCAGGCATCCTTGATGCCGTGGACGATGCTGCTCTTATCCGGGGTGGGAACCACGGTGGGGGACTTGAAGGACTGCTGCTTTTCGTCCGGCTCGAACCAGCGCGGCTCAAACAGGTGCAGGCCATAGCCCTCGGTGGTCAGCGCCCGCAGCAGCTCCACAATGCGGCTGCGGCACTTGGCGGGATTGGAATGGGGAATAGTCATGGCATCCTGGGCGGTATCCCGGTAGCCCAGGCCCACCCGGCCGCCCACCTCGATGAAGGAGGTGAACCGGGAGAACATGACATTGATCTCGCTCTGATACAGGTTCCAGATATTCAGCTCGGTGTTCATGCCCTCGTTGGGGGTGTGCACCTGTAGGCAGCTCAGCTTCTCGTCCCAGATCTTTGCCGTGCGGGCAAAATCCTCGGCGCATTTGGCGGAAGTATACTTCTGGCGCATGGCCTTACCGGCCTCGATGCCGCCCTCGCCCAGCAGGTAGATCAGCTCCACCTGCTCGCCGGGCTGCAAGACCAGCTTCTTGCGCAGGCAGCCGCAGTGGTTGCCGCCCTTCTGGAAGCTGCCATGGCACTCGCCGCTTTCCACCACGATGGGATTGCGCTCGGAGCGGTAATGGCCGATGAAGGTATCGCGCAGGCAGTCGAAGCCGTCGGGGGTAAAATTGGAGGTAAAGAACTGGTAGCCGGTTTCTTCATAATAGAGGTCATGCTCGATCACGCCGTCCTCATACCGGCTTCCGGCGGCGTACAGGCTCATCTGGAAATTCTGGTTGTCCATGGCGATCTGATGGAAGCTGAATTCCAGATAGGAGAACACGGACAGGTCGCGCACCCGGTCGGTATCGTTGCGCAGGGTAACCCGCCAGATCTCCACCGGGTCATCCACGGCCACAAACAGGGTCTGCTCGGCGTCGATGCCGGAGTAATCGCAGTGGTACTTGCTGTAGCTCAGACCGTGGCGGCAGGAGTAGTGCTCCTTGGGCTTGCCCACGGGCTGCCAGGACACCGTCCAGTAGTCGCCGCTCTCATTATCCCGCAGGTAAACATAGTGGCCGGGGCCGTCCATGGGGACGCCGTTGGGGCGGAAGCGGGTGATCCGATGGTATTCCGGGGATTTATACAGCAGATAGCCCCCGGCGGTGTGGTTGAACACACCGTACATATCCTTTAAGCCAATGTAGTTTGTCCAGGAAACTGGAACATCCACCCGGTCGATGACATACTCCCGGTTGGCGTTGTCGAAGTAACCATAGCGCATTACAAACTCCTCCTGTTTTGAGCGTTTTGGGTGCTTTCAGTATACCCCAAAGCCACCCCCCTTTGATAGGCCTAAAAATGCAGCTTCTTGTCTATCCTTGTCCGCTTTTCCCCCGAGTGAACAAAAAAGCCCCCGGCAGCCCCTGCTTCCTTTGGAGGAAGCGGCAAAAAATAGTATGTACCGTCTCAAAGGCTCCCGGTCTGCGCCAGCTGCAAAAAGGACTGCGCAATAGGGCGCAGCGGCTCTCCCCTGCGCCAGATCAGTAAAATCTTGGTTTTCAGGGCATCCTCTGCAAGGGGGCAGACATGCAGCCCGCTGCACAGATGCTGCATGGACTGGGGGAAAATGGCAGTGGCCAGCCCCGCCTCCGCCCACTGCATCGCACCGCGGGCATCGTCGCAAAGGCAGAATACCTCCGGCTCCAGCCCCTGGGCGTGGAAGGCATCCAGCAGGAAGCGCTCGTAGCGCCGGTAGAGGATCAGCGAGCAGCCCGCCAAATCGGAAAGCCGAAGCACACCCGGCGCAAAGGGAGCGGCGGAGACGGCAATCATCGGCTCCTCCCGCAGCACCAGATGCTCCACCTCGTCCAGCCGCAGGGGCGTGCGCACCACGGACAGGTCGATGATCCCATTGAGCAGAAGGGAATACAGCGAGAAGCTGGGGCCGTCGTGCACCTCAAAGTGCACCGTCGGGTTCCGGCGGGAAAAATCGGAGATAATCGGCATCATGGGGACGACGGTGGTGGAGGTCATGCCCAGCCGCAGCACCTGCCGCTGCCCGATCTGGCTGACCTCCAGCCTGGCAGAATCCGCAAACCGCAGCAGCTCCCCGGCCCGCTGGTACAATAGCTTCCCCGCCTCCGTAAGGGTCACGCCCTGGCGGCTCCGCTGAAACAGCTGCACTCCAAGCTCCTCCTCCAGTCCCCGCAGCTGATAGCTCAGGGGCGGCTGGGAAAGATGCAGCTGCCGGGCCGCCTCGCTGATGCTGCCGGTTTCGGCAATTTTTCGGAAATATTCCAGCTGTCGGATATCCATAGCTATCCCTCCGTAAAATCATTTCGTGCTTCACTGATCCCAGCCCCTTCCCCGCGCCATCTGCTGCGATATAAAAATAATATGGCGCTGGCATGAAAACGATATTATTCATATCTATCATACTGTGCTATACTATCTCTGTCAATAAAATATAAGAGATGGGAATGAGAGAAATTGAAAAAGCTATCCGTCTACCTGAAACGGTACACGGCACAGAGCATTCTGGCACCGCTGTTCAAGCTGCTGGAGGTGGTGTTCGATCTGCTGGTGCCCCTGGTTGTGGCGTGGATGATCAACCTGGGCGTGGGAAACAACGACCGGGGCGTACTGACGCAGTGCTTCTTCATCCTGATCGGCATGGCGCTGCTGGGGCTTGCGTGCAGCATCACGGCGCAGTTCTTTGCCGCCAGGGCCAGCACGGGCTTTGCCGCAGACCTGCGCCAGGCCGTGTTTGACCACATTCAGCGCTTTTCCTTTACGGAGCTGGATACCCTGGGTGCGGACACCATGATCACCCGGCTGACCACGGACATCAACCAGGTGCAGACCGGCGTGAACATGGGCCTGCGGCTGCTGCTGCGCAGCCCCTTTGTGGTGTTTGGTGCCCTTGTCACGGCCTTTACCATCAACACCAGATGCGCGCTGATTTTTGCGGCGGCCATCCCGGTACTGTTCGTCGTGGTGTTTGCCATTATGCTGGTGAGCATCCCCCTGTTCAAAAAATCCCAGGCGGCCCTTGACCGGGTAACCTGCCTGACCCGGGAGAACCTCACCGGCGTGCGGGTCATCCGGGCGTTCTGCCGGGAGAAGCAGTCCGTGGAGGAGTTTGACGAAAGCAACCAGGCCCTCACCCGGCTCAATGAATTTGTGGGGCGGATCTCTGCCCTGCTGAATCCCCTGACCTATGTGCTCATCAACATCGCAGCGGTGTTCCTCATTGACCGGGCTGCGGTGCAGGTGAACATCGGCAATATTGCCCAGGGCGACGTGGTGGCGCTGAACAACTACATGCTCCAGATCATTGTGGAGCTGATCAAGCTGGCCTCCCTGATTATCACGTTGACCAAGTCCCTGGCCTGCGCCGGGCGGGTATCGGCGGTGCTGGAGCAGCAGCCCAGCATGGCCTATGCCGACAAGGAAGCACCCCAGGGCAGCAGCGAGAATGCAGTCTGCTTCGACCATGTGACCTTTACCTACCAGAATGCCGGTGCGCCCAGCCTGATGGATATCAGCTTCCAGGCGAAGAAGGGACAGACCATTGGCATCATCGGCGGTACGGGCAGCGGCAAATCTACCCTGGTCAGCCTGATCCCCCGGTTCTATGACCCCCAGGAGGGCACGGTATGCCTGAACGGCGTAAACGTCAGGGACGAGAGCCGGGAAGCGCTGTGCGCCAAGGTGGGCGTGGTGCAGCAGCGGGCGGTGCTTTTCCAGGGCAGCATCCGGGATAACCTCCGCTGGGGCAACGAAAACGCCAGCGACAATGAGCTGTGGGAGGCGCTGACCGCCGCCCAGGCGAAGGAGGTCGTGGAGGGTAAGCCCGGTCAGCTGGATTTCCAGCTGGAGCAGGGCGGCCGGAACCTGTCCGGCGGCCAGAAGCAGCGGCTGTCCATTGCACGGGCGCTGGTGAAGAAGCCGGAAATTCTCGTTCTGGACGACAGCTCCAGCGCCCTGGACTTTACCACCGACGCGGCCCTGCGCAAATCCATCCGAAATCTGGACTATCCCGTGACCACCTTCCTGGTGTCCCAGCGCATTGCGTGCATCCAGCAGGCCGACCAAATTTTGGTGCTGGACAATGGCCATCTGGCCGGCTGCGGCACCCATGAGGCGCTGCTGAAGGACTGCACGCTGTATCAGGAGATATTCGATTCTCAGTTCCCCGGCGAACGGCTGGCTGCAAAGGAGGCGGGTAAGCAATGAAACAGGCAAAGGGAAACGGCGAAACCATGAAAAAGCTGTGGAACCGCATTGCCCGCTACCGGGCACTGCTGCTTCTGAGCATTGTGCTGGCAGCGGCAACGGTGGTATTGCAGCTGTACGTGCCTATCCTCTTTGGCGACGCCATTGACAATATCGTGGCAGCGCATCGGGTGGATTTTGACAGGGTGCAGGTGTTCCTGCGGCGCGTGGTGCTGTTCGCGGTGCTCTCCGGCGTCACCGGCTGGGTGATGAGCGTTATCAATAACCGGGTGGTGTATCGGGTGGTGGAGGACATCCGCTCCCAGTCCATCCGCCATATTCAACGGCTGCCCCTGAGCTACCCTGACCGGCATGCCTCCGGCGATATTGTCAGCCGGGTCATTGCGGATGCGGACATTTTGTCCGACGGTCTGCTGCTGGGCTTTACCCAGCTGTTTTCCGGCGTGGTGACCATTGGGGTGACGCTGGTATTCATGTTCTCCAAGAATTTCTGGATCACCCTGCTGGTCATCTGCCTGACGCCCCTGAGCTTCTGGGTGGCAAAATTCATTTCCTCCCACTCCTATGGCATGTTCCGCAAGCAGAGTGAGGCACGGGGCAGGCAGACGGCATTGATCGAGGAGATCATCGGCAATCAGAAGGTCGTCCGCGCCTACGGCTACGAGGAGCGGGCCTCCCGGCGGTTTGCGGCGGTGAACGAGGAGCTGAAAAAGTACAGCGCCCAGGCCATCTTCTACAGCAGCCTGACAAACCCCTGCACCCGCTTTGTGAACAACGTCATCTATGCCGGGGTCGCGCTGGTGGGCACGCTGCTGATTCCCGGCGGGGCGCTGACGGTTGGCGGCCTTTCTGTGCTGCTGTCCTACGCCAACCAGTATATGAAGCCCTTCAATGACATCAGCTCCGTCATTACGGAGATGCAGAACGCTCTGGCCTGCGCCGCTCGGCTGTTTGCCCTGCTGGAGGAGCCGGAGGAATGCGCCGACGCTGACGGGGAGATCGCGCACCGGGAGGGGCGCGTAGAAATTGAAAACGTCAGCTTCAGCTATGACAAGTCCCGCCGCCTGATCGAGCATTTCAATCTGAATGTGAAGCCCGGTATGCGGGTGGCCATCGTCGGCCCCACCGGCTGCGGCAAGACCACCTTTATCAATCTTCTCATGCGGTTTTACGATGTGGACGGCGGCGAGATCCGGGTAGACGGCCAGGAGATCCGCACCCTCTCCCGTCACGCGCTGCGCTCCGGCTTCGGCATGGTGCTCCAGGATACCTGGATGAAGCAGGGAACCGTCCGGGAGAATATCGCCTTCGGCAAGCCCGACGCCACCGACGAGGAGATCATCCGCGCCGCCAAGGAGGCGCACAGCTGGGAGTTCATCCGGCGGCTGCCCAAGGGGCTGGACACCGTGCTGTATGAGGACAGCATCAGCGGCGGCCAGAAGCAGCTTCTGTGCATCACCCGTGTGATGCTGACCCTGCCGCCCATGCTGATTCTGGACGAAGCGACCTCCAGCATCGATACCCGCACGGAGGTGCTGATCCAAGAGGCTTTCGATAAGCTCATGGAGGGCCGCACCAGCTTCGTGGTAGCCCACCGGCTGAGCACCATCCGCAACGCAGACCTGATCCTGGTGATGCGCGACGGAAAGATCATCGAACAAGGCAGCCACGAAGAGCTGCTATCCAAGGGTGGCTTCTACCACACCCTGTATAACAGCCAATTCCAAAAGGCATAAAACAAATACAGCCTCCGGGCGGGTCATTCTTCCATGACCCACCCGGAGGCTTTCTCTATCCAAATGCAAATCGAAGCCGCCCCGTAGACCAACTATGGAAAAGCCAAGCGGAAAGTTGGTCTACGGGTTGGGCTTCACAGAAAATTCAAAAAATACTTGAAAAAAATGGATACATATCGTATAATTTAGTTACTTTTGCTATTCCCATTGGAGGAAATGGGCGCGAGGTCGTGTATTTTGCCTGTTTCTCCGTGTGCGCGAGGAGATTCCGTGATGTTCAAGAAGCGAATCCTGATATTGATGCTGTGTCTGACGCTGCTGGCTGGTCTGTGGGGCTGCCAGGCGGAGGAGGAGCAGCCGTTGCCGCAGGTGGTGATCGGCTATAACGACTATCGCCCCTTTACCTATACCGACGAGGATAAAAAGCCCGCCGGGATCGATGTGGAGCTGGCCCAGGAGGCCTGCCGCCGGGCCGGGTATGAGCCGGTGTTCAAGCAGATCAGCTGGCACGACCGGGATGCGCTCCTGGCGGCCGGAGAGGTGGATTGCCTGTGGAGCTGCTATTCCGTCAGCGGACGGGAGGAGCAGTACGACTGGGTTGGCCCGTACATGTTCAGCCGGCAGGTGGTGGCGGTTTTGCAGGACAACCCGATCCGCATGCTGCGCGACCTGGAGGGGCGGACGGTAGCGGTGAAGAGCGCCACCATGCCGGAGCGTATTTTTGTGGGGCAGACCGATGCAAGAATCCCAGAGGTGGAGGCAGTGTACTGCCTGGCGGATATGGAGGATGTGGTGGCCGCGCTGCGCGACGGCTATGTGGATGCCTGCGCCGGCTTTTCTGCCACGCTTACCGAGCTGCTGCAAAACAGCGGCGTTGGCTATCGGTTTCTGGATGAAAACCTGATCGTTTCAGATCTGGGCGTGGCGTTCCTGCCCGGAAGCTTCGAGGAGCTCCGGGCGGCGTTGGTCACGGTCCTGAATGAGATGCACCGCGACGGCACCACTGCCCGCATTTTAAGAAGCTATGGGCTCAATTCGACGGACGCCCTGGAGGGAATCAACCTTGCGAAAAAAGAAAATTGATTTTTTAAGGGGCTGGAATCCGGGTATCCGCTCCCTGATCCTGGTGGGTCTGGCGCTGCTGCTGGTGGTGATGCTGATTTCCGGCCACAAGCAGCTGCGCCTCGCCTCCGCGCTGACGGATAAGACCCTGGATACCCTGAAGCAGCAGTGCCTGAGCTATAACAAGCTGCTGGCCAGCGACCGCACCCAGAGCCTGTTCCGCCTGGCAGAGCTGCTGCAGGCCATCAGCTATAAGCTGGAGGAGCAGCCGGAATTGGTGGGCGACGACTATCTGGAGCAGCAGGTCAACCGCCTGCGCATCACCGGCATTACCCTGCTGGACGGCGACCTGAAGCTGGAGGCCTCCGGCTATACCCGCCAGTTCCGCGACCCATACTGGCAGAATTCCGAGCGGTGGAGCCGTCTGGCCGATATCATCGAGCACCCGGCAAAGGTATTTGCCGAGCGGGTTCAGGCAAACGGGCGCTATTATGACGTGTGCGCCGTGGCACGGCGGGATGCCCCCGGCATTGTGGTCGGCTTTTACCGCCAGCCTGCGGCGCTGGTCTCCGGCGCGGAAAGCGAAATGGCCAGCCTGCTCAGCGGCCTGCACCTGGATCGAGGCGGAATCTATGCCATTGCCAAGGATGATGTGATCCGCGCCACCAGTGATGTGAACATGCAGAACGACGGCGTGTCGGAGAATGCCATCCTGCGCCAGCTGGATCAGATGTCTCCCGACGGTGTCCTGCGGCTGTTCTACACCGGGGAGCGTTTCTATCTGGGCTGCCGCACCGGGCGCGAAGGATATATGGTTTACATCTATTATCCCGTTTCCTCCGTATTTTCCGGCACCTGGCTGGCGGTGATGTTCTTCGCGGCGGCGTATTTTATATTGTGGGCGGTGGTATTTGCCTTCCGCAACCGGGCGCTGTTTGAAAACCAGGAGGCCCTGCGCGACAGCAACCGTCAGCTCACCGAGACCATCAATATCCTGCAATCCCTGGAGACCATTTATTTTACCCTCTTCTATGTGGATGTGCGGGGAAACCGATATGAAAGCATCTATTTCGCGCCCTGGCTGGCAAGCTTCATTCAGCCCAGCGGCGATTATGCGGCGCTGAAAAAATCCTTCATCGATACGCTGGTGGTGCCCGAATTCCGGGAGGAGCTGGATCAGCGCATGGAGGCTGAATTCATCCGGGAGAGCCTGAGCCGGGAGCGGATCACCGAGGTGCGCAAGAGCTACTACACGGACTATCAGGCCTACCGCGCCGGTGAGACGAAATGGTGCCGGGTCAGCGTGACGGTGGTGGACTTTGACGAGACGGGGAAGCCTGCCCATGTCCTCGTCATGTTCCAGGACGTAGACGGCGAAAAGAAAAAGGAAGCGGAATATCAGGAGCGGATTTTGCAGGAGGCCCAGCAGGCCAAGGTGGCCAACAATGCCAAAACCGAATTCCTGCGCCGCATCAGCCATGATATCCGCACCCCCATCAACGGGATCAAGGGCTATATCAGCATGGCCGCCCACAATCCACGGGATCTGGCCCTTCAGGAGGAATGCCGGGAAAAGGCCAGCACCGCCGTGGGAACCCTGATGGCGCTGGTGGACAGTGTGCTGGAAATGAGCAAGCTGGAGAGCAGCGAGATCAAGCTGGAGAGCAAGCCCTTTGACCTGACCACCCTGGTCAACGAGGTCAATACCCTGGTGGAGCCGCAGGCCATGGCGAAGAACATCCGCTACGAGGTGCTGCGCCAGGGCTGTCTGCCGGTGCCCAACCTGATCGGCAGCCCCCGGCATCTGCGGCAGGTGCTGATGAACCTGGCCAGCAACGCGGTGAAGTATGGCAACCCCGGCGGCTATGTCCGCCTGAATTCCCGGCTGATTTCCACCACCGAGGATACCGCTACTTACGAATTTACCTGCGAGGACAACGGCATCGGCATGAGCGAGGAATTCCAGCAGCACATGTTTGAGCCGTTCACGCAGGAGCTGGACAGCGCCCGCACCACCTTCGAGGGAACGGGCCTGGGCCTTTCCATCGTGAAAAAGCTGGTGGACAGCCTGGGCGGCACCATCACCTGCCAGTCTCAGAAGCGGGTGGGCACCACCTTCTGCGTGACGCTGACCTTCCAGATCGACAAGGCCTACGGCATGCAGGCGGACGGCAGCTGCCCCACCGGCGATTGCCCGCTGAAGGATGCAAATGTGCTGCTGGTGGAGGACAACCGGTTGAATATGGAGATCGCCGAATTCCTGCTCACCAGCCACGGCGCCCACATCACAAAGGCGTGGAACGGGCAGGAGGCGGTGGATACCTTTGCCGCGTCGGAGCCGGAGCATTTTGACATTATCTTCATGGACATTATGATGCCCGTGCTGGACGGCCTGGAGGCGGCCCGCGCCATCCGCGCCCTGTCCCGCCCGGATGCGGCCACGGTGCGCATCTCCGCCATGTCCGCCAATGCCTTCTCCGACGATATCCAGCGCAGCCTGAACGCCGGAATGAACGCCCACATCCCCAAGCCCGTGGACGAAAAGACCCTGCTCTCCGTCGCCAGTCAGCTGCTGGCGGACAGAAAAAAGGACAGACAGGCGCACACCTGAGGCAGCCGCTGTGGAAACCTGCAAAAAACTGAGGCGAATTCGTGCAGCCCCCAATGGGGGCCATCACGGATTCGCCTCGTTTTTTATGTTGAGAGCTTCCAGCCGGAGGCCTCCTGTCTGCCGCCGACGAAGTCAGCATAGATGCCGGGCTGGGAGATCAGCACCTCATGCTTGCCCTGCTGGACGATTCTGCCGTCGTCCAGCACCAGAATCTGGTCGGCGTTGCGCACGGTTTTCAGCCGGTGGGCGATCATCAGAACGGTCTTGTTCCGGGTCAGAGCCTCGATGGCCTTTTGCAGCCGATCCTCGTTCTCCGGGTCGACGTTGGCGGTGGCCTCATCCAGGATGATGATGGGCGCGTCCTTCAGCATGGCCCGGGCGATGGAAATGCGCTGCTTCTCGCCGCCGGACAGGTGCGCGCCGCCTCCGCCAACGGGGGTGTCATAGCCCTGCTCCAGCTTGCTTACAAAGCTGTCGCACCCGGCGGCATGGGCGGCGGCCTCCACCTCGGCATCCGAGGCGGCGCGGCGGCCCATGCGGATGTTCTCACGCACGGTGTCGTTAAACAGATAATTGTCCTGGGAGACAAAGGCCACCTGGTCATACAGCTGATGCAGCGGAATGTCCGTCAGGCTGTGGCCGCCCATGGTGATCGTGCCCTGCTTCACATCCCAGAAGCCCGCGATCAGCTTGGCCAGGGTGGATTTGCCGGAGCCGGAGGGGCCGACCAGCGCCGTCATGCTGTTCTGGCCGATGTGCAGGCTCACGCCGTGGAGAATCTCCTGGTCGTCGTGATAGCCGAAGTGCACATCCTTGATCTCAATATCATGGTTTTCAAAGCGAACCGGGGTTTCGGGGTGCACCTGCTCCTCGGCCTTGAGAATTTCATCCACCTGGGCAACCGTGGTGCTCACCTGGGCCAGGGTGTCCACCAGGGCCGCGCCCAGCCATACGCCGTAGGCGCTGAGCGCCTGCTCGCCAGACAGCAGCAGGATGATAATCCGCGCCGCCGCGAAGTAGGGCACCATGCCGCAGATCACACCGATGACAGCCAGGAGCACCGCCGTAATCAGATGGGCATGCTCACTTTTGCCCAATTCCCAGATTCGCTGGACAGGGCTTTGTTTTTCCATGTTGGTTCCTCCTTTCTGAGTTAGACATAGCTAACTATAGCCTATTGAATAAGCCGTCGTTTCCGACAGCCTGTTGTGGATATTGGGAAGTTCTGATTAAATCGGCAAGAGCTGTGAGCGAGAGATTTTTCGGCCAATCGAGGTATCGAAAGCGGCGGAATACTGTATGTATTTCCCGTTTTCGGTACCGAAGAGTGGACGGAAAAGATCCGCTCACAGCCGCAGACGATTTATTCAGAGGTTCCATTGTTATTCGCCGAACACCGCCAGGAAGCCGGTGCGGTGATAGCGGCTCAGAAGGCCGATGTATTCCCGGGCTTCCTCCAGGCTCATGCCGTGGCGGATGATTTCAAAGATGCTTTCAAAGCGGGAGGTGGTGACGATGTGCAGCAGCCGCTGGGTGGTGGCGTCCCCCAGCTGGGCGGTGCTGCCCACAGCCTCCATGTATTTGTAGGTGTATTCCACCTCAATACGCACCAGCTCGTCCACAAAGTTGTGAAACCGGGTGCCATAGGAGGCATCCAGCAGCAGCCGGAATTCGTCCAGGTGGTCATACATGTACTCCACCAGCTCCATGGTGCCGCCGTCGGCGTAGTCCAGCATCTGCGCGGCCTGCTCCGCCCGCTCCATGCGGTGAAAGGTTTCCTGAATCTTCACAAACCGCTCGATCATTTCGTTGAGTACCGGCTCCACAATGGCGGAGAAAAGCCCCTCCTTGTCCTGAAAGCGGACGTAAATCGAGTTGGTGCTGGTTTCTGCCGCCGCCGCAATGGTGCGCAGGGATGCATCCGTGTATCCCTTGTCCAGAAATTCCGCCTTGGCGCAGCTTAAAATCCGCTCCGCCACGCCCTCGATCTGCTTTGCCATCGGCGCACCTCCTTGCCGCATTCATAACGGCGTTATGAATTATAATCCGCCCATATGCGCTTGTCAAGCCCCGGCGTCAAATTTTGTCCATAAAATTGCAGACGGATAATTTTCGAGAGTCTATTGAAAAAGAGTGTGTCCCTGTACTACAATGTACGTGTCTGCCAATTAGGGAAAACCGCCGCCCCCCAAGGCCGGCGGAGATTTTGAGTTTTTGGAGTAAAAGCAATGATTGATAAAATGCTGATCCGTGGAGCAAAGGTTCACAACCTTAAAAATATTGATGTGGATATCCCGCTGGGAGAGATCGTGGGCATTGCGGGGGTGTCCGGCTCCGGCAAATCCTCGCTGGCACTGGGTGTGCTGTATGCGGAGGGCTCGCGCCGTTACCTGGAGGCGCTCTCCACCTATACCCGCCGGAGGATGACCCAGGCCTCCAGGGCCAGCGTGGACGAGGTGCTGTATGTCCCCGCCGCCCTGGCGCTGCACCAGCGCCCCGGCGTGCCGGGCATCCGCAGCACCTTCGGCACGGGCACAGAGCTGCTGAACAGCCTGCGGCTGATGTATTCCCGCCTTGCCAGCCACCGCTGCCCCAACGAACATTTCCTGGAGCCGTCGCTGCTGGTTGCCGCCGGGAAGGAGCTGGTCTGCTCGGTGTGCGGCGCTCATTTTTACGCTCCGTCCGCCGAGGAGCTGGCGTTTAATTCCCAGGGCGCGTGCCAGAAGTGCGGCGGCACGGGCAGCGTCCGTACCGTTGACCTGGCAAGCCTTGTGCCGGATGATTCCCTCAGCATTGATGACGGCGCGGTGGCCCCCTGGAACAGTCTGATGTGGTCGCTGATGACCGATGTGTGCCGGGAAATGGGCGTGCGCACCGATGTGCCCTTCCGCGACCTGAGCGCGGAGGAAAAGGAGATCGTCTACCATGGCCCGGCGGTGAAGAAGCATATTTTCTACAAGGCAAAGGGCTCCAATCAGGCCGGAGAGCTGGATTTCACCTACTTTAACGCGGTTTACACCGTGGAAAACGCCCTCGCCAAGGTCAAGGATGAAAAGGGCATGAAGCGGGTGGAAAGGTTCCTGAGGGAGGAAATCTGCCCGGCCTGCCATGGCACGCGGCTGTCTGCTGCCGCCCGCGCGCCCAGGCTGCGGGGGATTTCGCTGGATGAAGCCTGCACAATGACTCTTTCTCAGTTGGTTGACTGGGTACAGGGCGTCCCCGGCAGTCTGCCGGAGGAAATGCGCCCCATGGCGGAAAGCATCTGTGAGGCGTTCCAGAGCACGGCGAAGCGCTTGATGGATTTGGGGCTGGGCTATCTGACCCTTGACCGCTCGGCCTCCACCCTTTCCACCGGCGAACGCCAGCGGATGCAGCTGGCCCGCGCCGTCCGCAATCGCACCACCGGCGTTCTGTACGTGCTGGACGAGCCGTCCATCGGCCTGCATCCGTCCAACATCGTGGGCCTGACCGGCGTGATGCACGACCTGGTGGCGGATGGCAATTCCGTCATTCTGGTGGATCACGACACCCAGATTTTGAAGGAATCCGATTGGATCATCGAAATGGGGCCGGAGGCGGGTGCCAAGGGCGGCCATGTGATCGCCCAGGGGACGATCACCGCCATTGAGGCCGATCCCGCTTCTCAGATCGGGCCGTTCCTCTCCGGCAGCGCCGAAACAAAGCTGCGCGCCTGCGCCGCAGAGGAGGCACTGTTTCCCAAGGGCGTGATCCACCTGTCCACCGCGCAGCTTCACACGGTCAAGCCCCTGGAGGTGGACATTCCCAAGGGGCGGCTCACCGTCGTCACCGGCGTATCCGGCTCCGGCAAGACCACCATGGTTCTGGAAAGCCTTGTCCCCGCCCTGGAGGCAAGCATCAGCGGCAGCGCTTTGCCTGCCCATATCCGCGCCATCCGGGCGGAGGGCATTGCACACGTCAAGCTCATTGACGCCACTCCCATCGGCATCAACGTCCGCTCCACCGTGGCCACCTACGCAGGCGTCCACGATGAGCTGCGGAAGCTGTACGCCAGGTCGCCGGAGGCCAGGGAGAAGGGCTATCATGCCAGCGATTTCTCCTATAACACCGGCGCGCTGCGCTGCCCCGGCTGCGACGGAACGGGCGTGGTCAGCCTGGATGTGCAATTCCTGCCAGATGTGAACATCCCCTGCCCGGATTGCCGCGGCTCCCGGTACGCAAGAGCGGCCTACGACGTGCGGCTCACAAACAAGGCCGGTGCAAGCATTTCCCTGCCGGAGCTGATGGACATGGATGTAAATTCCGCCATCGGTTTCTGCGGCGATTATAAAACCGTCAGCCAAAGGCTGAATATTCTGAAGCGGCTGGGCCTGGGCTATCTCACCCTGGGCGAGGAAACGCCCAGTCTCTCCGGCGGGGAGGCGCAGCGCCTGAAGCTGGCCAGCGAGATCGGCAAAACCCAGGAGGATTCCGTCTTTGTATTCGATGAACCCTCCATTGGCCTGCACCCGCTGGACGTGCAGGTGCTTCTGGGCGTTTTCCAGGCGCTCCTGGACAATGGCGCAACCGTTATCGTCATTGAGCACGACCTGGACGTGATTCGGAACGCCGACTACGTGATCGACATGGGCCCCGGCGGCGGAGACGCCGGCGGCCGCATCATCGCAACCGGCACCCCGCAGGAAATCCAAAATAGCGACAGCAGCATTACGGGGAAGTATTTGTAAAACCGCCCACAGCCTGACGGCATTGATAGCAGCAAGTTGAATGGAAGCGGGAAAAACACCTGAGCCCCGTAGGGGTCGGCAACCTGCCGACCCTCAACCTTGCGGTTTAGGAAGCAGTAAAGATGAACGTATACCCGAAAGGGTAAATCCCCAAGCTTCCCTGGGGGGAAGCTGTCGCCGCAGCGACTGAAGAGGGCACTCAGCGTATGGTTTCGAGAGAGACCCAACTAAAAAGGTACAATGTTCAATGTTTTGAGTACGTAGTAGTCCATATCCATTAATACTTTACAACCATCTCTTCATGTGGTATATAATAAGCAGCCAAGAAAAAAGGAGTGCACCACAATGAAGAACAAGGAAATATATCTGAGCGAAGAAGAGCAGCGATATCTGAAAGACATCATCCGCAAGGGTGTCCACAACTCACATGTTATTACGCGGGCAAGAGTTCTGCTGATGCTGGATCGCACGGGCAAGACAGACCATGTGCGATACAAACGGACGGCGGAGTATGCCCAGATATCTGTTCAGGCGGTCTATAATATGCGGGACGAGTTTCTTGCAAAGCACGATATGGATGCATATCTGAACCGTAAGAAGCGCGAAACCCCGCCCCGTCCGCGGAAGCTGACCGGGGAGGATGAGGCAAAGGTCATTGCTGTAGCATGCAGCGAGCCGCCCAAGGGCTGCGCCAGGTGGACGATCAGCCTTCTGCGTGACCGGGTAGTGGAGCTGGGATTTGTGGGGGAGGTTTCCCGCATGACCATCTATCGGCTTTTAAAAAAACACAATTTAAGCCTCATCTGAAGAAAATGTGGTGTATTCCGCCAAAGCAGAATGCAGATTTTGTGGCAAGAATGGAGGAGGTTCTGGAGGTATACTCCCGTCCCTTCGATGAAAAGCGCCCGGTTATCTGCATGGACGAAAAGCCTTTTCAGCTGCTGGATGAAATGTTTATGCCCATCCCCCTGAGCGAGGATAATCACAGTGTAAAATACGACTGCGAGTATGTTCGGAAAGGTTCCTGCTCTATCTTTATGTTCACGGAACCCCTGGGTCAATGGCGGGAGGCGCATGCTCTGCCTCACAGAACCAGTGAGGATTGGGCGAGGGAAATGAAATGGCTGATCGATAAGGCTTATCCTGATGCTGAGAAAATCGTCCTTGTGATGGATAACCTGAACACGCACACCACCGCGTCCTTTTACAAGGTTTTTCCTGCGGCGGAGGCTTTTCGCCTGTCACAAAAGCTTGAGATCCACTATACCCCCAAGCACGGCTCCTGGCTGGACATTGCAGAAATTGAGCTTTCAGCACTAACGATCCAATGTCTGCTGGGAGAGCGCATTCCCTCACTGGACAGCCTCAACGAGATCCTGTCCTCCTGGGGCACAAGACGAAACAATTCCCAAAAGGGCGTCTCCTGGCAATTCAACACCACCGACGCCAGAACCAGGCTGAAACATCTTTATCCAGAGATAAAGTTTTAATGGGGATGGTCTAGTAGGGGCGGATACCAGCCGCCCGAAAGGTAACGAAAGTGAGCTGTATCCTACGTTCGTGATCGTGGCGATGCCATGAGTGGCACCAATCTGGGAATGAAAATCGGAATCACCCTCTACCGTACCAGCACTGATTCAGATGCATCTTATAAAAAAGTGAAAGAATACTCCAACGAAAAATATTTGAAGGGTACCGATTACAGCGGCTACAAAGGAGGCACTACAGCCGGCTATTTGCGCGGTGGATCTAAAGCCTGCTACTTTCGCAAGGCAACTGCTGCCAAGGTGTTTGTGAAGAGCGGGCAAAGCACTTATAATATCCGCGGAGATCAGGTTAATCCGTCAGGGGGAACCCAACTATACACGCACGATGCCGCTAAAGATAAGGCATACGACGTAATAGGGACTGAAGTGACAGGCGTGTATGAGCGTGATGAAGATGGTGACTATGAAGTTACTCCTATCAACCCAAACGCGGCTTTTCCAAAAACGTTCACCCAAAGTGAGGATTACACAAGAATGTATAAACTTGGAAAAAAGTGCACGCTGGAACTTGCGACTGTTGTCACACAGGAAGCGGTTGCCTTGGCACAATAGAAAGGAATGATTTGGATGAATGTCTATATCGCCCAGAGAATGAACGGACTTACTAAAGAGGAAATTCTGAAAGCGCGGGAACAAGGCAAAGCGATTGTCCGTGTGTATCATCCCGAAGCGGAATTCATTGAGTCCTATTTCGAGGACTATGGTACTTCTGGTAAAACTCCAATGGATTACTTGGCGGAGTCTACCAGGCTGATGGCGCAAGCGGATCTCTGCGTATTCCTACCTGGGTTTTACGGATGTACAGGGGCCGAAGTTGAAGATCATATCGCAATCGCCTACGGCATCCCAAGACTCTACGTCAACTTCGCATATAGTAACAGTGGCGAAGAATTTGTAAATCATGAAACGGAGGAACTTATCAATGCCATTGATGCGGTAGCTGAAAATCTGACCCAGCGTATCCGGGACAGGGATTTGCAGCTCAAGCCTGTTTTCAGTTTTCAGCGGCGGGATGGAATCAGTCAAAAGCTTCGGGATCTGAACAAGGAAACAGCGGAGCAGCAGCTTTATGAGTACATGGCTCACCATGCGCTCGAGCCCTTGTTCAGAGCCAAGCTATTGCCGTGCCAATGCGGGTCTATCCCCGGCAAGGGCCAGATTGGCGGCAAAAGGCAGTTGGAGCGAATACTCCGCAAAAAATTTCACTGTGATAAATTGGATGAAGCGAAGTGCGATGTTCGCCACGCTTATCAATCCGTCACGGTGGAATGCGTGATGATGCTGCTCCGGCGGGATATAGGCAAAAATAAGCCCCTGCTGTGGTTTGTTGCGGCCTGTATGTCCAACTACCCGGATGGTCGGTTAATGATCGGCGGGTATCTTCCAACGTGGCTGTTCAACTATGTCATGAGCTATGTATTGAGGTATCTTCTCGCCCTTTACAAGAGCCGCAGAGGTGTCCGGCACAATATGGTCTGGGCCATCGTCTGCTATGCGGACGATTTTTCCTGCTTCGGCAAATGGTCAAATTTGCGCAGGGCAATAAAGGAAACAACGGCGTGGTGTAAGCAAACGCTTGGTTTGGAAATCAAAGGGTGCTGGAATATCTCCCGGATTGCATCCTTTGAGGAGGAAAAGAAACAGTATGCCGCCCGGAAGGCAGGTTCCCATGCCCGCACACCGGGAATTGATATGGTTGGCTATGTTGTTCGTCGCACCTACACTATTGTCCGTGGGAAAATTTTTGTGAGAATCCGGCGACAGTTGCTCCGGGCACAGCATAATCTTGATGCGCTGGGGTATGTGCCTTGGTGGAGGGCGTATAAGATAACCGCCTACTATGGCTGGTTAAAAACATCGGATAGCCAGAAAATGAGGAAAAAGTATGGAGTAAAATTTATCCTCAAAAAGAGCAAGCAATCCGTATCTATGATAAGTAAAGCCAAAATTAAGGAGGCACTAGAACGTGAAAGAATTCTATGTGGAGCGCCCTGCTGAGGTGGAAGTTTACCACCACAGCAGCGGCACAGATGCGATTCTGCGTAAAAACATTGTACAGGAACAGGACGAGGAAGGGAATGAACGTTGGGCTTGTGACGAGGCGCAGACACGCTTTGCCGGAACAGTGGCAGAAGCATCGGTACGCGCTAATTTTTCAATGTACTGGGCTGTTGCAACAGGCGAGGAGCCGCTTTATGATGTGAAGCAAAGGAAGATTGCAGCCATGTCGGAAACGTGCCGTGCAGCCATTGTAGCGGGTTTTGATGTAACGCTCTCTGATGGGAAAAAGCACCATTTTTCGTTGACCGTGGAAGACCAGTTGAATATGAATGCCCTGTTCGGTTTAATGGCATCCGGCGCGGAACAAGTCCCATATCATGCTGACGGTGAGCCGTGTTCCTATTTCAGCGTGGAGGATATGTCCATTGTTATTCAGGCTGCAACAGCCCACAAGACCTGGCATGAATCTTATTTCAACAGTCTGAAAGCATACATCAATTCCAAGCGCACAGCAGCGACCGTGGATGCAATTTACTACGGTGTGGATATCCCGGAGCAGTACCAGTCCGACGTGCTCCAGACGTTGCAGGAGGCATAAAAGTGAAGAAGTCGGCGTTGCACCAGGTAGGAAAAGCCCTGGTGCTTTTCTATGCGGTGCTGTGCTGTATGCGGCCATTGAAATTCTTTGGCGGGGTCATACGCACTGGACAATGGCAGTCCTTGGAGGGCTGCTTTTTTTATTGCTTGGCGGTCTGAATAACTGGCTGCCCTGGAACATGCCGTTGCTCTGGCAAATCATCATCGGTACGGCCATCGTGACCGCCGCCGAATTTGCGGCCGGCTGTATTCTCAATCGCTGGCTCGGTCTTGGAATCTGGGATTACTCTAGTCTTCCGGGAAACATCCTTGGCCAGATATGCCCGCAGTTCACAACAGCTTGGGCAGGGCTGTCCCTGATTGCCATTGTGCTGGATGATTATATCCGATATTGGCTATGGCATGAAGAACGGCCACATTACAAATTCCTCTAAGCAGCCTGTGGGAGCCTCCACGGGCTGTTTCCTTTTTGGAGGTATACAAACATGAATGAGCGATTTTATCCAGCCCTGCTCATTGCGGGGGGCGGTGGAGGTCATGGTTTTCCCAAACAATTGACTATAGCAGATACCCGTGCTAATACTGCGGGGCCTAAGAAAGGACGAATAAATATGATGAACGTATTCCAGCAGCAGTGTTTACTGCTTTACCTTGGATATAAACCTGGCACACCTGATGGCATCCGGGGGACACTGACTGCTGACGCTATCGAAGATTTTCAGAGGGACAGTGGCCTTACGCATGACCGCCTCTGGGGAGAGAAAACGGAGGAAAAAGCACGGTACAATTTCGACCATGACATTTTCAGACCCGAAAAAACAGACGATACCACCCCTGCGGAAAGCACTACGCCGACCACTACCCCTGCCAGCACGGGCACATCTATCGGTTCCAAAACCGGGACTTTCTGGGATGACATTAAGTATTTCACGCGCACAGAATTTCGCTGCCCCTGCGGGAAGTGGTGCAATGGCTTTCCCGTGGAGCCGAAAGAGGGGCTGGTGCGGTTCCTCGATGAAATGAGGGAGCATTTCGGCAAGGGTGTAATCGTGGTGCCCCCGGATGGTCATTCCGGCGGGTCGGGTGTGCGGTGCGATAAGTACAACGCCACGCTTTCGGGATCTGCGGCCAACAGCACCCATAAACAGGGGCGGGCGGCTGATTTCTCTATCCCTGGTATCACTGATTCCGCGATTTCCACCTACCTGGCCGCAGCCAAGGCCAATTGGAAGATTGCCTACTGGTACAAGATTTCCAGCGGCGCTTTCCATGTTAATATCTAAGGGGGCGTTTCCGATGATTCAGGAGCTTCTAAATAGTTCCCCCTGGCTGTTTATTGCCGCCCTTGGGCTGCCCGCAGCGCTGACAGGCTTCTTCATCCGCCGGATGGAGAAGCGGATCGATGCCCGGGAGGAAGAAAGAAAGGCGGAACAGAAGGCCGCAGAGGAACGAGCGGGCGAGAGGGAGAAAAAGCGGGAGCAGCTTGACGTTGTGATGATCAACGCCATTAACGGCGCTATCGCTTTGTCGGAAGCCACCGCCCGCGCAGTCCAGCGCATCCCGGATGCCCATTGCAATGGTGATATGCACAAGGCTTTGGAATATGCCGGACGAGTAAAACACGCACAAAAAGAACTTTTGATGGGGCTGGGAATCCACGCTCTACATGACGATGATTGAGGAGGAAAAACATTATGGAATTCATTCTGAAGAACCCCACACTGCTGCTCGTGGTAGTCGTGCTTTTTGCCATCCTGGTTGCCCTTTGCATCCTCTGGCTGCTGCCTGCGCTGATTAAGCGCGGCGTGGATGTGTCCGGCACCATCGAAAAGGCCGACCTGGCTATCTCCACCCTGGACAGCCTCACTGATACAATCAAGGCACTGTTCCCGAATACCCCCGGCCTTGATATGGTAGACAAGATCCTCGTATATGCCCAGAAAGCCGTGGATTCTGCCGAACAGCTGTACAAGACCAGACAGATCCCGGAAGAACAGCGTAAAGCGGAAGCAACCCAGCTTGTCTATATTTGTTTGCAGGCGGCCGGCGTGGATGTGACCGAGGACATGAAGAGGATTATTGACGGTGCTATCGAGGCAGCGGTTTATGCCCTGCCCAAAACTCACGAGGAAGCAGACAACAATACAGAGGAAGAATAATTTTTGCCCCTGCCGCATCGGTTCAGCGCCGGTGCGGCAGGGGCTTTTTTCGTTTATGGGGAGAAACTTCAGATGTGGGATGCCTGAAGCGCTGCAGCTCTGAAAATGACTGCGGTTGCTTCCTCCAGGAGCGCCTTAGCACGTGGGATGTCACGGTGGTAGACAATCGCCTCCCGGGCGCTGTCCACCAGACGGGTGGCCTCCTTTATAAGCTCGGTGGACTCCGTTGCTGTCATTTCTGTCATGGTCAAATCTCCTTTTTCTTGACGATTATGGTGATGCCGACGTAATTTCCTATGGCGGGGTAATGTTCTGGGTAAATCTCTACGACTTCATAAGAAGCGGCCATATGGAGCGTAATGTCCTTTACGGTCCCGAAGTAGATGCCTTCGGAATTGGTAGGATCTTCTGCAATCCAAACGGTGGTATTTTCATATACCTTGTAGAGCAAATCTGCTAGTCTCATGCCTTTCTCTCCGTGCCCTCGTAACCTCCGGGGCGGGAAGAATTTAGTAGCAATAGAAACGTAGGTCACCGTTGACTAGTTCATACATCCAATTTCCACAATCAAAGCGAACGTAGTTCCAGTCGGAGAATTCATATACAGGTGTACGGCTGAACGTGCTGGACTTGCGGAGACGGTGATATTTGTTCACCTCATAGGTGCTGACTTCGTGCTGAATGCGGATTCTTTCGGGAGCAAAGCCGCACTCCTCAGAAACAAACGCCTTAGCCTCCTCATCAGACATGCCCCGGCCAGCATTGACAAGATGCTCATATCTTTCCTGCGCCATGTTTGTGCCGCTGCCGGTGCAGGGTTTCCATTCAAGTTCTTTGTCTAGCTCGGCCTGAAGACTCTGAAGCTTTTGCTCATACTGAGCAGTGACCTCTTTGATGGTACGGTCACTCTCAAGAAGCTGGCTCTTGAGCTGCTCGATCTTTTCCGCTCTTAGGACACACACTTTTTTCTCCCCGTCGCCGGCAACGAATGCTTTACAAAAGGCATCCTTGGTTCCATTAAAGGTGTAGTAGGCTTCCTCGATCTCTTGATATTCCTCATAGGTGGGGGTGAATCCTGTACGGTCAATAAATTCAGACATCAGCATAATCGCACCTCCTTAGGAAATTTCGATAGTCAGATAGCCGGTGCCATTCTGCCAGAACTTCATATTACACTTACCATCTTTTTCATAGGCGGTTTTAGCTTTTCTGGTCATGCTGGTAACGAACCTTTTGCCGAAGTACCACGCGGTCATGGAGGCGGTGGTCATAATTTCGTTGGTTCTGTAAATGATTCTCATAAAAATTTCTCCTTGATTTTTTTGCCTTACTAAAGTACAATCAAGGTGGCCGGGGTAAGGCTCCCGGCGCACCTTGCGAGGTGGGGTAGCGGCGTTCTTGACGGGGCAGCCGCTACTTTTTATGCCTTGACTTTGCTATCGCGGACAATTTCGGCGGCTTCTTCCGGGCTTTTCGCCGTAACTTCAATCAGCTTCGCAATATTTTCCAAGAACTGATTGAGTTCTGCAGTTGTCATACTATCCAAATCCTCACTTCCTTTCGTAAGAGGTTGTTTACCTCTGCCTTACATTACATATTATAAACTATTTCGTTTAATTTGTCAACTGTTTATTTTAACTTTTTCGGACAAATTTGAAAAATAAAGATTGACATTTGAAACTAAATGGTTTAACATTCTAGAGGGAGGTGGTTATATGACTGCAAAGCAAATTGTCGAAATGGGTGTGGCATACTGCGGAATCACAAATTCAGAGCTTGCCCGACGCCTTGACTGGTCTCCGCAGTTGCTTAATAAAAGGCTAAATACAGGGAAGTTCTCTGTCGAAGAATGGCAACATATTGCAGAGGTATTGGGGGCAAATATGAAAATCAGTTTTTCTTTTCCTGATGGAGACGTTGGTTTATAGCGCACTATAGAGAAAGGGGCTGTTGCAAAATAGAAATTTGTGAAAATACGCCCTTCTATAAGTTAGAAATAGCGGTAGAAATCGTGAAACAATCGTGATTTCTACCGCTAAATTATTAGGACAGTTTTCTAAAAAATCTATTTTGCAACAGTCCCTTCTTGAATTGATGGGAGCAGACTTTTATCTGCTATGTACGTGGCGGAGGGCTCTTTCGGGGGCATCGGTTTGAATCCGTACAAGGATATCATCAATGTCGCAATCCAGAGCATCACAAATCAAGTCAAGATGATCCAAGCTTATTCGATTTGTGAGCTCATGATAATAGTCGTTGATGGTAGATGGACGTATCCCTGTTGCCCGCGCCAAATCCGCCTGCGTCCAGCGCACTTCGCCAAGTTTGCGGGACAGTAAAATTTTTATCATATGCAGCCGCTCCTTCTGTGATAATTTACCAGATAAGAGGGTTCTTGTCTGGATTCCGTTAGATTATCACGAAAGCGGTTATTCAAAAAATAATGCAGGAGACAATAAGCCTCCTGCATTATGCTTAGTCTGGAAACAACGGATAAAGCAAAGCGAACCCGGTGGCCGTAATAACAATCACGGCATCCGTGTTCGCTTGGCTCTCTTTTGGCAGAGGATGAGGGATTCGAACCCCCGCAAACGGAGTCAGAGTCCGGTGTGCTACCGTTACACAAATCCTCTATTTGATTTGGAACGGTATTATTATAGCCAATTTTCGGGAAAAGTCAAGGGGTGCACCGATTAAATGGTGAAAAATTATTCGCTCTGGAGGCTGCGGCGGATTTCGGACAGGGGGAGCTGCTGGGCTTCGGCGATGGCGGACAGGTCGTCGTACTCCGGCTTGCGGCGGCGGACGCCGTAGCCCTCGGAGATTTTGCAGCGCACCTTTCCGTAGGGGGTGTCAACGGTTTCCTCCCGGCGGGTCAGGGTGAAGCGGCGGCAGACGGATTCCCGGATGCCCAGGGTGGAGGTGTGGCGCAGCAGCAGGCGCACCATTTCCTCCCGCTGGTCCGATCGGCACAGCACGGTGAGCATGGTTCCGGGGCGGTTTTTCTTCATGCCGATGGGGGTGGTGAACACCTCCGGCGCACCGGCGCGGAGCAGCTGCTCCATAGCAAAGCCGATGTCCTCGGCGGTCATGTCGTCCAGATTGCAGCGCAGCTCCACAATGCTGTCCGTCCCCTCCCGGCTGTCGCTGCCCAGCACGGCGCGGACGCAGTTGGCCATGGCGAAATCCTTTTTGCCCATGCCGTAGCCCACGGCCTGGGGCGTCATTACCGGCATATTGCCGAATTCTGCCACGAACTGCTTCAGCAACGCCGCCCCGGTGGGGGTGCACAGCTCGCCCAGAATCTGGCCGCCGTAGATGGGAATTCCTTTTAGGATTTCCGCCGTGGCGGGGGCGGGGACGGGGAGAATGCCGTGGGCGCAGCTCACGTGCCCGCTGCCCACATGGACGGGGGAGGCATACACCGTGGGATTGCCCAGCTGCTCCATCAGGTAGCACACGGCGGCCACATCCGCCAGGGCGTCCAGGGAGCCGACCTCGTGAAAGTGGATCTCCTGAATGCTCACCCCATGTACCGCGCTCTCTGCCTGGGCAATTCTGTTGTAGACGGCGCGGATATTATTCTTTACCGCATCGGAGGCCTGAATGTGGTCGATCCAGTGGTCAAGCTGCTCCATGCTGCTGTGGTGATGGTCGTGATGCTCGTGGTGATCGTGGTGCGCATGGGAATGCGCCCCCTCTTCGGTATCGCCGATGTACACATGCATGTGAGTGCCGGTGATGCCGCATTTCTGGGTCAGCTCCCGCTGATACCGCACCCCTGGGACGCCCAGGGCGTTCAGCGCCTCCACCATCTTTTCCGGGTCGGGAAACAGCTCCAGCAGTGCGGCGGTGAGCATGTCGCCGGCAGCGCCCATGCCGCAGTCCAAATACAAAATACTCAATGCTTTGCCTCCATATGGTTGATGGTGCTGGCCATGTAGCCTGCCCCAAAGCCGTTGTCAATGTTGACCACCGCCGTGCCGCTGGCACAGGAATTGAGCATGGACAGCAGCGCGGCGATACCGCCGAAGGATGCGCCGTAGCCGACACTGGTGGGCACGGCGATCACCGGGCATTCCACCAGCCCGCCGATTACGCTGGCCAGCGCCCCCTCCATGCCTGCAATGGCAATGATGACACTGGCACTCATCAGCTCCTGGCTGTGGCTCAGCAGCCGGTGGATTCCGGCCACGCCCACATCGTACAGGCGCAGCACCGGGTTGCCCAGGAATTTCGCCGTCAGCGCCGCCTCCTCCGCCACCGGCACGTCGCTGGTGCCCCCGGTGGCGACTACAATGGTTCCGATCCCGTGGGGCGGCTCCATTTCCCCCAGGATGCCGATCCTGGCCGGGGCGTCGTAGCGGATTGGATGCACCTGCGAAACGGCGGCTGCCTTCTGGGCGTCCAGCCGGGTAATCAGCACATTTTTCTGCCCGTTTTCCTGCATGGCGGTGAGGATGCCGGTGATCTGCTCCGCTGTCTTTCCCGCGCCGTAGATCACCTCGCCCGCGCCCTGGCGGATTTTGCGGTGCAGGTCTACCTTGGCGTAGCCCAGCTCGGCAAAGGGCTCCTGCTTCAGCTGGAGCAGGGCGTCGTCCACGCTGAGCGCGCCGCCCTGAACACCCTCAAGAATTCTGCGAATGTCACTGTTCATGGCGCACCTCCAGATCCAGCAGCACCTTTTTATAATCCTTTTTCAGCTCGCGCACCACGGCCTCCCGCTGGGCCAGCAGCGCGGGCAGCTGGCTTTCTGGCATTTCCAGCCGGGCGCAGCCGTCCATCAGCCGCAGGCGGAAGCCGGAGAAGCCCAGCTTCATGAGAAATGCCTCACACCGCTCCGTTTTTTCCAGATCGGCCTGGGTGATGGCCGTCCCCGTGGGAATACGGGTGGCAAGGCAGGCATAGGCGGGCTTGTCCCAGGTGAAGAGTCCTGCCTGCCGGGAGCGGCGGCGAATTTCGTCCTTGGTCAGTCCGCACAGCCGCAGGGGGGAGAGCACGGACAGCTCCTGCAGCGCCTTCATGCCGGGACGGTCGCTTACCTGGTCGCTGGCGTTGGTGCCGTCCAGCAGTACCTGGAAGCCGTCGCACCGGGCGGCGGAGGTGATGGCGGTAAAAATCCGGCGCTTGCAGTAGTAGCAGCGGTTGGCGGGGTTTGCCGTCACGTCCGCGTCCTCCAGCACGTCCAGATGGAGCGTGGTCAGCGGCGCACCCAGCTGCCCGGCCAGACGCAGCGCGTCCTCGTATTCAAATTGGGGCTGAAAGGCGGTTTTTACGTAGTAAGCCTGCACCTGCGCACTGCTTTTCACGGCGGCATAGAGCAGGTACGCAGAGTCTACCCCGCCGGAAAAGGCCAGGGCGACCCGGGGATGCTGGGTAAAAAATTCCGATAATTCCATGTGGTTATCCAATTCTATATAATCTTTTCCCGTTTTCCAGGGTGATATTTTCAATTTCCTCCACCGAAAGGCCGCGCAGCTGGGCCAGCCGTTCCGCCACCAGGTGCAGGCGCCCCGGATTGTTCCGCCGCCCCCGGAACGGCTCCGGGGACATATAGGGACAGTCGGTTTCCAGCACCAGCCGGTCAAGCGGGAGCTGGGAGGCGACTTCTACGGCCTTGCGGGCGTTTTTAAAGGTCAGCACACCGCCGAAGCCGATGTACCAGCCCCGCCGGATGAGCACCTTTGCCATTTCCAATGAGCCGGAGTAGCAGTGAAAGACGCCCGTAACCTGGGGGAATTCCTCCACGATCCGCATGCCGTCCTCGTGGGCCTCCCGCTCGTGGACGATCACGGGCAGCTCCAGCTCCCGGGCCAGGGCCATCTGGGCGCGGAAGGCACGCTGCTGGGTTTCCCTGGGAATGTCCTCATAGTGGTAATCCAGTCCGATTTCGCCAATGGCCCGCACCTTGGGGCACTGCCGTGCCAGCTGGCGGTATTGCTCCAGCACCGCCTCGTTTACCTCGTCCGCCGCGTCCGGGTGGGAGCCGACGGCGGCGTAGATATAGTCGTATTCCTCGGCAAGCGCTACAGCCGCCCGGGAGGAAACCAGGCTGCACCCCGGATTCATCACCAGCGCCAGCCCCAGGTCGGGCAGCTGGGACAGGAGCGCGGCGCGATCGGCGTCAAAGGCCCGGTCGTCCAGGTGGGCATGGGTATCAAAAATCACGTAAAATCATTCCTTCCACTTCGGCCTCCTGGCCAACCACGGCCACCAGGCAGCCCTGCCAGGGGAAAACCCGTGGGTCGTCCGGGGAGAAATTGGTGCTGTTTGGAAAGCCGGTCAGCCCCGCCCCGGTGCATTTCGCCGTGGCCTCCTTCAGCACCCACAGGGTCAGAAAGGCCCGCTGGGGATCGGCTGATGCCCGGAAGCGTTGCAGCTCCGGGGGAGACATGATCCGCTCCGCAAGGGAAAACCGCACCGCGCGGTCAAGCTCCTCGGCATCGATTCCCACGGGACAGCGGGACAGGGCGCAGAAGGCATGGCGGGCGGTGTGGCTGATGGAAAAGTGGTACGGTGCGTTTTCAAAATAGGGCTTTCCGCGGACGCTGATCAGGATGCTGGGCAGCGCCTGGCCGGTTTCCTCCCGGTAGAGCTGATCCAGAAGCTGCCTGCCGGCCTCGTGGCCGGAGCGGCCCGCAAGCGCGCAGCAGCCGACGATCATCGCGCGTCGATGATCTCGCCGTCGCCGCCGGTGCAGCCGGAGTCACGGCCGTCGCCGCGCAGAAGGCCGACGATCATTCCTACCCCGATCAGCAGCACCACAATGCCGCAGATGACGATCACCAGCCGCGCCACCGTCACCGGCATCAGGGTCAGCACCGCGCCCGCGACGCACAGCGCCGTGGAGGTGACCCGCTCCCGCATCACGGTGATGTCCGTATAGCCCCGGATGCCCTCCAGCAGCAGTAAAATACCGATCACCCGCACCACCTGCTTTTCCAGGGACACGGGATCACGGATGATGGCAAAGCCGATCAGCAGCAGAACGATGGCCCCGGCCAGCTTCATAAAATCCTTCTGCCCGGCCTGGGTGAAAAAGCCGATCAGCTTTCCCGCTCCAAACAAGGCCAGCACGACGCCGACGCACACCGCAATGGAGCTTGTGATGGAGCCGGGGCGGAAAATCAGCAGCAGCCCCAGCAGAACAGTCAGCGCAGGCTTCAGCCAGGGCTGAAAATCAAAGGAACGTTTCATAAAAAATCCTCCAAAAGCAAGCAATATAATTCAGGAAGAACATAACAGCTATCCTTATTTTACTTTGTTTTCCCCCCGGTGTCAATGGAGAAAAGATGCCTGCGGCGCGGGCATATCCGCCCCATACCGGCCATAGAATTCCACAACGGAAAAGCCAAGGAGGAATTGCAATGGCACAGGAACAGATGCCTCACCGTCTGGCGCTTTCAGAGCGAAAGAAGCTCACGGTGACAGGAGTGGCGGAGGTCATCAGCTTTGAGGATACGTCGGTGGTGCTGCAAACCGGCATGGGGACGCTGACGGTTCAGGGCAGTGAGCTTCAGCTGAAAACCCTCTCGCTGGAGGGCGGACAGGTAGAGGTGGAGGGGAATATTGCCGCGCTGATCTACGAGGAGCCGCGGCAGGGCGGCTGGCTCAGCCGGCTGTTTGGATGACCCCGCCCGCGCTGGCGCTTCAGCGCTTTGGGATCGCCTGCCTGCTGGGGGTGGGGCTGGGGGTGCTGTACGGCTTTCTGCGGCCGCTGCGCCCCCGGCATACCGCGCTGAGCGATGTCCTTTTTCTGCTGGGCGCGGGGTGGACATGGCTGTATCTGGCGCTGGCGGTGTGCGGCGGCGACCTGCGCTTTGGCTATTGCCTGGGGCTGCCCATCGGTGCGGTGGCCTGGGAGACCACCGCAGGGCGGCTTCTGCGCCCGGTTTTTGTCCTGCCCTGGCGTCTCGGATGGCGGATGGCGGCGCTTGCGGCATGGCCCGTAAAAAAATTATTGCATTTTTTGAAAATTTTATTTGCATCTGGAGAAAAATGGGTTACAATATGGTGGAATGGCTGCCGAAGGCGTCGGCAGTCTCACGGAGGTGTGAATCATGGCAGAGCAGAGGTTCAGGATCGGCAAGGTGCAGGTCGTTCTTTTCAAGGGCAATCCCAAGGTCAAGCTCGCCCTGGGCGTGGTGCTGGTGTTTTCCGCGGTGGCGCTGGGCGCGCTGAGCTGGACGCAGCACCAGATGGCCAGTCAGATCGCCGATTTCCGCGCCGAGGCCGCGCAGACCGAATACGAAAACGGTCTGCTGGAGCGCAACATCCAGGAGCTGGGCTCCGCCAAGGGCGTGGAGCGCACCGCGCAGCAGGAGCTGGGCATGGTTCCGCAGGGCACCGTCCTGATTGAAGCACAAGTCAAATAATGGAGGAAACAAAGCAAACTATGGAGTTAACCGTTGGAGCCGTACTAGAGGGGAAAGTAAAATCCATCACCAATTTTGGCGCCTTTATTGCCCTGCCGGAGAACAAGACCGGCATGGTACATATTTCCGAGGTGGCCAATGCCTACGTCAGCGATATCCGGCAGCACCTGACGGAGGGGCAGGACGTGAAGGTGATGGTCATTGGCAATGAAAATGGGAAGATCAACCTGTCCATCAAGCGCCTGGAGCCGAAGCCCCAGCGCGAGAGCAGGCCGGATTTCCGCACCGGCGGCAATCGGAGCGCAGCGGCACGGCCCGCCCAGAGCCAGGCCCGCCAGAATTCCAGGCCCGCCCCCGTCCCCAATGCCGCCCCCAAGACCGCAGATCAGCTCTTTGAGGAGAAGCTGAAGGCATTCATGTCGGAATCCGACAGCAAGATTTCCTCCATCAAGCAGTATTCCGAGCACCGCACCAAGAGCAGAAGAAGATGATTTTGAAGCGGACTGCTTTGCGGCAGCCCGCTTTTTCCTGTGACGGAAGGAGTGAGACGATGACGGTGGTGATCACCGGCGGCTCCCGGGGCATCGGGGCGGCGGCGGTAGAGCTGTTCGCCCAGAAGGGACACCGGGTGTTCTTCCTGTATGAAAAGGAGCATGCGGCGGCGCAGGCCGTGGCGGACAGGACTGGCGCGACGCCCATCTGCTGCGACGTGGCGGACGAGGCGGCGGTAAACGCGGCGTTTTCCCAAATCGGGGACGTGGATGTTCTTGTAAATAACGCCGGAATCTGCTATTATGGGCTTATGACCCAGATGACGCCCCAGCAGTGGGATCGGATATTTGATGTGAACGTCAAGGGCATCTACCACTGCGTCCGGGCAGCCATGCCGGGCTTTTTGAAGCGCCAGCGGGGCTGCATTATCAATGTGTCCAGCATGTGGGGCAGGGTGGGTGCCTCCTGTGAGGCGGCCTATTCCGCCACCAAGGGGGCAGTGATCGCCCTGACCAAGGCCCTGGCCAAGGAGCTTGGCCCCAGCGGCATCCGGGTCAACGCCGTGGCCCCTGGGGTGATCCTGACGGATATGTGCGCCGGAGTAGACCCGGAAATCCTCGCCTCCATGGCGGACGAAGCACCCCTCGGGCGCAACGGAGCCCCCATGGACGTGGCCCGTGCCATGGAATATCTGGCGGATGCCGATTTCGTCACCGGCCACATTCTGAACGTGGACGGCGGCTATGTAATATGAAAGGGAGAGACATATGAAAATTGCGATAGGCTGTGATCATGGCGCGCTGGCGCTGAAAAACAAGGTGGTGGCCCATCTGCTTCAGCGGGGCTTCCAGGTGGAGGACGTGGGTACCTACACCCCCGACAGCTGCGACTATGCAGACTACGCCGCGGCGGCTGCACGGCTGGTCGCCTCCGGCGCATGCCAGCGGGGCATTGTGCTGTGCACCACCGGCATCGGCGTGGCGATCACGGCAAATAAGATCAAGGGCATCCGCTGCGCTCAGCTCAGCGATTTGATGTCCGCCCGGCTGACCCGGGAGCACAACGATACCAATATGATGGCCATGGGCGCCGCCATTGTGGGCGAGGGCCTGGCGCTGGAGATCGTGGATACCTGGCTGGATACCCCCTTTTCCCACGGGGAGCGCCACCAGCGGCGCATCGACAAGGTGATGGCCCTGGAAAAGTAATTTGTTGCAAGGAGAACGGAATGCTAGACAAACTGGAGGCCGTAGCCAGCCGGTACGAGGAGCTTTGCGCCAAGTCCGAGCAGCCTGATTTTTACAGCGACCCCAAGCGCGCTGCCGGACTGCTGCGGGAGAAAAACGACTTAGAGCCGGTGGTGGAGGCGTACCGCGCCTACCGTCAGGCGGAGCAGGACATGGCGGAGGCTCAGGAGCTGATGGCGGAGCCGGAGATGAAGGAGCTTTGCCAGGAGACCTATGCCCATGCCAAGGCCCGGAAGGAGGAGCTGTACGATCAATTGCAGATCCTCCTGCTGCCCAAGGATCCCAACGACGACAAGAGCGTCATTGTGGAGATCCGCGGCGGCGTGGGCGGTGAGGAGAGCGCCCTGTTTGCCCACAGCCTGTTCCGCATGTATTCCATGTACGCCGCCGCCAAGGGCTGGAGCATCGAGCTGATGAACTATAACGACACCGAGCTGGGCGGCGTGAAGGAGGCGGACTTCGTTATCAATGGCCGGGGGGCCTACTCCCGGATGAAGTACGAGTCCGGCGTCCACCGGGTCCAGCGGGTGCCGGAAACCGAGTCCGGCGGCCGGGTGCACACCTCCACCGCCACGGTGGCGGTGCTGCCGGAGATGGAAGAGGTGGACGTGCAGATCAATCCTGCCGATATCGAGATGCAGGTCTACCGTGCCTCCGGCGCGGGCGGCCAGCACGTCAACAAGACCAGCTCCGCCGTCCGGCTGATCCACAAGCCGTCGGGCATTGTGGTATCCTGCCAGGAGGAGCGCAGCCAGGTGCAGAACCGGGAGAAGTGCATGCGCATGCTGGCCTCCAAGCTCTATGAGCAGGAGCAGCAGCGGCTGGACAGCGAGATCACCGGCCTGCGCCGCAGCCAGGTTGGCTCCGGCATGCGCAACGAGCGCATCCGCACCTACAATTTTCCCCAGGGCCGGGTCACCGATCACCGCATCGGCCTGACGCTGTATAAGATCGATTCCGTGATGGACGGCGACCTGGACGAGCTGATCAACGCTCTGGCCGCTGCTGACCAGGCGGAAAAACTGAAGCATTCAAAGTAAGGGAAGAAACATGCATTATATCACCCATTCCCCCGAAGAAACGGAGCAGCTGGGGGCGGCGCTGGCACGGCAGCTGCGGCCCGGCACGGTCATCGCCTACACCGGCGATTTGGGCGCGGGCAAGACCGCCTTTACCCGGGGCTTGGCCCGTGGCCTGGGCTACCGGGAGCCGGTGACCAGCCCCACTTATACCATCGTCAACGAATACCTGGGCGGCAGGCTGCCGCTGTTCCATTTTGATATGTACCGCCTTTCCTCCTCCGACGACCTGTGGGACATCGGCTGGGAGGATTATCTGGAGCGCGGCGGCGTATGCGCCGTGGAGTGGAGCGAAAATGTGCGCGACGCCATGGAAGGAGCGCTCACCGTGGCCATCTCCAAGGTGGATGAAAATACAAGGGATATTGAGATCAGGGGAGGAAACGGCAATGCTGATATTGGCCTTTGAGACCTCTGCCAAGGCTGCTTCGGTGGCGTTGATGCATGACGGGAAACTTCTGGGCGAGAGCTATCAGAACACCGGCCTGACCCACAGCCAGACGCTGATGGTCATGGCGCAGGAGATGCTGAAGCAGTGCGGCAGCACCGTTTCTCAGCTGGGCGCGGTGGCGGTGGCCAACGGCCCCGGCTCCTTTACCGGCGTGCGCATCGGCGTAGCGGCGGCCAAGGGGCTTGCCTGGGGCGCAGAGCTTCCCTGCTGCGGCGTCAGCACGCTGGCCGCCATGGCGGTGGGGCTGGGCGTGTGGCAGGGCTATGTCTGCCCGGTGATGGACGCCAGAAGAGGGCAGGTATACAATGCGCTGTTCCATGTGGATTGTGGAAAATACACAAGAATCCGGGACGACCGGGCCATTTCCCTCCGGGATTTGGCGGAGGATGTAAAAAATCTTGCCGGGCCGATTTTTTTGGTTGGAGACGGGAGCGTTTTGTGCTATAATACTTTGTCGGAAATGCTCCCTGCTCTGGTACTTCCCCCGGAGCATCGGATGCACCAGCGCGCCGTCGGCGTGGCGCTGGAGGCGCAGCGGATGCTGCTTTCCGGCGAATGCACCGACGCTGCGGGCCTGACTCCCAATTATCTCCGCCTGAGCCAGGCTGAACGGGAACGAAACGAAAGAATGCAGAATCAATAAAAAGGAGAGTAAAAGATGGCAGAAGTACACGTATTGGATCATCCCCTGATTCAGCACAAGCTGGCGATCCTGCGCAGCAAGGATACCAGCGTGAAGGAATTCCGTGAGCTGGTCGGCGAAATTGCCGGGCTGATGTGCTACGAGGCGACCCGCAACCTCCCCGTCAAGGAAGTGGATGTGGAGACCCCCATCACCACCGCCAAGTGCAAGATGCTGGCCGGTAAGAAGCTGGCGATCGTTCCCGTCCTGCGGGCCGGTCTGGGCATGGTGGATAACATGGTTGCCCTGATCCCCTCCGCGAAGATCGGCCACATTGGCCTGTACCGCGACCCCGTCAGCCACAAGCCCGTGGAATACTACTGCAAGCTGCCCGAGGACATCGAGTCCCGCCAGGTTTACGTGGTCGATCCCATGCTGGCCACCGGCGGCAGTGCGGTGGCTGCCATCAATTTCCTGAAGCAGCACGGCTGCAAGAACATCATTATGATGAACATCATCGGTGCGCCCGAGGGCGTGGCCGCCGTCCAGAAGGCCCATCCCGACGTGGAGATTTATCTGGCCGCCCTGGATGAAAAGCTGAATGAGAACGCCTACATCGTCCCCGGCCTGGGCGACGCTGGTGACCGCATCTTCGGCACTAAGTAAAATTTCCCCTATATGTCCGACTGCCCCCGCCTTTCGGCGGGGGCAGCTTTTGCTTATTCCTCAGGCTCAGTTGGATACTCCACCTTAGGGATGAACCGGGTGGCGACCTTTCCTTTGCCCTTGTGCTTGACGTAGAAGTAGCCGATGGTGGAGAACACCACCGCGCCGATGAAATTGACGAACAGATCCTTCATGGTGTCGATGATGCCCAGATCCAGATAGCCGCCCAGGCCCAGGGCCTCCTGGGTGCCGTCGGAGTGGACGATGATGGTGTCGGCAATGTCCCGGATGTGCACCACGGTATTGGTGCGGGTGGGATCCAGATCGACGGAATGGATGGCGTGCACCACTGTATCTTTCTGGGCATCCAGCCCCAGCAGCTGGTCACCGGCAAATTCCAGAAATTCCCACAGCACTCCCACCGTCATGGAGAAGCAGAAGGCGACAAGCGCCAGATACAGCGGCGAGAGCTTGAAGGAGAAGCGGTCGTTGCGGTTCAGCATGTCCACCAGGCAGAAGCCGATGGCGGCGCACAGGAAGCCGTTGATGGTGTGCAGCATGGTATCCCAGTTGGGCACCCGGACGTAGAAGCTGTTGATCTCTCCCAGGATTTCCGCCGCGAAAATGAACAGCAGGATGATGATCTCCAGCGTGCTGGGCAGCACCACCTTCAGCCTGCGGGCGACGATGCTGGGCAGCACCATCAGGAAAAGCGACAGGGCACACAGGAAAACACTCTGATATTCCCGCCGCAGCACCGAGCGCACCAGCACGAAAATGACCAGCGCCCGCAGCACCAGATACACGGTGAGGGTGGTCTTGTTCTGATAGAGCGGATTTCTTTTGGGCTTTGGTTTACGAGACATGTAAATTCCCCTTTTGCATATTGTTCCATTATATCAGAGGAAAAACCAAGGTCAAGGGCCGATTGGGGAAGAAAAATCAATAATTTGTAAATTTCTCCCGCCCATGCTCTTTCCTTTGGGAAAGAGATATGATACAATATCCGGCAAAGGCAATCCGCCAAAGGAGGCTATGTGAATTGAAAATTAAATGTGAGTTCTGCGGGAGCATGATGAATGACACCGTGGAGGCCTGCCCCAATTGCGGCGCGCCCAACCCCAATGTCCGCCGCTCCAGCGGCGATCAGCCCCTGACCATCCAGCAGCTGAAGCAGTGGTACGAGAGCAAGGGCCTGCCCCCCTATACCGTGACCCGCTTCTTCATCGGCGAGAACTATAAAGAGCCACGGGCCTTCGGCATCTACTATGAGGAGGAGACTGGCAACTACATCGTCTATAAAAACAAGGCCTCCGGCGAGCGGGCGGTGCGCTACCGGGGCACGGACGAGGCCTATGCTGTCAATGAGCTGTTCCAGCGTCTGAAGCAGGAGATCACCCAGCAGAAGATGAACAGCGCAAAAAAAGGGACTGCCGCCCCCGTGACCACCGGCTCCAGCGGAAAAAAGGCCTCCGGCTGCCTGGGAAACCTGGCGGCCCTGGCTCTGCTGGTGGTGGGCGGCGCTGTGGGAATTCTGGCGCTGATCATGCTGCTGGGCGCTTTCCTGAGCCGCAATGACCCCAGCGGCGGCTATTATCTCTACGACAACACCAGCTACTATTACAGCACCAGAAGCTACGGCGACCTGAACTGGTTTTATTACGACGACGTCCAGGACGACTGGCAGGGGCCGCTGGATAACAGCAGTGTGCCCGACGCGCTGGAGACCAAGAAGCAGGCCAAGGAATACTTCGTCCAGTCCGACTGGGCGCAGAGCCTGCCCTGCGGAGATTTCAGCGACAGCGCATATGCCCGCGACCTGGAGGCAGGACTGCAAATCCAGGAGGGCTATTACATCGCCGATGGGCTTTATTATTACCACCTGCCGGGCAATTATAACGAAGGCTGGTTTGTCTACACCGGCCAGTGGGAGGAGGCGGACTTTTCCGACCTGCCAACTGAGCTGCAACACTCATCCCTGACAGAAGATGCTTTCCTGTCCGAAAACTATAAGAGCCGGTATGAGGTTTCCGACTTTGCCGAGACCCTCTTCTACCGGGATCACAACGCCCCCCAGCGCATCAGCAGGGGCTACTATCAGGTGGAGGACGACATCCTCTACCACCTGGGCGACTACTATTTCGACGGCTGGTATGCCTACGACGACGAGGACGATGAGTGGCGCTCCGTGGATATGGACGCCGTGCCGGAGGCCCTGCATCATCCCTCCCTGGCCGGGGATTTCTACTTCACCCCCACCTGGGACGCCTCCACCCAGTTCAGCGACTTTGAGGACACCGACACCTACAAGGACGCCAGCAAGCAATGGAACAACGACGACGACAGCGACTACGACTGGGGCAGCAACGACTCCTGGGACAGCGGCGACACCGACTGGGATTCCGACTGGTAAACTGAATCAATTCAGCAGGCATTCGCACCAATCGAATGCCTGCTCCTTTTTTCGCCCAAAACCCACCGCCCAAAGCATTGCAGCATAGAAGCCAGAAAAACCTCCACCCCCGTAGGGGTCGGCAACCTGCCGACCCTCAGCCTGACGGTTTCGATAGCAGTAAAGAACACCGTATACCCCAACGTATACATCCCCAAGCTTCCCTGAGGGGTGGTGCTCCGCGCAGCGAATCTTTAATAACAATCATTGCCGGTGGCAATGATACCATAATTAATTAGCTGTCGCCGCAGCAACTGAAGAGGGCACTCACCTAATTGTATACTATGTTCTTGCGCTGCTGTATACCATATTGCTCTTGACATAGTATCTATTTCTGAGAATTTCCACCCTCCAAGGTTGCGGCGTTAAGTTGATTGTTTTTCACAGACCATGCAGAGCCAGCCTGTGGTGCTTGTGGCTGAGGTGATGTGGGAAAAGCCTGCGTGCACCAGGGCTGCTTTCAGCTGTCCGGCGGTGTAGAGACGCATTCCTTGGATCATGCTGGGCCATTTTTCACCCCCTGGCTTTTCGCCGTCCAGCTCGTTACAGATCAAGAAGCTGCCGCCTTTTTTCAGTACCCGGTGCACCTGGGCGAAGGCCTCAGTGATATCGGGCCAGAAGTAGACGGTCTCGAAGGCGGTGACCAGATCAAAGGCCTCCGCCGCGAAGGGAAGCGCCATGACGTTCCCCTGCAGGACGGTGCAGCAGCCCCCTTTGATTGCGGCCCGGTTGGCGCTCCGGGATTTCTCCACGCTGATGTCGGAATAATCAATGCCTGTGACATGGCCCTGGGGGCATTTTTTCAGCAGCCGTCGGAGATTTGCCCCGCCGCCGCAGCCGATGTCCAGACAGGCCGCATCACCGGGCGCCTGGATGTGAGAAAAGCCCCATTCCGCCATGGGGGGATGGCCCGCGTTCATCATGCTGACCATGAGCTTCCCGGCAAGGCCCTCGGGCTTGCATGTATTTTGAAAAAAAGACATATTTGTTCTCCTTACGCAGTTAGCGATAGCTAACTTAATTATACACCCAAACGCCCTTTCCCGCAATCTTTTTTTCAGGTGCGAGTGGGCGTTTTATTTGGGTCGGACGGGGATGGTGATCTCCGTTATGAATTTTTCTGTGTCGTTGGTCAGGCCCTGGTCGATGATGGTGATTTCCCGGGAGAAGCCGCAGATTTCCAGGCTGTTGGCCTGCATATATTGGGTCAGGCGCCGGTACTGCTCTGGGGATTGGAGATGATGGCCACGGAAGAGTACCCGTACACAGGGGGCGGCGGGGAGGAGCATGGCGTCGCCATCGAAGCGGTCGGCCTCGTCCAGCAGGAGGAATACGCCGTCGTAGTGCTCGTAGCGCTGCGCCTGCAAATGCTGTCGGGAGATGCCGAAGCCCACCTTGCCCAGAAAGATCACAGCCTCCGCTTGGGCGGCGGCCAGGCGGCTGGTGGACAGCTCAATCTCATCGTTGCTCTGCATGGTCAGGGAGTCCTCCACCCAGAAAAGGCGGCAGGCGGGAGCCTGGATCAGCTCGATTTCCCCCAGCGGGGAGACCTGGGCATCATGGAGCCGCTGGAGCTGGGCATCGATCTTGCGTTCAATGCGGGCCAGGTGGCGCTGCTTTTGGGCTACCGCCTCTTTCTGCACCCGCAGCTTTTCTTCGATCTTGTCCACGTCCCGGTTGTGGAGGAAATCGGCGATTTCCTCCAGAGGCATGTCCAGCGCCCGCAGGTAGCGGATGGTATTGAATACTTCAAACTGCCGGGGGCCGTAGTAGCGGTAGGACGTGGCGGGGTCTACGTATTCCGGCGTCAGCAGCCCCAGGGCCTCGTAGTGGCGGATGCTGCTGACGCTGAGCTGGAAAAGCCGGGCCATCTCTCCGATGGAAAAGAGCCGCTTATCCATGGCGCGGTACCTCCGATTTGCGCCGGGCCAACAGGGCGTAGGCAATCACGCAGATGATCACGGACAGCAGCGAGCCGCATGCCGGGGCAAGGCCCATGGGGAACAGGGTGTGGGGGAAGAGACGGGAGGCCAGATAGGCCCCCGGCACCCGCACGCAGACGATGGAGAGGAAATTATGCAGAAACGACAGCCCGGAGCGGCCGATGGCGCAGAAATAGCCGCTGAAGCTGAATTGGATACCGGCCAGGAAGCTGTCCCAGATGTAGCCCCGCAGATACTGGCCGCCCAGGCGGATGACCTCCGCCCCGTCCGTCCGGCTCCCGTCGGTGAAGAGGGCGACAATGGGTTCTGCAATGAACTGCACGCTGACGGCAATTATCAGCCCAACGCCGCTGGCAATCAGGATGGCATAGCGCAGCGTGGCCACTGCCCGCTCCGGCTTTCCTGCGCCGATGTTCTGCGCCCCCAGGGCGGAGACGGTGGAGAGCATGGAGGAGGGAATGAGGAAGAGAAAGCCGATCACCTTTTCCACGATCCCCACCGCGGCGGCGTCCGTCAGCCCCCGCCGGTTGGCAATGACGGTGATAATGATGAAGGAAATCTGGATGAAGCCATCCTGTAGTGTGATGGGAAGCCCAATGGAGAGAATTTTGCCAAGGACATCCCGCCGGGGCTTAAAATCCTGCCTGCACAGCACAATGCTGCGCTTGCGCAGGATCACGGCCAGCGATACGGCCACGCTGACGGCCTGGGCCAGGGTGGTGCCCAGTGCCGCCCCGGCGGGGCCCATGTGAAGCGCACCCATGAACAGATAGTCCAGGGCGATGTTGGCAACGCAGGCCACGGCGATGAAGTACATGGGGCTTTTGCTGTCCCCCAGCCCCCGAAAGACGGAGCTGATGATGTTGTAGGCGGTGATGAAGGGAATGCCAATGAAGCAGATGGTGAGATAGCGCACCGTGCCCTCCACCGCCTCCGCTGGGGTGGACATGACGCCGGCAATGGGGCGAACCAAAAGCAGCAGCCCAACCGTCAGCCCGGCGGACAGGGCCATAAACAGCGTCGCGGTGTTGCCGATGGCCTGGGCGGCCCGCCTGCGGTCGCCGCCGCCAACCGCCTGCCCAATGCTGACGGTGGTGCCCATGGATAGGCCCACGAGCATCACCGTGAGCATATGCATCACCTGCGACCCCACGGACACGGCGGTAGTGCTGGCCACCCCCTCAAACTGCCCGATGATAAACAGGTCTGCCATGCCATACAGGGTTTGCAGAAAATACGAGAGCAGATACGGCAGCGAGAAGCAAATCACATTCCGAAACACACTGCCTGTGGTCAGATTCTTCTCCATAAAAGCGTCAAGCCTTCTTTCTGTTTGCTTTCCTCTATAGTAAACTCTACAATGGTTGTAGAGTCAAGACGTTTTTTCCCCAACCTCCCCTGAAAGGGGAGGCGGCGCACACAGCGCGCCGAAGGGGTCAGCGGCGGTACGCAGAACACCGATTAGAAAGGGCCAAGGCGAATTCGTAGTATGTCCTGTTTGGGATTGTACGGATTCGCCTGGGCTTTGATAGAACTATAAGCACCTACCGCGAAACCCCTCAGTCTCGGCTACGCCGAGCCAGCTCCCCTTTCAGGGGAGCCGAGGGGGTGAAAAATGAAGTTGAAAATGAGGGGGAAATCCTGTAGAATAGAGGCACAATTACCGACAAACGGGAGGAAATATGTATGGCAGTCAATTTTAATGAGAATTCTACGTGGAATCTGAAGCCCATTCGGGTGGAGGCTGTTCGCAATGATGTGATGGGGCTTTTGATCGAGGGCGAGGAAGTGGTCATGGCGTTCCAGACGGTGCGCGACCAGCTGGTGTTTACCAACAAGCGGATCATTGCCATTGATGTGCAGGGCATCACCGGCAAGCGGAAGTCCTTCAGCTCCATGCCCTATTCCAAAATCCAGTATTTTTCTATCCAAACCCCTGGCTTTGCCGAGCTGTTTGCGGATACGGAGCTGTTCATCATGTTCTCCAATGGCTTTACGGCGACCTTTGAGCTGAAGGGCAGCGTGGATATCGGCCTGCTGGGCCGGGTGATCTCTAAGTACGTACTGGACTGAGCGGGCAGCATGGAGACGAAGGAATCCGTTTTGCGCCGTGTATTCGGCTACACCGCCTTCCGGGGCGGGCAGGAGGCGCTGATCGACGCGGAGCTGGCCGGGCGGGATGTGTTCGGTGTCATGCCCACCGGGGGCGGAAAGAGCCTGTGCTATCAGATCCCGGCGCTGCTGCTGCCCGGCGTGACGCTGGTGGTCTCCCCGCTGATTTCCCTGATGCACGATCAGGTGATGGCGCTGAAGGATGTAGGGGTGCCCGCCGCCTATGTCAACAGCTCCTTAACGATGCAGCAGATTCGCCTGGTGTACCGCAACATCTGCGCGGGAATGTACAAGATCATCTACGTCGCCCCGGAGCGGCTGCTGTCTGACGGCTTTCTGGAGGCGGTGCAAAGCCGCACGGTTTCCATGGTGACGGTGGACGAGGCGCACTGCATCTCCCAATGGGGGCAGGATTTCCGGCCCAGCTATTTGAAAATCGTGGATTTTCTGAGGCTCCTGCCCGTCCGCCCGGTGGTGTCCGCCTTTACGGCCACGGCCACGGAGCGGGTGCGTCAGGACGTGGAGGAAACCCTGGGGCTGCAAAACCCACTGCGGGTGGTCACCGGCTTTGACCGCCCCAACCTCCGCTTCGAGGTGCGCCATCCGCCCAAAAAGCCGGATGCCGTCCTGGAGCTGGTGCGCCAGCGCCGGGGAAAGTCCGGCATCATCTACTGCACCACCCGAAAAAATGTGGAGAAGGTGTGTGAGCTTCTGCGTGCCAACGGCTTTTCCGCCACCCGCTATCACGCGGGTCTGAGCGACCAGGAGCGCCACGACAACCAGGAGGATTTCCTCTATGACCGGGCGGCCGTTATGGTGGCCACCAACGCCTTTGGCATGGGCATCGATAAATCCAACGTCTCCTACGTCATTCATTACAATATGCCCCAGAGCCTGGAAAACTACTACCAGGAGGCGGGCAGAGCCGGACGGGACGGCGCGGCGGCGGAGTGCATTCTGCTCTATTCCGCCGGGGATGTGGAGACGGCCAGATTCCTGATCCTCCACCCGGGCGGGCCGGAGGAGGAGGCAGCCTCGCCGGAGCAGGTGCAGCAGGATCTGATCCGGCTGGATCAGATGGTGGGCTACTGCAAGACCCAGAGCTGCCTGCGCGGGTATATCCTGGATTATTTCGGCCAGAGCCATGAAGCGCGCTGCGGCAACTGCGGCAGCTGTGACCTGGTGCTGGAGACGCAGGACATCACCGGCGAGGCAAAGGTGATATTGAGCTGCGCGGCCCACATTCAGCAGCTTCTGGGCTACTCTCTGGGCCTGGTCGCCCTCCGGCGGGTGCTGCTGGGCAGCCGGGAGAGCCGGGTGCTCCAGCTCCGGCTGGATCGCCTGCCGGAATACGGCGCACTGCACCGGGTGGGAAAAACCGCTCTGGGGCAGATGACGGAAGGATTGCTGGCCCAGGGCTATCTGTATGCCGACCCGGAGCATCGGGCGGTCAGCCCGACGGAAAAGGCGGCCCCGGTGCTGCGCGGAGAGCAGGCGGTTTCCATGCAGGTGCAGGTCAAGCCAAAGGCGAAAAAGACGGCTGCCTACGCCGACGCGCCGGTGCAGCCCATTGATGAAGCACTGTATGCGGCGCTGAAAAATCTCCGCTTCCGCCTGGCAAGGCAGGAGCATATGCCTGCCTACATCGTCTTTTCCAACGCCACGCTGGAGGATATGGCCCGCAGGCATCCCCAAAACCTGGAGGAATTCCTGCAAGTCAGCGGCGTGGGCAGCACCAAGGCTCAGCGGTATGCGGATGCGTTCCTGGCGGAGATTCACAGGTATGACAGTGAAATGGGGCCATCGGCCAATTAAAATTTGGAGCGCACTGTTTACGCGGTGCGCTCCATGCTCATTCCTGAGGAAGCAGTATTTCCGTTGTAAACGCCCCGTCCTCCGAGGCGCGGCTGAGGTAGCCGTGGAGCCGCTGGACGATGGAATCAATTCGCTCCAGGCCGAAGCCGTGACCGTCGCCCTTGGTGGTTTTGAAAACGCTGCCCACCTTGCGCAGCTTCTTCCCGGCGGTGAAGTTGGTAAAGGAGATATATAGCTGGCTCCCCTTCATGTCCATGTACACCCGGATAAGCCTTTCCTGCTCCGGCAGCTCCATGGAGGCATCAATGGCGTTGTCAAAGAGGTTACCCAGAATGCAGCACAGGTCGATCTCCGAGAGCTTCAGCTTTACCGGGATGCTGGCATCCGCCATGACCCGGATGCCCCTGGCCTTTGCCAGGGAAATTTTGGAATTGAGGATGGCGTCGGTCATGGGGTTGCCGGTTTTGATAACGGTATCCACGGTGCGCAGCTCTGCCTCCAGCTCGTCCAGATAGCGGCGGACGCTTTCCAGATCTCCCTTGGCCGCGTAGGCCTTCATGGTCTGGATATGGCTGCGGAAATCGTGCCGCCAGGCGCGCATCTGGTGGTACATGTTGTCCACCTCGGCATAGTGGGTCTCGATCAGCTCCCGCTGATAGGCGGCGATCTGCCGATCCACCCGTTTGGATAGTCGTTTCATAGCTTCACTCCATGTTGATGATGGCGCGGTTGACACCCTCGTATGCGCCCCTGGGGAGGGGAATGGCGCTGCCGTCGCTGAGGGTGATTTCCGTCCGGGTCACCCGGGCGATCCGGGTTAGATTCACAATGGCCGAGCGCCCCACTCGGTAAAAGCGGTTATCCAGGCTGCTTTCCAGCTCCCGCAGGGTCATTTTGGCGGTGTAGGCCCGGTCGGCGTGGATGCTGACGTAGTTGCCCTGCACGTCGGCGTAACGGACGGAGTAGATGGGGATGCAAACCGTCTCCCCGGAAAGCTCCAGGCGCAGTAGCTTTTCATCCCGCTGAAGCCGCTCCGCCGCCCGATCCAGCACGGAAAAGAGCTTCTGCTCGTTCACCGGCTTCATCAGATAGTGGAGCGCCGATACCTCATACCCCTCCGCAATGTAGTCGGAGTAGCCGGTGATAAAGACGATCTGCATGGTCTCGTTGCTCTGCCGCAGCCGCTTGGCCAGGGTCACGCCGTCCATGGCCCCCATCTCAATGTCCAGCAGCAGAATATCCGCCCCGCCGTCCTCCGGGGCGCGGAACAGGAAATTCTCCGCGCTGGAATACTGACACACCCTTGCCGTCCGCCCGCGCGTGCGTATCCACCGCTGCACCATTTCCTCCACATACTCCCGATCCGTCCCGGAATCGTCACAGATCGCAATGTGCATCCCCATTCTGCCGCCTCCTTTTTTCTCTATTATAGCGGGACTTGTCTGGTATGGCAAGGGCAGAATCATTCAGGAAATTGCAGATGCTACGGTGACGTGTGGCTGGGGGGTTGACAATGAGGCGGGGAGAAAATATAATATTTCTTGTAAGAACCGAAACCAAAGACGGGAGGAAAAACAACATGAAAAAAAGGATAAGTCTGCTGCTGTGCTGCCTGCTGCTGGTGGGCTGCTTTGTGGGCAGCGCTTCGGCGAAAAGTGCAAAGGTAAAGGTCGGGCAGTCGGTATTCCTGGGGCACTACGAGCAGGACAACAACCTGTCCAACGGCGAGGAGCGGATTGAGTGGATCGTTCTGGACGTGGAGGATCACTATGCGCTGGTAATCAGCAAGTACTGCCTGGATGCCGCACAGTTCAACAGTGTCCAGTGCGCCGTGACCTGGGAGACCAGCGAGCTGCGGGAATGGCTGAACGATGATTTTCTCTATGACGCATTTACCTCTGAAGAGCGCAAGGCAATTATGTACATCGAAAATCAAACGCCGGATTCCGTCTACGGCAACAAAACCGGCGGAAATGACACAATGGATCGGGTGTTCTGCCTGAGCATTGACGAAGCGAACCAGTACTTTGAAAACAACGAGGCCCGGAAGGCCAGCCTGACGGCGTATGCGGCCACCCGCACCTCCTTTGCCTGGTGGTGGCTCCGCTCCCCCGGCGGCGAGACGGACGCGGCCAAGGCGATTGTCGATGCCAACGGTCAGGTGGGTACCGGCGGCAACTGGGTGAATAACAACGACGCCGTCCGCCCCTGCCTGGTGGTCGATCTGGACGCATAAAAGAGAATACTCCCATAAAAGCAATCAACGCGGACTGCTCCGTTACCTGGGGCAGCCCGCGTTTTGTTAACTACAGCTGGAACAGGTATTTATTGATATGCTGCTCCTTGTCCTCATAGATTCCCTGGCCGTCGAACTGAAGCGTGAAGCCGCAGTGCTCCATCACTTTGCGGGAGGCCAGGTTGTCCGCAAGACAGATGCCCGCGATCCGGGTGATGCCCAACTGGTTCATGGCCACGGGAAGAAAGGCCCGCAGCGCCTCCGTGGCGTAGCCCTGGCCGGTGTAGCGGCCGCCGATGTGGTAGCCCACCTCCCAGCTGCCATCCTCCAGTGGGACGGCCTGGACATAGCCGATGTTGGTGCCGTCCTTCAAAAGCACCGGGTAGACCTGGGGCCCCTCGCCGGAGGCGTAGCAGTGGATCAGAAATTCCAGCGTTTCCGCTGCCTCCTCCACCGTTTCAAATACCTCGTCGGGCACGAACCGGCGGGTGTCCGCATCCAGAGAATTCAGATGCACCGCCTCGGCCATGTCCATGCGGAATTGGGTAATCAGCAGCCGGGGCGTTTCAATTTTTTCGATGGGTGTCATTGCTCCTTCCTCCATTCGTACCGGGTTCCGTGGGACAGAAGAACCGCTTGTGTAAGGGTGATGCGCAGGATGACGGTGTTTTCATCCGCAAAATTGTTGTGACCGTTGTCGATCCATTGGGAGAAGGCAGCGCGCAGCTTTGCCGCGATGGCGGCGTTTTCCGGCTTGCAGAACCAGCCCAGGCTTTCTCCGATCCCCCGGCCGGTGAACCACTCCCCGGCCAGCGCTGCCTGGGGGCAGTCCGCCAGCTGACCCATCTTGCCGGACAGCGCATAAGTGATGATATAAAACGCGCCGCGCTCATAGTAGGCGTTCACATAGCGCACGGCGGGCAGGCCGTCCTCCAGCGTTGCCAGGGCAAGAACATTGTCCTTGCCAAAGCGCTCGTCCATGAGATCCCAGATATTCATGCTTATTCCTTTCCACACTCGCCGCACAGCCGGGCGTATACGTAGGTATCCTTCCACAGCGGATTTCCCTGGGCGTCCGTCCAGAAAAAGACGTTTTGCCGCAGGTGCCCCTCCCGGCAAAATTGCAGCCGCTCCAAAAGACGCCAGGAGGCGGCATTTTCCGGGTCGCACTCCGCATAGACGCGGTGGATGCCCTGCGAGAACGCCAGCGTAAGCAGCGCCTGGCAGCTCTCAGCCGCATAGCCCCGGCCCCAGTATGCCCGGTTCAGCACATAGCCCATCTCCAGGGTATCAAAGTCCCTCTTGCCCAGGTAGACATTGCCGATCATTTTGTGATTTTCCTGGCACTCGATGGCGACCATCTCGTCCGTGCCCATCCGCCAGGCAAGATTCTCCCGTACCTCATCCATGGTCATGGGCTTGTACGGCTCAAATTTCACCACCTCCGGGTCGGAGAGGTATTCGTACAGATCCTGCAAGTCCGTCTCCCGGTACCGCCGCAGGATCAGCCGCTGGGTTTGCAATTCATTGTTCAGCTCCATGATTTTCATATCCTTTCTTCTCAAAAAAGACGCAGAGCCGCTCCGTTTTTCGGAATCAGCTCTGCGTCTGTAGCGTCTGGCCCTCATGTTTCCGGCATCTGCCTCTTATCTTTATTATATTACCATAACCGGGTATGTCAAGACGGAGGGGGAACTTTTTCAAACGAGGGGGCTATTTAAGCAATTGATTCAGAATTTCCCCGATATCCCCACCGATACAGATGGATTGGTCTGCGATCTCTCTGGGAGCATAGGCTTCTCCTGTGTTCAGGCAGACGTAAGTCGCTTCCTTGTTTTGCATGGTCATGCGCCAGAAGGGGTATTTGATGATACCGGGGGTATTATACCCTACACCCAGCTCCAGGAAAAGGAGGCGCTGGGTGGCGCGGGTGCGCAGGAAGTCGTCGCAGCGGCGGGCGGCCTGGTGCCAGCCGGTGTCCTCGACGAAGGTGTCGTCGGCCCGGAGGTTCATCCGCAGGGGGCGGCCGCAGTGGGGGCACAGGGGGAGCAGCTCCGAGGGGATGCGCATATTCTCCTGCCGGGCGACCATCTGCCGGATGGCGGCCTCGTTGTCCCAGGTTTCCTGGCAGCAGGGGGCGCTGCACTGGAACAGGCCATAGTCCCCTTGGGTGTAAAACAGACGCTTTTTATCAAAGCCCGCCTTCTGGAAGCAGTGATCCACATTGGTGGTAAGGACGAAGTAGTCCCGCCCCTTCACCAGCTTCAAAAGAGTGTCGTACACCGGCTTGGGCGGGTCCTGGTATCGGTTGATAAAGACGTAGCGGCTCCAGTAGGCCCAGAATTCCTCCTGGGTGGGAAAGGGATAAAAGCCGCCGGAATACATGTCCGTAAAGCCGTATTTCTTCCAGAAGTCAGAGAAGTTGGCTTCAAACCGCGCCCCGCTGTAGTCAAAGCCCGCAGAGGCGGAAAGCCCTGCGCCTGCGCCGATGACGATGGCGTCGGCATCACGGAGCGCGGCGCGCAGCCGGTCAATTTTCTGTGAGAAGTCGGTGGTAGATCGTATAGTCGATGTCCTTGAAAACATTAAAAATCACCTTTTTTACGCTGGTTTCCTGAGATAAAAATTCCTTAACCGTCCGCACCGCGATTTCCGCCGCCGCGTCGTTGGGGAAATGGAATTCCCCGGTGGAGATGCAGCAGAAGGCCACGCTTTCCAGGCCGTGGGCCGCTGCCAGCTCCAGGCAGGCCCGGTAGCAGGAGGTCAGGGCCGCCCGATCCTGCTTCGTCACGTGATCGCCAACAATGGGGCCGACGGTGTGCAGCACGTACTTGCAGGGCAGATTGAAGCCCGGCGTGAGCTTGGCCCTGCCGGTTGGGTCCGGGCAGCCCTGACGCGCCATCAGCGCCTCGCAGGCCAGACGCAGCTGCGTCCCGGCGTAGGTGTGGATGGCGTTGTCAATGCACCGATGGTTTGGCACATAGCACCCGGTCAGCCCGGAGTTGGCGGCGTTTACAATGGCGTCGCACCGCAGCGTGGTGATATCCCCCTGCCATAAATACAGCCCCGGCTGAATGGGGGACAGCTCGTTTTCATCCGTGATCCCCTTTTCGGCGGTCGCCTGCCGCAAATAGGCATCCTGGATGTCCAGGAATTCCTGCCCGATCCGCCGTGGCGGGCGGACATTCATCAGCCCCCGCAGCAGCAGGCGCTGCTGCGTTTCATCGGCCGGTATTTCCATGCCCTCCTGCCGCTCCCGGAGCAGGGCGCGGATGAGATATTCCCGCTTTTCAGATTGATTCATTGCTTTTCCACCGCCTTTGCCGGGCAATGCTCGTAGCAAGCGCCGCAGTGGAGGCAGTGCTCCGGCTGAATGGTATATTTTTCTCCGGGAACGATGCACCCCTGCGGGCAGTGCTCCAGGCAGGTACCGCAGCCAATGCAGGCATCCGTGATCCGATAGCCCTTTTTTGGGGCTTCAGCCTGTCCAACGGTATAGACCTCCCGGAAAATGGGATTTACGCCCAGATTGAAATATTCAATGGTGAAGTTTTTCAGCTCAAAGATAATGCCGATGCTTCGGGTTTCGCCGGGGTACACATTGGCAAGATAGGGCTGCTCGGAAAAAATCGTATTGATTTTTTCCTCCTGCGCCTGAGCGGGAACGGCCCTGCCGGACAGGCGGATCATTTCCTTGAACCGGGTATAGGCAAGAATTTGTACCCGTCCGTCGGAGAGCAGCTCGTCGCAGAAGGCCTTCCCCCGCGCCGTAAAGAAATACAGGGAATCCTTTTCATAGTGGATGGCGCTGACGCACCGAATCTGCGGCGCACCGGAGCTGTCCACAGTGGCAAAGGACAGCACGCCGCACAGCTTCAGCTTTTGCAGGCAGGTTTCAGCATTCATGTTGTTTCTTCTTTCCTGAGAATTTTGATGATCTCACCCACATACATGGTATGAAAATCCCGATCCGGGTAATTGAAGTCCACCAGCTCCCGGCTTTCAAAGCCGCTTTCCGTCAGCTGAGCGGAATAGAGCTTGCGGCAGATAAAAACCATATCCGCCTCCGCAAAATAAATGGTACCATTGGAAAATACGGGTGTCAATCCGGCGGCCTTTATTTTGTCGCCATTGCGCCCGGAGCGGCTGCCCAGGTATCCGAGAGCCTTGCGGTACTGCTCCGGGAAATGGGAGAGGGTAAAGCATGCCTCTTTGTCCATAAATTCCTTTGTGTAACGGCTGGGGCGCACATAGCAGATGGCGGTGGGCAGGCGGTTTCGGTGACTATCCTGCTCCCAAAGAGCGCCGAGGTGTCCCCAGGAGACGGTCATGGCATTGCAGCCATCGGCTTCATTTCCGGCGGCCAGCGCCATCCAATCCTGACCGAAAAGGGTAAAAGGGTTCAATTTCAGATCCTGGATTTGAATTTCTTTCATTTGGTTGTGTCTCCAATACGGATAACGCGGCCTTCCTTCCGCGGCTTCGGGGTGGGGTGCTTGTCGCCCTCACGGGGATAGCCCAAAAGGAGCTGCATGACGGCATAGCGGTCGGTGGGAATGTTCCACTGCCGCAAAATCTCCTGTCCGTAGGGATCGTCAAAGGCCGTCCAGCCCTGACCGATATAGCAGGAGCCGATACCCAGAGCATCCGCCGCCAGCATCATATTTTCCGCCGCAACCGCACAGTCATCCACGGAGAACAGAAAGTTTTTCGGTGCGAACAGAGTGATGACAGTAGGAGCGTCATAAAAGGCGTTTGTCAGCTTGGGATCATCTGCTATGCTGGGCTGCTCACGGGAAACGAAGCTCGTTGCCGTTGCCATGCGGGGATTGGAATTTGCCCGCTTGATCTTACCGAGGCGCGCATTCACCTCTTTGTCCTGACAGACGGCGAAGATCACACCCTGTCGACCGCCTGCGCTGGGCGCATACAAACCGGCCTGCAAAATCTGCTGCAAGGCAGCTTCTTCAATTTGCTTCGGCGCAAACCGCCGAATGGAACGGCGGTGCATGATGATTTCAAAAATATCAGGCATCGTTCTTTATCTCCTTCCAGCACTGCGGGTCGGCGGCGTAGAAATTTCCGCCTTTTCCGCTGGCCACAGCGGGACAGCCCCGGCAGAATGCCAGCAGCTCACATTTGCTGCACTTCTCGAATTTCGTGTAGTCACGGTACTGTTCCATCTGGCATACCCAGACATCCGCCAGCCGGTCGGTGAACACGTTGGCAACCTTGCTGTTCTGTACCCGGCGGCAAGCATACACGTCCCCGGTGGGGAGGATGGTCAGGTGGCAGTTGCCGCAGTTGCAGCCGCCGTAAATGACCCCGTCCTCCACGGTTTCAGGAATTTTGAATGCCCCGGTTTCGTACTCGTACAGCGTCCACAGGTGATCTTTCTTGTTGAAGTAGGTCTGGCAGCCTGCGGCCTCATATTCCTTGAATTTCTTATCGCAGTCAGCGAGCAGCTTGCGGTAACGCAGCGGCTCGATGCCTACATCCTTTTCCTCGCTGGTGGGGCAGTAACGGGCGAATGCAAAGACATTTGCACCCGCCGCCACAACAGCGTCGATGATGCCGGGCACCTCGTCGATGTTTGTGCCGGATACGGTGGTCATCACCACGCTGCGGATGCCTGCCCGGTTGATGCAGCCGATCTTCTCCAGCGTTATGTCAAAGCTTCCGGGCTTGCGGAACCAGTCGTGGGTCTGCCGCAGGCCGTCGATGGAAAGCTGGTATTTTTCGCAGCCGAATTCCTTCAGCCTGCGGCAAACGTCGTCCGTCAGATGGAAGGGGTTGCCCAGAATGGTAAAGGGAATGCCGTGCTGCTTCATCAGCTCGCACAGACGCCAGAAATCCGGGTGCAGGATCGGGTCACCGCCAGTGATGTAGAAGTAGGGCAGCCGGTCGTAGACCCGGCAGAAGTCCAGGCAGTTGTAAAAGGTGTCGCGCATCTGCGGCCAGGACATGGCGTCCGGCCTTTTATTGCAGTTTTCGGAAAAAATGTAGCAGTGCTTGCACCGCTGGTCACATTCATCGGTGATGTGCCATTGAAAAGAAAAATATTGCTTCATGTGATCCTCCTTGCTGTGATGGGACGCATTTCCGAAGGCACAGCGGCGGCTGCTCCCTTGGAAATACGCCCCAAGATCGGTTTCTTGGAGCGTACCCCGTTTTACTGCTTGTCGCCAGCGCCGCAGGCAGAACCGCAGGCGGCGGGCTTTTCGACGGGCTTGTCACCGGCGCCGCAGGCAGAGCCACAGGCGGTGGGCTTCCCGGCGGGCTGGTCGCCAGCACCGCAGGCGGTGCCGCAGGCAGCCGCAGGCGCGGCCTGTGTCTTGCTGCTCCAGTCGGCGAGATTGGAAAGAGCCATTTGATTTACCTCCTAATCGTCTCGTCAAACAGGTTTCCTGTTTGCAAGCTTATTGTAAGGCATTTCCGGCATCAAAAAAAGTACGCACTTTTCTATTACCCAGTCACAAAAAGGTGACTCTTGACAAAATGAGAAACCTATGTTATATATCGAATATAACACAATGATTGGAGTATGCTTATATGCTGACCAAGGAAGAGATGCCCGCCTGCCCGGTGGCGACCACGGTGTCGCTGATCGGAAGCAAGTGGAAGCTGCTGATTATACGCAATCTCATGACCCGCCCCTGGCGGTTCAATGAGCTGAAAAAGGATTTGGAGGGCATCAGCCAGAAGGTGCTGACGGACAGCCTGCGCTCCATGGAGGCCGACGGCATCGTCACCCGCACCGTCTACCCGGAGGTACCGCCCCGGGTGGAGTACGCCCTGTCCGAGCTGGGCGAATCCATGCGCCCCATCATCGTCGCCATGGAGCGCTGGGGCACGGAATACAAGAAGATGCAGTAGCAGCTTTTGCTGTAAACAAATTAATAGGAACCAAGGAGGACGCCATGTTTCTTGCCATTGTCAATGCTCCATGCAGAGTCTGGGGAGACTGCATGGAGAAATGAGGCAGCTCTGCCCCTGATCTCCTCGGACTTTGCTTCGGAATGAACATGATATTCATATGAAGGAGCAAAGTGATGAAAAAATATAATAATCGGTTGAAGGATTTCCTGATTCTCTGGTCGACCCAGAGCCTTTCCCAGCTGGGCAGCAGCCTGACCGGCTACGCCCTGACGCTGTGGCTGTACGAACAAACCGGCTCGGCCCTGAGCACGGCGGCGCTGACCATCTGCTCTTACGCGCCCTATGTGCTGATGAGCATTTTTGCCGGAGCACTGACGGATCGCTTTGACAAAAAGAAGCTGATGCTGCTGTGCGACAGCTTCGCGGCGGTGTGCACGGTGGTGACGCTGGTGCTCTACCGCGCGGGGACGCTGGCGGTGTGGCACCTGTATCTGCTGAACGTGCTGTCCGGCCTGATGAATACGGTGCAGCAGCCCGCCTCCAGCGTGGCCATGACGCTGATCATCCCGCCGGAGGACTACCAGAAAACCAGCGGGCTTCGTTCCCTGTCCCGGTCGCTGATCTCCATTATGAACCCGCTGATTGCCACGGCGCTGTACAGCTTCGCCGGGCTGGAGCTGGTGATCGCGGTGGATCTGGGGAGCTTTGTCATTGCATTCCTGGCCCTGCTGCTTCTGGTTCGGATCCCCAGGCAGGCTAACCAGAGCAGTGAGAGCGTGCTGAAGCTGGCAAAGGGCGGCCTGGTGTTTTTAAAGCGGAATCCCATGATCCTGACGCTGATCCTCTTTATGGCCGGGATCAATCTGATCGCCTCCGCCGTGGACGCCACCCTGCCGGGCTATGTGCTGCCCAATTCCAGGGGCGGCACCCAGGTGCTGGGCTATGTGACCTCCTGCTCCGGCGTGGCCATGATTTTCGGAAGCCTGCTGGTGTCGGTGCTGCCCAAGCCGAAGAACCGGGTGCGGGTGGTCTACCTGACCATGCTGTTTTCCATGGGCACCGCCAATTTCCTCTTTGCGTTCTCCCGCAGCCCCTGGGTGTGGTATGCGGGGCAGATCGTCGGCTGGATATTTGTGCCGGTGATGGACGCCAATCTGGACGTGGTGATGCGCACCGCCATCCCGGTGGAGCTGCAGGGGCGGGTATATGCCTGCCGCAATACCTTCCAGTTCTTCACCATCCCCATCGGCCTGTTTCTGGGCGGCTTCCTGGTGGATCAGGTGTGCGAGCCGGTCATGGCGGCCCATGGCGCAAGCCCGGTGCTGGCGGCGCTGTTTGGTATCGGCAAAGGCTCCGGCGCGGCCATGGTGATGGGCATCCTGGGCGTGGCAGGCACGGCCCACTGTCTTCTGATGGGCCGGAGGCTGAAGAACTATCAGTATATTGAAAGCTGACCCGCGGTTCTCTCCGACGGGCGGTGAAAGAACAAGGGTGCGCTGCATTTTGCGGCGCACCCTTATCCGTGTTGGTCAAATCACCTTGTATTGCTTCCACTTCCCGCCCTTGAAGCGCAGCCAGAAGATGATGCCCCGGACGCTCCAGTCCAGGCACATGGCAAAGGCAATGCCCACCACGCCCAGGTTCAGTACAATGGCAAAGAGCACGGAGAACACCAGCCGCACTCCGATTGTGGTAAACAGGGAGATGGCAGTGGTGAATTTCACGTCGCCCGTGGCCCGCAGGCCTTTGCCCAGCGGGTCAGTCAGGGGGAAGGCCACAGCGTTGAAGATGTTGTGGATCAGCACCAAGCAGGATGGTCAGCCGCTTGGTCTCCGGCTCCAGGGCGGAAAAGCGCATCAGAACCGGCGTGGCGGCAAATACCAGGGCGTTCCAGCCAATGGCCAGAAGCAGGGCGATTTTGGTCAGCTTCTTGAAGTACAGCTCCGCCTGCTCCGTGTCTCCGGCTCCCATGCACTGACCGATCACCGTAATATACACCGGCCCCATGGCCACGCATACCAGCGCCGCCATCGACCAGATGCTCTGGGCCATGCCGTTGGCCGCGATCTGATAGGTACCGAACAGGGCGGCCACGCTGGACAGTGCCACCTTTACCAGCTGGAAGATGCCGCTCTCCACACCGTTGGGAATGGCAATGCGCAGAATCTGCTTCTGCATGGCTCCGTTCAGGCGGAAAACCCACTGCTTCAGATACCGAACGGGATTTGATTTGGAGAAGCACAGCACCGTAATGACTACGGCGGAGAAGGCACGGGCAATCAGCGACGGCCAGGCCACCCCGGCCACCCCCGCATGCATGGCAAACACGCCGATGCAGTTGCCAACCACATTGATAATGTTGGCAATGATGGAAATATACATGGTGGTGCTGGTCTTGCCGAAGCTGCGGTACAGCGCTGCCCCGGCGTTGTATACGGCCAGGGCCGGATAGGAATAGGCGGAAATGCGCAGATAGGTGACGCAGGCCTCCAGCACCTCCGGCTCCACCTGGCCGAACATCAGCCGCATCAGCTGGGTATTGGTCAGCAGCACCGCTGCGGAGATCACCACGGAGCAGAGCACCGAGGCTGTCAATAGCTGGCTGGCGGCCATTCCGGCCCGCTCCTGCTCCTGCCTGCCGATGTACTGGCTGATGACCACCGCGCCGCCGGAGGCCAGGGCGGTAAACAGATTGATGAAAATGGTGTTGAAGGCATTGACCAGCGACACGCCGGATACCGCCGCCTCCCCCACGTAGCCGATCACAAACACATCCGCAATCCCCACCAGCGCCATCAGCAGCTGCTCCAGGAAAAGCGGCACGATCATCCGCTTCAAGTCCCGATTGGAAAACATACGTGCCCCTCTTTTCTCTCTTTTTCCCCTATTTTATCAGACGAATACCACGGAATCAAGACAGAAAACGCCCGCAGGCCGGTTTTTACAGCCTGCGGGCATTTTCACAGCGTGATCCAGTACCGCTTGACGGTGACGGCCTCCTCCGGGTCATACAGCTCATTTCCCAGTACGCCGCCGTTTTTCACGATCACCTTTTTCGGAGGCATAATTGTCGTCGTCACAGACGCACAGCAGCCGGTCAAAGCCAAAGCCTCTGGCAATCTCCATTCCCTGCCGCAGCATCCCGGTGGCAAGCCCCCGGTTCCGGCAGGAGGGGCGCACCGCGTAGCCGACGTGGCCGCCAAAATGGAGCAGATAGTCCGTCAGTTCAAATTTCAGGCTGAATACCCCCACCAAAGCCCCGTTCTCACGGCACAGGTAAAAATTTTCTCTCACATATCCCTCCGGCAGGTTCCGCCCCGTGTGACGGTTGTGCATGCCGGTGAGCCAGCGGTCAAAGTCCGCATAGCCGCCCATGCCGATACAGGAGCCGCCGGACTGCTCAAATTCCCGATAAAAGCCCAGCACATCCTCCTGATCCTGGGCGGTGGGCAATGCAAAATTCAACATAAGCTCATTAAATCCACCACCGCGGGGTCAGCTCGCCCAGGGTGACGATTTCCTCCTTTTCATAATCCGTCATTACTTCAATGCTGCGGTAGTCCTGGGGCATCAGCTGGGTCATCAGCTCCCGGCAGGCGCCGCAGGGGGCAAGCACCTTGCCGTCCCAGTTCACGGCTACCACCCGCTTCATGGCGTCCTCGCCGTTGGTCAGCATATTGAAGATGGCGTTGCGCTCGGCGCAGATGCCCAGGGTGCAGGAGCTATCCACGCATACGCCCACGTAGATTTTCCCGGACACGGACTCAATAGCGGCAGCCACACCGGCGGTCTCCACGATCTCCGAGACTCTGCGGGGCTTCAATACCTTTTTTGCCTCGCTGTACAGGGTGTGCCATATTTGTTCCATTTTCATCGTTTCCTTTCAATAGAATCAAAATCAGCAGGCGGGGCTTTCCTTTACCGCCACCGCCCGGATCAGCAGCTCGTGCATGACGATCATCAGCGCCAGAATCGCAACCAGATACCAGGGAAGAAGTGAAACGCCAATGTGGTTGGCAATCAGGCCAAACAGGGGCGGCATCAGGCAGGTGCCCACGTAGGCGCAGGCCATCTGAATGCCGATGATGGCCTGGGATTTATCCGCGCCGAAGTGCGCCGGGGTGGAATGGATGATGCAGGGGTATACCGGCGCGCAGCCCAGGCCGATGATAACGAAGCCCACCAGAGAGGCGGCAGCCCCCAAAGGCAGCAGCAGGATCACAATGCCGCCGCCGATCAGCCCCTGGCCCAGGCGAATCATCTGCACGTCGCTGAGCCGCATGGTCAGAAAACCGCTGAGCGCCCGGCCGGCGGTGATGCCCAAAAAGAACATGCTGGCAAAGCCTGCCGCCGTCTCCGGGCTGACGCCCTTGTGCAGCGTCAGATAGCTGCTGGCCCACAGGCCGGTGGTCTGCTCCAGGGCGCAGTAGCAGAAAAAGCAGACCAGCACCTGCTTTACACCCCGAATCTTCAGCACCTGCCGGAGGGAGAGAGGCTTGGCCTCCACCTGGTTCCCGGCATTGTCCGTGACCTGGGGGCGGCCCTTCCACAGGGGCAGGCTGCAAAAGAGGATGGCGGTCAGCACGATCTGGATCAGGGCAATGCTGCGGTAGCCGCCGCTCCAGCTGCCGCCATGGGTCATTACAAAGCCCATGATGTACGGCCCGGCGGAGGCACCCACGCCCCACATGCAGTGCAGCCAGCTCATGTGCTTGCTCTTGTAGTGCAGGGCCACATAGTTATTCAGCGAGGCATCCACGCTGCCCGCCCCCAGCCCGTAGGGGATCGCCCACAGGCACAGCTGCCAGAACCGGCTGCTGACGGAGAAGCCGAACAGCGCCACCGCCGTGGTGGCCACGCTGAAGGCGGTGACCCGCCCGGTGCCGAACCGCCGGGTCAGCCGGTCGCTTTGCAGACTGGAAACCACAGTCCCGGCGGCGATGATCAGGGAGATGATCCCCGCATAGGAGACGGGCACCGCCAGCTGGGGATACATGGTGGGCCAGGCGGCCCCCAGCAGCGAATCCGGCAGCCCCAGGCTGATGAAGGACAGGTAAATGATGATCAGAAGCAGCTGAAACATGGAAAGGCTCCTCTCATTTTCTGAAATCAGGCAGTCCCATCATAGCAAATACCACCCCCAAATGCAAGGGCGCAGCAGCAAAAGTTCCATATTCTTCGTACCAAAACAACCCAGGGGCCGATGCTGCCATCGGCCCCTGGTGAAGAAATCAGGCTTCCTTTGTGTAATACTGCGCCTGGGCATTCCAAAGCTCGTGGTATTTGCCCGCTGTGTCGGCCAGGAGCTGCTGGTGGGTGCCCTGCTGGATGACCTGACCGGCGTCGAATACCGCGATTTCGTCGCAGAATTTGCAGCTGGACAGGCGGTGGCTGATATAGATGGCGGTTTTGTCACCGGCGATCTCGTCAAATTTCTCGTAGATTTCCGCCTCGGCGATGGGGTCAAGGGCCGCCGTCGGCTCATCCAGGATGATGAAGGGCGCGTCCTTGTAGAGCGCCCGGGCAATGGCGATCTTCTGGGCCTCGCCGCCGGAGACCTCCACGCCCTGCTTATCCAGCGTCTTGTACAGGTGGGTATCCAGCCCCATGGTCTCCAGCCGCTCGCCGAAGCCCGCCTGGCGCAGGCATTGGGTGGCCCGTGCGCGGTCGTAGTCCGCCTTTGTGGCCACGTTTTCTCCCAGCGGCATGGCAAACAGCTGGAAATCCTGGAAAACGATGGAGAAAATGTCCATGTATTCCTGGTAGCGGTATTTGCGGATATCGATGCCGTTGAGCAGGATCTGTCCCTCGGTGGGGTCATACAGGCGGCACAGGAGCTTGATGAAGGTGGTTTTGCCGCTGCCGTTCATGCCCACCACAGCCAGCCGCCGCCCGACCTGGAACTTCATATTTACGTGGCGCAGGGCGTACTCCTGCGCGCCGGGGTAGCGGAAAGAGACATCCCGGAATTCCACCTCGTATTTGCGGTCGGCCCGCTTTTCGGTGGTCAGGCTGCCCTGGTACATGGCATTCGGAATATCCAGATATTCATAGGTATACGGCAGGAACCCGGCGGCATTGGCGCGGATGGCGCTCAGCGTGACCAGCATGGTACCGACGCCGGTAAACGCCTGGGTCACGGCTCCGATGTACTGGGTCGCGGAGCCAATGGGAAACGCGCCCGCCCAGGCCTTCAGGCACACAAACAGGTAGATGGCCCCCACCACCACAGCCTCAACCGCCTGCGCGCCGATCAGCAGCAGGCCGCCCTTTCCCTGGAGGTACAGGGAAATCTCGGACTTGTCGGTAAAGTTATGCTGGCTGCAATAGTGGCCGGAGATTTTTTCCTGACGGTAGATCCGAATGTCCAGCGCCCGCTTCCTGTCCTCCCCAAAGAAGCCGTAGGCGGAAAACATGCGGTTGCCCAGCCGCCCTTTTTCGGCATAGCCAATCCATGCCGTTTCGGCGTTGCCCTCCAGCTTTGCCGAGAGCAGGTCGGCGGCCACCATGGTTGCCGCCATCAGCACCATCAGCAGGGGGCTGTTCAGCGCGGCAAAGCCCGTGTGTGTTGTGCTGTGCAGGAACAGTCCCACAGACATGGCGCCGCCCAGCAGGATGGAAGACGCGGCGGAGCAAAAGCTTTGAAAATCGTGGATGACTCGCAGAAGTCCCCAGCTGGCCATGTTGGAATTTTCCAGGATCTGCGCCTCCAGATCCTCCACCCGCTGGCTGTCGGCGTCCGGGAAATCCATGCTGGCCCGTTTGTCCGCCAGCAGCTTCCGTGACAGCCAGTAGGCGCCCTCCCACTGCCCTTGCTTCCAGTGCGTCAGTGCGGCGGACATGGCGGCAACTCCGGCGGTGACCGCCAGCGCGATCGCCACCAGCATCCAGACCTCCCGGGCAGCCGCGCCGGAGATCAGCGCGTTCAGGATCCGGCCGGACAGGTATACGGCCGCCAGCGGCGTGACGCTGGCAAAGAGCTGCGAAAGCGCGACGGAGGGAAGCAGCTGCGGCGCGGCCTTCTGCCAGAGCTTCATGGCCCTGACCTGACGGTCAAGAACAACGCGGAATGAAATTTTCTTGTCAGCCATTTTCTGCATCCTCCTGATAGTATTTGCTCTGCACCGCAAACAGCTCGGCGTATTTTCCGCCCTGCTGCATCAGCGCGTCGTGGGTGCCCTCCTCGGCGATCCGGCCGTTTTCAAAGTAGACAATGCGGTCGCAGAACCGGGTGGAGGCCAGCCGGTGGGAGATGAACACCGCCGTTTTGCCTGCGGTCATTTCGTTGTATTTCTGGTAGATCTCGTTTTCCGCGATGGGATCCAGGGCTGCCGTCGGCTCATCCAGCAGCAGTGCCGGGCTGCCCCGGTACAGCACCCGGGCCAGCATCAGCCGCTGGGTTTCGCCGCCGGAGAATTCGACGCCGTCCTCATAGAGCTCCCGGGTGACCTGGGTCTCCAGCTTTTTGGGCAGACGCTGCATTCTGTCCCACAGTCCGGCCTCCTCCAGGCTCCAGCGGAGCTTCTCCTCGTCGCAGCCATCCCAGCTCTGGGTCACATTCTCCCGCACGGTGGCGGCCAGGATGGAGAAATCCTGGAACACCGCGGCAAAGAGCGAATAATAATCCCGGCGGTTAAATTCCCGCACATCGATGCCGTTCAGCGTCACCCGCCCCTGGGTCGGGTCAAGGAAGCCTGCCAGAAGCTTGATGAAGGTGGTTTTGCCCGCGCCGTTCAGGCCCACGATCGCCAGCTTCTCCCCAGCGTGCAGGGTAAGGCTCAGATGGGAAATGGTGTCGTGGTCGGCCTCCGGGTAGCGGAAGGACACATCCTCCAGCCGGAACTCATAGGGCGCGGCGGGCAGGGGCTTGCCGCCCTCAAAGCGGAAGGGCTCCTCCCAATCCAGGAATTCCCGCAGCTTGGAAAGCTCGATGCTCTGCCGGTGCAGGGTGGAGCACTGCTGCAAAATGCCCGTTACCCAGGCGGTGAAGCCGGTGACAGCGGAGAAGTACAGCAGGAATTCCGCCGCCGTGATCTCCCCGCGCAGCGCCATGGAGATCAGCACAAAATACGCAAGACCGTTGCGCAGCAGGCTCAGCACCGCGTCGGCCAGCTCCGCCCACAGCAGGTGATGCTCCTTCTTCTGGAGGAAGTCGCTGTAAAGGCGGTAGCTCTTGCGCCACAGCGCCTCCACCCACTGCTGCATGCCGAAGATCCGCAGATCCTTGGCATACTTTCGGTCGGAGAGCAGATTGACGCCGTATTTCAGCGCTTCCTCCGCCTGTGCCTCCTCCTCCCGGTGGTCAAAGGCCCAGCGGTTCATCCGCAGGCTGAAGAAAAAGCCCAGAACGGAAATGACGGTGGTCGCCGCCGCCAGCCAGAAATTCAGGCCGGACAGCAGCGCAAGGTAGATGCCGAAGCCCAGAACATTGGCCGTCAGCGCGCTCAGGGTGTCCCAGATCGCCTCCGCCGCGGCGCGGTTGCTGCTGGTCGCCTGGACGGCCTGGCTGCTGAACTCCAGAAACTTTGTGGAAAGCAGATTGGGATAGGAGGTCATTGACCGCTTTTGATCCAACGCCAGCAGAATGCTTGTTCGTACCGTTACGTAAAAAAACACGGAATTCATCTTCAGATATCCGCTGCCGCCCTTCGTGACAATGAGCAGCAATACGAAAATTCCGATGCGTCCCAGCAGCTGTCCCAGACTTCCGCCGGATTCGATCACCTGCAGGATCATGGGAGCCACCAGCATTTGCGCCACCGCGCCGCCCACGGTCTGCACTGCCAGCGTAAGGCAGGTCGGCACCGCCCGCCTGCTGCTGTGCCAGGCCCTGTTCACCATAAAAGCCACATTGGTGAACACGTTGTATTTTTTCTTTTTCATTGGTTCCTCACCTCGCTGCCTATCATATCATAAAAAACGCCGAGTAGTACATTTCGGTGACGAATTGTCGTTTCCGGGTGACGAATTGCATCTCACCCTCCGCCCGGTTGCATTTCGAGGCAGGATTTGCTATGATTTTGGTGCGTCTCTTAGCGCCCTCCAAAAGCTTCCCTTGGGTGCAAATCAAAGGTAAAAATCCGTAGGGGGCGGCAATCTGCCGCCCCGCAATGTCACGGCTTCGATAGCACCCCGTTGAATGGAAGCAGCCAAAGGCTACCTCCAAAAGCTTCCCCGGGGAAGCTGGCAGCCCGTAGGGCTGACTGAAGAGGGCCTACCGCAGTAGGATTTTCTTAAAGGGTACGTTGAATGGGACGCACCCACCCGTAGGGGCGGATACCAGCCGCCCGAAAGGTAACGAAACTGAGATGTATAGACGAAACGCTCAATCCCGTCAGATTTCGGGTCGACAAATTGCCGACCCCTACGGACTCAGTCGTTTTGCCTGCTCCCGTTCAACGGACTGCTATCGAAACCGATAGGTTTCGGGCGGCTAATATCCGCCCCTACGGACTCAAAGTGTTTAACCGTCTACCTTTTCAACCAAATCTCTCTCAAAACCATCACCTGAGTGCCCTCTTCAGTCGCTGCGGCGACAGCTTCCCCCACAGGGAAGCTTGGGGATGTATCCTTTTTCGTTATACGTTCGTCCTTACTGCTATCGGAACCGCGAGGTTGAGGGTCGACAAATTGCCGACCCCTACGGGCTCAAGATGTTTTAATTCTATTGGGTTCACCGGGAAATTGCGAATTCTGCTGCTATTGATTTGCATCTTTCAGGGGAGGTAAAAACCTTGCAAAAAAATTTCCCCCACCCCTGCAATATTTTCCTCCCGATTTCTACTGGATGGGTAGAAGCAATAAAAAGGAGAAGCTGACATATGGAGGACAACCAGATCATTGACCTTTACTTTGCCCGGTCGGAAGCGGCCATTGCGCAGACGGCGGCGAAGTATGGGAATTACTGCTACCGCATTGCGGACAATATCCTCTCCAGCCGGGAGGATGCCCAGGAGTGCGTGAACGACACCTATCTCGCCGCCTGGAATGCCATGCCGCCCAAGCGTCCCGGCATTCTTTCCGCCTTCCTGGGAAAAATCACCCGCAATATCTCCCTGGATCGGTGGAAGCGCCGGGCCGCCCGGAAGCGGGGCGGGGGTGAGGCGGCGCTGAGCCTGGAGGAGCTGGACGAATGCCTGACCGGCGGCCAGTCGCCGGAAAGGGAGGTGGAGCGCCGGGAGCTGCTGCGCGCCATCAACCGTTTCCTGGATACCCTGCCGGAAACCCAGCGGGATATCTTCGTGTGCCGCTACTGGTATCTGGACAGCATTGAGGACATCAGCGCCCGGTTCGGCTATTCCCAGAGCAAGGTGACCACCATCCTGTTCCGCCTGCGGAAGAAGCTGGCGGCGCACCTGGAAAAGGAGGGACTGCAATGAACGCCATGGATTTATTGGAAACCATCGGAGGCATCCGGGATGCCTATGTCGTGGCGGCCCATTCCGCCCGAAAGCAAAGACGGATGCCCAGGAAACGCATGCTGCTGATTGCGGCGATCATTGCCGTGGCGCTGCTGCTGGTGGGCTGCACGGTGCTGTATGTGCTGCGGCTCCAGGACTTGAGGGTGCGAACCATCACCATTCAGGATTGGCAGTATGATGCCGACGGCACGCCCTACTGCGAGACGGAGGAGACCCGGAGCCTGCTCAGCCCCCACGCGGGCCAGGCGGAGCAGCAGGCCCTGCGGGAGTGGGAAAGCTTCAAGGAGGGCTACGACCAGGACAGGACGCTGGCCCAGGTGAACAATTTCAACGAATCCGGCGTGCCGGAGAATTTCTTCCAGAATTACGACTGCTATACCTTTGAAATGCTGGATGCCTTCCAGGCGATCCTTGATAAATACCACTTAAAGCCCCTGGGCCAGCCGGTTTATTTCAGCGACTGGGAGGAGGGAATGCTTTATAAGGCTTTGCAGATTCCCCGCCTGGTTCGCAGCGGACAGACCCGGCGGATGGCTGGGTACTTCTTCCCGGAAGGTTCCTTCAGCGTGGAGTTTTCCTTCTGCCTGCCGGAGGAGCAGGAGGAGCGGGTCGTCAGCTTCGTCTATGCCAATGACGGCTATCTCTTTCCCTATTTCTTCGTCGTGGGGGATATAGATGCCTGGGAGCAGTGGGATTACACCACGGCGGACGGTACGCAGGTGGTGCTGGCGACCTGGGACAACGCCCTGGCCATTTTTTGCCAGCGGCCGGACGGGACGATCTACATCTCCACGGAGAACGAGCTGCCGGTGTCCAGTACGCCCGACGATCCGGCCCCACCCATGACCCGGGAGCTGGCCCAGCAAATCGCCGACTGCTTTGACTATACCATCGCGCCCCAGCCCGTGGATCGGGACGCGGCGGAGGCCATGCGGGCGGATTTCCCCCAGCCGGAGCCGGATCAGAAAACCAAGCGGCGCTCCTTTGCCCTGGGGTTCAGAACCTGGGACGGGGCGCGCTGGTCGCCCCCGGCGGAGTACGCGGGCAGCATTGAAGCCTATGTGCGGCACATTTTGGCGGATTACACCGACGCGGCCAACCTGGAATACTGCATCAGCGACTGGGACGGCGACGGCCAGGCGGAGACCATCATCCGAAATAAAAGCACCGGGATGATCTGGCAGGTCGTCAAAATGCTTCCCAGCGTCGAAAATCCCGCCGTGCAGGAGGTGGCGCTCTGGTTCGGCAGCTACCTGTGTGAAAACGGTGTCATCAAGGATGTATACACCGTCGATGAAATGGACATCGGCCCGACACAGTATTTTGATTTTACAAACAGCACCAAGACGGAAATTTACACCAAGCTGCGGATGAACCTGGCGACCGGGCAGTGGGAACAGCGCATCGACCCCAATGATTACAGCTTCTTCCGCTACGAATCCATCACCCAGGAGGCGGCGGAGGCCCTTATCGCCCAATACCGGGTGCTGGACTTCGACATGCAGCCGCTGAGCGAATACGGCCGATAAACAGCTGCCCCCGCAGGGACATCCCTGCGGGGGCATTTCAGCGAGGAAAAGAAATCACAAACAAACGCGGTAAAAGGTTGGAAAATTATGGTTAGCAATAGCTAATTGCACACTTTCCTGTTGCGAAAATGAGGTCTGTGCTTTATAATGGCTCCAGAAAGAAAAGGAGCGCTGCTTATGACCATTGACGATTTGAAGGTTGGCCAGTCCGGCACCATTGCCCAAGTGGGCGGCGAGGGAGCACTGCGGCTTCGGCTCCTGGATATGGGGCTGATCCCCGGCACCAAAGTGACGCTGCGCAAGGTCGCGCCCATGGGCGACCCCATCCAGATTCAGGTGCGGGGGTATGAACTGACCATTCGCCGGGAGGATGCGGCCAGGATCACTCTGAAGGAGGAGCGGGCATGATTTTTGCACTGGCGGGAAACCAGAACTGCGGAAAAACCACCCTGTTCAATGCCCTCACCGGGGCCAATCAGCATGTGGGCAATTTCCCCGGCGTCACCGTGGATCAAAAGGTGGGCACCATCCGGGGGACGGCGCATCAGGTGGTGGATTTGCCGGGCATCTATTCCATCCGGCCCTACACCCAGGAGGAGATCGTTACCCGGGATTTTATTCTGAAATCCAACCCCGACGCCATTCTGAACATTGTGGATGCCACCAATATCGAGCGCAACCTCTACCTGACCCTACAGCTGCTGACCCTGAGAGTGCCTACCGTGATCGCCCTGAACATGATGGACGAGCTGACCGGCAACGGCGGCAGCATCGATGTGCAGAAGCTGAGCGACGCCCTGGGCGTCCCGGTGGTGCCTATCAGCGCGGCGAAGAATGAGGGCATCTCCGAGCTGGTGGATATTCTGCTGAACACCGCTGAAAACCGGGTGCTCCCCAAGGTGCAGGATTTTTGCCCGGACGGCCCGGTGCACCGCTGCATCCATGCCGTGTGCCACATCATTGAGGATCATGCCCAGCGGGCGCGGCTGTCCCGCCGCTTTGCCGCGACCAAGCTGATCGAGGGAGAGCAGGATTTTTATGAGCTGCTCCAGCTGAACCAGAACGAGAAGGAGCTGATCGAGCACTCCATCATTGAAATGGAGTCCGATACCGGCCTGGATCGCAACGCGGCCCTGGCGGATATGCGCTATAACTTTATTGAGGGCGTCTGCGACGCCTGCGTGACCAAGGCATCCGAAAGCAGGGAGCACCGCCGCAGCGTGAAAATCGACCGGGTGCTGACCAACCGCTATCTGGCGCTGCCCCTGTTTGCCGCCATCATGGGGCTGGTGTTCTACCTGACGTTCAATGTGATCGGTGCTTTTTTATCGGACGTGATGGCCTACGCGGTGGACGGCCTGACCATGCTGGCCGACCGGGGCCTGACCAGCTATGGCATCAACCCCGTGGTGCACAGCCTGATCATCGACGGTATCTTTGCGGGAGTGGGCAGTGTGCTGAGCTTCCTGCCCATCATTGTTACCCTGTTCTTCTTCCTGTCCATTCTGGAGGATTCCGGCTATATGGCGCGGGTGGCCTTTGTGATGGACAAGCTCCTGCGGAAGATCGGCCTGTCCGGGCGCAGCTTTGTGCCCATGCTCATCGGCTTCGGCTGCTCGGTGCCGGCCATTATGGCCACCCGCACCCTGTCCAGCAATCGGGATCGGAAAATGACCATCTTGCTCACGCCGTTTATGAGCTGCTCCGCCAAGATTCCCATTTATACTCTGTTTGCCGCCGCCTTTTTCCCCGGCTGGGATCTGCCGGTGATGATCGCGCTGTACTTTGGCGGCATGGTGGTGGGAATTCTGATGGCACTGCTGCTCAAGAGCACGCTGTTCCGGGGTAATCCCGTCCCCTTTGTGATGGAGCTGCCTAATTATCGCTTCCCTTCGGCCAAGAGCGTCCTGCTGCTGATGTGGGAAAAGGCGGAGGACTTTTTGACCCGCGCCTTTACCGTGATCTTTATGGCCACGGTGATCATCTGGTTCCTGCAAACCTTTGATCTGAAGCTGAATGTGGTGGCCGACAGCACGGACAGCATCCTGGCCAGGCTGGGGCTGCTGGTCTCGCCGGTGTTTGCCCCGCTGGGCTTTGGGGACTGGCGGATGGTGACGGCGCTGGTCTCCGGCTTTACGGCCAAGGAGGCGGTGGTCAGCACCTTTGGGGTGATTCTGGGCGTCAGCACCGAGCAGCTCCAGCAGGCGCTGCACATGCTGTTTGACGCCCGCTCCGCCGCCAGCTTTCTGACGTTCTGCCTGCTCTACACCCCCTGCGTGGCGGCGGTTGCCACCATCAAGCGGGAGCTTGGCTCCCGGACAAAAACGGTGGCGGTGGTGATTGCCCAGTGCGCGGTCGCCTGGCTGGCGGCTTTCCTGGTGTATCAGATCGGCGGGTGGCTGGTATGAGCCTTGCGGATTATGCGCTGCTTGCGCCCATTGCCGGGTATTTCCTGTGGCTGCTTTTTCGCCCGAGAAAGAAAAAATGCCGCGGCTGCTGCAAAAGCTGCCGCGGGTGCAAATGAATGAGTAACAATCGCAGCTGCCGGCCAGAACCGGCAGCTGCGATTTTTCGGGTGCACATCGCGCCGTCAGGGATGCTTTATTTTGCCTTCCCCTGGGCGGCGACGGCGTTCATTTTGGCTTCGATGGCGGCAGCGTCGCCCAGGTAGTAGTGGCGAAGAGCGTTGCCGGAGTCGTCAAATTCATATACCAGCGGGACGCCGGTGGGGATGTTCACCCCGGTGATGGCCTCCTGGCTGAGGTGGTCAAAGTACATCACCATGGCCCGCAGGGAATTGCCGTGGGCGGCGATGAGAATGTGCTTCCCCGCCTCCATCTGCGGCGCAATGGTCTGCTGGAAGTAGGGGATCACCCGTGCAATGGTGTCCTTCAGGCTTTCCGTCAGCGGCAGCTCCTGGGCGGGCACGTCGGCATAAAGGGGCTGCCGGGCCGGGCTGCGGTCATCCTCCGGCGTCAGAGCGGGGGGCTGCACGTCAAAGGAGCGCCGCCAGATATGCACCTGCTCCTCGCCGTACTTTCTTGCGGTCTCAGCCTTGTTCAGCCCCTGCAGAGCGCCGTAGTGCCGCTCGTTCAGCTTCCAACTGCGCACCACGGGAATATCGCTCTCACCCATTTCACCCAGCGCCAGGGCAAGGGTGTGATTGGCCCGCTTCAGATAGGATGTATACGCCAGATCAAAATGAAGGCCTTGCTCCTTCATCAGCCGCCCGGCAGCCTTGGCCTCCTCGACCCCCTGGGGGGTCAGGTCTACATCCGTCCAGCCGGTAAAGCGGTTTTCCAAATTCCACGCACTCTGCCCATGGCGCAGCAACACCAATGTTTTCATTGTAAGATCTCCTTTCTGGATCTATAGTTAGCATACGCTAACTATAGATATTATACACCCGCATCCCCAATTTGTCCATGCTTTTCTTTGCAGACACAAATCAAGGCTAAATTTCGTGGTGACCTGAGCTGTCAATTGCATGAAAGCAGCCCAAAGCCCCTGCCCCCGTAGGGGGCTGCAAAATTTGTCAACCCCTACAGGCTCAGGTGTTTTTTCTGCTTTCATTCAACGGGCTGCTTTTGGAATGGCTTTGGGCGGCCTCGTTCAGGGGAAAAATAAACAAATTGTGTATATTTGTTTTTCCGGGGGAAAGTGCTTGTTTTTATGGGGATAGTGTGGTAGACTAAGAAAAGTTTACCCAACAAATTTGAAAGGAACCCTGAAATGAAACATTGTACTTTTTGCAATGCCGAGCTGCCGGAGGGCAGTACGGTTTGTCCCAGCTGCGGCAAGGATAATGCTGAGGCGAAAAAGACGCTTCGGGCGGGCACTACGGTGCTGGTTGTTGTGGCTGCTGTGGCCGTGGTGATTCTGGCGGTGGGTGTACTGTTTGGCGTCCGGAACGGCTGGGCGCTCGACGATACACAGGCGCAGATCACCGAGGTCACCATTGCCGCCGAGGAAACCGCGGCCGAGACGGAGCCGACCCAGGCCCCCACCATTCCTGCCGACGGCAACCCGGACGATGTGACCTGCAAGGGCAGCTACACCGCCGAGGATGAGGCTGCCGTGGCCGCCCGGGACAAGATCGTGGCCACCGCCGGGGAATATGAGCTGACCCTGGGGCAGCTGCAGGTTTACTACTGGATGGAATTCCGCAACTTCATGTCCCAGTATGGCGCTTACGCCGCCTATCTCGGCCTGGATGTCACCCAGGGGCTGGATACCCAGGTGTGCAACCTGTCTGAGGAAAGCCGCACCTGGCAGCAGTTCTTCCTGGAGGGGGCGCTGAATTCCTGGATGAATTACCGCGCCATGACCGCCGAGGCGGACGCCAACGGCTTTGAGCTGACCGCAGATCAGCGTAGCAATCTGGAAAACGCCGCTACCGAGCTGGAGGAGACCGCTCTGGCCAACGGCTACGCCTCCGGCGACGCCATGCTCCATTCCAGCCTGGGCGCTGCTGCCGAGCTGGAGGATTACGTCTACTTCATGGAGCTTTACTACAAGGCCAACGGCTACTACGCCCAGATGGCCAGCCAGTTTGAGCCGACGGACGAGGAGCTGGAGGCCTTCTTCGACGAGCATATCGACGGCTATACCGCCAGCAACATCACCAAGGACACCAAGTCCGTGGACGTGCGCCACATTTTGGTCTACCCCGAGGGGGCGGACGGAAGCAACATCTCCACCGAGGAATTCAGCGACGAGGCATGGGATGCCGCAAAGGAGCAGGCCCAGGCCATTCTGGACGAATTCCTGGCCGGCGACCAGAGCGAGGACAGCTTCGCCGCCCTGGCCAATGAGCACTCCGCCGACCCCGGCTCCAACCAGAACGGCGGCCTGTATGAGGGCGTGACCGAGGGTGAAATGGTGGCCGCCTTCAATGACTGGTGCTTCGACCCGGAGCGTCAGGTGGGCGACACCGGCCTGGTCAAGACCAACTATGGCTACCACGTGATGTACTACTCCGGCGGCACCCTGCTGTGGAAGCAGTATGTGCGCACCGACTATATCACGGAAAAAACCAACGCTCTGTCCGACGAGATCGCCGCCAAGTGCCCCCTGACCGTGCAGTACGGCGACATTCTCCTGGCCAACTCCGTCATTCAGTAATCGCAAAACGTGGGCGCTGCCTTGCCGCAGCGCCCACGAATTTTATCCTCTTGTATTCGGTTCCTGATAATTTTTGGCCGCCTCCAGGGTTTCCTCGCTGGGGGAGCAGGGGGGCTGCTCGCGGACGTTGCCGTTGACATAGGCCTCCTCGCTACCGATCTCTCCCGCCACGGGGGTACTGATGGACAGGTAGCCGGAGAGGGCTGCCTCCGTTTTGGAAAGCAGCTCGTGGGTCTGCCTGTCATAGCGGCAGTAATAGCTGCGGGCGTAGCCGTCGGTGGAGCTGCCGTAGGCCATGCGGACATAATAGCTTCTGGTCTCGGTGCCCATGATCCACACCCGGACGAAATCGTCCCGCACCTCCGCCACCAGCTTGATGGGGAAATCCCCGTTGTTTCGGATCTTCAGATCCGGCGCGCCCCAGCTGACGGTGGCGTCCAGACCCACGGGCATGTAGGTGGCAGGGTAGCCATGGCTGACCCGATCCACGATTTCCAGCTCGGCATACAGCGCGCTGAGGTACAGCGTGGAGGACACCTGACAGATGCCGCCGCCCAGGGAATCCACCAGAGTGGTGCCGGAATAGGCGGGGGCCTCCTGGTAGCCCGCCTCCTTTGTCCGCTGGCCCAGCGTCTCGTTGTAGGAGAGGGTCTGCCCCGGCTGGAGCACCACGCCGTTGAGGGCCTGGCAAGCCAGGGTCAGGTTGGCGTTGCGCTTCTCGTTGCTGCCGTGGGGCGTCTGGCAGAAGCCCAGCACATCCTGGAAATAGGCCTCCTGCCCCATCACCTCCGGCGCTGTCGGCTCCAGGGTAACGCGGACGGTCTGGCCGTCGGCGGCATCCTCCAGCAGCGCCGCCAGCTTCTCTTCGTCATAGCCCAGGCCGTAGGAGCCGGGGGTGACCGTTTTGGTCGCCGGATCCATCTGGGCGTTTACCGGCAAAATGGAAACCTCCTTCAAAATTTCCTGCGCGTCGGGAGCGGGCGGCTCCTGGGCGGTAACGGCGTCGGACAGGTCAATCTCAAATTTTCCATTGGAAAGCCCTGCAAAAATCAGCTCCACGGCGGCGTTGGCGTCCATGGTATAGCCGGGGGTACCCAGGGTGACGGCCAGGGTGGGCATGGCTGCCTGGGGATCCCACTGATCCTCGCCCAGCGGCGGGATATCCCCCTCCAGGGTGAACGAAGGCAGGCAATATGTGCCGTCCAGCTGCTCACTCTGCTCCCCAATCGTGCGGTAAAGCCGCTCCTCGTCCATGCTCAGGTAGGGCGCCAGGGACAGCTCCACCACGCTGCCCGCCTCGATGGCAAAGGCATCGTCCAGCAGGGCGCGGAGATTCAGCGCCGCCCCGGTCTGCGCCTGGCTCAGGCAAAGCTCGCTGCCGGGGATGGCGAGCACGATATCATGGGTCGCGGGGTCGAAGGCTTGGCGGATCGCGGCGGCTGCCTGCGCCTTGCGCAGCCCGCCCAGGGGCAGGCCGGATACGCTGACCCCCTCGGCAATTTTCCGGGTATCCAGCGCTCCCGTGAGCACCAGCGCCCCGGCAATAATGATAATGGCCAGCACACCTGCCAGCACGGCGGTGAGCCGCAGCCCCGGCCTGGATGCCGCCCAGGCATGGTTCTTCTCCTCCGGCCGGTGATCTGAAAATTGATTCTGTGCGATGATAACTCGTCTCCTTTATGCTTGGCCGAACGGATTAAAACTCGTTTAGCTCCTCGGCAAGGCCGCTGAATTCGGATTCCAGCGGGTTCTTTCTGGCGGCGTTCTTCTGCTCCATGGCCACGCCCTTGGCCGCCTGATCCAGGCTGAGCAATGTGCCCGCGCCTGCGATGCAGCCGCCGGGGCAGGCCATGCCCTCCAGCAGGTAGCCATTGTATTTTCCGGCCTTGGCCAGGTTCATCAGCTTGCGGCATTCCCGCAGGCCCTCGGCGTTGGCCACCTTGATCTCCATATCCGGGTATTGCTCGTGGATGATATCCACCACCGCCTGCGCCACGCCACCGGCCACGGCGAAGCCCCGCCCGGCGGCGGTGCTGGCGTCCTTCACGTCGGGGCAGTCCTCCAGCGCCTCAAAGCTTACCTCCTTTGCCTCGAACATGCCCTGAAGCTCCTCGAAGGTCAGCACAAAGTCCACATCGGAGCGGATATTCTCCCGGATCGCCTCCAGCTTCTTGGCGGCGCAGGGGCCGACAAAGACGATCTTGGCATCCGGCTGCTCCCGCTTGACCATGCGGGCGGTGTAGACCATGGGGGTCAGGGTCATGGAGATGTTCTTGGCCTGGGCGGGGAAGAGCTTGTGCACCATGGCATGCCAGGCCGGACAGCAGGAGGTGGCCATGAAGGGCTGATTGGCAGGCACATTCTCCACAAAGTCCTTGGCCTCCTCCACCGCGCAGATATCCGCGCCGATGGCCACCTCCACCACGTCCGCAAAGCCCAGCTGCTTCAGGGCGGAGGCCAGCTTTGCAATGGTCACATCCTTGCCGAACTGCCGCGCAAAGGCGGGGGCGAGAATGGCGATCACCCGGTCGCCCTGCATGATAGAGCGCACCACCTGGTAGATCTGGCCCTTGTCCACAATCGCGCCAAAGGGGCAGCTGACCAGGCACTGACCGCAGGCCACGCATTTTTCCTGATTGATGGTCGCCCGTCCGTGCTCGTCCACGCTGATGGCGTCCATGCCGCAGGCCGCCTGACAGGGGCGCTCCAGGTGGACGATGGCGTGATAGGGGCAGGCCTGGGCGCACTTGCCGCAGCGGATGCATTTGGCCGGGTCGATCCGGCTCTTGCCGTTGACGAAGCTGATGGCCTCCCGGGGGCACACCTGCTGACAGGAGGCGGCCAGGCAGTTCTGGCACACATCCGTGACCCAGTACCGATTGGCCGGGCAGGCATGGCAGGCGTAGGGGATGATGTTGACCAGGGGCGGCTCGTAATACTGCCGGGCAATGGCGGCGTGATCCATGCCCTCGGTCATCAGGCTGCGGGTCTGGACGCTGCGCACAGAAAGGCCCATGGCCAGCCGTACCCGCTCACCGGCAATGGCCCGCTCCAGGAAGATGGACTCCCGGTGCAGCGGCTGGTCGCCGGGGACGATGAGAAAGGGCAAGTCCTCTGCCTTGGTATAATCCTCCCCGGAATAGGCCATCCTGGCCACCTCGGTAAAGACCTTTTTTCGGATATCGGTTATCAGCGACGGAATTCCACGCATAATTTGCCTCCCGCGTATTTTTCCCTATTGTACCAAAGGATTGGCAAGCGGTCAAGGAAGAAATCCGGGCGGGAATCATCTTTGTCCCCCCGGCCTCATACACTCGAAGCAGAATGGAGGGGTGAACATGAAACGTGTACTGGCGCTGCTTCTGTTTCTGGCGCTGCTGCTGGGGGTGCTTCCCGGACGGGCGGCGGCGGTGGATCTGAACCTGAATGCCAAAAGCGCCCTGCTGATGGATGTGGCCACCGGCACGGTGCTTTACGAAAAGGAATGCCATGAGCGTCTGGCCCCGGCCAGCGTGACCAAGGTTATGACCATGCTGCTGATCATGGAGGCGCTGGATTCCGGCAAAATCCGGCTGACTGACCAGGTGACCGTCTCGGAGGCGGCAGCGGCCAAGGGGGGCAGCCAGATCTATCTGAAGGTCGGCGAAAACATGCCGGTGTCGGACATGCTGAAATCCATCGCCGTCTCCTCTGCCAACGACTGCGCCTGCGCCATGGCGGAGCTGCTGGCCGGGAGCGAAAGCGCCTTTGTGGAGCAGATGAACCAGCGGGCGGAGGCACTGGGGATGGCGGATACCCATTTCGTCAACTGCACCGGCCTGGACGACGGCGCGGAGGCGGCCAACCACCGCACCAGCGCCTACGACATTGCCCTGATGTCCCGGGAGCTGCTGAAAAATCACCCGGATATCAAAAAATACACCACTATCTGGATGGATACCGTGCGAAACGGTGCCTTCGGCCTGTCCAATACCAACAAGCTCATCCGCTTCTATTCCGGGGCCACGGGCCTGAAAACCGGCTACACCTCCGGCGCGGGCTACTGCCTGTCCGCCTCCGCCAAGCGGGAGGGCATGGAACTGATCGCCGTGGTGATGGGCTGCGAAAGCTCCCAGAAGCGCACGGCGGACTGCAAGGCCCTGCTGGACTACGGCTTTGCCAACTACTCCGTGGTGCGTCCGGGGCTGAAGGAGGGGCGCACGGTGGCGGTGCACCTGGGCAAGCAGGACAGCGTGCCGGTGGAGCTGGTGGAGCGCCGGGAGATTCTGGTGGACAAAGCCAAGCGCACCAGCCTGAGCGCCAAGGTGGAGCTGGCCCAAGCCGTCCCCGCCCCGGTGGAAAAGGGTCAGCGGGTCGGCACCATCTCCGTCTATTCCGATGAGAAAATGCTGATCCAGCTCCCGCTGGTGGCAGCGGAGGCGGTGGAACGGCTGAGCTTCGGCGACGTGCTCAAGCTGGTGCTGCGCAGGCTCTGCACAGGAAGCGCGTAAAAAAGCGCCGCACAACACCGCCAGCGGAGCAGCGGAGCTTTTGTGCGGTGTTATGTTATCGGGCCTGCTGCCGTGGCAGCAGGCCCGATTGGTTATTTGGTGAGAATGCGGATGTGCTCCTCGCCGTACTGCTTGGTCTGGCCGTCGTCCAGATACTGCTCGTACTGGTTGCCGTCGCCCAGCAGGGTGACGGTTTGCAGATCCACCTGCTCAACATGCTCTGCATCCTCGGCGATGGGCACCATGCAGTCCTTGCGGATGAAGAATACCACCTGATTGGGCCTGACGTGGATTTCATGGAAGCCCTTCTCCATGCGGCTGGTGTGGAAGGAGCCGTCGTAGAGCACTTTGGTCATGTCCTCCGGCAGGTAGACGGTACGCTTGTTCTTTCGCTTCTCCACCAGGGGCGTCATCATCAGGCTGTCGCCCACCAGCAGCTGATCCTCCACCTGGGCCGCCTCCTGATCCTCCGGGAAGTCAAAGGCTAGGGGCCGGAAATAGAGCTTGCCCCGGACGGCGGCCTTCATATATTCGGAGTACAGATAGGGCAGCAGCCGGTAGCGCAGGCTGATAATGGTGCGGAAATCCTTCTTGCGGAAGTAGCGGTAGCATTCCTGCCGCCGGGTGCCCTTCATGGTGTGGTCGCGCATCAAAGGTGTGAACACGCCGAAGGCCAGCCAGCGCAGCAGCAGCTCCCGGGAGCAGTTGCCGCCGAAGCCGCCGATGTCCGTGCCGATGTACAGGAAGCCGCACATATTCAGCGACGGCATCTGGTGCACCGCCATCCGCAGGTTCTCCCAGCTGGAGGTATTGTCCCCCGTCCAGATGCCGCCGTAGCGGTGCGCGCCGATGTAGCTGGAGCGGGAGAAGAGCAGATACCGCTTGTCCATCAGCTTATCCAGCTGCTCGCCGGCGCTTCTGGTCATCAGGTAGCCGAAGGCGTTGTGCACGTCGTGGTGCAGCACCGTCTTGCCGTCGATCTGGTGATAGAAATTCTTATAGTCCACCAGATTGACCCCGGACTGATAATTGCCGTCGCCGCCGGGGATGAAGTCCTTCTTGGACAGGCGGGAGGTGTACTCGCTGTAGAAGATGGCAGGCTCGTTCATGTCATTCCAGAAGCCCTCCACGCCCTGCTCGGTATAGAAGGCATACTGCTTGCCGAACCACTCTCTCGCCTCCGGCTGGAAGAAATCAGTGAAGTGGGTCAGCCCCGGCCAGACGGCGGCCTGGAAGTCCTTGCCCTCTTTATTCTTGCAGAAGTAATTCTTGGCCACGCCCTCCTCATACACCGGATTGCCCGGCTCGATCTTCAGGCCCGCGTCCACAATGGGAACCATGCGGATGCCCCGCTCCTTCATCTCCCGGCAGAAGTCGTCGAAGTCCGGGAAGTTCTTGGGGCTGAACGTGAAGTCGATGAACCGATCCATATAGTCGATGTCCATGCAGAGGTAGTCCAGGTGAATGCCCCGCTTCTGGTAGCCGTCGGCCACGGCGCGGAAGTCCGCCTTGGTCTTGTAGCCCCAGCGGCTCTGGCCAAAGCCGAAGGCCCACAGGGGCGGGATATAGCTGCGGCCGATGATGCGCAGGAATGCTTCCGCCACCGCCTTGTCGCTGTCCTCCCGGATGCTGTACACCGCCACATTGGCGCTGTCGCACTGGACGGAGAGAATGCCCTGGGTGGTCACATCAATGTCAAAAATCACTCTGGCGGGAGTATCGAAGAAGAAGCCCCAGTGCTCCTGCCCGCTGACGATGATGAAATTGTGCGCGCCATACAGCGACACCGTATCCGGCAGGTGGTGGGCATTGTCCGAATTATAATTGATGAGCCGGTTGCCCCGCTTGTTGATGCCGCGGGTAGTTTCGCCCAGGCCGTAGACCCGGTCGCTGTCTTTCAGCGCTCTGGTGAATTCCAGCCCGTTTCCCAGGGCGCAGGCGGTCAGCCCCTCGGCGTGATCCACGGCGGGCACCTCCTGCACCACCGCATCCAGCTTATACGGGCACCCGGAAACCCATTTTGTAATCATCGCTGTGCCTCCTATACAATATAAATTGGCATCCTCAGCATATCACAGTTTTGATTTCGGTGCAAGTATTTGCTGTTTTCTCCCGAAAAAACGCCTGTCAAATTAATGGATTGGATTTCTTACTTTCAATCCCACCGATGTTTCGTAATGTTTCGTAAAACCTGTAAAGTCCAACTTTTGCGGTTTCTGCCCCTAAAATTGGGGCATTTATTTTTGTGCAATTGTACAAATCCCCGTTTTCAAATTCATTTGCCATACGGGGAAAAGTATGATATGATACTGCCAAACGCCAAAGGAAAGAAGCGGTGGACATGGGAAAACTGATCGTAATCGAGGGGCTGGACGGCAGCGGCAAGGGCACCCAGGCGGCGGAGCTGGCAAAGAATCTGGCTTTCAGAGGCGCGCCGGTGCGCAAGGTCTCCTTCCCGGACTACGCCTCCGACTCCTCCGCGCTGGTAAAAATGTATCTGTCCGGCCAGTTTGGAAAGGATCCGCAGGATGTCAACGCCTATGCCGCCTCTACGTTCTATGCCGTGGATCGCTTCGCCTCCTTCAAGCGGGATTGGGGCGACTTTTACCAGGGCGGCGGCATTGTGGTAGCCGACCGCTACACCACCTCCAATGCCGTGCACCAGTGCAGCAAGCTCCCCCAGGAGCAGTGGGACGCCTTCCTGGCCTGGCTTTTCGACTTTGAATATCACCTGCTGGGCATCCCCTCCCCTGACCTGGTGGTGTACCTCAGCGTTGACCCGGCGGTGAGCCAGCGGCTGATGACCGGCCGCTACCAGGGCGACGAGAGCAAAAAGGACATCCACGAGGGGAATCTGGCCTACCTGCGCCGCAGCCGCCTGGCCGCTGAATATTGCAGCCGCCGCCTGGGCTGGCAGGAAATCGAATGCTGCCGCAACGGCCAGATGCGCAGCGTGGAGGCCATCCAGTCAGACATTCTGGCGCTTGTGTGAATCTCCCGGCAGGGCAGTGCTGCCTGATGGATTCGTGCTATTCCTGTACTATGCGAAATGGGCATGGGTTTTTGCGGCTTTTAGCTGTCCATGGCGCTGTTTGCGCCTTGAATTTGGTGATGAATGTACATTTATTCCCATTTGTTTCCGAACATTATGTTCAGTATCGTGGAAAAGAGACGTTTTTTCTCCCCATTTTGTGCCCCAGCCATCCGGGCGGCAGGGGGAGCGGAGCCATCGGAGATGGGAATTTTGTCCATTCCATTTCAGAATAATGGGGCGATTTTTGCCTGAAAAAGCTTGACATTGCCATGGGTCGGTGCTATCCTATTATCGGTACATGAGTACCGATATACCCAACTCGTGCGGTGAGCCATTCCGACGGTCAGCCGCATAAGTCCTGTATGTGCCTGAGCCATTCCGACGGCAGGGCACCAAAATCAGAATACAAGGAGAATGATTAACATGGGATTCAAATCTGACATCGAAATTGCGCAGGAGACCACAATGCTCCCCATCACCGAGATCGCCAAGACCGCCGGTGTAGACGAGAAGTATCTGGAGCAGTACGGCAAGTACAAGGCCAAGGTCGACTACAATATCCTCAAGGATATGGCCGACAAGCCCAACGGCAAGCTGGTGCTGGTCACCGCCATCAACCCCACCCCCGCCGGCGAGGGCAAGACCACGACCACAGTCGGTCTGGCAGATGGCATGCGCAAATTGGGTAAGAATGTTCTGGTCGCGCTGCGCGAGCCTTCCCTCGGCCCCGTGTTCGGCGTCAAGGGCGGCGCTGCCGGCGGCGGCTATGCGCAGGTCGTCCCCATGGAGGACATCAACCTGCACTTTACCGGCGACTTCCACGCCATCGGCGCTGCCAACAACCTGCTGGCCGCCATGCTGGATAACCACATCTACCAGGGCAACGCCCTAAACATCGACCCCCGCCAGATCGTATGGCGCCGCTGCGTCGATATGAACGACCGTCAGCTCCGCTTCGTGGTGGACGGTCTGGGCGGCAAGACCAACGGCATGCCCCGCGAGGACGGCTATGATATCACCGTGGCCTCCGAGGTCATGGCAGTGCTGTGCCTGGCCTCCGATGTCAACGACCTGAAGGCCCGCCTGGCCCGCCTGGTGGTCGCCTACACCCGGGACGGCAAGCCCGTCACCGCCGGCGACCTGCACGCCCAGGGCGCAATGGCTGCCCTGCTGAAGGACGCGCTGAAGCCCAACCTGGTTCAGACTCTGGAGCACACCCCCGCCTTTGTCCACGGCGGCCCGTTCGCCAACATTGCCCACGGCTGCAACTCCGTCACCGCCACCAAGATCGCCCTGAAGCTCAGCGACTACACCATCACCGAGGCTGGCTTCGGTGCTGACTTGGGCGCTGAGAAGTTCCTGGACATCAAGTGCCGCATGGCCGGCCTGAAGCCCAGCTGCGTGGTGCTGGTCGCCACCGTCCGCGCCCTGAAGTACAACGGCGGTGTGCCCAAGGCTGAGACCGGCAACGAGAACCTGGAGGCTCTGGAGAAGGGTCTGCCCAACCTGCTGCGGCACGTGGAGAACATCACCAAGGTTTACAAGCTGCCCTGCGTGGTCGCCATCAACCGCTTCCCCCAGGATACCGAGGCCGAGCTGGCTCTGGTGGAGAAGAAGTGCAAGGAGCTGGGCGTCAACGTTGCTCTGTCCGAGGTTTGGGGCAAGGGCGGCGAAGGCGGCATCGAGCTGGGCAAGGAGGTTATCCGCCTGTGCGAGCAGCCCAATGATTTCACCTTCTCCTACGACCTGGATCTGACCATCAAGGAGAAGATCGAGGCCATTGTCAAGAAGATTTACCACGGCGACGGCGTGAGCTTCACCGCCAATGCCGAGAAGCAGATCAAGACCCTGACCGAGCTGGGCTACGACAAGATGCCCATCTGCATGGCCAAGACCCAGTATTCCTTCACCGACGATCAGACCAAGCTGGGCGCACCCACCGGCTTCACCGTCACCGTGCGCAACGTCAAGGTCTCCGCTGGCGCTGGCTTCCTGGTTGCCCTCACCGGCGAGATCATGACCATGCCCGGCCTGCCCAAGGTTCCCGCCGCCGAGCGCATCGACGTGGACGAGACCGGCAAGATCTCCGGCCTGTTCTAAAATTCACCTGCAAAGACAGGCGGCTTCCGCCGCCTGTCTTTTTAGTATTATCAACTTTCTCTTGGCTCCCCGATGGGGGAGCTAGCAGCCCGGATGGGCTGCTCCGGGTTGCTGCCGGTTCCCCCATCGGTGAGCTAGGGCTTCTGGACATTCAAAAAGAAATACACATAAAGGAGAAATACCCCAATGGATATGACAATGGAATCCTGCCGCACCTTTGTAGAGGTGCTGGCCTCCAACGCTCCCGCTCCCGGCGGCGGCGGCGCGGCGGCGCTGGTGGGTGCCATCGGCACCGCCCTGGGCAACATGGTCGGCTCCCTCACCGTCTGCAAGAAGAAGTACGCCGACGTAGAGGCGGAGATCATCGCCCTGAAAGCCACCTGTGATGACCTGCAGAAGCAGCTGCTGGATCAGGTGGAGGCCGACGACAAGGGCTTCGTGCCCCTGGCCAAAGCCTACGGCATCCCTAAGGATGATCCCAACCGGGACGCCATTCTGGAGGACGCCACCATCACCGCCTGCGCCGTGCCTATGCATATCATGGAGCTGTGCTGCCAGGCCATTGATGCCATCGCTGTGTTTGCCGCCAAGGGCAGCCGTCTGGCCGTCTCCGATGCGGGCTGTGGCGCGGTGTGCTGCAAGGCTGCGCTTCAGGCTGCCTCGCTGAACGTGTTCATCAACACCAAGAGCCTGAAAAACCGGGAAAAGGCTCAGGAGCTAAACGACAAGGCAAACACCATGCTGAATACCTACTGCGCCAAGGCCGACGAAATTTTCGCTGCGGTGCGCGCCAACTTCAACCAATAATATTTTAGGAGGATCATACCAATGGCCAAACTGCTGCTGGGCAAGGAAGTTACCGATGCCCTGAATGCCAATCTGCAAACCCGTACCGCCGCCCTGCGGGAAAAGGGCATCGTGCCCACCCTGGGCATCATCCGCGTGGGCGAGAACCCCTCCGACCTGAGCTATGAAAAGGGCGCCACCAAGCGCGCCGAGCTGGTGGGCGTGGCGGTCAAGAATTACGTCCTGCCCGCCGACGCCACCAAGGAGCAGGTGATCGCCGCCATCGACGAGGTGAATGCCGACGCAAATATCCATGGCGTGCTCATGTTCCGTCCCCTGCCCAAGCACCTGAAGGCCGACCAGAACGAAATCTGCAACCGCCTGCTGCCCAGCAAGGACGTGGATTGCATGACTCACATGTCCAACGCCGGTGTGTTCGAGGGCCTGGATCTGGGCTACGCCCCCTGCACCCCCGCCGCCTGCATGGAGATCCTGGATTTCTACGGCATCGACTGCAAGGGCAAGAACGCCGTGGTGATCGGCCGCTCCCTGGTGGTGGGCAAGCCCGCCGCCATGATGCTGATGGGCAAGAACGCCACCGTCACCGTGTGCCACACCAAGACCGTGAATACCGCCGAAATCTGCAAGAAGGCCGACATCATCGTGTCCGCCGCCGGTGTGCTCAACTCTCTGACCGCCGACTTCGTTCGCCCCGGCCAGGTCGTTATCGATGTCTCGATCAACTGGGATGAAAACAAGCCCAACGCCAAGGGCGGCCTGGGCGGCATCGCGGGCGACGCAAAGTTCGCCGAGGTGGAGCCGATTGTGGACGCCATCACCCCCGTCCCCGGCGGCGTGGGCAGCGTGACCACCTCCGTGCTGATGAAGCATGTGGTGGAAGCCGCTGAAAAGGCCTGATTTTAAATAGAAAGGGCGGAATGCATGGATGAAAAAATTGAATCAACTCTCTGAGAGCGATTTCTTAAAGGTGCTGTTCGGCTATTTCACCGCCGCCTTTCTGATCGCGGCGCTGGTGATGCCCGACCGCGCGGGGATGCTCACCGGCCTGTGGAAAATCATCAGCCAGCCCAGCAAGATATCCACCAACTATTTCGCCGTGGGCGGCTATTCGGCCACGTTCCTGAACATGGGACTGGTGTCGCTGCTGTGTCTGGCGCTGTATGTGCTGCTGGACGCTCCGGCCAACAATGTATCCAACCTGGCCTTCCTGCTGACGGTGGGCTTCACCTCCTGGGGCATCAATGTGCTGAACATGTGGCCCAGCATTCTGGGCGTCGTCCTGTACAGCCTGGTCAAGCGGGAGAAGCTGGGCAGCAATGTGAACGCCATGCTGTTCTCCACCGGCCTGGCCCCGCTGATCACGGAGCTGATGGTGCGCTATCCCCACGCCGAGGCTGTGGGCTTCCGTCTGTCCGGCGTGGCGCTGGGCCTGGCGGTGGGCGTGGCGCTGGGCTTCTTCCTGCCCGCCGGTCTGGCCCACTCCCCCAAGGTGCACAAGGGCTACTCCCTGTATAACGCCGCTCTGCCCGTGGGCATGGCCGCGTTCTTCCTCCAGGCGGTGCTGTATAAGACCATGGGCGTCGACCTGCCCGCCGCCCCCGCCGCCGAGACGCTGAAGGTCGCCTCCCGGCTGACGGTGAACGCATTCTGCATTGCGGTATTCGGCATTCTGGTGATTGTCGCCCTTGCCATGGGCTGTAAGCCGAAAGACTACTGGAACCTGATGCTGGACAAGGAGGAGGCCAACAATTTCGCCGCCGTCTACGGCAAGGCAGCCTTTCTGATGAACGTGGGCGTATACGGCCTGTTCATCCTGGGCTACTATAATCTGATCGGCGGCAGCTTCAACGGTGTTACCCTTGGCATCATCTTCTGCATGCTTTCGTGCTGCGGCTCCGGCTCTCACCCGCTGAGCGTTCTGCCCATTATGGTGGGCTACGTGGCGGCCTCCTGGCTGTTCCAGGGCTTCTCCACGGCCATCGGCGGCAGCTTTGCCAATGTGATCAATGCCCAGTCCATCATGGTCGGCCTGTGCTACGCCAATGGCCTCAGCCCCATCTCCCGGAAATACGGCTGGGAATACGGCTTCTTCGCCGCCATGATGCACTATACCCTGGTCACCTCCGTTCCCCTGCTCCACGGCGGCTACTGCCTGTATAACGGCGGCTTCACCGCAGCCTTCGTTTGCCTGATGCTGATCCCCATTCTGGAGCGCTTCACCAAAACCAAGTCGCAGCTCCAGGCCGAACGGGCTGCTCTCCAGGCCGAAAAAACCGCCGAATAATCTCCCCATACGTACAAAATCTCCCCATTTCGCCATCGGTGAAATGGGGAGATTCTCTACGGAATATAGTGCGCCTCACACATCCAGATAGCCGCACAGCACCTTGAGGGTGTTGTATACCCCGTCGATGTGGCTGCGCTCGTAGCCGTGGCTGGCAAAGACGCCCGCGCCGATCAGGCCGTGGCGGATATCGTAGCCGGCGTGCAGGGTCGCCTCCACGTCGGAGCCGTAGTGGGGATAAACATCCACGGCATAATCCGCGCCGGTTTTCTTCGCCGCCTCGATCAGCCTGCCCACCACCTGATAGCTGTAGGGGCCGCCGGAATCCTTGGCGCAGATGGATACCTGCCGCTCGGTGCAGGTCAGACCGTCGCCCACGCAGCCCATGTCCACGGAGATGGCCTCGGTGACGCCCTGGGGCACGCTGGCGCAGCCGCCGTGGCCCACCTCCTCGTACACCGTAATGTGGGCGTACACCCGGCGGGCGGGGGTGATGCCGTTGTCCTTCAGGTATTTGGCCAGGCCCAGCAGGATCCCCACGCTGAGCTTATCATCCAGGAAGCGGCTCTTGAGGTAGCCGGAGGCGGTGCGGCGGGTGCGGGGATCAAAGCACACAATGTCCCCCACCTCAATTCCCAGGGCGCGGGTCTCGTCGGCGGAGCTGACGTTTTCATCCAGCACGATCTCCACACTGTCCCAGCTGCGCTTGGCGTCGTTGTAGCCGCCGTTGACGTGGATGCTGGGGTCGTGGAGCTGGCAGGTGCCCTCGTATACCTTGCCGGAGCGGGTGTAGACGCGGACGTTTTCCGTCTCCGCGTTGTTGGCGTTCATGCCGCCCAGATTGGTCAGCTTCAGGCAGCCGCTGCTCTTGATCTGGGCCACCATGCCGCCCAGGGTATCGGTGTGGGCCTCCAGCAGCAGCGCGTCCTGTTCGTCGCTGCCGCCCAGATCCGCCAGCACGCCGCCCTTGGCGGTGATGACCGCCGGAAAGCCCAACTTTTCAAATTCGTCGCGCACCCATGCGGCGGCGCGATCCGTAAAGCCGCTGGGGGAATCGATGGCCAGCAGCTGCGCCGTTTTCTCCCAGGCATAATCCGCATCCATTTTCTGAATCATGGTTCTACCTCCCAAAAATATAGAAATGCCACACGCCCGCGACCTCCCGCATGGCGTGGTTGATCAGCTGGGTGATCTTGGTCGTCTTTGCCGGGACGCCCACGAACTCGATGCCCAGCTTCTTGGCCATCAGGCTGGCGCGGAACAGGTGATACTCGCTGGAGAGCACCCCCAGCTTCTGGGGCCGCTGGCCGGTTTTTTCCTCGATCAGCTCCAGGCTGTAGCGCAGGTTTTCGTCGGTGGAGGTGGCTCTTTCCTCCATCCAGATCCGGCTCTCTGGGATGCCCAGCTTCACCAGCTCGTCGTGCATGCTCTTTGCCTCGGTGATCGGTTCGTCCTCGCCCTGGCCGCCGGAGACGATGGCGATGGTGTCCGGGTGGGCGTTCAGATAGCTGACCGTCTCATAAATCCGATCCCACAGCGATACCGATGGCCCGTCCTTGCGCACCTTCGCCCCCAGCACCACCAGGTAATCCACCTGGTTTTCCGGCGTGCCGTAGCTGGCCCGGATGATATAATACTCCGTGATGCCGAATAAAATCAGCCCGCAGATCAGCGCCAGGGTGAACACGATGGTGCACACCCGCGCGAACCGGGGCAGCACCCGCCCCACCAGAGGCATAAAGCCGTAAAACAGGATCACACCGATGATGCACAGGCACACCAGCGCCGTAAAGCTGTAGCCCGGCAGGACATTTTTGCACACATACCAGATCGCCGCAAAGGGAACGCAGGCCGTCGCCGCCGCGACCGGGTGCGCCTTCTGCCCCTTGGCAGTCTGCGGGCGCTTCTCCTTCCCCTGGCCTGCGGCAGTTCCCTCCTCCAGGGCCTTTTTCTGCGCAATGGATTTTTTCATATCAATTGTTCCTTTTGTGCTATTTTTACCCTATTTTACCACACCCCCGCCTGCAATACAAGCCGAAAGGAGCAGGACAATTCTTATATTTTTGTTAAGGAAGCTCTGAATAAATCGTCTGCGGCTGTGAGCGGATCTTTTACGTCCACTCTTCGGTATCGAAAACGGGAAATACATACAGTATTCCGCCGCTTTCGATACCTCGATTGGCCGAAAAATCTCTCGCTCACAGCTCTTGCCGATTTAGAACGTATCTGAAAACGAAGTATTCTTGTATTATTTCAACAAAATCCAAATGGAAGCAAGGTGGACAAACGCAAGAAAGGACACAGCGAGCTTATCATAGCGTGTAGCGACCCTGCGAAAAACTTTGAGTTTATTGAAGAAGCACTCGATCAGGTGGCGTTT
>CAKTIM010000007.1 GCA_934565795.1 uncultured Oscillospiraceae bacterium
ACTACCCCCTATCGTGTCAATCTGTCATAACGATATGGACTGCAAAAATGTTCTCTGGAATGGGAATGATTATCGCATTATTGATTTAGAGTGTTTATCTTATAACAATCCGTTTATGGAATTGTTTGAATTGGCATTGTGTTGGTCGGGATATGAAGATTGCAAAATTGATTTTCAATTATTTCAAGCTTTTTTGCAAGGATATAAAAATGCCGGTGGGGAAATGCCCATAGATTGGGAAACATTATATGACTGCAATAACGGCAGATTGGAGTGGTTAGAATACAATATTAAGCGTGTTTTAGGTATTGACTGCGGAAATGATGAAAAAGAAATTGGAGTAGAACAGGTTAAAGAAACAATTCAGCACATCATTTATTATTCAAAGATGAAGAAACCAATACTTGAGCATTGTATTATGTAAATTTTAGTCTGTCAGCATCTCAAAAAGAATATGAATAACAGAAAAACATCGTAGCAATACGGTGTTTTTTGTTACCCTACTGGGCTTCGTTTTGTCACGCAAACTCACCCTCATTTACGGCCTTGTATGCAATTTCTGTTCGTCAGGCCAGAGTTTTGCCCTTTAGGGGGGCCTTTCAACCCCTAAAATCCGGCTTCCTTCAGATCCCGCCTCACGGCGGACACCCTTGCCTTTGGCTAAATCTTCCCGCTACCGGGCGACTTCGGGGCTTTCACCCTACAGAACGTGCGCTCACCGGGCGCACACGAAACAGCAGAGCGTCCATTATCGGCGCTCTGCTGTTTTTGTCTGATGTTGAAGCGGCCTATCCGGGTGGGTTGGCCGCTTCATTTTGAAAGTTTTATCTTGCTTCCACGTATTTGTGCAGGGTGCAGCGGACGGCGCCAGGGCCGGCGTAGAGTTCCTTGGTCATGCCCTCGATCTGATCGCCCAGGCCCATGGCGTACAGGTCGACGCCGAAAACATCCGTGCGGGAGAAGAGGTCATGCAGGCAGGTGAAGTTCTGCTCCCCCTCCCTTACCTCCAGGCCCGCCACGATTTGCTGAAGCTCGGCAAGCAGGGGGTCGGGGGACGGCTCGAAGGGTGCGCCATTGTCATCGATGCCCCGCAGATACCGGGCGTAGCCCGCCAGGGTCAGGGGGATGAGCACCAGATTGGATTTGTCCAGGCCCCGCTCCTGATACTTGCGCAGGGTCTCGCCGAAGCGGATGGGCAGCTTCTGACTGGTATCCATGGCGATGCGCTGGGGGGCATCGGGCATGAAGGGATTGGGCAGGCGGCGGTTCAGCACCGCGCCGATGAACTCATAGGGATTCAGCACACCGGGATCGGTGACCACGGGCATGGCCTCAATATAGCCAAGCTTCTGGATGAAGCTGCGGATATCGTGGTCGGCCATTTCGGCGGAGATCAGAGTGTATCCCAGCATGCAGCCATAGATGGACATGGCGGTATGCAGGGGGTTCAGGCAGGTGGTGACCTTCATAGTCTCTACCATGTCCACCGTCTTACGGTCGGTATACATCACGCCGCCCAGCTCCAGGGGGGGACGGCCGTTGGTATAGTGATCCTCGATCACGAGATACTGGGTCTCCTCCGCGTTGACAAAGGGAGCGGTGAAAGTGTGCTTCTCGGTTTGCAGGGTATTGTAATCCTCAAAGCCGTCGGCGGCCAGCATGGCCTGCACCTTTTCGTGAGGACGGGGGGTGATCTTATCGATCATCGACCAGGGGAAGGTGATCTTCGTTTCGTCCTGCACGTACGCCAGGAATCCGGCGGGGGCCAGGCCCTGCTCCACCCACTTGTTTACGTACTGCATCACGCCGGCCTTGACCTTGTCGCCATTGTGAGAGCAGTTGTCCATGGACTGCACCGTCAGCGGCAGCGCACCGGCCTTGTAGCGCTCCAGCAGCAGGGCCGCCACCTTACCCATGGCCAGCACGGGCGTCAGGCCTCGCTCCAGGTCGGCGGGATTGACGCTGTAGCCCTTTTCGGTGATGGTGAAGGAGATCATTTGCAGGGAGGGCTGGCGGAAAATCTCCACCAGGCGGCCCCAGTCCTCAAACTGGTAATCGGCCTTCAGGCTCTCGGTCACGGAAGCCACCACCTTCTTTTCGATGGTGCCGGTGGATTGCAGGGAGACCAGCAGAGAAAGGTTATCATAGGGACGATAGGCCTTGTCGATGATCTCATAGTCAAAGCTCTCGGCCACGATGACGCCCCGGTCATATTTGCCGGAATTCAGCGCGTCGTTCAGCAGCGCCGCCGGAAACGCCCGGAAGATATTGCCCGCGCCGAAGTGCACCCACACAGGCTCCGCATGGGTCTTTGCCCGGACGGCCGAAATATCGAAAGCGGGCATCTGGTAGCCCTTTTCCGCCCATTCGGGGGAAATGCCATTTTTGATCTCAGAAAGCTTCATTTTCCCGTTCCTCCCGGTTATTTCTTCTCGGCGTCCAGCCGATCCAGCAAATCCCACACGCCCAGCATATACTGGATGCCCAGGGCGCGGTCATACTTGCCGTAGCCGGGGCGGCAGGAGCCGGGACCTTCCTCCCACAGCTGGCGGCCATGGTCGGGACGGATATAGCCCTGGAAGCCGCAGTCGTGGTAGGCCCGCAGAATTTCAATGACGCCGGTCTCGCCGCAGCAATCCCGGTGGGCAGCCTCGCAGAAGTCGCCGTTGGGGAAATGATGGATATTGCGGATGTGGGCAAAGGCGATGCGGTCGCAGTGCTTACGGACGATGGCGGCCACATTGTTATTGGGATTGGCATTCAGAGAGCCGGAGCACAGGGTCAGGCAGTTGTAGGGATCGTCCACCATCTTTAAGAAGCGGTCGATGCTCGCCTCGTCCACCAGCAGGCGGGGCAGGCCGAAGATATCCCAGGGGGGATCGTCCATGTGCACAGCCATCTTGATATCGCACTCGTGGCAGGTGGGCATGATGGCCTCCAGGAAATACTTGAAGTTTTCCCACAGCTTTTCCTTGGTCACAGGGGCGTAGGCCTTGAACAGCTCGTCCAGCTTTGCCATCCGCTCCGGCTCCCAGCCGGGGAAGGTCATGTGGTACTTCTCGGTAAAGCTCATAATGTACTCCGCCATGGCCTTGTAGTCGTCCTTGATCATGTCCTTCTGATAGAACAGAGCCGTGGAGCCGTCGCCGACGGGGTGGAACAGGTCGGTGCGCGTCCAGTCGAAGACGGGCATGAAATTGTAGCAGATGACCTTGACGCCAAATTTGCTCAGGTTGCGGATGCACTGCTTATAGTTTTCGATCAGCGCGTCCCGGGTGGACAGGCCGATCTTGATATCGTCATGGACGTTGACGGACTCCACCACGTCCATATTGAAGCCGTGGGCGTGAATTTGGTCGGCCACCTGCCGAATCTCGTCAATTTTCCAAATCTCACCGGGGAGCTTGTTGTGCAGCGCCCAGACGATGCTGGTCACGCCGGGGATCTGCCTGATGTCGCTGAGTTTGACCGGGTCGTTTCCTTCGCCGTACCAGCGCCAGCTCATTTGCATGGGCATAACAAAAACCTCCATTTTTTGTAATGTATCGCCTGACTTTTCGGCAGTACAGGCATTCTTTTACAGTTATAATTTTATCATACCGCTTAAACTCTGGCAAGAATCAGAAAAAGCTAAAATATATGCAAATATTGCTTTTTTCATCGGTGTGAAATCCGGCGGAAGCGGGGATAATGCTTTCAACGGAGGGATCGCTATGAATGACAAGCAATACGCGCGCCTGGTGAAGGACAAAAGCCCCAAATCTCCCATTGTGAAGGACTGCCTGTTTGCCTTCGCTTCCGGCGGGCTGATCTGCACCCTGGGGCAATTTCTGCTGAACCGCTACACCGGGCTTAGCCTGGAAAAGCAGGACGCCGCAGCCTGGGTATCCATCACGCTGGTGGGCCTGTCCGCCCTGCTGACGGGGCTGAGCGTCTACGATGACATTGCCAAGTACGCCGGGGCGGGAACGCTGGTGCCCATCACCGGCTTTTCCAACGCGGTGGCAGCCTCCGCTGTGGAATTCCAGACCGAGGGCTTCATCCTGGGGGTGGGCGCAAAAATGTTCACCATCGCCGGGCCGGTGATCGTCTACGGCCTCAGTGCCAGCGTGGTGTACGGCATTATCTATTGGATCGTAACGCAACTATAAGCATTCGGTGGGAGCACGCTCCCACCGCTTTTTACTTTCTTGACACTGCCTTTTCAAAAATGATAAATTAAAAATGAACCTTTTGGCGGCGCGGGCCGTCTATATATGTGAAATCGGTTTTGATTTTAGAACAAAGAGGTGATGATGTGGATGAATTCGAGAAGCTGCTGGCGGAAGCAGGCAGCACTGTGGAGCGGTTTGTGCGGTACCGGCTGCCGTCTCAGGCGGATGCGGACGACGTGCTGCAAGAGGTATATCTGAGCGCCTACCGTAAATTCTCCGATCTGAAAAACCGAGAGGCCTTCAAGTCCTGGATCATCAGTATCGCCCGCAACAAATGCAATGATTACTTCCGCGCCCAGGCGGCGCAGATGGAAATCCCCATTGAAGCGCTTTCGAGCAGGGAGCTGTCAGCCGGACGGCTGGGCATTTCTGTAGTACATACCGTGCGGGAAACACTGAACCGGCTTGGAGACCGAGACAAGCAGATCCTCTATCTGTATTTCTGGAAAGAGCTGCCCCAGAATGAAATCGCAAGGCAGCTGGATATTCCTGTCGGAACGGTGAAAAGCAGGCTTCACACCGCAAAGCAGCATTTCAAAAGCAAGTATCCATATCAGATTCAGAAACCGAAAGGAGATATTCTTATGCAAAAAATGCCTGAATACATTCCCGAATACACCATTGAGCAGACGAACGAGCCGCCCTTCAGCGTCCGCTGGGAGGAGCTGCAGGGCTGGCTGGTCGTACCGTGGCTGGGAGAGAAGCTGACCTGGGGGATGTACGATTTTCCAAGCCGCAAGCGCACGGAGTACACGGAAATGGCGGTGGTGGGACGTGCGGAAGTCCACGGCATTGAGGGTGTGGAGATCGTCGCCACGCAGTATGATTCGGCCGACTATTACCGTACCGGCACGCTGAATCGGGTAGAGCGCCGCTTTGTGGCACAGCTCACCGATACCCACAGCCGCTACCTTGCGGAAACCCATGTGGAAGACGGTGTGCGCAAATGCTACACATTTCTGGATGGGGACGCATTCCTGAATAACTGGGGCTTTGGTGAGGATAACTGCGGCAATGAAGTGGCGCTGCATGCAAAGGGCCTGCTGCACCGGGTGGGAAGTCAGATCACCGGCACCGTCCCCAGAGAGGTAGTGGACGTAACGGGCCGCTGCCGGGTGACCATTGCCGGAAAGACGTACGACACCGTCTGCGTCATGGACATCAATTGCTTCAACGACGCCGTGGCATCGGAGCAGTATGTGGACCAGAACGGGCGAACCGTCCTGTGGCGGCGGTTCAATCGGGATGACTGGGCCATTGACCGCTTCGGCGGCAAGCCCTGGAGCGAACAGCTGCCGGATAACGAGCGCATCACCATCAACGGCGAAACCTATGTACATTGGTACGACTGTATCTCGGATTATATTCTGTGATTTGCGCTTCAAGCAGCCGCGTCCTGCCTGAACACAGGCGGCAGGTTTCAAACGTCCTGCCGTAAAAAATGCCCTGGCGGTCTTTCCGCCAGGGCAAAAAATATGGGAAACATCACTGGGCAACATTCTGACGGTCAAAAATCCTGGGAGCCACCTTCACCAGCAGCACAGCAGCCACTACCGTGAGCAGAACCTCGGGAAGCATATAGCTCCCGTTATAAACCAAGCTGTACGACCAGGCTGCCCAGCCGTCGCTCAGGTCACCCCATACCAGCACGCCGGACAAAAAGCTGCAAAGAAAGCGCAGAAAGCCCGCCGCAAAAGTGCCAACTGCAACGCCAATCATCCGATTCTTGAAGGGCTGCGCAAACAATCCGGCCAGGCCAAGCGCCATAAAAGCCAGCAGATAATCCAGCAGAATCACGCCCAGGAAATACAGGAATGTCCGCGTGGGAGGTGCATAGAACGCCAGCAGCATTTGCAGGCAGCCATTGACGAAGCCGGTGAGCAGGCCCCACTTCCAGCCATGCCGGAAGGACACCACCACAAACGGTAGCATGCTTAGCAAAGTAACGCTGCCGCCATTGGGCATAGAAAACAGCTTAACATTGGACAGAACCGTGCCGAGGGCGACCATCAGCGCACATTCCACCAAGACGCGGGTTTTGGAATAGGGTTTCATAATTGGGATTTTCTCCTCTTTTGTTTAGTACATAAAAACAAAAATGCACCTGCTTACAGCAGGCGCACGGGTTGCGTTTGTGAAAAATGGAACCTTCGCAAACTCCCTACGCCGGCATTACCCGGATCAGGTTAAAGGGTACTCCGCAATGCGGATCTCAGCCTTTCGGCGCCCCTGTTTTCATGTCCATCGTTAGTATAATGGTTTCATAAAAAAAGTCAATAGGTAATTCCCCCATTCCAAATTTTTGCCTGAATATTTTTTACTCTCCGACTCATACTAGGCTTGAAAACAGAAAAAGGAGGTAACTGCAATGAGCTGTCACGCAAATAAGTGCGTGGAGTGCACCGTTTCCGAGTGTGCAAACCACTGCGCCAGCGAGAACTACTGCTCCCTGGATAAGATCCTGGTGGGCACCCACGAATCCAACCCCAGCATGGATCAGTGCACCGACTGCATGTCCTTCCGCAAGAAGTAAAAGCCAATCGGGAAAGGATGCTATTCCCTTTTGGGTCATAAGAAAAGGGAACCCGACGCGGTTCCCTTTTCTTGTAAGGCTCGTGCATGCGTGAGATTCCTAGGGCCTATCTGAAAACCGTCAACACGCCCAAACAGCGGATCTTTTCCGCCTGCTGTGCACCATTTTTTCTTGCAATACACAAAGTATTCCCGCGAAAAAATGGCTTCATCAGGCGGAAAATCTCTCGCTGTTGGGCATATTTCCGATTTCCAGATACGCCCTAAAAAAGTTCTTGATTCCAGCTTCTGTAAAGGTTAAAATAACGTTATCGAAGCGGACATATTTTTTTCACAAGTGGGGGCTATGCTGAAAGCAAATAAAAAACAAGGAGGAATCTCCATGGAAAACCATGAAAACAACTTTAACTTCTCCGAGGAGCAAACGTCCGAGGAGCAGGAACACACCCCTGAGGAAACCTTCCGCCGATCCTCCAGGCAGCCGGATAAAAAGCGCAACCGCAGCGTACTGCGGGTGGTGCTGTCCGTGGTTCTGGTGCTTGCGCTGGTGGGCGGCGGCTGCGGTCTGACCTACGCGGCGATGAATGAGCAGTGGACACAGAAGGCGCAGGCGGATGCTGCCACCATCAGCAAGATGCAGCAGCAGCTCAGCGCGGTGCAGTCCGGCACCATTACCGCTGACAACGTGACCTACGCCGTGTCCCCCGAGGGAACCCAGACGCCCAGAATGGTCTACGAAAACAACGCCAAGAGCGTGGTGGCCGTATCCAGCACCATTCAGTCCACCGTTTACGGCCAGACCCGTCAGGGAACCTCCAGCGGCTCCGGCTTCATCATTTCCGATGACGGCTACGTTGTTACCAACCGCCATGTGGTAGAGGGCGCGACGGATGTCACCGTGACCCTGTCCACCGGGGATGAATACACAGCCAAGATCGTCGGCTCCGATTCGCTGAACGACGTGGCCCTGCTGAAGGTCGAGGCCACCGGCCTGCCCGCCGTGAAGCTGGGCAGCAGCGATGACCTGTCCATTGGCGACATGGTGTGCGCCATCGGCAATCCCCTCGGTTCCCTCACCGCTACGCTGACCGTTGGCTATGTCAGCGGCAAGGACCGCCAGGTCACCACCGATAACTCCACCATCAACATGATCCAGACCGACGCCGCCATCAACTCCGGCAACTCCGGCGGCCCGCTGTTCAATATGTACGGCGAGGTAGTGGGCATCACCTCCGCCAAGTATTCCGGCACCACCTCCTCCGGCGCGTCCATCGAGGGCATCAGCTTTGCCATTCCCATTGACGATGTGATGAGCATCATCGGCGACCTGCAGGAGTACGGCTATGTGACCGGCGCTTACCTGGGCGTCACCGTGACAGATACCGATGCCGCTGCTGCCAAGCTGTACGGCATGCCCACCGGCGCTTACGTGAACAGCGTGGAGGAGAACGGCGCTGCCGCCCGTGCCGGTGTCCAGCCCAAGGATATCATCATCGGCCTGGGTGACACCGAAATCTCCAACAGAACCGAGCTGACCCGTGCCCTGCGCCGCTTCAAGGCAGGCGACACCACCACCATCACCGTTATCCGCTCCGGCGAGCGGGTCACCATGGATATCACCCTGGACGAAAAGCCCAGAGATACCCAGTCCTCCGCCGGTACCACTGATCCCACTCAGCCGCAGGACGGCAGCTATGACGAGTGGTACAAGTTCTTCTTCGGCGGAAATCAGGTCGGCTGATCAAAAAATACACTCCCCAGGGGGCTGCCAAGCGACTGCAAGGCAGCCCCCCCTTCTTTTAAAACCTTGCCACAGCCTACAATTTCCCTCGGAAAATCTGTGCAAAAGCATCCGAATAATCCATCTTTGCGTGAAAGCTCATTTTTGTCGATAAATGTCGATTTAGTATGAATTGAAATATTTTGAGGATTGTGCTATTCTCTTGTTGCGATAAGATAACCTCTCTGCAAAGGTGTGACGAATTTGGGTTGCTTAACATTGATGATCGCAGACAACAGTGATGAGTTCCGTCAGGCTCTGGACGAGGCGCTTTGCGACGCCTATCATATTGTCCAGTGCTGCAACGGGAAGCAGGCGCTGGATGTAGCTGTTGAGGTCAAGCCGGAAATCATCGTTCTGGATCTGATGCTGACCGAACTGGATGGCATCACACTCCTGCACGGTATTCGCGATGCCGGTTTGCAACCGATGGTGGTGGCTGTGACCCGCTTTTTCAACGACTACATTCAGGAGACCGCTCAGGAGCTGGGAATTGGCTACGTTATGCGCAAGCCCTGCGACCCATCCGCTGTTTCCCAGCGGGTGAGGGATTTGACCAAGAGGCTGAATCCTCGGCCGGCCCGGCCAATTGATCCAAAGACCTACATTGCCGAGCAAACCAGGGCCTTGATGTTCTCTCCCCGTCATCAGGGCAGTAAATTCTTGCAGGAGGCGGTTCTGATCGCCCTCGACGAGCCGGAAATATCCTTGACAAAGGATCTATATCCCCGCTTGGGGCGTCGCTTCGGCGGCACCTCGCTCCAGGTAGAGCACTGCCTGCGCACCGCCATCGTTGCCGCCTGCAAGAAAAGCAACGGCCAGCTGTGGGACAAACTGTTCCCCGTTGACCCCATCAGCGGCACGCGGCAGATCAGCAACGGCACCGTCATCTCAACACTCGCAGAAGATTTGCGTCTCAAGATGGAAGCGGAGCGGCAGTTCCTCTCCGCCACGGAGCGCTGAGCCTCGTCAGGTTTTATTCCGAAAATGGGATTTTTCCCATTTTCGGAATTTATTTTACCGCCCTCCCCTGCCAAAAAGAAAATTGCAAAAATAATGTTTGACAAAATCCGATTTAGCCTATATAATATCTAAGCATGACTACGAGGAGGGGGAAAAGTATGCTGCTGGGGCTGTCAAAGATCATCGATTGTCCCGGTCAAAGCGTTCCTTTCTCCACCAGCGTAGATCTAAGCGATCTTCGCTACGGCATCAGCCGCCCGGTATCCGAGCCGGTGCTGGCACAGGGCGTGGTGCGCAATACCGCAGGCGTCCTGATGATGAAGGGCAGCGTTACCACCACCATTCACGGCATCTGCGACCGCTGCGCCGCTCCCTTTGTCCGTGAGGTTGATTTTCCCATCGACGTGGTGCTGGTGACGGAGCTTGCCAGCGAAGAGAATGAAGATGAGTGGGTATTCCCTCTCGTGGGAGACAGCGCCGATTTGGATGATATTGTGCGGACGGTGTTCGTGCTGAATCTGGATTCCAAGCTGCTGTGCAAGGAGGATTGCAAGGGTTTGTGTCCGCGCTGCGGCAAAAACCTGAACAATGAGACCTGCACCTGCGAAAAGGAACTGGATCCCCGACTGGCTGCTTTCAAGCAGTTTCTTGAGAAGTAAATCCATATTTGATGCTGTGTTAAAAGCAGTTTTACCAAGGAGGTGTCACCATGGCTGTCCCTAAGTGTAAAGTGTCCAAGGCTCGCCGCGATAAGCGCCGTGGCTCCAACTGGAAGCTCTCCGCTCCCAGCGTCTCGGTTTGCCCCAAGTGCGGTGAACCCGTTCTGCCCCACAGAGCTTGCAAGGCTTGCGGCACCTACAATGGCCGTCAGGTCGTGGCCGTTGAGGCTGAGTAAGGCAAAAGCGGAAAACACAGAGGAAGGTTTTGATTGCCTTCCTCTTTTTCCTTATTAAGAAAGCTTTGATTCCAAAAAAGAAAGGGAAGCTCTGATTAAATCGGCAAGAGCTGGCGGCGAGGGATTTTGTTCCCAGGCAAAGGATGGAAAATGGAGGAATACTTTGTGTATTTCCCATTTTTCATCCTGCGGCATGGGGGCAAAAGACCCGCTGTCCAGCCGCAGACGATTTATTCAGAGGTTCCAAAGAGAAAGGATAATCTTCTATGCGTACACGCACGACCGCAGTCGAGCTGACGAACATCTGTGTTCTATGTGACGACGACCGAATTCTTGTGGAAAACAAGGTCGGTCACGGCATCTGTTTTCCGGGCGGGCACGTGGAGTCCGGGGAATCCATGGAGGCAGCCGTCATCCGGGAAATGCAGGAGGAAACCGGCCTGACCATCGCCCACCCCAGGCTCCGGGGTCTCAAGGACTGGATGAACGAGGACGGCAGCCGCACCCTGGTAGCGCTCTACCAAGCCTGCGACTATTCCGGGACGCTGAAATCCTCCGCTGAGGGCAACGTCTTTTGGGTCTCCCGTGCAGAATTTGCCGAAATGGATGTCATTTGGGGCATGAAGGATGTTCTGCGCACCTGTGATGATGAGACGCTCAGTGAAATGTTCTGGGACGAGACGAAGGACGGCTGGGTTCTTCTGTAACTTCTGAGGCATTTCCCCGAAGCTTCGCTCCCTGCCTTTTTGCCTGATTTTTTGGCTTTATGCAGATGCAGTGCAGACTTCGGTCTGCACTTTTTGTTTTTTGGGAGGTATGTATGAGCTTATTTGATACATTTGACCCGCATTCGGAGGAGCTGATTAAGGTCAGCCGGCAGCGATCCTTCCATGAGGTCGCGGATTTCCCGGAGATCGTCATCGGAGCATTCAAGGAGGAGACCTTTCGCGCCCTGGAGAATGTCGCCCCCGCAGAGGTGATCTGCTCCCTGCGGGGCGGCCGCTCCATCCCGGTGTACCGCATTCGGTGGCAGGGGCGGGACATTGGTCTGTTTCACTCCCTGATGGGCGGCGCTGGAACAGTGTGCCTGATGGAATCCCTCCTTGCGCGGGGCGCAAAGAAATTTCTCTTTTACGGGAACTGCGGCGTCCTGGACAGGGAAATTGCCGCCGGACATCTGATTCTTCCCACCGCCGCCTATCGGGACGAGGGCACCAGCTACCACTATCTGCCCGTCAGTGACTATGTGGAGGTACCCACGCAGCCCCGGATGGCGCAGATCATGGATGATCTTCATTTGCCCTATGTCTCCGGCCGGGTGTGGACGACCGACGCATTTTACCGGGAAACCAGGGATAATATGCAGAAGCGCAAGGCCGACGGCTGTATTGCGGTGGACATGGAATGCGCCAGCGTCATGGCGATGGGGCAATTCAGGGGCGTCCCGGTCTATCAGTTCTTCTATGCCGACGATTGCCTGGACGGTGAGAAATGGGATCCCCGCACGCTGGGTGCAAGGCCTGCCTCCAGCCACGAAAAATATCTGCGAATTGCCATGGAAATTGCAGCGAGGTTATTGGAGGCGGCATTATGTTAATTCAGCAGATCAGCGATAAAATCAGCTATATCCCCGCCACTGAGGATCCCCTCTCGGCGGATATTGGAATCATCCGGGATGGCGCAGGGACATGGCTGTATGATGTTGGAAACGACCCGCAGGCAATCGCGGGCCTGACCGGAAAATACAATGTCGTCCTCTCCCATTTCCATGAGGATCACACCGGAAATCTGCAAAAGCTGCACATTCAGAATCTCTACGTTTCCGGTGAAACGCGGCGGCATATAGGAATGGGGACAGTGGTAACCGGGGATCTATATTTTGGCGCGCTGCACCTCTTTCCGCTCCCCTCCAGCCACTGCAAGGGCTGCCTGGGGCTGGAAGTAGAGGGGCGCTATGCCTTTGTAGGGGACGCACTGTACTGCAAAACGAAAAATGGGGCATACACATTCAGCGTCCAGCTGGTGCATGATCTGCTTGCGGTTCTCAAAAAGCTGACCGCCCCCGATCTTCTTGTCAGCCACTTTCCCGGAATGATTCGCCCCCGGGCAGAGGTGATCGCGGAGTTTGAAACGCTGTATGCCATGCGGCAGCCGGGGAATAATGAGATCCTGCTCAGGCAGTAGCGTCGACTGGACAAAGTGCGGTAAGCGCTTACCAAAATGTCGGATGAATTCGCCGCGAGCCTGACGAAACAGCATACGGCACGCCGCAAAGCCCTGCCGCTGCGCTGCGGGCACCCCTCCTCCCCGCTCAGGGGAGGTTTTTCGGATTGTAAATAAATAGAAAACGAAGCCATGCCTCCATTGCTTTTCGGGTGGATTTGTGGCATAATGATAAGAACTGTTGAGAGAAGAAAGGACGTGATGCACATGGCAAAGCCTTTGGTTGCCATTATCGGCAGACCCAATGTGGGCAAATCCATGTTATTCAATAAGCTCACGGGGCAGCGTACCTCCATCGTGGAGGATACGCCCGGCGTCACCCGCGACCGCATTTACGGCGACTGTGAGTGGTGCGGCAGAACCTTCAGTCTGGTAGACACCGGCGGCATCGAGCCGGGGACGGACAGCGACATGCTGAAATTCATGCGCCGTCAGGCAGAGATCGGAATCGAGCTGGCCGATGCCATCATCATGGTGACGGACGTGCGCTCCGGCGTCACCGCCGCCGACGAGGATGTGGCTACCATGCTGCGCAAATCCGGCAAGCCGGTGGCGCTGGCAGTGAACAAGTGCGACTCCATCGGCCCCACCAATCCCGATGTATACGAATTCTACAGTCTGGGCATCGGCGACCTGTTTGAGACCTCCGCCGTCCACGGCCACGGCACCGGCGACCTGCTGGACTGGGTGCTGGCCAACATCCCGGAGGACAGCGGCGAGGAGGAGGAAAGCGACCTCATCAAGGTTGCCATCGTGGGCAAGCCCAACGTGGGCAAATCCAGCCTCCTCAACCGCATTCTGGGGGAGGAACGGGTGATCGTTTCCAACGTGGCGGGCACCACCCGGGACGCCATCGACTCTTATTTCGAGAACGACACCGGCAAATACTGCTTCATCGATACCGCCGGAATGCGCCGCAAGAGCAAGGTGGACGATGCCATTGAAAAGTACTCCAACATGCGCTCCATCAGCGCCATTGACCGGGCGGATGTGTGCCTGATCCTGGTGGACGCCAACGAGGGCGTCACCGAGCAGGATACCAAAATCGCCGGTCTTGTCCACGAGGCGGGCAAGGCCGCCGTGATCGTGGTGAACAAATGGGACGCGGTGGAGGACAAGGAAACAAACACCATGCGGGACATGGAGACCCAGGTACGCCAGGGCCTGAGCTATATGCTCTATGCCCCGGTGGTATTCCTCTCCGCCCTCACCGGGCAGCGGGTGGATAAGCTCTTCCAGGTGATCCAGGACACCTATGCCCAGAACACCAAGCGGATCACCACCGGCGCGCTGAACAGCGTCCTGGCCGACGCCACCGCCCGGGTGCAGCCGCCCACGGACAAGGGCCGACGCCTGAAAATCTACTACATGACCCAGGCCAGCACCAAGCCGCCTCATTTTGTCATCTTCTGCAACGACGCAAGGCTGTTCCATTTCTCCTATCAGCGGTATCTGGAAAATCAGATCCGGGAGGTATTCGGCCTCCAGGGAACGCCGGTGCGCATTACCATTCGTCAGAAGGGTGACAAGGAGGAGCAGTAAGCATGGTCATTCGAGCTTTGGCTGTCATCACAGCCGGTTACCTGCTGGGAAATCTCAACGGTGCGGTGCTGCTTTCCAGATGGCTTGCCCATGACGACGTGCGCCGCCACGGGAGCGGCAACGCCGGCTTTACCAATTTCTGCCGGAATTACGGCGGCCTGACCGGGCTGCTGGTGTTTCTGATCGACGCCGCCAAGGCGAGCCTCGCCGTCTGGCTGGGGCGGTATCTGTTTGCCCCGCTGGGCCTGGGGCTGGAGGGCGCTGCCCTGGCGTCCATTGCCGTGGGGCTGGGGCATGACTTCCCTGCCCTGTTCGGCTTTCACGGCGGCAAGGGCATCGTGTGCGGTCTGGCCAGCGCCCTGGTGATGGACTGGCGGGTGGGCCTGGTGGCGCTGGGGACATTCCTGGTGGTATACGCTGTCACCCGGTACGTCTCTCTCGGCTCCATAACCGGGGCCGTCGCCCTCTTCGCCAGCTTTGCCCTGTGGCATTGCGACCGGGTATGGGCGGTGATCGGCTGCGGCGTGATGTGCCTGATCGCCATTGCAATGCACCGGGATAACATCCAGCGGCTCCTCCACGGAACCGAGCGGAGAACCGATTTCTTCAAAAAGGAGCGCAAGCAATGAAAACCGCAGTCATCGGCGCAGGCGCATGGGGCACCGCCCTGGCAACGCTCTTGTGCAAAAACGGCCACGACACGACCCTCTGGTGCAGAACGCCGGAGCGGGCGGCGGAGATGGCGGCCACACGGGTCAACCCCCGGCTTCCCCTGGCCGCGCTGCCGGAGGGACTGAAATTCTCCGCAGACCCCGCCTGCGTGTCCGGCTGTGATATGGCGGTGATCGCCTGCCCGTCCTTCCCCATCCGCAGTGTCTGCCGGACGGTTGCCCCTCATCTCAATCAGAACACAGTGATGGTATCCGTCACCAAGGGCATTGAGGAAGGGTCGCTGCTGCGCATGAGCCAGGTGGTCGCCCAGGAGACGGGACATGAAACAGTGGTCGCGCTCACCGGGCCGTGCCATGCCGAGGAGGTGGCTGTGGGCCAGCCCACCGGCTGTCTGGCCGCCTGCCCCGACCGCAAAAACGCCGAGCTGGTGCAGGATGCCTTTATGGCCGATACCTTCCGGGTCTATACCAGCCCGGATATCGTGGGCGCGGAGCTGGGCGGCGCGCTGAAAAACGTGATTGCCCTGTGCGCCGGTGTGGCTGCCGGACTGGGCTTCGGCGACAACGCCAAGGCCATGCTGATGACCCGCGGGCTGACAGAGATGGCGCGGCTGGGGGTATCCCTGGGCGCGCAAAAGGATACGCTGGCCGGACTGTCCGGCATCGGCGACCTGATTGTCACCTGCACCTCCGTCCACTCCCGCAACAATCGGGCGGGAAACCTGATTGGCCGGGGATACAGCCCCCAGCAGGCCATGGAGCAGGTGGGGGCCGTGGTGGAGGGCTACTATGCCGCAAAATCCGCCTGGGAGCTGTGCCAGAAGCAGCAGGTGGACATGCCCATCATTCACGCCGCCTATCAGGTACTGTATGAAAACGTTGACGCCCGGCAGGCGGTGGCGGCGCTGCTGACCCGGCAGCGTAAGGCCGAATCCGAGGATGCCGGCTGGACATAACTATGGAACCTCTGAATAAATCGCCTGCGGCTGGTCAGCGAGCTGCCAGCTCTTGCCGATTGAATCAGAGCTTCCCTATAAAAGGAGAGCGCCTATGAAAACTGCAAAGAAAGCAAAAAAGCACCCCCCTAAGAAAACCGTGAAGGAACAGCTGAAAGGCTTTTCCCAAAGGGTCGGACTGGATTCCCTGTCGCAGCTGCGGTGGCAGAATTTCCTGCTGCTGATTATCGCCGGTACTGTCAATGCCATCGGCGTGACCATGTTCCTGGCCCCCGTGCATCTGTACGACAGCGGCATTTCCGGCACCTCCATGCTGCTGTGGCAGGCCACGCCGCCGCAGTATACCCTGTCGCTGTTTCTGGTGATCCTGAACGTCCCGCTGTTTCTGTTCGGATTAAAGAAGCAGGGCTGGTGCTTCACCGCCTACTCCATCTGGGCGGTGCTGATCTATTCCGGCGCATCCTTTGTGATCAACGACGTGCTGCCGGTGGATGTATCCACTGCCTCCCCCTTTGCCGGAACCGACCTGCTGCTGTGCGCCATCTTCGGCGGGCTTGTATCGGGCATTGGCAGCGGCCTGACGATCCGCTGGGGCGGCGCCATCGACGGCATTGAGGTCATGGCCGTGATCTTCGCAAAGGGCCTGGGCATTACCGTCGGCTCCTTCGTCATGGCCTATAACGTGATCCTGTACATTCTCATCGGTGTGATCTGGGGAAGCTGGATTCTGCCCCTGTATTCCATCGTCACCTATTTTGTGGGCAATAAGACCATCGACTTCATTGTAGAGGGCCTGGACAAGGCCAAATCCGTGATGATCGTCACCCAGCGGCAGGACGATATCTGCCGGGCGCTCTCCGACGAATTCGGCCGGGGCATCACCCAGATCAGCGCCAAGGGCTATTTCTCCGGGGCGGACAAGTGCGTTATCTACTTCGTCGTAAACCGCTTCCAGATCCCCAGAGTCAAAAAACTGGTCACCTCCATCGACCCCACCGCCTTCATCACCGTCACCGAAATCTCCGACGTCATGGGCACCAGCGTAAAGCAGAAATAGTGCTCTTTCATGGCTCAGAGAAGTCAAACGCGGCCCGCGGAATTCCATTGACGCGAAACAGCAGAAATATCCGCAAATTCCCAGCAATAACAGAAAACAAAAAGATTCTGAGTTCGTAGGGGGTGGCAATTTGCCGCCCCTTAACCTTACGGTTTTGGAAGCAGTAAAGATGAACGTATAACCTCAAGGGTACATCTCTAAGCTTCCCTGTGGGGTGTTGCAGAGCGCAGCGAATCTTTAATAACAATCATTGCCAGTGGCAATGATACAATAATTGATTAGCTGTCGCCGCAGCGACTGAAGAGGGCACTCAGAAAATGGTTTTGAGAGAGACCCAACTGAAAAGGTAGGCGGTTAAACATTCTGAGTGCGTAGGGGCGGATATTAGCCGCCCGCAAAGTAACGAGACTGAGCTGTATAGACGAACCGCTCAATCCCGGTACCCGGCGGGGCGACAAATTGCCGCCCCCTACGAACTCAGAAACTTTTGGCTATTTTCATTCAACTGACAACTCAATTCCGCGATGTCGCGGGCGGCTGATATCCGCCCCTACGGATTGGCGTGTACCATTCAACGTACCCTTTTAAAAATCCCACTGCGTCAGGCCCTCTTCAGTCAGCCCTGCGGGCTGCCAGCTTCCCCCGAGGGAAGCTTTGGTGGTTGCGGAAGCTGGTGCCATTCAACGGGGTGCTATCGAAGTGGCGACATTGCGGAGCGGCAGGTTGCCGCCCCCTACGCAGGCAAAGACTTTTAGCGAATTCCATTCAACTGACAAATCAATTCCGCAACGTCGCGGGCGGCTGGTATCCGCCCCCACTTAATTACCCTACCGTTTTTCCAAAAAATGCTTGCGTTTTCTTCTAAAATATGGTATAATGCAAGGTGTACATACCACGAAGATTCACCCCCCGTTTCGGACTGCTTGAAGGAGGAAATCATTATGCTGAGAAAGTTTTTCGCGTTCACCCTGGCGCTGCTGCTGGCGGCAACGATCCCGCTGGGCGCGCTGGCGGAGGAGTACGACCTGGTCAATGGCAGCATCACCGTAGAGGCCAAGGAGGACGGCCAGTACGTTTCCCAGGTGGGCGTTGCGGATAATGTAAAGCAAACCACCGAAACCGTCATCAAGCAGACGGACAGCGATACGACTTCTACCACGAATACCATCACCATCAAGGCGACGGGAGAGGTCACGAATGAGGATGGAACCAAGGAAAAAGTGACCGCCGAGGTCACCATCTCCGATGTGAATATCGACGTGAGCAAAGAGGGAAAAGCTGCCATCTCTTCGGAAGGAGACGGCAACGTGACCATCGAACTGGATGGAGACAATACCGCCAAAAGCGGCGAGGATCATGCCGGTGTAGAGAAAAATAATGATGGAAACCTGACCATTGCGGATGCGGATGCAGACGGTTCCCTGAATGCCACAGGCGGCAGTTACGGTGCGGGCATCGGCGGTGGATACGAGCAGGACGTTTCCGACATCACCATTGAAAGCGGCGACATCACAGCCACCGGCGGCAGAGGTGGTGCAGGCATCGGCGGCGGCAATGCTGGCGACGCTTCCAATATCACAATCGCTGGCGGTGAAATAGATGCTGTTGGCGGTAAGCAAGCTGCGGGCATCGGCGGCGGCTACAATGGCGATGGCTCTTATATCACCATCGAGGATGGCGCTGTGAAAGCAGTGGGTGGAGCGTCTGACAACAATCGTGATGGCGGTGCCGGTATTGGCGGCGGCGCATTTAAAAGGGGTTTCAACATAACCATTAACGGTGGTGATGTAGAAGCAGAAGGCGGTTGCGACGGGGCCGGCATTGGTGGCGGAAGAAGCTATGGCTCTGGTGGTGAAGGATTCGATATTACCATTACGGATGGTAATGTAATTGCCAAGGGCGGCGAGTCCGCTGCGGGTATCGGTGGTGGCCTTGGCTCGGATGGCTTTAATATCACCATCAGTGGTGGCAATGTGGAAGTTGAGGGAGGTAAGTGGGCTGCGGGTATCGGCAGCGGCAGTGATACTACTGGGAAGGGTAGTAATATCACAATTGAAGGAGATGCCCAGGTAAAAGTATCCGGCGGCGAGGGTGCCCCGGCCATTGGTGGCACTGGGAATGGTGAAGTCGTACCCAAGACCGATGGCCTGACCACCAGTTCTATTGCCTACTATGCGCCCGGTGCAGACAAGGAAACGACCGCCCCCGAAAAGCTGCTGCACAAAGCCTCTGATGGCACAGCGGTCACCCATGATGGCGTCACACTGAAATCCAGCACCGAAGCCACCTGTACCAAGAACGCCACCGTCACCTATCAATGCAGCTGCGGCGAAGAAGTGACAATGGAGCTGGTGGGCACCGCCCTGGGTCATGCGCTGGGAGATTATACCCCCAACAATGATGCCACCTGTATGAAAGATGGCACCAAGACAGCCTATTGTACACACACCGGCTGCGACTATTCCGTTACGGTCGACGACGAGGGTACCCGTGACCCCAACAAGCACAGCTTTAGCTATACCCCTAACAATAATGCCACCTGTACAGCGGACGGCACCGAAACGGCAAAATGCGCCTATGGCTGCGGTACGACGGACACCCGTGACGTTCCCGGCACGATGCTGGAGCACGACTTTGTGAATTACGTCTACCAGGACAACGCCACCTGCGAAAGCGACGGCACCGAGATTGCCCAGTGTGAGCACTGCGACGCAACGGACGAGCGGGCCGCCGCTGGTACCGCCCTGGGGCACAGCTTCACCCATTACGTATCCAACAACGACGCCACCTATGATTCCGACGGTACCCAGACTGCCGAATGCGACCACGGCTGCGGTGCGACGAACACAATCCCCGCACCGGGCACCAGAATCCCCCTGTACCGGGTGGTGGATGCGGCAGGAATGAACCTCCCCAGCCGGGAGAGCAAGGACGGCACCGTCCTGACCATCACCGCCGAGCAGGATTACGCCACCCTCACCGGCACCCTGGACGGCATCCGCACCCTCCAGCAGCGGGGCATCACCACCATCGTTTTCGTGACCAACCACGCAACCTCCACCTTCGACCTGTCCACCCTCACCGGCACAGGCACCTATGCGCTTACCCATAACGGTGAAGCAGTCACCTTTACGCTAAACAACCAGGACGTGAGCAATATCCTAAAGTAAGGTTCTCGTAGGGGTCGGCAACCTGCCGACCCTAAACCCGACGGTTTAGGAAGCAAAAAAGAACAACGTATACCCCGACGTATATATCCCCTAAGCTTCCCTGTGGGGGAAGCTGTCGCCGAAGCGACTGAAGAGGGCACTCAGCTAACGGTTTTGAGAGAGATTTGGTCAAAAAGGTAGACGGTTAAACATTCTGAGCCCGTAGGGGCGGATACCAGCCGCCCGAAAGGTAACGAAACTGAGCTGTATAGACGAACCGCTCAATCCCGGTACACGGCGGGCGGCTAATATCCGCCCCTACGGATTGGTGTGTACCATTCAACTTATCCTTAAAAAAGAACGAACTGCGGTAGCCCTCTTCAGTCAGCCCTACGGGCTGCCAGCTTCCCCCAAGGGAAGCTCTTGGCGGTAGCGGAGGCTGGTGCCATTCGATGAACTGCTTTTGAAATGGTGACGTTGAGGGGCGACAAATTGCCGCCCCCTACGGGCTCAGAATCTTTTGGTAATGTTCATTTAACTGACAGCTCAATTCCGCGACGTTGCAGGCGGCTGGTATCCGCCCCTACGGATTGGCGTGTACCATCCAACTTACCCTCAATAGAGAACGAACTGCGGTGGCCCTCCAAAAGCAAGGGAAGCTTTTGGAGGGCGCCGTCACCTGCTCCCCTTTCTGGGGAGCAAAATAAAAAACGCTGCTGAATATCAGCAGCGCATTTTATATGCCAGCGAAAAATCAGACGGCCCGCTCAACCTTATTGGAACGGAGGCATCTGGTACAAGCGTACACATGGCAGGGAGTCCCATTCACGACTGCCTTGACACGCTTCACATTGGGCTTCCACTCGCGATTGGAACGTCTGTGGGAGTGGGAGACCTTAATACCAAAGGTAACGCCCTTGCCACAAAAATCACACTTCGCCATTCATTGCACCTCCCATCCGAATGAATACTTAATAAGCGCGCCCATTAGAGCGCTTGTATATGATATCAGACTTTTCCCAAAAATGCAAGCATTTTTTTGCAATTTTTTTGATTTTGAAAAAGATGTTGATATTCCACTCAGGGCTGGTATAATGAATGATATGACGCAGGTTGAAAGGAGGGATCGCCCATGAGCGAGACTTACAGCATTCCCCTTACCGCGCTGGTCGAGGAATTCAAGCTGGAGGTGGCCTATGCCTCGGCGGACTATGAGTCCATCCGCCTGACGGTGGAGGATGTGGCGCGGCCCGGCTTACAGCTGACCGGCTACTTTGAGCACTTTGAGCCGATGCGGCTGCAAATCCTGGGCAACGTGGAATTCAGCTTTATCCAGAAGAAAACACCCCAGGAGCGGGCCTCCATTTTTGATAAATTCTTTTCCTACAAGCCCCCTGCCCTGCTGATCGCCCGGAATTTCCCGGTGGACAAGCAGGTGCTGGAGATGGCAAAAAAGCACAGCATCACCCTGCTGCGCTCCCCGGAGACCACGGCTGCCCTGGCCTCCAGCATCATCACGTTCCTGCGCTCAGAGCTTGCCCCCCGGATCACCCGCCACGGCGTCCTCGTGGAGGTCTACGGCGAGGGGCTGCTGCTGATCGGCGACAGCGGCGTGGGCAAAAGCGAGACGGCCCTGGAGCTGCTCAAGCGCGGCCACCGGCTGATCGCCGATGATGCGGTGGAGATCCGCAAGGTATCCGAATCCTCGCTGATCGGCACCGCGCCGGAGCTGATCCGCAATTATATCGAGCTGCGGGGCATCGGCATTGTGAATGTGGCAAAGCTCTTCGGCATGGGTGCCGTGCGCACGGAGAATGAGATCAATCTGGTGGTCAACATCGTCCCCTGGAACACCCAGGAGGTGTACGACCGACTGGGGCTGGACGATCAGTATATGGAAATTCTGGGGGTCAAGGTGCCCATGAACACCATCCCCGTCACCGCAGGGCGAAATCTGGCGGTGATATTGGAGGTGGCCGCCATGAACAACCGTCAGCGCAAGCTGGGCTACAACGCCGCCCAGGAATTCACCGACCAGGTGGATCGCCACTTTGAAATGAACGCAGGAAGAGGATAAATGAAAGAGCTGACCATTGGCGTCAACGATGCCGGGCAGCGGCTGGATCGGTTCCTGGCAAAGGCCGTCCCCCTGCTCCCCGCCTCCCTGGCGCAGAAATACATCCGCATCAAACGCATCAAGCGCAACGGCGGACGGGCGGAGCGGGATACCCGGCTGCAAAGCGGGGACGTGCTCCAGCTATACATCAACGATGAATTCTTCGACAAGCCACGGGAGGACAACGCCTATCTCACCGTGGCCGTGCCAAAGCTGAGCATCGTATACGAGGACGACCAGATTCTTTTGGTCGACAAGCGGCCGGGGCTGGCGGTGCACCCCCACGACGGGGCGGAATACGGCCGGACGCTGATCGACCACATCCAGGCCTATCTCTACCAGAAGCGGGAGTGGAGTCCCCGTGGGGAGAACAGCTTCACCCCCGCCCTGTGCAACCGCATTGACCGCAACACCGGCGGCATCGTCATTGCCGCCAAGACGGCGGAGGCCCTGCGGGTGATGAACCAGAAGATCAAGGATCGTGAGATGGACAAGCGGTACCTTGCCATTGTAGAGGGCTCCCCAAAGCCCCAGGACGGCAGCCTGAAGGGATATCTTTTCAAGGATGCCAAGAAAAACCGGGTGTTCGTCACCGACACCCCCCAGCCCGGCTCCAAGAGCTGCCAGACGGATTACCGCACCCTGGCCGCTGCCAATGGGCTGACGCTGGTGGAATGCAAGCTGATCACCGGCCGCACCCACCAGATTCGCGCCCAGTTCGCCCACGCCGGTCATCCCCTGCTGGGCGACGGCAAGTACGGCAAACTGGACAAGCGCTTTGACCGCAATTACCAGGCGCTTTATTCCTATCGCCTGACCTTTGATTTTACCACCGACGCAGGGAGCCTGGAATACCTGAACGGGAAAAGCTTTCAGGTGGAGCATGTGGATTTTGTGGAGGAATACTTTCCAGATTACAAGCTTCCACACGATTCTTTTTACCCGTAAGAACAGCAGCAAAAGGAGACAATTATTACGATTTGAGGTACCCGAATGAAAATACAATATGGGAACTTAACCATCCGTCAAGCCGAGGCCGCAGATGCCAAGCAGCTTGCCGCTTGGTGGAATGACGGGGCTGTGATGGCACACGCAGGTTTTCCCAACGGCTTGGGAACAACCGAAGGAGAAGTTATAAAAGGACTTGGTAACGGCCGTATGGTCATTGAGGAAAGCGGCCGTTTGTTCGGCGAATGTATTTACCGCAGTATCGCCGACGGTATTGCAGAAATCGGTATTAAAATCTGCGAAACCGATTATCAGAACCGTGGCATCGGCAGAAAGGTGCTAAGTATGCTGATTGGTTGGCTGTTCAAAAATGGCTATTCTAAAATCGTCCTCGATACCAACTTGACGAATGCAAGAGCGCAGCACGTTTACGAATCTCTTGGATTCCGCAAGGTGCGAACCAACATTGACTCCTGGAAGGATCAACTCGGTCAGCTTCAATCTTCCGTCGATTATGAGCTGATTGAGAAGGATTTTATCAGCTATATAAGCAATACGCTTATGATTGAAGAAGGTCTCCGCCTCCGCCGTTTTGACGGAAATTACGATTTTGCTTTTGAGTGGTATCAGGACCCAGAAACGGTTCTTCTTGTTGATGGGAAGGCTGAACCATATTCCTACGAAACTTTGACAAATATGTATCACTATCTTAATGACAAAGGCGAGCTGTATTTCATTGAGGTCAACGAGGACAGCAAATGGAAACCCATCGGTGATGTTGCCTTTTGGCAAAAAGATATGCCTATTGTCATCGGTGAACGTGAATACCGAGGAAAAGGTATTGGGAAAAAAGTTGTATCTGCCCTTGTTGCGCATGGCAGAGCAATGGGATATGACAAGCTGTATGTTGGCGAGATCTACGATTTCAACATTGGCTCACAAAAGTGCTTTGAAAGTGTAGGATTTCAGAGCTATGAAAAGACCGAGAAAGGAGCTCGGTATGTTTTGAATTTAACTGTGTAAAGCCAAATGTTGCGCAGTTCTCAAATATGAAAACTGTCCTACGCGGCTTATTGAGAGGTAATTTATGAATCTTTTTATCACCAGCAGTCCCTTCCTTTGGGGGACAAATGCGGCCTTTCTGAATCCTGAAAATCACTTCGTCGATAACCTGAAGGAGGCTCTGCCCGCATTCCCCAGGGTGCTGTTCGTCGCCTCCGACCCGGAGCGGCACGACCTGACCTGCTGCTTCGCCATGGACGTCGTGGACGCCCTCAAGCAGGCGGAGATTCCCTTCAGCGCCTTCCAAGTGCTGGACGGAACCAACGCAGAGCAGGCGGCGGAGCTGGTGCACTCCAGCGATTTTCTGGTGCTGGCAGGCGGCCATGTGCCAACGCAGAACAACTTTTTCCGTGAAATCGGTCTGCGGGAAATTCTACAGGACTTTCAGGGAACCGTCATGGGCATCAGCGCCGGTTCCATGAATATGGCGGATATGGCCTATGTCCAGCCCGAAGAGGAGGGCGAGGGCATTGACCCCGACTTTCAGCGTTTCGCCCCCGGCCTGGGCCTGACGGAAGTGAATGTGCTGCCCCACTATCAAAATTGCAAGGACGATGTTCTGGACGGCCTGCACCTCTTTGAGGACATCACCTATCCCGACAGCATGGGCAACACCTTCTTCGCCCTGCCGGACGGCAGCTACTTCTTCCAGAATGAGGACACGCTCCTGCTCTTCGGCGAAGCCTACCTTCTCCGGGACGGCATCCTCTCCCCCCTCACCCGCTCCGGCGACTGCCTGAACATGGCGGAATTTGAATGACTGGGGTCTCCTGCCGGATGCCCGCTCATTGGAGCATCCGGCAGGGCACTTTTTGTAAAATCGCGCTTGACATCTTCTTTTTGAGATGCTATAATAGAGCGCGTGGTGATGAGACGACCACGAATCAATGGGCCTTTAGCTCAGTTGGTCAGAGCCTCCGGCTCATAACCGGATAGTCCCGGGTTCGAGTCCCTGAAGGCCCACCAGTTTACATAGGCTCCTGCCTTTCATATATAGGGGTATAGCTCAATTGGTAGAGCGGCGGTCTCCAAAACCGTAGGCTCAGGGTTCAAGTCCTTGTGCCCCTGCCACTTTTTCACAAAAATCCATCCAATTAAGGATGGATTTTTTGTTATATATGCACGAAAAATTGTCGTTTTCTTGACTTTTCCAAAATCATGTGTCACTATTATTCATGGTGAATCCCTGCCGATTAGTAATATTACAAGTAATAAAAAGGGGGCATTCGGCGTGGCAAAACGGCAACGCCGTGATAAAAAGGTGACCGTTGTATCTCTCAACGGAAAGATGGTACATGGACTTCAAGGATAAAAGTCGGATTAACGCCGGAGGGCAAGCCCAAAATTAAAGCCTTTTACGGAAAGACAGAAGCAGAAGTAAAAAGGAAGCTGAAAGAGTCTCAAAAGGAACTGCACAAAAATGATGGCGCAGTTGCCCAGCGGAATACTGTTGCCAACTATATGCTTGATTGGCTAAGAAATGTAAAAGCCAATGAGCTAAAGCCCAAAAGTTATGACAAGTTGGAGCAGACCATTAACAATCAGATTATCCCGCACATTGGGTATTTGCAGCTAGCGGCGCTCACTTCTGATGATGTTCAAAAAATGATTAACGATCTGATAGCAGAGGGGCTAGGCTATTCGACAATCAAGAAAGCCTATGACGCAACCAATGAATGCTTCAAAACTGGGATTATAAAAAAGTCTGTCGTTCACAATCCGGCGTTAGAGGTTACAATCCCCGCTAAGAAGTCGTTTCCAAAGCCAGAGTTACGGACGTTCTCTGTAAAGCAGCTACGGCTTGCTACAAAGGCGATAAGTGGGACGGCCAAAAAGAATACAGATTGGGCAGTGCAATCGTTCTGGGGTCAATACAGGGCTTAGAGCCGCTGAAATGCTGGGTCTAAGATGGACAGATGTTTCCTTTGAGAAACGTACAATTGCAGTAAATAATACACAGGTGATTGTCAAAGGCAGGACAGGAGCGGGTGAAAATCGCTATACTGTTATTTCGCAAGAATCAGCAAAAACAGCCGCCAGAGAGCGTACAATCCCAATGAACCAAAAAGCATTTGCCGCCCTACAAGATTTATATTCCGTAACCGGGCAAAATGAATACGTTCTTACCTCGAAAAACGGTACTCCCCTGACACCCGGATACCTAGACCGTATGTTCCGAAAGATAGCCTCATACGCCGGAATGGATGAAGAAAAGGTATTCGGGCTTCACTCCACGCAACATTCGTTTGCCTGTCGGTTGTTTGAGAATGGTGTTGACGTAAAGACCGTTAGCACAATTCTAGGTCATGCGGATGTTGGCGTGACCTACAATACGTACATTCACCTGTTAAAGAACCAGCAGCAAACAGCCGTTGATATTCTGGATCAAATATGGCGTCTAAACCACCGTTCCACTATTTTGTGGCGGTGGTTCTTTTTTACCGCGGAGAATATCAAATCAAACGTATCTCTGATTTAATTTTCACTACCGTTCTGCTGCCGGATATGGTACAATAGAGCCATCAAACAAAGGTGGTGCCAGGAATGAAGCAAGATACCTTTACCGACATTGAATACAGCATGCGCAAGAAGAAAACCAAGCGAGAGGAATTTCTGGAAATCATGGACGAGAGCATCCTCTGGGATGAATGAGTATCATTGAACCCTATTATCCCAGAGGGACGCGAGGCCGTCCTCCCATGGGAATTGAAAAAATGCAATTGATTGGGAACGACACATCTAAAACCGCAAATCTTCCATTCGCTGTAAAGTGAAGCACGCATTCCGAATTATAAAGTATCAGTTTGGCTACAAGAAAGTGGCGTACAGAGGCTTATGGAAAAATGAAAATCGTCTGTACGCAATGCTCTCCTGTGCAAATTTATATTCGCTTGCAATTGCAGGTCGAAGGCCTTCCACAACCTGAGAGGAGGCAGTCTACCCTTTTTCAGGGAATAGCGGATGAAAAATGCTTGAAACTCATGCAATTTGAGCATTTTCCCGTCCGAAATTGAAAAATTTTGCTTGAATAGCAAGAATGGCAGAATGGGAGGTCATTTATTCAAAGGTTCCATAATTATTCAATTCAAATAACGGTGTCCAGAAAACTGGGTACATACCACATCTGTCGGCTTATTCCTTTATAATAAGATCACCTTGTTAATAATATCCAGCGATACTTTTCCTCTAGCTTGCTGTTATATACATTGTACAATGGAGAAACTACACCCATTACATTAGACAAATACGGAATTTGATTCCCTATTATCTCACATGTGCAACGAAGCGTAGGGCAGCATTTTGCACGTCTTTCCTTGTCCAAAAAAAATTTTTTTGCGGCGTCAAAATCCTTTTTTATATATTCTGCTTCCGGCACATCACCTTTGTACATATTGTCACACCAATTGAGAAAAATGTTCCTATAACTCTTTATCTCCGGCCTTTCTCTAAGCCGCATTGCTTCTTGCACTGTCCGCGGAACAGGCAAGCTCCCCACAATTTGCGACATATCAACATTGACGATGTGATAAATATCTTCTGCTAAATCATTTAGTGGTGCTTTGCTCGTCTTAAAACGTATGGAATTATCAAATAACGTTGCGTTTTGGAGGTGAGAAGTAACCAGGCCATTCATCTTTGCAAATTTTTGTGCACCCAGTTTTTCCCGCTGAGGACATGAAAAAGTATATTGCGACCGAAACTCTGAGTTACTTACACAGTCTCCCCATTCATTCGCACACTTTAGGCAATCATCAGAAACGGAGTACCACTGGTTGCTTTTTTGCATTCCAGAAAATACATTGCAATACTCATCGAGTTTCCCCCTTTCACCTTTGAAAACTGTACCAAAAGTATTTCTGCTTTTTGATCAATTAATTCTCCAGCGCGCATAATGACATCTTCAAAAGTCATTAATTCATGGGGATCAAGCATACAGCGAACAACGCTCTTTAATTCTGCAACGAATTCTTGCTTCGCTCCATACAAAATACTATCCACTAGCGGAAACAAATCTTCATCACTGAACATATTCCGTGGATAAAGTTCATGTTTAAGATTAAAGTAGTTTAAAAGGTCATCTAAAACTATATATATGGCAGAAATAACGTTCTGCTTATAATTCCAAGCTGCATCAAGCATATCTACCAAAGGATGGTCGTTCTGTGTTCCCGCAACAATGCAACTTTCAGGTTCAATTAATCCTGTGTCAATAAGGGGTGAAAGATCTAATCCCGAAAGTGTTACAGCATCAATTTTCTCATATAGAATCAACGAAATTAGAAGTATACTTCGATTTGTAATTCGTTTATTCTTGACAGGAAGGGCGTCATACTCTTCAATTCTTTCTACGCCGAATCTGTCTCGTAATAAAAGGCGCTCAAACTCATCAAGCTCAAAATCGCCAAGAATCAACTTGTTAAAACTTAACTTGTCCAAAACAATCACCTCAAATGTATTATAATCATATCCGTCCAAAAGCGCAACCTTTTTTGACTTTTGAGTAGTACAGTCTGCAAGCCTTTCTACCATATCAAACACTCGCCGGACAAGCCACTGCTTTGCACCTGCTTGCCCGGTTTCTTTTATAGGAGGACTTATGCATTCGTAGACTCATTCACAAGGAGAAGGATGTTGACTGTAAACTCTGTTCGGAGTATCAGGACAAAAAGCGCCCCTTGTTCCCATGATGTGTGCCCGTCCATTGTGGAACGCATTGAAGCCGGTGCCGTCACCTATTGGGATGCCGTCAATGCCATGATCTCCCCGCAGTACCGTTTCGCCCACCGTCTGCCAAAGCTGGCCGCCGGATACCTCGGAACCTTTTTCCTGGATGATCGTCACCGCTCCCGCATGGAGTTCCTGAACACCCAGCTGGGCTACGTCCCGGGCCGTAACACGCCTGCCTACTACGCCGCCATGTATCTGCTGACCGCCAATGAAATTATCTACTGGCGCATGGCAAACTGCTTCAGCCATGACGGCGTTGATTTCCGATATGCCATTCTCAGGGGTATCAGCACCTACAATTACGCGCTGCTCTGGCTTTGACCACAGGCCGACAGGGCGTAACCGTATCTGAGCTGGACGATACCGAAGCATATCGAGGACGAAGTTTTCGGGCTCATTATCAGCGCCATGCTCATTGCCAGATATGGCTTGACCGCTATGAAGCTGGCAAAGGAGGCAGATGCCAATGACGGCTGATTTCGGCGTTTCTTGCGGACACACGGAGTATTCCAATATCCGCTTTGAGGATGGGACACGGCACATGGTTATCTTTGAGGCGGCACACGATCTGCCGGAGCTGGAAAATCTTCGCCTGGAACTGCCCATTCCGTACCGGGATATGCCCTACCGAGTGCGGCTGTTTCTGACCGACGCAAAGTACAGAACTATTCGCCGCTGGGCCGCCGCGGACAAAGTGCGCATTCTGCATCACGCAAACGTAATCAACGGGTATCTCGTTGACGATAGAAAACGCAAGAAAAATAAAACATTCAACCATGATTGAGGAGGAAAACAAACTATGACTATTCACGAAACCATGCTTTCTACGCGCTGAAATCTGTGCGGAACTGGCTGCCCGGGGCGGCTATACGGGAGCTGCTGTTGCTTCCCTTACCGAACAGGTCTGCTGGGAAAATCTGTTCCACGAAATTCGTGATCGGGCCGAGCCTGTGTACGTCTTTGACGCAAACGGTCTGCTCTCCGATGCGCTCAAGTACCGTGGTCAAAAGCTCTTTGAGTGCAACGCAACGCTGCTGTGGCGTGAGCCTACCCATTCCGAAGAAGATGATGAGCTGGACACGACCCGGTATCTGGAAATGTGGCTGTTAGAGGATATGACCCTGGCAGCCACTTCCTGCTTCCAGGTGGACTACGACGGCGGTGACGGTGACTACACCACAGAGTACCGGAAGTACAAGGGCAGCCAGTGGCCGTCCACGGAGGCCGCTCCTGATCTGTTCGATTTTCTGGAGCATCTGGCCGATCTCTGCCCGGAAGATTTTGCCCCCGAAGAAGATGTGATCTACGAATCCTGATTTGCGTTGTTTTTCTTCATATAGAATCACTTGATTAAGGATTTTTTGTTACCATAAAGTATCTGTATTTATTAACCGAGTAGGTGCTGCCGGTGGCCTAATAAAGAGGTGCTTTTCCAGTGCATGGCGCTTCGTATCAATGCTCACTCTGACGTTCTCTTCTGCAGTTGAAATGTCCTCATAGCTGAAATAATCCCTCACGTAGAAGATGTTGATTCCAACCTCCAACGGGATGCGTTGCTTTTGTGTGCCGCAGTACTGTCCCATATAAAGAGAAGAATTCACTTGCTGTTTTGACACGAACAGTAGTATGGCCTTTGTAAAAGCTCGGCTGCACCTATCCCAATACCATTGTAAATATTATACTACAAATTTCATCTTCTTCTGTGCATTTACAATAAGAATTTCTATTTTTCTTGACACAAACATATTCTATAAGTATAATATATTCGTATCCGAAAGCTGTTGCAAGGCTTGCTTTAGAACGGGTTGGAGTCAGGATGTCCACACTCCAATAAATCCAAGGAAGACTGTCAAAAGGGAAAAGACGCTAAAAGTAATATAACGCAAACTTATTGATCTGTTCAAGACACTATCCTACGGTTTCAACTATAACCGACTGTGGCAAAACACTTAGTCATAAAACATTGAAGTTTAAAATTTAGGAGATGCAAAAAATGGAAGTAGTGGAATTTATTTCCGAAAACATTGTTGTTTTTCAAGCATTCTCGTATTTATACGATATTGCTCTTGGTGCAGCCTGTTGCTATGGTGCACTGAAATGGCGTCGGGGGTTGATGACGACGGTTTCTATCGGGTGGGGCATTTTCCTCGGGTTTGGTTTAGCTATTCCTCTGGTCTTTTATGGAGATGCCAATTCGTCTCTTTTGCTGTTGCTCCCTGCTATCGGGATGGTTCTGCTTCCAATTCTAACATATAGCATTGCAGGTGTGAACCGTTTCATTTTGGGGTATATAGTTAGTAGCAAGTTATTCTTTATGGCGACGACTGTTATGGCAAAAAACGGAGATATTGCCCCCATTTCTGCGCTATTATACCCGCTTATTTGTGGTGCAGCGGTTGGCTTAGTCCTCATGGCGTGGACTAGAATTCGCGTGAGCGCGTTTGTCTTTGGTTGTACTTTCATTGGCGCAAGTGGAATTGCACCAGATATTTCAAAGTTGATAAATGGAACGCTTTTTACTGCTACTAGGGACTTTTCTTTCTTGTTTGATCCAATTGATACGTTTTTTGCATTCTTTGGCATCGAATTGACGGATGAATGGACACTAAGAGTGATGATTGTGCTGATGGTAGTATTGGGATATCGTCAGATTCGTACTATGAAGCGCAAGGGAATTCCTCTGAATGCACCTCTTATCGGATTTGAAGTTCCGGAAGATAAGGGGAAAAATGGGCGTATTTATTTGAACAGAGAGAGCTATATTGATACCATGAATTAAACACTTCCTTTTTGGGGAGGGGCAGGTTCGTGTGCTTGATAGACTGCAAAGATGGGAAATGCCATTTTTACTAGAGCGTATCTGAAAAGAAAAATGTGTGCGAAGAAAGGTCAAGTTATTGCCACAGAATTGCAAGCAGAGAAAAACGGCTGTAAAAACCTTAATTTTTTAAATTTGGCTTTGATAACCCCGACGGAATATCCCGCAGAAGTTGCCTCCTGTTGGCTTTTTAAAACTTAAGATGTAGACGTCTGTCCTGGGGAGCGGAATATCAATGAGCGCCAAAGTTAATGCCGTTACATCTTGTGATTTGAATTTCCAAAGTCAAAACCGAGGTGACTTGTCACTAAGCACCAGTTCCGACAAGTATTTACGGGGCTGTCTCACTAAAAGGCCGTCCCCCCCAAAAATACAAGGCCCGGCTCTTGTGCAGAGTCGGGCTTTAGCGTATTATTAAGGTATGAAATAAAACGCAAGTAGAGTATACAGCATACGGGACTGAATATCAAGTCTGCTTGCCCATGAATTTAGAAATCATCATCCCGTCAGACGAACCAGTGAGATTACTCAACGCTGTTACAGAGGAGTTGGATTACAGGAGACTGGCAGCGACCTACTCCCGGCTGGGGAGAATCGAGTACTCACCGCGTCTGCTTTTCAAGATCGTTCTTTACGGCTGCTCCCGTGGAATATATGCGACACGGGAAATAGAACGAGCCTGCCGTGAGAATGTGAATTTCATGTATCTGCTGGGGGGGCACCGTCCGCCGAATCACAATACCATCGCGCGGTTTCGCAAGGAGCATCTTCCTTACGCGGTAGAGGATCTGCTGGATCAAATGGTCAAGCTTCTGGTAGTACACGGTGAGATTTCCTTTGAGAAATCCGCGGTGTTTATCGACGATACGAAGATAGAAGCCAATGCGAATCGGTACTCCTTTGTGTGGAAGACCGCCGTTACTAAGCGTCAGGCCAAGCTCGGCGAAAAGATCGCGGAAGAACTACCGAAACTGCTGGAAGCTTCCGGGAGTGGAATTGCCGTTCCGTATATTATTACAGTTCAGAGGCTAAAAAGCTCAGAAAGAGTCTGTACGCAAGGAAAATAGAGACAAACACCATATTTGTCAAAGGGAAAGGGGCACCACAAGTCCGGGTTGCAAAAGGCCATTGAAACGGTCAATGACTGGCTGGAAAAGCTGAAACGGTACAACCTCTGGATATCCACATCTGCGGTGAGCGGAACAGCTACAGCAAAACAGACCGGGACGCGACCTTTATGCACATGAAGGAAGACCACATGAAAAATGGGCAGCTGAAACCCGGATACAATGTAAATGTGGCCACTGCCAGTGAGTATATCATCGGTAATTATATCTCCGCGGACAGGACGGATACCAAGACGTTTATTCCATTTCTGAAGAAGCTGTGCAATGTGCATTCGGTACAGCGGGTAGTGGTAGATTCCGGGTATGAAAGTGAGGAAAACTACAACTATGTGGATGGCAGTGAGCAGCTTTCCCTGTTTGTAAAACCATCTGACCGTGAGCAGAAAAAGAAACACAAATATAAGAACGACATCGGCCGCAGGGAAAATATGGCCTACGACGCGGAAAAAGATGAATACACCTGTGCCCAGGGCAAAAAATTGCAGGCAACAGCCGTCAAAAAGCAGAAATCCGAAACAGGATATGTCCAGGAAGTGACAGTCTATGAATGTGCGGACTGCAAAGATTGCCCGGTCAAAGGAAAGTGTATTCGTCAAAAGAAGACGGACAAAACACCACTGGAAAATCGTGTCAAACGGCTGAATGTTTCCAAATACTTCATCCAACAGCGTGAGGCAATGGAGAAAAAGATTTCTACAGACGAAGGAATTCTGCTTCGGGTCAATCGTTCCATTCAGAAGGAAGACATGAACTTCCGCCGCTTCCTGGCCAGAGGAAGCACCAACGTAATGGTAGAATGGCATCTTATAAGTATGGCATATAACATTTTGAAGCTGCACCATAAAATACAAACAGGCCGGTTGGAAAACCACCTGTTTGTTCCGGGTGCGGCATAGTGTATAAAAAGGAAAAACAGTACACTTTTTGAGAGGCAAAACCTGCCCCTCTGATTTTGTGTGCTGTTTTTTCGGTATAATTGTTCACTTTCTTCTTGGCTTGTACGAAAAAGAGAGGCTGCCTCGTATGATTTTAGAAAATCATTTTGAGACAGCTCCTTCATGTCAAATTGGCTTTGCGATGAAGATATTGGGGTAATTATCCTTGAGCATGTTGCACACCACGGCGGCGTATTCAAAGTTGGGCATGATGGCGTAGACGGCGGAGCCGGAGCCGGTCATTTGCATGCCCAGTGCGCCGTAGCTGTTGCAGACGGATTTGATGTAGTTCAGCTCCAGGTGCTCTGCCGTGACCACCGGGTCGAATACGTTGTAGATCAGGTCGGCGATCTTGCCCAGGTCACCGGCCAGCAGGGCGCTCTCCATGGCCATATGGTCGGGGTGCTTGGGGATGGCCACGGAATCGATTTTGCGATAAAGCTCCGGGGTGGACACGGAGAAATCCGGCTTGCAGACCACGAACACGCACTCCGGCATATCCGGCAGCTTGCGCAGCCGCTCTCCCCTGCCCTCGGCCATGGCTGTGCCGCACAGAACGCAGAACGGAACGTCGCTGCCCACCTGCGCGCCCAGCTCCGCCAGGGCCAGGACGGAAAGCGGGTCGCCGTAGTGCCGGTTCAGCGCCCGCAGCACCGCCGCCGCGTCCGCGCTGCCGCCGCCCAGGCCCGCGCCGGAGGGAATGCGCTTATGAATGCGGATGGCAATGCCGCCGGGATCCTTGTGCAAGGCCTGGCAGTAGACCTTCGCCGCCTTCCAGGCCAGGTTCGTCTCGTCCGTGGGGATGCCCTCGGCGGTGCATTCCAGCCTCCAGGGGGCATCGGTGCCGATATCGATCTCCACATCGTCCCGGATGGAGATGGCCTGCATCACGCTTTTGATATCATGGTAGCCGTCCTCCCGCTTGCCCAGCACATCTAGGGTCAGGTTCAGCTTGGCGAACGCGCCTTCGTATAAAGTCGTCATTGTCTGTCTCCTTTGATTTTGCAAATTTTGTCAAAAGCCATTGTGACGGGTGTATTATTTTCAAAAAAGGGCATGCTATCCACATCCCACAAAGAAATTATGGAGGTTAACACATGGATACACTGACACTGATCCTGTCCATCATCGGCTGCGCCAACTGGGGCCTGGTGGGACTGTTCCAATTTGACCTGGTGGCCTGGCTGTTTGGCGGCTCGTCGTCCCTGCTCAGCAGAATCATCTATACCCTGGTGGGACTTGCCGGACTGTGGTGCATTTCCTTCCTGTTCCGCGACCGGGTATTCACCCACGGGGAGTGACCGTAAAAAACAGCGGCAGTTCGCATGGGAACTGCCGCTGCTCTTTTAGGGAAGCACCTTATCAACAGGCACAAGGAATCCTATGACCCACAGATGTGTTTACAAAGTGCTGCCTCAAATTCATCAGAACTTGCAGCGAACCACGCACTCGGCCACCTGGCCGTTGTACTCCGCGCGCACCACGCACGTACCCTTGCCGATGGCGGTGACGTTGCCATTGTACACGGTGGCAATGCTGGAATCGCTGGTAGACCACTTGACGCTCTCGGCGGTGATGCCGTTCTCCAGCTCCAGGGTGACGTACACGCCGCGGCGGCTGATGGTGATATCCGTCCGCTTCAGCTTGAGCACAGCGCCGGAGCTGGGGGTGGCCACGGTGCCGGTGCCGGTGCCCGTGCCGGAGGTGCCGGAGGCGGGGGTATCCGCTGCCTCGGTGGGCGCTTCGGTTTCCGGGGTGGCGAAGCTGACCACGGCGGGGGTCTCGATCCGCTTGTCGCCGCAGGTGATCACGATCACAGTCTCGCCCTCGCCGATGGCGGTCACGCGGCCATACTCGTCCACGGTGACCACGTTCTCGTCGCCGGAGGTGAACTCCACCTTATCGGTGGTATCCTCGGGGGAGGCCTTGACCATCAGGCGCCAGTACTGCCCGACGGAGGTCAGCGTGTCCATACTGGCCACCAGGGACAAATCGGTGCAGGGAATGGTCGGCTCGGTGACAACGGCAGGCTCCTCGGTGGCGATGGTCTCGTCGCTGGAGCCGGAATTGCTACCGTCCTGCGGCCCGGTGACAATGGTCTCCTGGGGCCGGTTGCTGTCGTCGCCGATGTTCTTGGGCTTCCAGAGCTTTGTATAGGCGATGTAGCCGCTGACGGCCAGCAGAGCCAGGATCAGCACCACCAGGATAAACACCAGGAACTTATTGGAGCCGGATTCCTCCTCTTCTTCCTCCTCCTGCACGGGGGCAGGGGCGGGAGCGGGCCGCGGGGGGCGGCGGCGGTGGGTATTCACGGCGTCATAGTCAAACACGGCTTTGCCCTTCTGAGGGGGCGCGTTGGGAGAATCGATATCGTCCAGTGAGAAATCGTCATTCATAATATCATCTACATCGGCAGAAGTCGCTTCCAGGGTTGTCCCCGGATTCCAGCCGCAAACCGGGCAGGCACCTGTAGAATCATCGTAGGTGGTGCCGCAGATATCGCATACGATCTTGCTCATAAAAGAAACCTCCTGACCTTATGGGTAGACCTACCCATCCTTTCGACACATTATATCACACCCGTTTCAAGAAAACAAGCACAAACATATTGCATTTTTTGTAATTTTCGATTATGATACAGGGGATAAAGGAGGCGATTAAATTGCCTGAACAACTGACTGTCTCTCCGCTGCTGGATGGGTTTACCGTGGGCACCCCGGTGGGCGACCATTTTGGCGTCCGCTGCTATCCGGCCGTGCGGGCGGATTCCCCGCGAAAATACATCATCAAGGCGATCTCCATCCCCGCATCCCAGACCCAGCTGGACGCGCTGCTGATCACCGGCGCTTACAAGGATTCGGCCCAGGCGGCGGAGTATTACCGCTCCCTGGCAGAGGATACCGCAAAGGAGACAGATCTTTTGAAGGAGCTGTCCCGCCTGGAGGGCTTCATCCCCTACGAGGGCTGCCAGGTGGAGCCGATGCAGAAAAACAGGATCGGCTACGAGGTATTTCTGCTCAGCGGGTTCCGGCTCTCTCTGGAGCGGTATATGCATCGGCACACGGTATCCCACCTAGAGGCGGTAAACCTGGGCATCGACCTGTGTACGGCTCTGGCTGCCTGCCGGAGAGCGGGGATGCTGTATGTGGATCTCAAGCCGTCCAACATCTTTATTTCCAACAAAAAGGAATATAAGATCGGCGACCTGGGCTTCATTCCCCTGAATTCTCTGAAATACACCCCCATGCCGGAGAAATACCGCAGCAGCTACACCGCCCCGGAGCTGATGGATGATCTTTCCGTGCTGAACGAGACGGCGGACACCTACAGCGTGGGCATGATCCTGTATCAGATCTTCAACAACGGCTCCCTGCCCCAGGAGCCGGACAAGCCCCTGAGCGCACCGGCCACCGCCGACGAGGAAATGGCCGGGATCTTGCAGCGGGCATGCGACCCCGACCCGGCGAAGCGCTGGGATGATCCCGCCCAGATGCGGCAGGCGCTGGTTGACTACATGCAGCGCAACACCATCAACAATGTGCCCATCATGGAGCCGATCACCGCCGAGACGCCGGACAGCGGCGAAACCGCCGCCTACCAGACCGCCCACTTCCCCGCCGCGCAGGATGCCCAGGCGGAGGACGCCGGCGACGCCCCGGCGCAGGAGGACGCTCCCGCAGCGCCCGTAGAGGCGGAGGACGCCCCGGATGAGGCTCCCGCTGGGGAGCCGCAGGCAGAGGAAACCCCGGAGGAAGAAACCCAGGTTGAAGAATCCCCGGCGCAGGAGCCTGCGGCAGAGGAGACTTCCCCCAAGGAAGCCGACACGCCTGCGGAGGCTGCGCAGGAGCCGGAGGAGGCCCACGAGAATCCCCCGGAGGATATTCCCCACGAAGCGGAGAACGCCGCAGCCGTGGAGGAAATCAGCGCCCCGGCGCAGGAGACCGTGGTTGAGGAAGTCCACGTTGAGGCTTCTGCCGCCGAAACGCCCCAGGATGATTTCACTCTCTCGTTCACCCCCGAGGAGCTGGAGGCGGCGGCAGCCGAGGAATTCAGCTCCCTCACTGGCGGAGAAAATGCCGCGGAAAGCTGGCCCTCCACCATCACCGATGCCGACCTCGACCGGGAGCTCCAGTCGCTGAACAAGCTGCTGCGTTCCTCGGAAAAGCCCATGCCCAGAGAGCGCAAGCAGCATCCCAACGTGGAGCCGGTGGTCATCAAGCCGCCGAAGAAAAAGAAATCCGCCGTGGGCGTGCTGTTCACCATCTTCCTGCTGTGCCTGCTGCTGGCGGGCAGTGTGTGGGGCTATATGTACTACACCAGCGAATACCTGCAAACCGTCAACGGCATCACCGTGCAGGAGGATCAGGGTAAGCTGGTGGTGCGGGTGGATTCCCAGGTGCGCGAGGGGCTGCTGAACGTGGTGTGCACCGACCCCTACGGCAATTCCTACACCCAGGCGGTGCAGGACGGCAAGGCGGAGTTTGACAAGATCACCGCCGGAACCTTCTACACCATCCAGGTACAGGTCACCGGCCTGCATAAGCTGACCAGTCCCGTATCCCAGGTGTTCACCACCGAGGGGAACACCGTCGTTGCCGCCCTGAATGCCGCCACCGGCACCACCGACGGAAGCGTGGCCCTTTCCATGATCGTCGAGGGCGCGGAGCCGGATCAGTGGCAGGTGTATTATTCCGCCGAGGGTGAGCCGGAGCTGGTAAAAACCTTTACCGGCCACAATGTCACCCTGGAAAATCTGGCCATCGGAAAGCTCTATACCTTCCGCATTGAAATTCTCAGCGGCATCAATCACAATCCCGCCAGCGGGCAGAATACCGTGCAGTTCACCCCGGTACAGATCATCGGCGTGCGCGACCTGGCGGTCAGCTCCTATCAGGACGGCACCCTGACCGTGGAATGGGGCAATACCGCCGCCATTGACCCGGAGGCGTGGATCGTCCATTGCAGCGGCGAGGGCTACGACGAGACCCAGGAATTCTATGAGGCCAAGGCCGTATTCACCGGCCTGTCCGAGAGCAAGTCCTATAATGTGGATGTGTACGCCAAGGGCATGACCCAGTATACCCGGCTGTCCATCTCCGCCAATCCCATCAATCTGACGAGCTTCCAGGTAGATGATTCCGACCGGCAGGCGTTGAAGCTGAGCTGGCAGTTCCAGGGCAATCCCCCGGAGGGCAACTGGCAGGTCATTTACACGCTGGACAGCAGCAATCTGCCCAGCGCCGTCACCGCCGACGGCACCACCGCCACCGTTGCGCCCAGGATTCCCGGTGCGGTCTACCACTTCACCATCAAGACATCCGACGATACCTCCGTATTCGGCGGCACCCGGGCCTATACCTGCCCCGATGCCCAGGATTACAGCGGTCATGGCATTTCCAGAAGCAGCCTGTCGGCCAAGCTGCTGGAGACCCCGGCAGAGGCCGGCTGGGCCTCCTCCTCCGTATCCAGTGATCGGTTCACCCAGAGCTTTACCGCCGGACAGTCCATTTCTATCCTGCTGCAAAACAGCTACGGCGTGTATCTGGACGACGAGCAGATCAATGTGCTCTACGTGTACCGGGATGCCCAGGGCGAGGTTGCGCCGGAGCTGATCGGCGAGGAAACCCTGGTGTGGCGCGACATGTTCGCCAATTCCCCCTACGCAGGGCTGAACGTCCCCACCACCCCCACCACGCCGGGCAATTACACGCTGGATATCTACTTCAACGGCACCACCGCCGCCTCCGTGAATCTGACCATTTCGTAAATCTCCCCTCTCAACGCACCCCGCCCCCCGCGGGGTGCGCTTTTTTCGCCACCCCCACTCTGCGGGGGCATTCGGTGGGAGTGCTGGAATTTTCCAGGGGAAATATTCGTGAAATATTCACAATTTTCCCGATTTGCGTGGTATAATTGCAGGCGGAAATAAAAACGCTGAGGGGAGGTGTGTGGATGCGCAATAAAAGCCATGCGGCCATGGGGCGGATTTTACTGCGGGAGTATTTGCCGGAGATTTCGCCGGGGCAGGCAAAGGTCTTTCTGCTGGGGTGCACCCAGCCGGATAAGAATCCGGCGACGTATCTGAAAGGCTCTCTGCGCAGCCAGTGGATGCGGGGGCACAACTACAGCAATTCCAACCGCTTTATGATGCGGCTGGCCATGCGGCTGGATGGGAAGCAGCGCTATACCTCCTGGGATTATTACTGCCTGGGAAAGCTGATCCACTACACCCTGGACGCCTTTACCTACGCTCACGACGAGCGCTTTGTGAAGAATTTGAAGGATCACCGGGCCTATGAGGCCGGGCTGCAAAATTACTTTCTGGCCCAGGTGCGCCGCCGCCCGGTGCCCTCCGGCCGCTACTGCGGCTCCCCTGCCGCGCTGATTCGGTGGATGCACACGACCTACGCCCGCCTCCCCGGCTGCGTGGAGACCGACACGGACTATGCCTTCCGCGCCTGCTGCCTGCTGACCCAGCGGCTGACCGCGCAGCTTACATAAAATCACCCGGAGAATGCCGCCATTCAGGCATTTCCGGGTGATTTTTAATTTATTCGGTTGTGTTCATTTGCTCCAACGAATTTGTCAGATAGATGTCCACGCGGAACTCCGCACGGGTAATCTGGTCGGTGATCTCAGTTATCCACGCATCGGAGGCATCCAGTTCTTCCAGTTGACGACGAGTTTTCTGGGAACCAAAGTTGTTGCAAATCTGCGCCCACATGGCATCCACAGAGCCTTTGACACGAACGGGCCATCCATCCAGAACTACTTCATCCGTTGCCCCAACTCGCCACTGGTATTCTGGGAGCAAAAACATCCGCAGAAATTCGTAAGCCGTTTTCGGATTCTCAGAATTTGCACCTATTGCGCCGAAATAATTCACCATTGCAGTTACCGCGCCATTGGCTGCCCGTAGCGGAATAACCGAAAGCTCTTCGTTCTCTAATTTTGAGATAGCTCGAATTGCCATCGCATGAGACACTCCATCCATATAACACGGATATAACACGCGCTTCGATGCAGGTGACTTAATATATTTCCAGAGCGTAGAGCCACCTATCACATAGCTCTCTGTTTCATCCTCATCCGCCATCTTACGCAACTGTTGAAAGCGGTCAAAGAATTCCTCCGCCTCTCCAAACGAGAGTGTGACCCTGCCGGTATCATAGTCAATCAGGCTGGAAAAGACCATCTCCGGGCGATACATTGATGCCGAATTGCTGGTCATTATTTTCGCAATCAGAGAATTATTGGATCGAATGCCGTAATCCATCACTTCCAGAACCGTCATATCCGACCGCAAGTCTGGTTCAATGGTGTCAGACAAGAAATAATAGACATTTAGATTAAAGCATATTGGCAGTAGGTATCGAGCCTCTCCCACGCATCCCACGTCCATCACCGTCTGCTGAAGGCCGTCCTTTTCCAATGCTTCGTCTTTATTGTAATACCGAGAAATATCCAAGAATTTTCCCTGTCGTATGGCGTAGGGAGCACTTGAAATCAGCGGCTCAATTCCTTTATTTCTCATCCCCTGACTTGCAAATGGTTTTGTCGGCAGGAGCAGAACGTCCGGCCCATTTCCCTGCTCCATCAGCTCCCAAATTTCCTCCATCCGCCGGGTACGGTCTTGGTCACCAACTGGAAGAATTTCCAGCTGGAAAGAAACATTGGGATGTTCTCTGGAAAAGGACTCCATTGCATCCTGAACGATCTTGTTCATTCCTGTCTCCTGGGTTCTTTCCGTAACTACCCAAAGCGTAACATCTGGCTCCTCTGCCGTCACCCAAGAGCCGCAGCCCAGCGCCAACAGAAAAATCATCGCCGTAAGTACCAGTCGGCGGAAGCTTTTCATCGTCTCTTTTCTCAACTGATCGGACATGTAGTATATCTATTAGTCACCAATTCTCCCCAACTGCCGCAATTGGTGCACAGGTAAGTTGCATAAGTCGTTATAACAATATGGTCATGTGGTGAGTTTGCATAGCCAGTATTCTTGCACGAAGAAACACGCACATGTGTTTCAGTTGCTCTAGTCGCCCCAGTCGGCACCATCGAATTTAAGCCGCAGGCACTACAGGTCTTACCGTCGGTGACAGGGTTGGAATTGACCGAGATGGAATCATCATCCGCGTAAGCGGGCACGATTGCCGCTGCCAGGAGCAGGACGGCGCAGAGGAGAGAGACAAGTTTTTTGCAAGTGTGATTCTTCATTCTTTCATTTCCTTTCTATAAATGCACTTCTTCTACACGACGTAGGGCTGTCATTATTCTACGAAATGTAGACCCTTTTGTCAAGTAAAAAAGGAATCACCGCACAGCAATTTGTACGGTGATTTTGCATAATTGTCTATTTTTCCGCCGCGATGGCGGTCAGCTGCTGGAAGAACTGGTCGGTTGCCGAGTGAACTGCCGGGGAATAGGCGGGCTTTGCATCCGTCAGGAAGCAGACCGCCGATATGATCAGCGCGGCCGCAAACGCCGGGGCCGCCCATCTGGGAGGCTTGCGATAGCCCAGAACTGTACGGATTCTGCTCTTCAGCCCATAGCTGCCGAAGCCCGGCACCGGGGCATCGGGCGCGGCGCAGGTAATCATCAGTCCAGCATACCGGCGGCGCTCCACCGGGGTCAGGCCTGCCGCCACGCTCTCGTCACAGGCAAGCTCCACGTCCCGGCAGAACAGCCAATAGGCCAGCCACAGCAGCGGATTGAACCAATACACGCTGAGCAGCACGTAGGCCAGCGCCTTCCAGACGGAATCGCACCGCCGGACATGGGCGCGCTCATGGGCAAGCACCAGCGCGGCATCCGCCTCGGGCAGGTCAGAGGGCAGATAGATTTTAGGATGGACAAGGCCCATCACAAAGGGCGCAGGCAAATGGTCGCACCGCCAGACGTTTTCCTTCCACCATGCCGCCTCGGTCAGCCTTGTGCGCAGGCGATACAGCCGAAGCCCACCCCAGAGCAGCATGACAGCCGCCCCCGCCAGCCACACCGCGCCCAATGGGAGCGCCGTGGATGCCGGAGCAGCGGGCAGGCTGCGCGGCAGCAGGCTGAGGCGGCTCTTCACCGTCACCGGGCAGAGCAGCCGCAGGGCCACCATGCCCCACAGGCGCACCGCGTATCTCTTGGGGCACCGGGTCAGCAGGAGGCGCACCACGCACAGCGCGGGCACCATCCATCCGGCTGCCAGGCACATGGCCAGCATCCGGGAAAACAGGGCGTTCATTCTTCCTCTTCGCCCCCCGCGGGATAATCCGCGACAAGCTTCCGCAGGGCGGCGACCTCCTTGGCGGTCAGCCGCTTTTTCGCGGTAAAGGCGGCGAGGAACGAGGGAAAGTCCCCGCCGAAATGGGAATCCACATACTCCCGGCTCTGGTTGGAATAAAACTCCTGCCGGGTGATCAGGGAGGTGACGACACCTCCGACGGTCTGAAACAGGCCCTTGTTGCTCAGGCGCTTGAGGACGGTATAGGCCGTGGTCTTTTTCCAGTGGAATACATCCTCGCATTTTCTGGCCAGGTCAGCCGCCGTGATCGGTTCATTTTCCCAGACCAGGTCGGCAAATTGGCTCTCGATGGCTCCAAGCTGATATGCGCGCATGCTGCAATCACCCCTTCTGCCATAATACTAGCCGCAAAAGGCAAAAAAGTCAATAGCCGCTTTTGTGTAAAATCACGGAAAATGTCAGGCAGCATCGGCAGGACGCGCCGGCAGGCTCCTGCGGTAGCCTCTTTTCCAAAGGCAGATGGCCAGGGGCAGTCCCCCCAGATCCGCCAGGACGAAGCAGTACCACAGGGAATTCAGGCTGCCCGCCCGGCTGAGCAGGTAGGCAAAGATCAGCGGCAGCGCCGCCTGCCTGGTCATCGTCACGGCCATGCTGCTCATGCCCATGGACAGCACCAGGCTGCTGATTTTTCCCGTGCCCAGCTTGTTTTCCTCCGGCGCGCTCATTTCAGCTTTTCAGCGAAATCCGCCATCATTTCGCTGATCTTGATACCCTGGGGGCAGACCTGCTCACAGGAGCGGCAGCCCAGGCAGGCGGTGGGCTTCTGGCTTTCGTCCAGAGCGCTGAGGGCCATGGGGGCGATGAAGCCGCCGCCGGAATAGATATGCTCGTTATACAGCTCGATCAGCCAGGGGATATTCAGGCCCTGGGGGCAATGGGTGGTGCAGTAGCGGCAGCCGGTGCAGGGCAGGGTATTCTTGGAGGTCATCTCCCGGGCGATATCCAGCAGGGCATCCTGCTCCGCCTGGGTGAGGGGGCGGCGGGTCTGGAAGGTGGCGATATTATCCTTCATCTGCTCGAAGCTGGACATGCCGGACAGGATCATGGTCACGCCGGGGATGCCCTGCAGGAAGCGGAAGGCCCACTGGGGCAGCGTCCAATCCGGGTGGAGAGCCAAAAGCTTTCGCTCCTGCTCCTGGGGAAGCTTGCACAGGCTGCCGCCGCGCAGCGGTTCCATGACCCAGATGAGAAGACCATAGCGGTTCAGCAGCTCCACCTTGGCCTTGGCGTTCTGGAAGTTCCAATCCAGCCAGTTCAGCTGAATCTGGCAGAACTCCATGTCCTTGCCGTAGGCGTCCAGGAAGCGCTGCATGGTTTCCAGATTGCCGTGGGCAGAGAAGCCCAGGTGGCCGATGCGGCCATTGCGCTTCTGCTCCATCAGGTATTCATAGGTCTTGTACTTGGGATCCAGGTAGGCGTCGATGTTCATCTCGCACACGTTATGGAAGAGGTAGAAATCGAAATATTCCACCCCGCAGCGCTTCAGCTGGGTCTCGAAAATCTCCTCTACCTTGCCCATGTTGCTCAGGTCGTAGCCGGGGAATTTGGTGGTGAGGCAGAAGCTATCACGGGGATAGGCGGAGAGGGCCTTGCCGATGGACGGCTCGGAATTGCCGTCGTGGTAGCCCCAGGCGGTGTCATAGTAATTGACGCCCTGCTCCATGGCATAGGCCACCATCCGCTCCACGGCACCCTGGTCAACGTCGCTGTACTTGCCCAGGTCGGGCAGGCGCATGCAGCCCATGCCCAGGCCGGAAAGGCTCAGATTCTGGAATTCATTGGTATACATCTGTTTCTCCTCCTGTTTTCAAGTGCCGAAATATTCCGCAATTTTGGTCATGCGGGTCATCTGCTCCACGCCAAAGGGGCAGCGGCTTTCACAGTGGCCGCATTGCAGGCAGGCGTCCGCCTTGGTGGAGAGCTTGTCGTAATGGTTGGCGGCGATGCGGTCGCCCGCCAGGGCCAGGTCGTAATACTTGTTCACCAGGCCGATGTCAATGCCCGCCGGGCAGGGCTGGCAATGGTTGCAATAGACGCAGGTGCCGGAAATGGTATCGGCGGTAAAGGAGCCGATAACGGAATAGTCCCGCTCCTGCTCGGTGGCCTGGGGGAACTCCAGCAGCTCATCCAGCTGCTCCATGGTCTGCACGCCGGGGACGGCCACCAGCACACCGGGACGGTCGATGGCGTATTGCAGGCACTGGCTGCGGCTGAGGGCCACACCAAAGGGCGACTGATCCGCCCGCAGCAGCTGACCGGCGAAGAAGGGCTTCATCACGGAGATGCCCACGCCCTCCCGCTTGCAGCGCTTGAACAGGTCAAAGCGCTCCTTCACGCTGCCGATACCCAGCTCGTCGCCCTTCTCGAAATCATAGGCGGGGTTGATGGAGAACATCATCATGTCGATCAGGCCGGTATCCAGAATGCGGTTGGCCACGCTGGGGGTATGGGAGGAGAAGCCGATGTGGTGCACGACACCCTGGGCCTTAAGCTCCTTCAGATAGTCCACCAGGCCGATTTCCACCAGCTTGTCGAAATCCTCCTGCTCGTCCACGCAGTGCAGGAATCCGAAATCCACATAGTCCGTGCCCAGGGTCTCCAGCTCCCAGGCGAAGGTTTTGCGGATGGTGTCAAAATCCCGGCACCAGCCGTATTCGCCCTTTTCGTCGTAAACCGCGCCGAAGTGCACCTGGATAAAAACCTTGTCCCGCTGGCCCCGGATTGCCCGGCCAAACGGCGCGTACACCGCCCCGCCGGCGCAGAGGTCAAAGAAATTGATGCCATTTGCAATGGCCTTGCGGATGATGGCCTCGATCTGTGCCGGGGGCGTATGCTGGATATTGCCCATGCCAAGACCGAGGACGCCAAATTTTTCCCGTTCGTTTCCGTGGGGAAGCTGCCGATATTCCATGGAAAAACCTCCTTGACTTTTGTCTACTGTCAGTATAACATTAAAGTAAAGTTTAAAGTCAACCCCTTGGGAGGAATTTTTATGTACAGCATCAAAGAGGTTTCCGAAAAAATGAACCTGCCTGCCAGCACCATTCGGTACTATGACAGGCAGGGGATGCTCCCGTATATGAAGCGGACGGAATCGGGCTACCGCAGCTTTTCCGAGGACGATATCAAAATGCTGAGCATGATCGAATGCCTGAAGCGCACCAACATGCCCATCCGCGATATCCAGCAGTTCATTACCTGGGTACAGCAGGGCGACGCCACCTTGCAGCAGCGCTACGACATGTTCGTGGAGCGCAGGAAATCCGTGGAGGAGCAGATCAGCCAGCTGCAAAAAACGCTGGAATTCATCGACTACAAATGCTGGTACTACTCCACCGCCCTGGAAGCCGGCACCGAAGCCGTGCACCAGGGGACGGAGAAAAGGGCGTAGCCTTGGACACCTCTCGTTGAAGAGGCGAACGTATACCTCAGATGAAATCCATTCCCCAGGCCACGTTTTCAATTCCGCAGGCCAGCGGCCTGCATGATGGCTTCTACTGAGGCTATCGGCTCATGGCCCCAGGTGATTTGAATATTGGTGAAGCCTGCGCTGTCCAGCAGCTTTCGGGCGTCGTCTGTCAGAAGCGTCTGATAGGCGCTGTCCACCTGCGCCAATCGGTTCTGGCAGTCCGTCAGGTCGAGTGTCCGTTCGGCCAGCCATGTGGAAGCTGCTTCGCTGATCTCCTCTGCCCCGAGCCCGGTACTCGCGCCCCAGGTCAGCAGGCTCACTGCCGCCTGGACAGCGGTCGGCTGCGCAGAATCGAATGCCCCGGCGGGGAGCGAATCGATCTCGTCCAGAATGGGAAGCGTCAAAACCGGCGTCACATCCGCCGGTGCGTCCGGCGCGTCAGAGGTAGCGCAGGTCACGCCATCCTCGCCGATCGTCACATACAGCCGTTCCAGCGCGGCATCATAATAGAAAGAGGCCTCCGCCAGTGTGGTATCATCTGCGGCTCCTGCGCCGACGGTAAAGAGAATCGCCCGATTCTCCGCCCTGGAAAGCTGCGCGATATCGTCGCCTGTGAACATCCACTCCCCGGCGGACAGCAGAGAGCCGTCCGCATTTTTGCCCACCGTCGAAAAGCTGCCGCCGCGCAGGTAAATAAAGCTGACATCACCGCGCTCCAGCCGGACATATACGCCGTATTTCTCAGTTTCCGCAGGCACATTCTCTGCCGCTGTTCGGTCTACACACCCTGCCAGCAAAAGGGCAGTGAGCAAGGTCACCACGGTTAAAAATGCTGCAATTCTTTTCTTATCGTTTTTCATTTATCCTCCTTACCCTCCATGTTTTTTCTCCATTTATGCTCACCGCCCGGATACTGTGTGGGCGTCTCACGCCAGAACAAACTCATACAGATAAAACTCTGCCATTCCCACGTTGTCGGCATACCATTGCCGGGAGTCTCTTTTGCGAAAGCCAATGGATTCATAAAGCCTCTGCGCCGGAATATTGCAGGAAAGCGCATCCAGCCGAACCGCTTTCTTTCCCATCGTCCTACTGAATTCCAGCACCGCCCGCATTGTCCTGCGGCCGACGCCCCGCCGTTGGACATCGGGCGAAACACAAAGAAGATGGACAACGCTCACCTCGCCATCCGCAAGTGCAAGCTGCCAGTCTGCCCCGTGATAATCCTCAGCCTGATCGGTTACGGCAACCGCCGAAACGATGGCGCCGTTTTCTTCAAGATAATACATTGCCCCTGCTTTCAAGTAATCCCTTATCATTTCATCGGTCGGGTTCTTGCCGTAAATCCAGCGGGAATAGTCACTGGGCCCTGCCAGATGCTCAATCGCATTGCGGTAAAAGGCGGTAATTCTTTCAAAATCACAGATTTGGGCCTTCTTCAGCTCCATTCACATCCCACCTTCTTTGCTGCGCCGTCTTCCCATTCTCTTTTCAGCAGCCTATACTCCAGCCGGGTCTTCATTTTCCCGTCATGCCACTCATAATCGACATGCTCCGCTTCCTTAATCAGGCCATTCTTCTCCATGACTCGCTCAGAGCCTCTATTCTCCGCCAGGCACCCGGTGGTCACCCGATACACATCGTTCTGCGTAAAGGCATATTTCAGCACCTCCGCCAACGCCTCTGATGTATACCCCCTGCCCCAGAATTTCGGATAGGTAAAATATCCCAGATGCACAATTTTACCGACGGGCGTATTGTCCACAACCGTATATCCGATGCTTCCCACCTGCTCATGGGTATCCTTCAGCTCCATATGCAGAAAATAAAACTGCCGATTGGATGAAGCCATATCTGCTAAAACGTCCGCAAAATCACGCCGCGCCTCTTCAAGGGAATGCAGCTGTATATCCTGTAGATAATACATCGTTTCGGGATCCATCTTCAGCCTACAGTAGCATTCCAGGTCTCTTTGCGTATAGTCTCTTAAAATCAGTCTGTCCGTTTCCAGCTTAATCATATTTTCTTTCTCTCCAAATAAGCGCCAAAGGCTGAAATCCTACTGCGAATCAGATCGCTTGTTGCACATTGCATATTATGTATCACTTATTATACTAAGGTCATCCACATTTGTCAATAGGCAGATGCATAGTGAAATACGACAGGGAAAACACAAAAAGGCCTCCGATCAATCGAAGACCTTTTTCTCCCCCGGTGTCTGTCGTCCTGTGCCTGGGAACTTATTGCCCCTGGCTGTCTGCCCCCACGTCTGTGCCGAGGCCGGCGCAGGTGTAGCACCAGGTGATGTTCTGGCCGTTTTTCAGCTGGTAGGCGGAGCATCCGTAATTGGGGAACCAGTTATCGACCTTGTACATCCAGCCGGATTCCGGGCCGCAGTCGAACTCATACAGGTGACCAATGCCCTCAATGTAGTAGCTGTTGTAAACAGGCGTAAAGCCGTACTCCAGCTGAATATCCGCCGCCTGGCAGACCTTGCTCAGGACGTCGAATACGGTATCGCCCTGCGCAAAGCTTACCTGTGTTTTGGGAAGAATAATCCCATCCTCCGGGACAAAGGGGGCCTTTTCTTCATTCAGCCTGGCATGCTTCAAAGCCCATCTTCATCCTCCGCGATGCCGGTTTGCAGCTTCACCCGCTCCAGCTTTTCCAGAAGTGGCTGACCGAACAGCAGCATGGTCAAAAAGGTGCATGCGCCCTGGCTGACATTCACCGGGAGGCCGGACACATAAATCGGCCAGGCGGTGCGGGCATTGATCTCAGGCAGGGTCAGAAACACCGTGCAGGTATCCAGCAGCGGCCCGATAAAGAGCACGCAGGCCAAAAAGCCAAAGGCCGCCATGACCCATTTTTTACGGGGCAGCCGCCCCTTTGCGAACAGGAAGCCCGCCAGCATGCCGCCCGCACCGTAGGCAAACATCTGCCACGGCGTATGGGTGCCCTGTCCATAGAAAAAGTTGCTGGCAAAGGCAGCCAGCGCCCCCACCAGGAAGCCCGCCTCCGAGCCAAGGGCTATGCCGGACAGCATAATAATAGCGAACACGCACTTGAAATTCGGGATGGGAATTGCAACACGGCCAACCACAGCCAGGGCGGCGAGGACGGCGATCACCACCATCTCCGAAGCCTTCGGCTTGCGGCTTTCAAAGGCCAGCAGGAAAGGAATGATGATTTCAATAATCACAAGGGTGCTGGTCAGGTAATAGGCTCTGCCCGACATACGCAGGCCGAAAAACAGGGTCGCCGGAATCACCAGCAGGAAAATCAGGAGCGTGGCAATATGGGATTTTTTCATTTCGCCATCTCCTTATTCTTTCGATAGAGGTCGATCACGTCCTCCGCCGTCACAGCGCCGTCGAACACATGGCGGCTCATGCGGCGGGCCGCCGTGGTGTAGAAGCTGTTGGCGCCGAAGAATCCTTCGGGCGTTTCGGTGGTCAGAATCTGCCCGTCAAAGAACATGCTGACCAGGTCGGCATACCGGGCGCAGAACTCTACATCATGGGAAACCATGATGATGGTAATGCCCTGCTTTTTCAAATTGGACAGAATTTGGGCGAGAATTTCCTTGAAGATGCTGTCAATGCCCTTGGTCGGCTCGTCCAAAAGGAGCAGCCTGGGCTTAGTTAGGAGCACCTTTGCCAGGGCGGCCCGCTGCTGCTCGCCGCCGGACAGATCATAGGGATGGCAGTCCAGCAGCTCCGTGATCTGGCACAGCCGGGCAACGTTATCAATCGCCGGGGAATCGCCGGTCATCTCCGCAAGCTCGGCCCGAACCGTGCTTTTTACAAACAGGCCCTTTGGATCCTGGGGCAGAAAGGCCAGGCAGCCGCTGAACAGCTCGGAGGCGCTGTATTTCTCTATCCGCTTTCCAAAAAGCGTCACCCTGCCCCGATAGGGTCTGCAAATGCCGCAGATCGCCTTCAGCGTGGTGGACTTTCCCACGCCGTTGCCCCCAAGCAGGGCATACAAGCTTCCCGTCGGAACCTCTGCGCTGACGCCGCGAAGGATGTCCGGGCCGTCCTTTTCGTAGCGGAACCACAGCTCCTTCAGCACGACTGCCGGATTCTTGATCTCCTTCGACAGCGCAGGGGCGGAAACGGCGCTGAACGGGGGCTTCTGTGGGAACTCCCGGCTGAGCCAGCTCCGCCCCTGGCGAACCGTCAGCGGACTTTCTCCCCTGCCTCCCGTGCCGTAATAGACCCGGACGGGGGTGGGCATGGCGGCAAACATGGGATTGCTCTGCTCAAAAAGCAGCTGCCCCACCTTCCCGGGGGCGTCGTCCGCAATGATCCGGCCCCTGTCCATGACCACCGCCCGATCTGCGTAGGGGAAGATATCCTCCAGACGGTGCTCCGTAATGATCACGGTGGTGCCCAGCTCCGTATTGATTTTGCGAACCGTATTCAGAAAATCTCCGGCGGCAATGGGATCCATCTGACTGGTCGGCTCGTCCAGGATCAGAACCTCCGGCTGCATTACCATGATGGAGGCCAGATTCAATAGCTGCTTCTGCCCGCCGGACAGCGTCCCCACATCCCGGTGGAACCAGCTCTGGATGCCAAAATAGCAGGCCATTTCCGCCACACGCAGGCGCATCGCCGCCTGATCGCAGCCCAGGCTTTCCAGGCCGAAAGCCAGCTCGTGCCATACCTTATCGGTCACCAGCTGATCGTCCGGGTTCTGCATGACAAATCCAATCTTTTCGCACTGCTCGCGGTCGCTGACCTGCTCCAGGGGAACCCCGTGGAACAGGACTTCCCCTGTCCGCTTCCCTTTGGGGGCCAACGCGGTTTTCAGCTGACGGAGCAGGGTGCTTTTCCCGCTGCCGGACTTGCCGCAGAGCACCAGGAACTCCCCCTGCGCAATAGTCAGATCGACATTCTCCAAGGAGCGCCTGCCCTTGGCGGCGGCATATGAAAAGGTTAGGTCTTTTATCTCGAAAAGCGACACGGGTAACACGCTCCTTTATGTCTCTCCGCTCCGAGTATCCATTATCCGAAAAGCCTCAAAGCAAAAAACGGCTATGGCCGCATTCTGCTCACAGGCGCAGAACACCACCATAACCATTTCATAGCAACATTCTTATGTAGAAACAGTAGGTCTCCCGACTCGCGTCTCAGGCAAATGCAGCCCTGCCTTCTCAGGTTGCCCCAATGACCGGCTTTCGCCGACGGACTGCACTCTCAACGCATACGGTGTTGGTAAACGCGGGGCTTCCATACCCCATTCCCTTGTTAAGCTTTACGCCTGGCTGGACGCCTTTACACACGTAACGCCTCTGCTCAAATTTTCAGGTTAACTATAAACCAATTCCCCGAAAATGTCAACAAGAATGCACCGCTGTACACGCCTATTATAGCGAAATCATTTCAAAGAACGCAAAGAGTGATACATCTCATTATGTCCCCAGAATTCAGAGCAGCTTCTTCTGTACCGGCTCAGCGGAAAGCAACGGGATTTCTTTCCCGGAATTTGTTTACCGTCTCTCCGCGCTGCCACCGCTGCCCTTGCGTTTGTCGATACATTGGGCGATCCCGGAATAGGTTTCCTACTCTTTGTATCCTTATGAAGTACATATGCAATAAGCAACGTATACAATTATTAAGTGCTTCGATTGTACATTTTTGTACTTGATAAGTATGCATCAATGGTGATATAATATAAGCACTCATAATAAGTTCAACGGGCTGCCATAAAGGGAGGCTATACAATGCCTATTTCAGAATCACGGAAAAAAGCAAATGCAAAATGGGATGCACAAAACCTTGATAGAATGTCCATTGCACTTCCCAGAGGCACAAAAGAACAAATACGGGAACACGCTGCGGCAATGGGTGACAAAAGCGCAAACGCTTTCATCAGCCGTGCAATCACCGAAACCATCCAGCGGGACACCGCTGCAATTCAAGGAGGAAAATAATATGAGTGAAAAGGAACAGGCCAAAATGATTATTGATCGGCTCCCGGACTACAAGCTACCTCGGCTGCTGCTTTTTCTCCAGGGAATGCAATTCGATGATGACATTGAAGATGATCTGTATTGCGAAAAGCTGTATCAGGACTATTTGAACGACCCAGACCCAACCAAAGACGAAACAATTACCCTTGAAGAGCTTGCGGCTCAGGAGGGTATTGAACTGTGAGTTACAGAATTGAGATTGCAAAACTGGCCGCAAAGTTCATTCACAGACTTCCAGCGCCAGATAAGGAACGGGTTCTGAAAGCAATCCACAAACTACCAGATGAAGGCGATATAAAGCAAATGAAGGGCCAGAAAGCACACGGCTGTTTCCGGCTGCGCGTTGGTGATTATCGGGTAATCTATTCCGTTGACCACGGAAAGCTTGTCGTGTACGTCGTTGACGCCGGAAATAGGGGCGAAATTTACAGGCGGTATTGACGTTTGCATTCGCCACAAGGCAAATAAACAGAAAGAGCAGCGGGATTTCACTTGATTTCCCGCTGCTTCACTTTTATTTTGTGGTGGACAATTCGCCGGACAACGGTATGAGCGATTTAGCCACCGATGTAGTCATTCTTCAAGGTTGTGCCATATCTCTGATCGAAGGATAACAGCGGATAATCCACACTTACGCCTCCGCAATGATTGCAGACGGTACACCCTTGGTTGTTGTCTCCCGCCGTCTTGGTCACGCTCAGGTTTCCACCGCCTCAAATATTTACAGTCATGTCATTCAGAGCGCAGACGAGAAAGCAACTCAGATTTCGGACAAATTTTCCGAATCCTTTCTGAGCCTCCCCACAAAAAACAGGCATAAAATGTAGGAGCTGAAAATCAATGATTTCAGCTCCTACAAAATTTTTTTGAAAATAAGGCACCAGAAATTGGGGGTGAAATTTTCCTCCAACTTTTTGCATAAGAAAACCGCCCTTTTACTCTGAAAAGAGCGGTTTTTATGGAGCTAGTGACCTGACTCGAACAGGCGACCTTCTCATTACGAGTGAGATGCACTACCGACTGTGCTACACTAGCATTCTGACGAAGCTAGTTAATTATACCGGCATTTGTGGGAAATGTCAATCTTTTTTTACAGCTGGATGTGCAGCTCCTGTAATTTGGAGCGGATGGAGAGCAGGTCGTCGAAGGTTTCGGGGCGGCGGGCGGGGTCGCGGAGGAGGGCGGAGGGGTGGTAGATTGCGGTCATCCAGGTGCCCTGGCGGTTGATCCAGGTGCCGTGCTCTCTGGTGATGCGGTAGTTGGTATCGATCAGGCGGCGGGCGGCGATCCGGCCCAGGCACACCACGATTTTGGGGCGCACCAGGGCAAACTGGTTACGCAGGAAGCCGATGCAGGCGTCCTGCTCTAGCTCCTGGGGATCCCGGTTGCGGGGCGGGCGGCATTTGACAATGTTTGCGATATAGCAATTGGTGCGGTCGATATCGATGATGGAGAGCATCTCGTCCAGCAGCTGCCCGGCCGGGCCGACGAACGGCTCACCGCGCAGATCCTCCTGCTCGCCGGGGCCTTCTCCCACGAACATGATATCGGCATCCCGCTTGCCTACGCCGAACACTACATTATGCCGCGTTTCCCACAGGCCGCAGCCCTGGCAGCTTCTGCACTCTTCCTCCAGCTCCTGCCAATCCAGCATTAATAACCGCGCCTCCTTCTCAGCTCTCTGCGGCGGCGTACCTTGGCCCGGCGGCGCATGCGCAGCACATAGTTCAGCCCCAGGTAGCCGCCTACCGGCACCAGAACCACCAGGCAGAAAATCAGCGCATACCGGGACAGGCGGGACTCCGACCCGCTTCTGTCTGCGCCGCCCAGCACATCCAGGCCGGAATTGGAGGAGGTACGCACATCCTGCATGGCATACAGCTCCGCCTCGTGCAGGCAGGTATTGCGATACCAGACCTCCACGGTGGCAATCATGTCTCCTTTGGTGATGGGCGCGGTGAGGCCCTTGTCGGTATACTCCATGATCAGTCTGTCCATATGGGCATCGCTGGGGAGAACGGAATCCAGATCCAGGTGCGGCTCCGCCACCACGTCGCAGTCGCCGCCGGTGACGTTGAACTGCTTCAGGGATTGGCCGTTATACAAAATGCGGGTGGCCTTGAAGTTATTGTACACATAGTTCATCAGGGACTGGCCCTCTTCAAAGTTGCCGTAGATTTTCACCTGCCAGCCGTTCTCATAATACTGACGGGTACAGCCCAGCACCACAAAGACCATATCCATATTGTGATAATTTGCCGTCCAGACCAGACCTGCGCCATTGACAGGGGACATGCTCTGGAATCCGCCGGTCACCCGATCATCGTAGAATTTGTTGATATTTTTACTGTAAATAAAATAGTTCGTGGACTCGATCAGACGCTCATCGGAGCGGTTGGTAGCGGGAACGGTATAGGTCTGGCCACCGAGAATCTCCATGAGCTTGTCATTTTTAGAGCACTCTATGGTGATGCGCGCCATATCCCGGGCGGTGGTATAGGCGCTGCCGCTGTCGCCGCCGTAGACATTGGCAAAATTCGTGCTGGTGCAGCCCATCTGGCGGACGCGGTTGTTCATCAGCGTCACCATGGCCTCGGAATTGCCCGCCACCCGTTCGGCCAGCACAACGCAGGCGTCACTGGCGTTGCCCAGGATGACACAGTTCAGCAGATCCTCCACCGTCAGCTGCTCCTCATTTTTCAGGTTGACGTGAACCTGGCCGGTGGGAAAGCGGCTGTTATTGGCCACCGTCAGCACCTCGCTGATATCGCAGTACTCCAGTGTCACCAGAGCCAGCACCAGCTTGGCCAGGCCGCCCAGAGGGATCTTGGCGTCCGGGTTATAGGCATATACCAGCGTGCCGGTGTTGCGTTCAAAGGCAAAGGCAGCCTGAGCAGAATCCAGGCGACGGTCGGTGCCGTCCAGGGGCACGAAGCTGTCGATGGTGCGGCAGCCGTTCAGGATGCATACGCTGCCATAGGCCAGATTGTTGGTGGACGACGGGCCATCCACCGGCACATATTGGGTCTGCTCCGTCGCTTCCTCCGCATGCGCCGCCGGAATCGCGCAGGCAATCGCCAGCGCCAGGGCGGCAAGGCGGGTCAGGATCGCATGTTTTTTCATAATTCTCCCTCATTATGGCGCGCCGGGGTTGTCCGGCTGTGAAAAATCGTGTATAATAGGTGAAAGTACCGGGCACGGCGGCATTTGTCTGCCCTAACCTGGATTTGCGTAATATTATATCAGTTTTTTTCTTCTGCGTCAATGAATACTTCCGCGTTCGGGCAAAGGGGGATTTTTGTGAAGATTCTGGTGGTGGACGACGAGGCGCTGCTGGTCAAGGGAATACGGTTCAATCTGCAAAGCGACGGCTTTCAGGTGCTCACCGGCAGCACCGGGCTGGATGCGATCCGGCTGGTGCGGGAGGAAGCGCCGGAGCTGGTAATCCTGGATGTGATGATGCCCCAGATGGATGGGTTCACAGCATGCCGGAAAATCCGGGAATTCTCCACCGTGCCCATTATCATGCTCACGGCCAAATCCGAAAGCGAGGCCAAGCTGGAGGGCTTCGACTGTGGGGCGGACGACTATCTGACCAAGCCCTTTCAGATTCTGGAGCTGAAGGCCCGCATCCGCGCCCTGCTCCGGCGCTCCGGGCTGGAGCAGGCCCGGCAAAATGAAAGCCTGGTCAGCGCCGGCGCTATCTCGCTGGATCCAAACAGCCGCAACGCCCTGCGCAACGGAACGCTGGTGGAGCTGACTGCCAGGGAATTTGACCTGATCCTCTTTTTGATGGAGCACCCCAACCAGGTATTCTCCCGGGAGGAGCTGCTGGACACCCTGTGGAGCGACGAGGCACGGGGCGACAGCCGCACCGTCGATGTACACATCCGCCGTCTGCGGGAAAAGCTGGAGGAGAATCCGGCGGAGCCGAAGCAAATTCTGACGAAATGGAGTGTTGGCTATTACTTCCGAAAGTAGAGTTCCCGTCAGCCATCGATACCGAAGCTCCCAATTCCTGTATGCCATGACCTATGTGACGGTCACGCTGGCGGCGCTGATTTTCCTGAATATCTATTGCTTCGAGGTAGGCAAGCGGATGGTTTACCGAAACAAGGAGTATGCCCTGCTGGAAAAATGTCAGCTTGCCTGCGACGAGCTGGCCCAGCCGGAGGCGCTGACCCCCGCCGCAATTGCCCAATCGCTGGCGCAGCTGGAAAGCCTGACCGCCTCCCGGCTGATCGTGACGGACAATGCCGCCACCGCCCTGTACGACAGCGCCGCAGAGGCAGAGGGCAAGCGCATTCTCCTGCCGGAGGTGCTGCTTGCTCTGGACGGGGAAAGCCGCTTTGACGGAAGCTATCAGAGCCGCTACGTGCTGTGCCGCTGTGCCGCGCCCATCTACAAGGGCGGTGCAATCGTGGGCTGCGTGTACATGACGGAATATGACCCCGTCCGGGGCGCGCTGATCCACGGCCTGCGGGTACATATCTTCCAGATCACGGCGGCGCTGGAGCTCATCGTGATTGCCTTTTCCGTTTTCTACTACACCCGCTTTTCCCGGAAGATCGGACGGATCATGGACTCCATGCGGATCATCCAGAGCGGCGACTACAGTCACAAGGTCATCACCGACGGACACGACGAGCTGACACTGCTGGTGCAGGAGATTAACGACCTGACCGACCGGCTTCAGCTCTCCGAGGCAAAGCGGAGCCGCTTCGTCTCCGATGCCTCCCATGAGATCAAAACGCCCCTGGCCTCCATCAAGCTGCTGACGGATTCCATCCTGCAAAACGACATGGACAGGGACACCATGCTGGAATTTGTGGTGGATATCGGAAACGAAGCGGAGCGCCTGAACCGCATGACGGAAAAGCTTCTGACCCTGACCCGCATCGACAGCCAGCCCGGCGGCGAGCAGGAGATCATCCCGATCCTGCCCACCGTGGAGCGGGTGCAGCGCATGCTCTCCCCCACTGCTCAGGCGGCGGGAGTACGGCTTCGGCTGGAGCTGGCGGATCCCTGCCCCATCCTGATTGAGGAGGACGGCCTGTACCAGATCGTTTTCAACCTGATGGAAAACGGCATCAAGTACAATGTCCGGGGCGGGACGCTGACGGTTTGCCTGCGGCAGGAGGCGGACAATGCCGTGCTGACCGTGGAGGACACCGGCCTGGGCATCCCGGAGGACGCCCGCGCCCATATCTTCGACCGCTTTTACCGGGTGGACAAATCCCGCTCCCGGGCCACGGGGGGCAGTGGATTAGGGCTGTCCATTGTTCATTCATTGGTACAAAGCAGCGGCGGCACCATTACCGTTGCCAGCGAAATTGGAAAGGGCAGCCGGTTCACTGTCACCTTTCCCCTGTTTGATACGGAGGCGGCAGAATGAAACGACTGATTATCCTGCTTTTGCTGATCTGCCTGCTGCTTTCCGGCTGCGGCCGGAAGGGAAAGCTGCTGCTGGAGCCGGTTTATCTGTACTACCCCAGGGCGGAATATGACTACGGCGCGGCGGACAGCGTGATCGACTACGAATCCATGGACGGCACCGGCCGCATGGGGAACTACCAGGCGCTGCTGGATGAATACTTTTATGGCCCGATCGACGAGGCGCTGGTCAATCCCTTTCCGCAGGGAACGAAGCTGTTTTCGGCGGTGCTGCGGGGCGGAGAATTCCGTATTCGGCTGTCCCAAGAGGCGGAGGTGCTGACAGATGCCAGATTTACCCTGGCCGCCGCCTGCCTGAGCATGACCTGCTTTGACCTGACAAGCTGCGAACACGTTACCGTTATCAGCGGTGCAAAGCGGGTGACCATCCCCCGGGACGGCTGGCTGCTGCTGGACGACTATATCCCGGCGGAAACCACAAAGGAGGAAACACCATGAAATTCATTTCCTGGAACGTAAACGGCCTGCGGGCCTGCCTGGGAAAGGGCTTCCAAGAATATTTTGACCAGTCAGACGCGGATTTCTTCTGCCTGCAGGAGACAAAGCTCTCCGCTGGGCAGCTCTGCCTTCCCCTGCCCGGCTACCATGCCTACTGGAATTACGCGGAAAAGAAGGGCTACTCCGGCACGGCGGTATTTGCCAGGGAGGAGCCGCTGAATGTGACCTACGGCGTGGGCGACCCGGCGCTGGACACGGAGGGGCGGATGATCACCCTGGAATATCCCCGGTTCTTCCTCGTCACCTGCTATACGCCCAACGCCCAGCGGGAGCTGGCCCGGATCGACCACCGCATGAGATGGGACGAGGCGTTCCGGGCAAGGCTTGCCCAGCTGGACAGCCGGAAGCCGGTGGTGATCTGCGGCGACCTGAATGTGGCCCACCGGGAAATTGACCTGAAAAATCCCGCCTCTAACCGGGGCAGCGCTGGCTTTTCCGATCAGGAGCGGGAGAGTTTTCAAAAAACGCTGGACATGGGCTTTTCCGACACCTTCCGCTGCCTCTATCCCGACGTGACGGGGGTATACAGCTGGTGGAGCTATATGTTCCATGCCAGGGAAAAGAACGCCGGGTGGCGGATCGACTATTTTCTGGTATCCAGCCGCACCGCCGGGCAGATCCGGCAGGCCGCCATCCACTGCGACATCCTCGGCTCGGATCACTGCCCGGTGGAGCTGGTATGGGACGCGGAATAATGTCCTGACCAAAAACGCCCTAACCCACTGCGGGGTTAGGGCGTCGCTGTTTCTTAGGAAGCTCTGATTAAATCGGCAAGAGCTGTGAGCGAGAGATTTTTCACCAGATGAAAGTATCAAAAGCGGAGGAATACTTCATGTATTTCCCGCTTTTGATACTGCACAGCTGGGGAAAAAAATCCGCTGCTCAGCCGCAGACGATTTATTCAGAGGTTCCCTTACAACAGATCCTTTACCAGGGACAGGGCTTCCTCGTCTGCCACCAGCGTGAAATCCGGGTGCAGCTGCAAAATGGAGCCGGGCGCCTGGGGACGGATGGGGCCAAAGAAGCAATCCTTCACCGCCTGGGCCTTGCCCTTGCCGTTGACCACCAGCAGCACGCGCTTTGCCTTCATAATGCCGCCGATGCCCATGGTATAGGCATACTTGGGTACCTCGTCCCGGTTGGCGAAGAAGCGGGCGTTGGCATTGATGGTGGCATCGGTGAGCTTGACCTTGTTGGTATTCTTTACAAAGGCGTCCGCAGGCTCGTTGAAGCCCACGTGGCCGTTGGGGCCAAGGCCCAGCAGCTGCAGATCCGCGCCGCCGAAAGCGTCGATCACCGCGTCGTAGCGGGCGCACTCCCCTGCCGCGTCGGGGTTCATACCGTTGGGGATATTGCAGTTGGCCTGGTCGATGTTCACATGGTCAAACAGGTTGCTGCGCATAAAATAGGCATAGCTCTGATCGTGATCCTTGGTCAGACCCACGTACTCGTCCAGATTCACGGTCTTGACCTGGGAGAAATCCAGATCGCCGCTCTCATACTTTGCGATCAGCTCCTTATAGGTACCCACGGGGCTGCTGCCGGTGGCCAGGCCCAGCACACAGTCGGGCTTCAGCTGAATCTGGGCAGCGATGATGTTGGCCGCCTTGCGGCTCACATCCTGATAATCTTTTGCACGAATCAGTCTCATAATGCTCTCCTTTATTTGTAAAAAGTAGGGAAGCTCTGATTAAATCAGCAAGAGCTGACAGCGAGAGATTTTTCGCCAGATGAAAGTATCAAAAGCGGAGGAATACTGTATGTATTTCCCGCTTTTGATACTGCACAGCTGGGGAAAAAGATCCGCTGCTCAGCCGCAGACGATTTATTCAGAGGTTCCGTAGTGCCTTGGTTGACATGATTATAGCATTATCCCCCAGGTTTGTACAGTCCATTTTAGTGAGCCAATTTAGCGAAATGGATTTTGCATACGGCACGTCGAATCTGACCCTAATTTATATTCCATATTTGGCGCTGTATTTATAGCCAGATGCAGCTATAATGAATTACAACCGAAGCAAATTAGGAGGAATCTCCATGGAAACGAAAAAGAATATCACCAAGAAAATCGTCGTGACCGCCCTGCTGGCTGCCCTCACCGTGGCAGGCTCGGCCCTGCGGGTAACCCTGCCCATTGACATTGGGGGCAGCACCTCGTTCCACCTGGGCAACATCATCTGCGCCCTGGCGGGCCTGCTGCTCGGCCCCTGGTACGGCGGATTGGCCGCGGGTATCGGCTCCGCCATTTATGACTGCCTGAATCCGCTGTACATCGCGGAGTGCTGGATCACGTTCCTGACCAAGGGTGCTTACGCCCTGGTGACGGGGCTGCTGTTCTGGAATGTGCTGAAATCCAACCGCACGGAAAAGCCCGCCGCCTACTGCATGGGCGCGGCGAACTGGGCGACCTCCGCCGGTGCGGTGACCTACGCCCTGCTGTATCTGCTGAAATCCTATCTCATGGGCGTCTGGGTCAACGGATTGACCCACGAGGCCGCCATGGTCGCCCTGGCCGCCAAGCTCCCTGCAACGATCTTCAACGGTGTGGTCGCCATCATCTTCGCCCCGATCCTCTATGTTGCCATCAAGCCCGCGCTGGACAGGAATCACCTGAGCTTCTGATCCTCTTTTCTCCGCCTCCCCCATCGCGGGTACCCTCTCTCTTCTTCACCCCGGAGAATCCTCTCCGGGGTGAAGCTTTACATAACTGTCATCATATTATACAGCTTCATCAGGCGGATATCCTCCTTGGTGACCTTGAGCATCTGCACCAGCGCCTCGTCCTCTGGCAGGCGCTTCTTGGAAAACAGCATTTTGATGGCCACCGGCATCATGGGCCTTGCGGAAAGGCCGGTGAACAGGCCCCATTTGGTATCGGAGTTGACATAGTTTGCCATGATCTGCCCGTTGGCCTTTTCCATGGGGGAATCCTGGTTGGTCATAATGACATTGGTGATGGAATCGTAGTGCTCCATATAGCCCCAGTAGGTGGTCTCACAGTTCTGGTAGCTCTTGTAGTCCCGGAAGTTTGCGTACATCATGATCTTATAGCGATTGTCCTCGGACTGGAGCAGCACATCAAACATGCAGCGCATGATGCAGTTGAAGCGGCCGTCGTAGTAATAGGAATAGAACTGGGACACGCCGCTGAAAAACGCGGGCTTCGCCCCGGAGGACTGGATGGGAACCCGATCCGGGGTGCAGTAGAGCAGCTGCTCCACATGGATGCCCAGGGCGCGGGCGATCTCGTAAATTGTTTCAATATCCAGGATGATTTCCCCGTTTTCATACTTGGACAGGGTGGATTTGTTCTTGCAGACGATATCCGACAGCTCGTCCAGCGTCATGTGCCGGGACTTGCGGAAATTGCGGATGCGGTGGCCGATCTCCCTGCTGATCTCTCCCATAGTGTTTCTCCTTTGTTTCTTTAAAATCAACTTTTTCCTTTATCTGTTTCCTGTTTTGCGACTTTTGGTTTATTATACCTCATTCCGGCGAAATTGTCTATTGCAAAGAAACTTTTTCTTTCAGAAATTTCTTTTAAAGAAACTTGTGTTCATTTGAAATTCACGATTGGTTACGGTAGGATAGTGCCATTGACAAGTTGAAAGGATGATTTCCATGAAGCGCAGCCTCACCGCAAATGATACCGTGAAGCGCAACCTCACTGCAAAGGAGACCGTGACCATTACAAGCATGCTGTTCGGCATGTTCTTCGGCGCGGGCAATCTGATTTTCCCGGCAAAGATGGGCATCGACGCCGGAAGCAATCTCTGGAGCGCCTTTTTCGGCGTATTTATCACTGCTGTCGGTATCCCCATGCTGGCGGTGGTTGCGCTGGGCCTGAGCCGGTGCGAGGGCGTCGTGCCCCTGGCAAACAAGATCGGCAAAAAATACAGCACCTTCTTCTGCTGCCTGCTGTATCTGACCATCGGGCCGCTGTTTGCCATTCCCCGCTGCGCCAGCACCTCCTTCTCCGTGGGCGCGGTGGGACTGGTGGGTCAGGCGCACAGCGCGCTGTATCTGGCCCTGTTCTCCCTGCTTTTCTTTGCGGTGGTGCTGGCCTTCTCTCTGAAGCCCAGCGGCATTATGACCTGGATCGGAAAGCTGCTGAATCCCGTGTTCCTGGCCTTCCTGTTCGCGCTGGTGATCGCCGCGCTGATCCACCCCGTTGACCGCATCGCCGATGTTGTACCCGCCGCGAAGTACGCCACCCAGGGGGACGCCTTCTTCTCCGGCTTCCTGGAGGGCTACAACACCCTGGACGCCCTGGCGGGCCTTGCATTTGGCATTGTCGTCGTCAACGTCCTGCGGGAGACCGGCATCAAGCAGCCGGAGCGGGTGGCTGCAAATACGGCCAAGGCCGGTATTTTCAGCTGCCTGTTCATGGGTGTGATCTACTTCTTCATCACCCTGATCTGCGCTCAGAGCGCCTCCCTGTGCGCTGAGTGCGAAAACGGCGGCGAGGTGCTGGGCATGATCGCCAGATACTATTTCCACTCCGTCGGCGCGTATATCACCGCCGCCATCGTCACCTTTGCCTGCCTGAAAACCGCCATCGGACTGGTGACCAGCTGCTCGGAGGCCTTTGTGCAGATGTTCCCCCAGGGGCCGAAATACTCCGTGTGGGCCATCATCTTCTGCCTGGTATCCTTTGGCATTGCCAACTTCGGTCTTTCCACCATTGTGGCATGGTGCGTGCCCGTGCTGATGTTCATCTATCCGCTGGCCATTACGCTGATCCTGCTGGCTCTGACGGACAAGTGGTTCGGCGGGGACAAGATCGTCTACATCTCCACCACGGCGTTCACTCTGGTCGCCGCCACCCTGGACTTCCTGGGAACGCTGGCCGGCATGCTCCCCCAGAGCACCGCCCTGGCGGCTGTGAAGGACTTCTGCATTCGCTTCCTGCCCCTGTTTGATCTGGGCATGGGCTGGATCGTTCCCGCCTGCATCGGCGCTGTTATCGGTCTGGCGGTATCCTTCTCCAAGAAATCCAAGAAGTCTTAATTAACTGGCTGGGTAAAACCTTGGGGCTCTGCTTTCGCAGCGCCCCAAATGCCTTGCCCTGGCCGATCCCGCGAAATTGCTCTGACGGGCTTGACGCCGGAAATGATGAAGGGGTGCGCTGCTTTTGCGGCGCACCCCTTTGCGGTGTTTACAGCTCTGGCGAGAGCTGCGTGGATTTACGCTTTTTGCACTTGATGAAATAATAGGTGACCTCGGTGATGCAGCAGGTGACCCAGCCCAGGGGATAGCCAAGGCCCACGACGAGGGGGGTATTGACGATATAGCGGGTCATTACAAACAGATAGACCTGACGAATGCCCACAAAGGTGAGCAGCATAATCAGCATGGGGGCCGTGGAATCTCCCATGCCCCGCAGCGCGCCTGCGAGCACATGGTTGACGCAGTTGAACAGCAGGAAGGCGATATTGGCCCGGACGAACAGCACACCGAAATCCACCACCGCCCTGTCCGGGGTGAACAGCTCCACCGCAGGCGCGGCAAAAACAATCAGAAGCACCACGATCACACCCGTCACGCCCAGCGACAGCAGGACGCTGGCCACTGTCCCCTGTTGGGCGCGCTTTTCCTGATTGGCGCCCATATTCTGGCTGACAAAGGTGGTGGAGGCCATGGCAAAGCTCTGCATGGGCAGCAGCACAAACTGATCCAGCTTATTGTAGGCACTCCAGCCTGCCATGCACAGCGAGCCGAACACATTGATATAAGACTGGACGAACACATTGGACACCGCCGTCACAATGCTCTGGATGCCCGCAGGCAGGCCCACCTGGAAAATCTCCCCCAGCACCGCGCGGTCGATCTTCAGTGCCCGCCAATCCATCCGATACACATCCTTTGTGCAGGTGAGCACCACCAGCGTCAGCGCGGCGGAGATGAACTGAGAGATGATGGTGGCGTAGGCCACACCGGCAATACCGGCCTTCAGGTTCAGCACAAAGAACAGATCCAGCACGATATTGAGCACGCTGGTAAGCACCAGGAAATACAGCGGACGGGTGGTGTCGCCCACCGCCCGGAGAATGCCGCTGCACATATTGTAGATCACCAAGCCGGAGAAGCCGCCGATGTAGATGCGCAGATACAGCGCCGCATGGTCAAATACATCATCCGGCGTCGCCATCAGGCGAAGCATGGGATTCACGCCCAGCAGGCCCACCACCGTAAAGAGCACGGCCAGAATAAAGGTCGCGGCCATGGTGGTCTGGATGGCAGTGTGCAGGCTTTCATTGTCCCGTGCGCCGAAGCGGCGGGCAATGACCACGCTGGCGCCGGTGGCAAAGCCATTGAAGAAAAACACCATAATGTTGACGATCATGGTGGTGGAGCCGACGGCGGCCAGCGCCTCGGTGCCGACAAAGTTGCCCACCACCACCGAGTCAACGGTGTTGTAGAGCATCTGGAAAATATTGCCCAGCATCAGCGGCAGCGAAAATGCCACCAGCTGCATCACGATGGAGCCCTGCGTCATGTCCCGGGCCGTGGAATGATGGGTATGAAGCTGCGGATGAATGTGCATGACACCTACTCTTTTCCCTACATATTTTTTACGATATTATAACAGAAAAAACGACCGCAAGTCAACCGGGCGGAGATGGGGAAAGGCAGTATATTTTTTGCGCCCAGTCTTGCCGGTTTCTTGTTTAAAATGCCCGCTGCGCAGAAAAATGGGACTGTTGCAAAATAGATTTTTTAGAAAACTATCCTAATAATTTAGCGGTAGAAATCACGATTGTTTCACGATTTCTACCGCTATTTCTAACTTATAGAAGGGCGTATTTTCACAAATTTCTATTTTGCAACAGCCCCATTGTGAAAATTATTCCTTTTTTGCCCGGATATCCAGGTGATAGTCCACCTCTCCGGCCTCGGTGTCCTCGATGACGATGTGGTAAACCAGGTCGATACAGCCGCCGTCGCTCACAATGTCGTAGAACAGGCGGGTGGCCTTTACCGTAATCATCAGCGCGCCGAACTCCATCTTATACAGGGAATCATGGGCCACGCCCTCCTGAAACACCATAGTGCTGGACAGGCGGCCGGTGCGCGTCAGGGTGACCTTGCCCGGCTCCACCCGGAAGGTGGTGGTGACTCCCGCCAGGCCCGTCAGCTCACTTTCCTCATAGGTGATGTCCCAGCCGCCGTCCCGGAAAGTCATGTATCCTTCGGTGTCCAGACGGATCACCTCCGGCTCCTGCCCCGCATAGGACTGCCGCCCCTGGATGGACAGGATCACAGGTGTGCTCATTACTCCTCCTCCATGGCCAGCCTCAGCAGCTCGTCAATCAGCTGGGGATAGGGAATGCCGCTGGCGGCGAAGAGCTTGGGATACATGGAAATGGAGGTAAAGCCGGGGATGGTATTGATCTCGTTGAGGATCACGTGACTGCCCTCGTCGGTGACAAAGAAGTCCACCCGGCTCAGGCCCCGGCAGCCGATGGCCTGATACACCCGCACGGCCATATCCCGCACCTGCTCGGAGGTCGCCTCGGGAATGCGGGCGGGAATATAGGCAACGGAGGTATCCGTGATATACTTGGCGTCATAGTCATAGAATTCCGCGCCGGAATCGATCTCGCCGCAGACGGAGGCCATGGGGCTTCGGTTGCCCATGACGGCGACCTCGATCTCCTTGCCCTTGATGAATTCCTCCACCAGTATCTTTTCGTCGTACACGGCGGCGCTGATCAGGCCCTGTAAAAGCGTCTCCCGGTCGCCCGCCTTGGTGACGCCCACGGAGGAGCCGGTACCGGCGGGCTTGACGAACATGGGGTAGGCAAACCGGGCCTCCAGCTGATTCAGCACGGAATCGGCGCGGCTGTCCAGCTCACTGCGGCGCACCAGCTCCCAGGCAGCCTGGGGAATCTTCGCCTGGTCGGCCACCAGCTTGGTCAGGGTCTTATCCATGGCCACGGCGGAGGCAGACACGTGGGGGCCGACATAGGGAATGCCCGCCAGCTGCAGCAGGCCCTGAATGGTGCCGTCCTCGCCGTTCTCGCCGTGGAGCACCGGGAAAACCACATCGATCCGCTCGCGCACCACGCAGTCGCCCTCAAAGCTCAGCAGGCCCTGCCCGCGAACGGGGGAAATGGCGGCGCGGCGGTTGCCGGGATAGTCCTTCCACTCCCCGGTGGGCAGCAGGGAATAATCCTTGCCGGTATAGTGAATCCAGTCCCCGTCCTTGGTGATGCCCACGGGGAACACATTGTATTTGCTGTGGTCAATATTATTCAGGACGGACTCGGCGCTGCGCAGAGAAACCTCATGCTCCGGGCTGACTCCTCCGAACAGAATGCATACACTCAGCTTTTTCACGCTTCTTTTCTCCTTTCGTCAATCCTTGAAGAGCGCCTCTCCCGCGCGGAAAATATCTCCCGCGCCGATGGTGAGCACCAGATCGCCGGGCTGGATGTTCTGCCGCAGGTAATCCGTGACCTCCGGCAGCGTGGCGCAGTAGACCGCGCCGGGAATTTTGGCCGCCAGATCCATGGAGGAAATACCGTAGGTATTACGCTCCCGGGCAGCGTAAATCTCCGCCAGCACCAGCACATCCGGCTTGGAAAGCTCCCGGACGAAATCGTCAAACAGCGCCTTGGTTCTGGAATAGGTATGGGGCTGGAACGCCACCACCAGGCGGCGGGGCTTCATGCCGCGGGCGGTATCCAGCGTGGCGCGGAGCTCGTCGGGATGGTGGGCATAGTCGTCGTAAATCTCCGCCCCGTTGAAGCTTCCCTTGCGCTCCATCCGGCGGCCCGCGCCGTGGAACGCGGCCACGCCCCTTGTCACCGCCTCGCCGGGGATGCCCAGCATCCAGGCGGCGGCAGCAGCGCCCAGGGTATTCATGGCATTGTGTCTGCCCATGACGCCCATGTCCACATGGCAGTAAACTTCACCGTTCACCGCCACGTCAAAATGCCGCCAATCCTGGGAGATATTCTCTGCCCGCACCTGGTTGTGCTCCCCCAGGCCGAAGCTGATATGCTTGATGCCCTTCATGGCCTCCACCGTATGCGGGTCGTCCCCGTTGGCGGCCACGCCGAAGGTGGCCATTTCCGCGAACTTGTGGAAGGATTTCTGAATGTCGGCTAAGTCCTTGAAGTAATCCAGGTGATCCGCCTCTACGTTCAGCACCACCGCCAGGGTGGGGAAGAAATTCAGGAAGGAGTCGCAGTATTCGCAGCTTTCCAGCACAATGGTGTCGCCCTTGCCCACCCGGTGACCCGCATGGAGCAGGGGTAGATAGCCGCCGATCATCACCGTGGGATCCATCTTTGCCTCCATCAGAATGTGGGTCATCATGGAGGTGGTGGTGGTTTTTCCATGGGTGCCGGAGATGCAGATGGCATTTTTATAGGATTTCATAATCTCGCCCCAGGCCTGGGCGCGCTCGAACACCGGGATACCGGCGCTGCGGGCGGCGGCGATCTCGGGGTTGTCATTGTGCACGGCGGCAGTACGGATTACGCAGTCCGCATTGCGGATATTCTCCGCCCGGTGACCGATATCCACGTGGATTCCCTTTTCGATCAGCTCCTCGGTGGACAGGGAGGCGCTCATGTCAGAGCCGGAAACCTCCAGCCCCATTCCTTTCAGCACCAGCCCCAGCGGACGCATGGAAACGCCGCCGATGCCCACCAGATGCACCCGGCGGCCAGGGACAATATATTGGGAAATGTCATAGGTTTTCATACAAAACAAAACTCCCCTATAAGAGCACATATTCATACGATTTTGAATTATACATCATGAATCAAAATGAAACAACCACAAAATGTAACCTATCCCGAAAAAGTCATAATATTCCAATTTTTTGGCAATATTTACCATGTTTTCAGGCTATTTTTCCGGCCAAACATAGCACTCATAAGGAAGTATACGCAAAATAAAACTTTGGGTGAATTTTTTCGCCGACACATCCCGGATACGGAAAGGCCACCGTGATTCTATCAAAATCACGATGGCCTAATGAAAAAGCGCTGATCTCCATTGCGGGACGCCGCCTCTAATTAAACAGCAACGGCGTATTGCCATACATCAGGATTCTCAGGATTCCGATTATAACCAAATGGAGGGGATAATACAGGTAGAAGAACCATTTCATCCAGCCTGCTTTTCCCTTTGTGCCATCGTACGTGCGCAGCAGCGGATACACAAGTACGACTGCCAGGGTGATTACTCCATAGGTCTTATTCACAAACACGAACGAAATGACCGCATAAATCAGAACCCAGAAGCTCATACCGGCAATCTGCTTCTTCAGGTTGCCCCTGTTGGAATACATGGACAAAATCGCCATATCCGCGATACAGCTCCAGTCAGCGGAAAATGTAACGACGTCTATCAGGATCACGAGCGCATATTTCTGCCATGCTTTTAGATTGGTTTCGCCGTTTACCACATACAGCGCCACCACCGACCAGGCAAGCGTCCACATAATACTGGTTTGATTAAAAATGCTTCCCGTGCTGAAAGGAACATAGTTGATGCCGAATGCAAAGCAATACGCAAAATGGGATATCACCGCAAAGGCAAATAGCCTGGAAATATATTTTTTCAGATTTCTTGTATAGTAAAAGCCCTCGCAGATAAAGAAAAACATAATCGGCGCGGTCAGTCTGCCGATGATATGTAAAACATTTGAAACCGCATTGTTGGGCATCCCAGGATAGCACAGGTCTGCCACATGATCCAGCGTCATTGCAATAATTGCAATCAGCTTCAAATGGTTTGAATTCAGTTTTTTCATAGTATGTCCCCTAAAATCCGATTTCTGCGCCCATTATATCAGTTTGATAAGCGTTAGGCAAGAAATAACGAAAAAAATCCACCGTAATTCAACCAGAACAACGGTGGCAGCTCTCAATCCCATAAAGAGGAAAAGTGGAGGTAGTAGAATTTTGCCATTTCCTCCCCTTCATCCATAAGGTGGTCTCTGAGATAATTTGCGTGTCTCTTCTGTTCTGCCGGATTCACCTCAGAATATCTGTGAATAACCATATTACCCAGAGCTTCTTCCCGCAGAATTTCACTGTATACATCGTCAATGATCTCACATTGCGCTACGGGAACATCACATTCACTCTCCCATGAGTGCCCTTTCCCGCGTGTCATACCATCCGTCGAGTTCAGAAAATAAATATAACCTTGCCTGCCTTTGTAGAGGGTTTCCAGCTGGTTTGGAAAACGCTCAAAATAGTGCTGCCAGCCGTCCGCCCCGATGCCCATAGTAACAAAATTTTCAGTCCTGCTTCTGCAGCAGACCAAAGCATAGCATCTGTCCTCACTAAAATAAGCAACCAATTTACCGGTAGAATGAGATTTTGAAATTGCTTTGATTGTGTGCAGCCCGGGAATGCACGAACCGTGATAAATCACAATGTACCTCCGAAAGTTTTTTGTATTACTCCTATTATATCATTTTCAAAAGCGCTTGTACAGTAAAAACTTCACCGTGAAATTGATTGAAACCTGCCATGGGGTGCAAATTCGGTACAGAGGGAGCGCAGTTCTCATTTTAGAGGGTGCATTGTTTTCCTGATAATTACACTCCCTGCTTTGCAACACACTTAAATTTATCGCTCAATGCGATAGTATTTGAACGTACCATCGTCCCCAATAAAGCGAAATCCCACCTTTTCCAATACATGCTGACTCCGAGTATTTTTCATGATGGTATCTGCATTGACTGCAACCATTCCCATTTCTTCAAAAGCAATTTTTACCGCCAAACGTTCAGCTTGCGTTCCGTACCCTTTTCCTTTTACAGTATCGTTTTGCATATGAATGCTCAGAGTGCACTCAGCTTTTTCCCAATCTATCCGTTTCAGTTGCAGTTCCCCGATAGGGCTTCCATCAAGCATAATCGCAAATACAATACGAGACGGTTCATTTTTCGATTCAAAATATCTGCTAACATGAGCTTCGTTATAGGTGTATGGCTTAAATTCAGATATATCCGCATAAATAGATGCATCATTGCTCCAATGCTTATACAGTTCATGACACAATTCCCGAGTCATCTTCTTTAGCTGAATTATTTGCATCTCTATCCTCCGAATTCTCATTCGTCAAACCCATGTATACTACTGTATTGACGCAAAAAAGTCCACCGTAATTCTATATTACGGTGGACTTATGGTGGACTTGAGGAGATTCGAACTCCCGACCCCCACAATGCGAATGTGGTGCGCTCCCAGCTGCGCTACAAGCCCGTTGTCTGTTACCCGGCTATTATAGCCCCAACCGGCGGCAAAGTCAAGAAAAAGATGTGCTGATTTTTCCTTTTTCTTTCGTGTGCGGCGGCTCCCCGATGGAGAGCCGCCTTGAATGGTCATTCCACGCTTTTCAGGGCCTCTGCCATGTTGATTTTGTCCAGGCGGAAATAGAATACGGCGTCCACAGCCACAGCGGACAGGAGCGTCAGGGCGACGGCCAGAAGCAGGGAGGGATTTTCCAGGATGGGCCGAATCCAGATCAGGTCGATTTTGATCTGGCTGATGACGAACTCCAGCAGCAGCTTTCCCAGGGGGATACCGAACACCGTGCCAAACACGCTGAGCACCAGGTTTTCCTTGAAAACGTACATGGCTGTCTCCCGGGCGTTGAAACCCAGGACTTTGATGGTGGCGATCTCCCGGATGCGCTCGTTGATATTGATATTGGTCAGGTTATACAGCACGATCACCGCCAGGATGCCGGCGCAGATGACCACCACGATCACCACCAGATCCAGGGCGGCCATCATGGAATTCACGGTCTTTGCCAGCTCCTGGCTCACCGTCACGCTGGCCACACCGTCCAATCGGTGGGCGGCGGCTCCGGCGGCGCTGGGATTCCGGCCCTCCCGCACCCGCAGGACTGCCATCTGCTGCTCCGGCTCCCTGCCCCACTGGGATGCAATGGTCTGCGGGGACACAATGGCGTAATTATAGACGTGGTTTTCATAGATGCCGGAGACGGTCAGCCTCAGCACCTCCATGTCGGGATTGCTCAGCGTAACGCTGTCACCCACCTGGATACTCAGGATATCCGCCATTCCGGCGGACAGCAGCAGCTCCCCCTCCCCCGGCATGGGGACGGCAGTCTCGCCGCTGTGGAAATCGATAAAATCCGCCAGTTCGTCGGAGGCGGCCATGATATAAATATCCCTGGTCTGATCCTTCGCCGTGATCTCGCCGCTGACCTGGTGGAAAAACAAAATCTGGTCGGCGTAGGTATCCATTTCCTCCCGGAACGCCGCCTGCTGCTCCGGGGTACGGCCGCTGCGGAAGTAGACCTCCACATCGTACTTTGTCACCTCGCGGAACTGGACGTCCACGATTTTGGAAATGGAATCCCGGATGCCGAAGCCGGTCATCAGCAGCGCGGTGCAGCCGCCGATGCCCAGCAGCATCATCACCAGCCGCTGCCGGTAGCGGAAGATATTGCGGATGGCCACCTTGTTCAGGAAGCTGACATGCCGCCACAATGGCAGGTGCTCGATCAGCAGCTCCTTGCCGGAGGCGGGGGCCTTGGGGCGGATCAGCTCGGCGGGAACCTCCCGCAGCGACCGATAGCAGCAGTACCAGCTCACCAGCATCATAGCTGCGGTATACAGCGCGGTGACGGACAGCGCCATTCCCCAATCGAAGCAGAGCTTAATATTGGGCGTGACGAACAGCACCAGCTTATACGCCTGCCACAGCACCGTGGGAAACACCACGCTGCCCACGATCACGCCGGTGCCGCAGCCAAATATAGCGCTGCTTCCGGCGTACTTCAGATATTTGGAGATGATCGCCCAATTGCTGTAGCCCAGGGCCTTCAGGGTTCCGATCTGGGTGCGCTCCTCGTCCACCATACGGGTCATGGTGGTGATGCACACCAGTGCCGCCACCAGCAGGAAAAACGCCGGGAACACCCGGGATACCCCCGCGACAATATCGGAGTTGCTGTCCAGGGCGCTATAGCCGATGTTGGTATTGCGATCCAGAACGTAGGCGTCCGTCTGGGTGATCTCCGCGATGGCCTGGGCAGCATCGTCCAGCCTTTGCTTGGCATCGGCCAGCTCCTGCTCCGCCTGGCTGAACTGGGTCTGGGCCTCCTGCTCGGCCTGGGCCAGGGAATCCCAGCCGTCGGCCAGCTCCTGCTTGCGCTGCTCCAGTGTCCTCCAGCCCTGGGCCACGTCCCGTTCGCCCTGCTTGATATCTCTTTGCGCGTCCTGGAGCTGCCTCTGCCCGTCGGCAAGCTGCTGGCGGCCATAGGCGATCTGACTGTTCATAGAGGAGCGCTGGCTGTACAGCTCCACATAGCCGTCCAGAATCTGCTGCTGCCCGGCACGAAGCTCCTCCCGCTTGGTCAGCAGCTCCTGCTTTTGGGCCTCCAGCTCTGCCTGCTGGGCCGTCGCCTCCTCCAGCTTGGTATTCAGCTCGTCGCGCTGCTGGATCAGCTCCGCTTCCTGGGCCTCGTACTGCGCCTTCTCGTCCTGGCACTTCTGCAATGCGGCCCGCGCGGCCTCCAGGGTCGCCTCGGATGCGCCCAGCGCCGCCAGATTGTCCAACGCGGTCTGCGCCACCGTCTCGTTTACATCCGCGATTTTCAGCATTGCCTCAATGGGCCGCAGGCCTGCCTCGACCTGAACCAGGCCGGTTTTGATCTGGGTAATGCCGGACTTGATTTCCGCCAGTCCGGCGTTGACCTGCACAAGCCCCGCCTCCAGCGTCTGAGAGGCTGTTTCCAGCTCCGCCTGCTTGGCTGCCAGCTGGGAGCTTGCATTGGAAAGCGCCCACTGTCCGCCGGACTCAGAGGAATTCAGCTTCTCCTCCGATTCTGCCAGGGTGGTCTTATTGGTATCCAGCTCGGCCTTTCCGTCGGTGATCTGCTGCTCCGATTCGAGCAGCTGGGCCTCGGCGTCGGCAATCTGCTGCTGAGCATCCTCCAGCTGCTGACGGGAATCGGCCAGCTGCTGCTCCGCGTCGGCCCGCTGCTGCTGATAGTCCAGCAGCGCCTTGTCATATTCCGCCTGTCCGTCCTGATAGGCAAGCTCCGCAGATGCTCTGGCGGACTCCATCCGCTGCTGGGCAAGCGGCTCCAGCAGCGGCTTTATGGCATCCGCCGCCTGGGTCAGGGCGTCGTTGTATTCCTGGGAATAAATCGTATGCTGGCCCGGAATGGTCACGTGGATTTCCGTGTAGTAATCCACGTCAAAGGCTTCCTCCGGCACGAAGTAATAGTTGGTAATGCTGCCGCTGCCCACCGAGGTATTGCCGCGGGTGGTGTCCATGTACAGCGGCGTGCTCACCAGGCCCACGACGGTAAAGGTATCCACCGTCAGCTCGTCCATGGAGGCGTCGTCATTGTCCGCCGAAAGCTGCACCGTCCGGCCAATGGCCTCCGTCCCGTTGCGAAAACCGTCGGCCAAACACTCATTGGGCGCCTGGGGCATTCTGCCCTCCAGCAGCACCAGCTTATTGATCGTCTGCGGGATGGTATAAAAGCGGTAAACCGCCGCCTCGTCCCCGGTGCCCGTCTGCACGATCAGGTCAGAATAGAATACCCCCTCCGCCTGCTCCACGCCGGGCAGCTGAGAAACCGGCTCCAGCTGTGACCTGTCCCAGCCGTAGGTGCTGAGCAGGCGCAGGTCAAACATATTCTGCTGATCGGTATAGGCCTGCCCTGTGGCCACCATGTCCATTTTGGTGGAGCGCAGGCCGACAAAAATCCCCGCGCCCAGGGCGATGATCATGGCGATGGCCACATAGCGGCCCAGGGACTTATAAATGGAACGGCGCAGATTTCTGCGCATCATGCTGCACCTCATTACCATTCGATCTCCGCAATATCCGTGGGGTGCTCACTGGTTTCGATGCTGCAAACCGTGCCGTTCTTCACCCGGATCACCCGATCCGCCATGGCGGTCAGGGCGCTGTTGTGGGTGATGATGACCACGGTCATGCCGGTTTTCCGGCCCGTATCCTGCAAAAGCTTCAGGATGGCCTTGCCGGTCTGGTAGTCCAGTGCGCCGGTGGGCTCGTCGCACAGCAGCAGCTTGGGATTCTTGGCCAAGGCCCGGGCAATGGCTACCCGCTGCTGCTCGCCGCCGGAGAGCTGGCTGGGGAAATTCTTCATCCGCGCTTCCAGCCCCACGTCCTTCAAGACCTGGGCGGCGGGCAGCGGATGCCTGCAAATCTGGTTGGCCAGCTCCACATTTTCCAGGGCGTTCAGGTTGCCGATCAGATTATAAAACTGAAACACAAAGCCCACATCCATCCGGCGGTATTGGGTCAGCTCCCGCCTGTCCATGCCGGAAATATCCCGGCCGTCCAGCAGCACCTGGCCGGTGGTCAGGGTGTCCATTCCGCCCAGGATGTTCAGCAGCGTGGTCTTTCCCGCGCCGGAGGGGCCGACGATGACCACCAGCTCCCCCTTTTCAATCTCAAAGGAGGCATCGTGCAGGGCGTTGATCTTCACTTCGCCCATCTGATAGGTCTTGCCCACATTTTTGAATTCTACAAAGGCCATGCGATTTTCCCCTTACTTTTTGCGAAACACCAGCAGCTTACTGCCTACATAGTTCAGAATCACCACCAGCACACTGGTAATGAGCTTCCACACCACGCCGTTCCATCCCAGGGTATCCACCGTCAGGAACAGAATGCCCGTCTCGATCAGCAGGGACGCAATGCGGGTGCTGATGAATTTGACAAACTCCGGCCCCACCGTCTTTGCCGACCAGTCGTGGCTTTCAAATACAAAGGGCTTGTTGGTCAGGTAGGCAAAAATCACCGCAAACACCCAGGCAATCGTATTGCTGGCGGCGGAGGCATACTTGAATGCGGTCTGCCCCAAATAGTGATAGCAGGGAATGTAAACCAGATAGTTGACCCCGGTGGTCAGAACGCCGAAAATCAGATAGATGATCTGGCTGCGGTATTTTTTCAGAAGTTCCTTAATTTTTGTCAGCATAAATCCACCCCATTGTAAAAAAATATGTTCAAAAAATATTTACTTGACATTTTGAAATAATTCGATATAATTATATCGATAAATAAATGAAGGAGCTGATTCCATGAAACTTGCATTCTTTGATACCAAAGCCTATGACATGCCCGGATTTGATTCCTGCGCCAAGGATACCGGCCTGGAGATCAAGTATTTCGAGACCCGCCTCAATGAGGACACCGTGTCCCTCGCCGCCGGATATGACGCCGTGTGCGTCTTCGTCAACGATGTGGTAAATGCCGCCGTGGTGGAAAAGCTCCACGGCTACGGTGTGAAGCTGCTGGTGCTGCGCTGCGCCGGCTTCAACAACGTGGACATCGCCGCCTGCCGGGGAAAAATCCGGGTGTTCCGTGTTCCCGCTTACTCCCCCCATGCGGTAGCCGAACATGCCATGGCCCTGCTGCTGACCATCAACCGCCGGACGCACAAGGCATATATCCGCACCCGCGACTTCAACTTCAGCCTTCAGGGCTTTGTGGGCTTCGACCTGTACGGTAAGACCGTGGGCGTGGTGGGCACCGGCAAAATCGGCCGGGTGTTCGCCGATATCTGCAAAGGCTTCGGCATGAAGGTGGTGGCCTACGATAAGTACCCCAACCCGGATACCGGCCTGGAATACACCACGCTGGATGAGCTGTTCGCCCGGTCCGACATTATCTCCCTCCACTGCCCCCTGACGGAGGAGACCCGGCACATGATCAACGCCGACTCCATCGAAAAGATGAAAAAGGGCGTGACCATCGTCAACACCTCCCGGGGTGCGCTGATCAACACCGAGGATCTGATCACCGGCATCAAGGAGAAGAAAGTTGGCGCGGCCTGCCTGGACGTGTACGAGGAGGAGGGCGACCTATTCTATGAGGACTACTCCGGCCATGTGGTACAGGACGACAAGCTGGTGCGGCTGATCGCCATGCCCAACGTGATCGTCTCGTCCCACCAGGCATTCCTGACCCAGGAAGCGCTGGACAACATCGCCGCCACCACGGTGGACAATGTGCTGAAATTCTTCCAGGGCACGCCCAACACCCAAACCGAGGTCTGCCTGAGCAAATAAGCATCCCGCTCCCCTGCCGCGTTTGCGGCCGGGGATTTTTTATGCCATCAAGGGCCGCGCGTCTGCATGATTTAGCCCTAAGAGTATAGCAAAAAATCCAATCAAAGTAAAGGATTTCCATATTTTGTTCACAGTTACAAATTTGTGCGTACTTGTGCGGAAGCGTCTCGCGGCATGGCGGCCGTATCCAACGTGCTGCTGGGCTTTCTGGACGGCCCAGCTCCCCACAGCAAGCCCGCCGCATTGTGCGGGTGTAATGGCTTGCCTGTGTGATTTTAAAAACATGGTTGCATTTTGGTGATCCGTCTGCTATAATAGAACAAAATTTCTATTAAAATGAGAGGATACCAAAGATGAACTATCCATGGATCGATGAATATCTGCTCAGCCTTCCCGGCGTGACCAAGGATGTACAGCCGGATTGGAATTGGATCCGCTACAAGCTGGGGGATAAAATGTTCGCCGCCATCTGCCTGGACGACGAAAACCGGCCCTATTACATCACCTTCAAGCTGGAGCCGACCGAGGGGGACTTCTGGCGGCAGCAGTATGAGGATTTCCTGCCCGGCTACTACATGAATAAGCTCCACTGGAATTCCGTCCGGGCAGGCGGTGCCGTGCCGGGGGAGCTGCTGAGAACGCTGCTGGAAAAATCCTATCAGCTGGTGCTGGGCAGCTTCAGCAAAAAGCGGCAGGCCGTGCTGCTGAAAAAGGAGGGTTGAGCCATGGCCTTTGACTTCAAGAAGGAATACAAGGAATTTTATCTGCCCAAGGACAGGCCGGAGATCGTCCGGGTACCACCCATGAATTATATCGCCGTCCGGGGCAAGGGCAATCCCAATGAGCCGGGCGGGGCCTACCAGCAGGCCATGCAGATTCTGTATTCCCTGGCCTACACTCTGAAAATGAGCTATAAGAGCGACTATAAAATTGCGGGCTTCTTTGAATATGTGGTGCCTCCGCTGGAGGGCTTCTGGTGGCAGGAGGGCATCGACGGCGTGGACTACCGCCACAAGGAGCGCTTCTGCTGGCTCTCCGTGATCCGGCTGCCGGATTTTGTCACAGAAAAGGACTTTCAGTGGGCTGTGGAAACGGCGACCCGAAAGAAGGGCATCGACTGCTCCCAGGCGCAATTTCTGACGATGGACGAGGGGCTGTGCGTGCAGTGCATGCACCTTGGGGCCTATGACGACGAGCCTGCCACCGTGGCAAAGATGGACGCCTGGCTGGCGGAAAACGGCTACTGCAACGACTTCTCCCCCACCCGCCTGCATCACGAAATATACATGAGCGACGCCCGCAAGGTCGCGCCGGAAAAGCTGAAAACCGTGATCCGGCATCCCATCCGAAAGGTCTAAGGAAGCTCTGATTAAATCGGCAAGAGCTGGCAGCGAGGGATTTTGTTCCCAGGCAAAGGATGGAAAATGGAGGAATACTGTATGTATTTCCCATTTTTCATCCTGCGGCATGGGAGCAAAAGGCCCGCTGTCCAGCCGCAGACGATTTATTCAGAGGTTCCCTAAAAAAACACCAGTATCATAAAGCCGCCGCAGCCCATCCGGGCCGCAGCGGCTTTATTCAATGGCTTCCCTATGAGCATGTCAGCCTGTCCACAAGGAATTTCACCAGCTCCTCCGGCGTGGGGCTGCTGGCTTGGGCCGGAACCTTGCCCCATTCCTTCGCAGCCTCCGCAGACGCACGCAGGAGCGCCTCCTCTATGGCGCTCTGAATTTGCCCGTATACATGCTCCGGCGTCGTGCCGTGTTTTCTTGCAATCCTGTTGATAATCTCCCCAAAATCCATGGCATCCGGCTCTTTCTAAAGAATCTATATTCATCCTTTAGAACTAAATACCATATCCCAAATCAAATGTAAAGTGACAATCTTCGACATAATTCGACTCCCCAGGGAAGCTCTGATGAAATCGGCAAGAGCTGACAGCGAGAGATTTTTCACCAGATGAAAGTATCAAAAGTGGAGGAATACTCTTTGTATCTTCCACTTTTGATACTGCGCAGCTGGGGAAAAAGATCCGCTGCTCAGCCGCAGACGATTTATTCAGAGGTTCCCTAAAAGGAGCATGAAAAAGGAAGGCCGGAACGGCCCTCCTGACAGTAAAACGATACACCTTTCAGTCTGCGATATATGCCTGTATGGCCCGGATGCATCTGCGCTGCTCCTCCGGCGGGAGCTTCTTGATCGCCTGGGCAAGCTCACTGGTAACGCTCTCAATGGAATGCACAGCCACGTCCACCAGCAGCCTATCGGCCGATACATCCAGCGCATTGGCAATTGCGACGAACTTATCCAGCTTTACGGTTTTCAGCCCCCGCTCAATGACGCTGATATGCGTCGGACTCAGCTCCACCAACGCCGCCAAGTCCTCCTGCGTCAGCTTCTTCGCCTCCCTCGCCTCTTTGATCCGCAACCCAACCGCCTTCATATCCATCGCCGCACCCTCTTCAGAACAAGTTTCTGGATTTATTATATCTGCTATCCACGCCCTATACAGAATCTATAAAACTTTAATTTGTTCTTTAGAACGAATACATAGATAAATTCTTGCCCACCAGCCAACAGGCAAAACAAAATACCGCGAGGAAATCACACTCGCGGTATTTTTGATGCGCTGTTCTATGGCAGTCCTGCGGCCCTTCGTTTTGTTCAGTGCTACCATCTGTGGGCGAATAACGACCGGCTATCGTAAAACAGTAGACGTTACTTTCCTGATCTTTTATAATATTGCCATGAAGAGGAGGTGAAGAAGTGAAGATTGAGATCAAAATCGATGAAGACTGCGTTGAGCCAAAAATCGTTATTGTGACGTGCAGCGTAACCGATGAAATCAACGACATCGTGAGACGGCTCTCTGGCGAGCAATCAGAGGTGCTTGCGGGCTTTCAAGCAGACCGGGCTGTGGTGCTTGAGCCGGGTCAAATCTATCGGGTCTATGCATCGGGTGGTAAGGTGTACGCTGAGGCGGAGGGCGGTATGTATCTTTTGCGTCTGCGGCTGTATGAAGCGGAGCAGCGTCTTGCGGGCTATTCCTTCGTGCGCATATCAAACGGCGAGATCATCAGTCTGAAAAAGGTCAAGGGGTTCGATTTGAGCTTTGTGGGAACGATTCGTGTTTCCCTCTCAAACGGAACGGTTACTTATGTTTCAAGGCGGTATGTATCCAGAATCAAGCAACGATTGGGAATATGAGGTGATAAAATTGAAAAAAAAGATCATCCAGCGCGGGCTGTTCGGACTGCCCACGGGAATTGCACTGGGATATGTGATAACGATAATTATTTCCGCCTGCTACGGGGACGGCTTCTTTTATCCCGTGACGCCGGAGCTGATTGATGCGACGGGGAATGAATTAAATGCGGTTATTTTGCAGACCGTTCTATGCGCAATTATGGGAGCGGGCTTTGCGGCGGCGTCTGTTATTTGGGAGATCGACACATGGAGCCTTGCCAGGCAAAGCGGTGTATACTTCCTGATTATCAGCTTCATTATGCTGCCCATTGCCTATGCTGCAAACTGGATGACGCACAGCGTCGCCGGTGTTCTTTCCTATGCGGGAATCTTCGTGGGAGTTTTCATCGCGGTTTGGCTTTCACAATACCTGCTCTGGAAGCGGAGGATAAAGAAAATGAATACTCTTGTCAATAGAGAGGAGCAGCAATCATAACGGCAAAAAAGCCCTTGGAAACATCACGTTTCCAGGGGCTTTTGGCGGAGAGTCAGGGATTTGAACCCTGGCGACATTATTCATGCCCTACGAGATTTCGAGTCACGCCTCTTCGACCACTTGAGTAACTCTCCGTGTCTGCTGGCAAAGCAAGGGTATTATATCAGCCTTTGCAGGAAAAATCAAGGATTTTCCGGCTTCTTTTTCGCAAGCTCGATGACCTCCATAAGCTTTGTTGTAATTTCCCGGTAGTTTTCGCGCTGGTGGGGGCGCAGGCAGTTGGTGCAGTCCTTGATGCCCTTAGCGTTATAGCGGAAATTGCCGCCGCAGCGGTCGCCCAGGGCGTACAGGGGGCAATAGCAGAACAGGCAGCTGAAAGTTTCCGGGTTTGCGCCGGGGTGGCAGGGGTAATACTCGCATTCCTTATTCTGAAAAAAATCATAATGGGCCATAAACATCCTCTTTTCTTTGCGTTCCTCTTTCTGATGTGGTATAATCCATCAAAAGGAGCGTCGATATGCGTGTTTTAATTGACGGAGACGGCTGCCCGGTGGTGGGGATTGCCGCTCAGGTGTGCCAAATGAAGCAAATTCCCTGTCTGCTGCTGTGCGATACGGCCCACGAGATGCGCCGCACCGATGTACAGGTGCTCACCTTTGACAAGGGGGCGGACAGTGTGGACTACGCGCTGGCAAACCGGGTATGTGCCGGGGACATTGTGGTCACCCAGGATTACGGTGTGGCCTCCATGTGTCTGGCCCGTGGGGCGCGGGTGCTGCATCAGGACGGGTGGGAATACACTCCCTGGAACATCGACGCCCTGCTTCTGGAACGGCACGAGGCGCGGAAATTCCGCCGGGGCGGCGGGCGCACCAAGGGGCCTGGCAAGCGAAGGCCGGAGCAGGACAGAAGCTTCCGGGAGGCGCTGCTAGGGCTGCTGGAAGCCGCTCCAGGGGAAGGCTGAGGGCGGATTGTGGAAAAATGTCATTGTCTCCCCTGTTTTTGGATGCTGAAAGACGATTTTCTGGGAGAAAAGGGCAATTTCGCAGGGATCATTCAGCGTAGAATACTTTCGCTCCCCCCACAGAGGGAAGCCCCGGCTGGCAAACTGCACCCGAATCTGGTGGGTTCTGCCGGTGTGCAGCTGAATCTGAACCAGGCTGGAATCATCGTTTCGGCCCAGGATTTCGTAGCTGAGGCTGGCGGCCTGGATTCCCTTTCCCGGCGCAGCGGCGACGAAGGTCATTTTTCTTGCCTTGTCCCTGCCCAAAAGGTCTTGCAGCGTATCGGTCTCCCTCTCCGGGATACCGTGCAGGACAGCCCAATAGGTCTTTTGAAAAGTCCCCTCCCGCACCTGGCGGGACAGCTCCGACGCGGCCTGGGGATTGCGTGCCAGCACCATCAGGCCGCTGACCACTCGATCCAGCCGGTGCACCGTGCGCAGATCTGCGCTGGGGTCGCCCAGCTGGGCGCGCAGCAGCTCCGGCAGTCCCCCCGGATCATCGGTGGACAGCACTCTGGGCGGCTTGATGCAGACCAGAACATCCTCGTCCTGATAGCAGATTTCAATCAATTCCATCACATCCCGGCTCCATTATAACAAATAGAGCGGCCGACTTCAAGAGAGTCTATGGGATAAGAAAAAGCCAGGGCACCCGTCAGGATGTCCCGGCTGAAAATGCGGCAGTTACTTTTTATTCTTTTTATCAAACAGCATGGATATTCCCAGCCCGCCCAGCACCAGCAGCATGGCGGAGGCCAGCGGTGTGGAGCTGCGGACGGCGCTGGCCTTGGACAGATGGGCGCGCCCCGGCGGCGCTGCTCTCCACCCCTGGGCCTCCCCGTGGATTCCGAAAAACGCCGTTATCAAGACCACCGCAGCACAGATCAGACACAAAACCCTTATTCTCATTTTTCTGAATCCTCCCTTGAATGATTTCGGATTCAGTATACACGCGGCTCTCTCGGAAAAAGGTCTAACGGGCACTGCCGTGCCAGGAATCGAACGCCATTCTGCGCCCCGTTACCGCATAATGAGCGCCGCCGGAATGCGAATGCTGACCGTGCCCCCCGAAGGATCGGGCTGCGGGGGAAAACTTTTGTTAGCCTATGATTTTTTCGGTAAATGCACGATATAATCCGTAAGAATGTTTGAAACAAGGAGGATGGATAGCGAATGTACGAAACAGATCGGTTGATCCTGCGCAAAGCAGAATTCCGGGATTGGAAGGCGATGTACCGCAATGTCTGGAGCCACCCGGAGGCCGCCGAATATATGCGAAAATCCCTTGCCGCGCCATCGGGTGCGGCAAGGGATTCGTTTTATTTGGGTTCCACGGTATCCAGGATCAGCTTTACCAGGGCATCTCTTCCGTCCCCCTTTTCGGCGGAGAAAGGGAGCACCGGGCAGCTGTCCGGCAGCTCCAGATCCTGGCGGATAAGCTGAAGATTCGGCACCAGCTCGCTCTTTTTCAGCTTGTCCATTTTATTGGCCACCACCGCAAAGGGGCAGCCGCTGTCCAGGAACCAGCGGGCCATGGTGATATCGTTGTTCGTGGGCGGGTGGCGGTAATCCACGATCAGAATGCCTAAGGTGATACGGTTCGCGGCGAAGTAATCCTCCATCAGCTTGCCCCAGCGCTCCTTTTCGCTCTGGGAAACCTTGGCAAAGCCATAGCCGGGCAAATCCACCAGGTAGCACTTCCGATCCAGAGTGAAATAATTCACGTGAACAGTCTTACCGGGCTTATCCCCCACTCTGGCGAAATTCTTCCGCTGTAACAGCCGGTTGATCACGGAGGATTTGCCCACGTTGGATTTTCCGGCAAAGGCAATCTCCGGCAGGCGGTTGGCAGGGAAATCCTTGGGCGAAGCGGAAGAGATCAGGAATTCCACATTCTGAAAATTCATCCGCGCCCCCCTTACTGCTGCAAACCGGGGCGGCGCAGCTTGGCGGCATCCTCCGGCAAGGTCCCCAGCACCGTGGGCGGCACCTCCACCTGGCGGTTCAGCGCGGCATCCAGCACGGTATCCACACTGCGGGCCGTGATGAAATTGAGCTGCTTGCGGACGGTCTGGTCGATTTCCTCCAGGTCCCGCTCGTTTTCGGCGGGGATGATCACCGTGCGGACGCCGTGCCGCAGGGCGGCCATGGTCTTTTCCTTCAGGCCGCCGATGCGCAGCACCCGGCCTCTCAGGGTCACCTCGCCGGTCATGGCCACATCCCGGCGCACCGTTGCGCCGGTAAGGGCGGATACGATGGCGGTGGTCACCGTCACACCGGCGGAGGGGCCATCCTTGGGCACTGCCCCCTCCGGGAAATGGACGTGGATATCCTTGGTTTTATAGAAGTCCGGGGCAATGCCCAGCTTGGCGCAGTTGGCCCGGATGTAGCTCAGGGCGGCGTGGACGGATTCCTTCATCACATCGCCCAGGTTGCCGGTCAGCTCCAGCTTGCCGGTGCCCTCCATCACGTTTACCTCTACCTCCAGGGTCTCGCCGCCCACGGAAGTCCAGGCCAGGCCGGTAACCAGGCCCACCTGATCCGTGCCGGGCAGACGGTCGGGCAGGAATTTCCGAACGCCCAGGAACTGCTCCATATTGGCGCAGGTCACCGTCACCCGCTTCATATCGGGATCGCTCAGCAGCTGCATATCTGTCTTGCGGCAGATATCGCCGATGGAGCGCTCCAGATTCCGCACGCCGGATTCCCGGGTGTAGCACTCAATGATCTCCCGGATGGCATCGTCGGTGATGCGCAGCTGGGACTTTTTCAGCCCGTGCTTGGCAAGCTGCTTGGGCACCAGATGGTTCTTGGCGATCATCAGCTTTTCTTCATCCGTATAGGAATTCAGCTCGATGACCTCCATCCGATCCAGCAGCGGGCGGGGCACCGTATCCAGGGTGTTGGCGGTGGTGATAAACATCACGTTGGACAGGTCAAATGGGATTTCCAGATAGTGATCCCGATAGGAGTGGTTCTGCTCCGCGTCCAGAACCTCCAGCAGCGCGGCGCTGGGGTCGCCCCGATAGTCGCTGCCCATCTTGTCGATCTCGTCCAGCAGCAGCACCGGGTTGCAGGTGCCCGCCTGGGTCATGGCCGCCATGATCCGGCCGGGCATAGCCCCCACATAGGTCTTGCGGTGGCCGCGGATATCCGCCTCGTCATGGACGCCGCCCAGGGAGATACGCACCATTTTGCGGTTCAGGCTCCGGGCGATGGAATAGGAGATAGAGGTCTTGCCCACACCCGGAGGGCCGACCAGGCAGAGAATCTGAGGCGGCATGTGCGGGGCCAGCTGGCGGACGGCAATGGTTTCCAGAATCCGCTGCTTTACCTTTTCCAGGCCGAAGTGGTCATGCTCCAGGATTTTGGAGGCCGCCTGGACATCCAGCCGCTCCTTGGAGTATTTGCCCCAAGGCAGATCCAGCACGGTATCCAGATAGTTGCGCAGCACCGAGGCCTCGGAGGAGCCAAAGGGCTGCTTTTTCAGCTTCATGGCGTCCTTCAGGAGCTTATTGCGGTATTCCTCCTTCAGGGGAAGGGCATCGATGCGGGCGGTGTCCTCGTCGTATTCCTCTTCCTCGTCGCCCTCGCCCAGCTCCTCACGGATGGTTCGCATCTGCTCGCGCAGGTAGTAATCCCGCTGGTTCTGATCGATGGCGGCCCGGGTCTTATCCTGAATTTCGGATTCCAGGCGCAGTACCTCCAGCTCCTTGGTCAGGTAGGTCACCGCCATCTCCAGGCGGCGGGTGGGGTTGAGCTGGAGCAGAAGCTTTGTCTTTTCCGTATAATCCAGGCCGGAATTCTGGGCAATGCAGTCGGCCACAAAGCCGCTCTTCTCGCTGGCCAGCATCCGCAGCTGCACCATCTGGGCCGGATGATCGGTCAGCTCCAGATAGGAATTATACAGGGTGCAGGCCTCCCGGCGCAGCGCCTTGCCCTTGGGGGAATCCACCTCCTCCGGGCAGGGGACGGACTCCACCAGTGCGCTGAGGAACGGCTCGGTCTGCTGCATCTGGGCGATCCTGGCGCGGGCCAGGCCGGTGACCAGGACACGCAGATTCTCCTCCGGGGCGTTGAGCAGCTGCTTGATGCGCACCACCGTGCCCACGGCGCACAGGTCGGAAAGCTTGGGATCATCCACCAGGATGTCCTTCTGGGGCACCAGGAACAGAATCTGATCCTTCTTCATGGCGGCATCCAGCGCCATGGCCGACTTGGTTCTGCCCACGTCAAAGTGGACGGTCTGCTCGGGGTAGACGGCCAGGCCCCGCAGCGCGAGAACAGGCATGGAGCCTGCATAAGTAATTTCAGACAAGGGATGATCCCTCCTTACTTGGGTAATGGAAAAAGGGGATAGAAATCTACCCCCTTGCCTTTATTGTTTTCCTGCCAGCTTTTCCCGGGGGTGGCTGGCATCCCGAACGATCTGGGCAGGCGCGCCGTCCACGCACTCCGGCGTGATGACGACCTTCTGGATGCTCAAGTCCGACGGGATCTGGTACATGATGCCGGTCATCAGCTTTTCCATGATGGCGCGCAGGCCTCTGGCTCCGATCTCCCGCTCCAGGGCCTTCTGCGCGATGCGCTGAAGCGCCTCGTCGGTGATCTCCAGGCTGACCCCGTCCATGCTCAGGAGCGCCTGATACTGCTTGCACAGGGCGTTCTTCGGCTCCACCATAATGCGCACCAGATCCTCCTTGGTCAGGCTCTGCAAATTGGTAATGACGGGCATACGGCCCACCAGCTCCGGGATGATACCGAATTTCAGCAGATCGTGGGGCTCCACCTGGGCAAGGATTTTGCCCACGTCCCGCTTCTTCCGGCTCTCCACCGGGGAATCAAAGCCGATGGCGGAGCGGTCGGTGCGGGCCTCGATGATCTTATCCAGGCCGTCGAAGGCGCCGCCGCAGATGAACAGGATATTGGTGGTGTCCACCTGGATCATCTCCTGCTGGGGATGCTTGCGGCCGCCCTGGGGGGGAACACCGGCAACGGTGCCCTCCAGAATCTTCAGCAGCGCCTGCTGCACGCCCTCGCCGGAAACGTCGCGGGTGATGGAGGTATTCTCGCTCTTGCGGGCGATCTTATCCATTTCGTCAATGTAAATGATGCCGGTCTGCGCCCGCTCCACGTCGAAATCGGCAGCTTGCAGCAGGCGAAGCAGGATATTCTCCACATCGTCGCCCACATAGCCCGCCTCGGTGAGGGTGGTTGCGTCGGCAATGGCAAAGGGCACATTCAGAATCTTGGCCAGGGTCTGGGCAAAGAGGGTCTTGCCGGAGCCGGTGGGGCCGATCAGAAGAATGTTGCTCTTTTGCAGCTCCACATCGGTGTTGCCGCCAAAGTAAATGCGCTTGTAATGATTGTACACCGCCACGGACAGGGCGACCTTGGCCTCCTCCTGCCCGACGATGTAATGATCCATGAACGCCTTGATCTCAATGGGGGTGGGCAGTTTATCCAGCGTGGGGTGGCCGCCCTGGCCCACATCGATCTCGTCACGCAGCAGGTCGCTGCACGCATGCACGCAATCGCTGCAAATATACACGCCCGGGCCGGCAATCATTTTTGAGGTCTGATTCTCCCGCTTTCCGCAGAAGCTGCAGCGAATCTGCTGCTCTGAATTTCTTGCCATGAAGGCATTACCTCATTTCCAAATAATCAATGATGCTCCAGCACCCGGTCGATCAGTCCGAAGTCCTTGGCCTCCTGCGCCATCATAAAGTTATCCCGCTCGCAGGCGGCGGTGACCTCCTCGATGGTTCGGCCCGTGTTTTCGGCCAGGATGCGGTTCATCCGCTCCTTCACGGTTTGCAGGCGCTTCAGATGGATGGCCATATCCGTGATCTGCCCCTGGGTACCGGCGCTGGGCTGGTGGATCATAATCTCGGAATTGGGCAGCGCCATCCGCTTGCCCTTGGTGCCCGCGCTGAGCAGGAAAGCGGCCATGGAGGCGGCCAGGCCTACGCAGATGGTGGCCACGTCGCACTTGATATACTGCATGGTATCGTAGATGGCCATACCGGCTGTCACGCTGCCGCCGGGGCTGTTGATATAAAACTGAATGTCCTTGTCCGGGTCCTGGGCCTCCAGGTACAGCAGCTGCGCCACAACCAGGCTGGCGGTGGTATCATTGACCTCCTCGGACAGGAAGATAATGCGGTCGTTCAGCAGGCGGGAGAAAATGTCATAGCTGCGCTCTCCGCGGCTGGTCTGCTCAACAACATAGGGTACTAAACTCATGGTGATGTCTCCTTTCAACGAGAAAAGCTCCGAAGTCTCCCGCCTGAAACCCAGCCGGGCACTCCCGCGCCGGAATTCCGGCGCGAAAGCACGACGGCTGGGATACATTCACGAATCTTTGAAGCGGGTTCAGAGGTGCCTTTGAAACATTCTAACCATCGGGATGGAAGCTTATTCCTCGGTCTTTTCCTCTGCCTTGGGAGCCACGGCAACAGCGCTGTCCACAATGATCTGGACAGCCTTGCGGGTCTTGAGGCTCTCGGTCAGCTCGGCGGCGGGAACCATTTCCTTCACCTTGTCGGCCTCCATCTCGTACTGCTTGGCCAGGGACTCGATCTCGGCGGCGATCTCCTCGTCGGTGACGGCCACGTTCTCAACCTCGGCAATCTTTTCCAGAGTGACGGAAACTCTGGCCTGCTTCTCGGCAGAGGGACGGAAGGCATTGCGCATAGTGTTCACGTCGCCGCCCATCATCTTGGCGTACTGCTCCATGGAATAGCCGCCCATCTGCAGCTGGTAGGCAAAGCGCTCCATCTGGGTGTCCAGCTCCCGCTCGATCAGGGCGTTGGGCAGCTCCACGGTGGTGTTCTCGGCAGCCTTATCCACGCAGGCGGTCTCAAAATTGGTCTGGGCGGTCTTCTCAGCCCGCTCCAGCGCCTTGGCGCGGATGTCGGCCTTCAGCTCCTCCAGGGTATCGAACCCGGAAACGTCCTTGGCAAACTCGTCGTCCATCTCGGGCACGATGGTCTCGGTGACCTTATTGACCTTCACATGGAACACAACGGCCTTGCCTGCCAGATCCTTGTGATAATCCTGGGGGAAGGTGATATCGATGTCCTTCTCCTCACCGGCGGACATGCCCACGATCTGCTCCTCGAAGCCGGGGACAAAGGAGCCGCTGCCCAGCTTCAGGTCGTGGTTCTCGCCCTTGCCGCCCTCAAAGGGAACGCCGTTATCGAAGCCCTCAAAGTCGATGTTGGCGGTGTCGCCCAGCTTGGCGGGGCCGTCCACGGTCTCGGTGGCGGCTACGTTCTGCGCCATCCGCTCCAGCTCGGCCTGCACCTGCTCGTCGGTGACGATGACCTCGGCCTTCTCAACCTCCAGGCCCTTGTACTGGCCCAGGGTGACCTCGGGATATATCTCAGTGGTGAGGGTCAGGGTGACGATGTTGTCGTCGCTGATCTGCATATCGGTCAGGTTGGGACGGCCCACAGCCTTAAAGCCCTCCTGCTGGGCAATGGCAAAGTCATAGATCTTGGGGAAGATTTCCTCCAGGCCGTCCTCGTAGAAAACGTGAGCGCCGTACATGCTCTCGATCATCTTGCGGGTCGCCTTGCCCTTGCGGAAGCCGGGAACCATGATGTTCTTGCGGGCCTTCAGATAAGCCTTGTTGATGCCGGACTCCATCAGCTCTTTGTCGATCTCCACCACGACGGTGGCCTTATTGCCGTTCTTTTCTACGCTATTGACTTTCATTTAAATATTTCCTCCTAATAGGTTCCGCGTTGCGGCACCTTTCTATGTCATTATGATTCAGCCGATATATTCTATCAAAATAAATTCGGGTTGTCCACACATTTCTGAAAAGTTTTCTAATATTTCACATTATTTCTAAGGAAGAATTCTCTGTGGCTCGAAATTTATGAAATCTGCTGCCAGCAGCCGATATTCCACTGCGTCGTGCTGTCCCTCCAGCGCCAGGCGGTGACTGGGGCCGTGAAGATGGGCATAAAAGCAGCGGCGCACCTCGTAGCGGCGGAGCAGCTCCAGAATCTCCGGGCACTCATATCCCTTACTGCGGGGCGGATAGTGGAGGAATACCAGCTTGGGCTTCTCCCCCGCCGCCTTCAGCGACGCCTCCAGGCGGATCAACTCCCGCTTGAAGATTTTTTCATCGTGGGGCGTTCCGCGCTTTTCCTCGTAGTTCCAGCCCCGGGTGCCGCAGATGGCATAGCCATCATATTCGTAGGCGTTGTTGTTCAGAATGAACATATCCGTCAGCTGGTTTTCCTGACAGAATTTCTGAAATTTGGCGGCGGTGCTCCACCAGTAGTCGTGGTTTCCCTTGAGGATGATCTTTCTGCCGGGGATCTGATTGATCCACTGAAAATCCGCCTTGGCGGATTCCAAATCCAGCGCCCAGCTCAGGTCGCCCATGAGCACGGTGGTATCCTCCGGCCGGAGGATGGATACGCCCCGGCGCAGCTTCTCCATATAGCCCACCCAGGCGCCGCCGAATATATCCATGGGCTTTGGTGCGCCCAGGCACAAATGCAAATCTCCGATGGCGTACAGCGCCATAGAGCACCTCCTTATCCCTTCTTCTGCGCGCGCCCCAGCACACTCAGCGCATTGTTCCAGAAGATATTGCGAACCAACGTCTCCCCCGCGCCCCGCTGGAGCAGGCAATCTGCCAGGGCAGGATAGCTTTCGATGCCGGTAAAGCCCTGGGCAAAGGTCGAGCAGCCGTCCAAATCGCCGCCCAGGGCGATGTGGGTGCCGTCAGGATCCAGCTCCAGGAAATGAAGGATGTGGTCGCATACGGTGTCCAGGGTAGGGCTTTCCCCCAGAAAATCCGCGTACTGATTGATGCCCGCCACGCCGCCGGTGCGGCAGATGGCGCGGAACATGTCGTCAGTCAGGTTGCGTGAATGGCCGCACAGGGCGCGGCTGTTGGAGTGGGAGGCCACCACCGGGGCCTGCGTCATATCCATGATGTCCCAGAAGCCCTCGTCGCTGATGTGGCTCACGTCCACCAGGATGCCCACCCGCTGCGCCTCGCGCACATATGCCCGGCCTTTTTCCGTCAGGCCGCCGCCGGTGACATTGGAGCCGGTGAGCACATTTTCCTCATTCCAGCCCAGGGTGGAGATACGGAAGCCGACCTGATGCAGGTTTTCCAGCAGCTCCGGGTCAAAATCAAAGCCCGCCGGGCCTTCGATGGTGAGAATGGCGGACATTTTCCCCGCTTCCCGGTTGGCCTCCACCTCCTCGGCCGTGTAGGCCAGGCGGATCAGGCGCTTGTTTTTCTCCACCTCCCGCTGGATGGTGGCCAGCTCCCGCTCAAATACCAGCACGGGAGAAATCCCAAACCGCTCCTGCATCATAGGGGTGGTGTAGCAGGCGAAGCACTGGCAGTAGCCGCCCAGCCTGGCGGCGCGCTCCAGATCGATGTGGAATGTATTCTTTTTCAGGCTCCCCGCCTCATTGACCGTCTCGCCAAGCAGCGCCAGGGCCGTATCACAGTGTAAGTCAAAAACAGGTATGTTCATTGAAAGGCATCCTCCAAGTGGTTGATTACCGGGTTCACCGTCTGCATGCCCTGGGGCGCGTAGATTTCGATCACATCAAAGCGGGGCTGCAAATCGGTGGGGTGCCAGGAAAGATACAGCGCCGCCGTGGAGCGGATGCGCTTCTGCTTCCGCCAGTCCACAAACTCCCGCGCCTGGGCAAAATCGGCATCCTTGCGCAGCTTTACCTCCACAAAAGCCAGATAGCTTCTGTCGGCGGCGATCAGATCAATCTCCCCCACCCGGCAGCGGAAATTCACGGCGACGATCCGATAGTGCTTCCGGCGCAGGTATTCCGCCGCCGTGGCCTCGCCCCAGGCTCCCAGCAGATTACTTTTGCCCATAGAATTTTTTCAGGAAGCTCCTGCGGTGGATGGGGCAGGGGCCGTACTGCTCCAGGGCGGCGTAGTGGGCGCGGGTGCCGTAGCCCTTGTGAATGTCGAAGCCGTACTGGGGGTAGCTCTCCGCCTGCCGGAGCATAAAGTCGTCACGGGTCACCTTGGCCAGCACGGAGGCGGCCGCGATATTGGCGCTGAGGCTGTCGCCCTTAATGACCGTCTTTACCGGCAAACCAAAGTCCTTTTCCCGGTTGCCGTCGATCAGCGCCAGGTCGGGCCTGATTTTCAGCTGGGCCAGTGCCCGCTCCATGGCAAGGAACGTGGCCTGCAAAATATTGATTTCGTCGATCTCCTGCTCGGTAGCAAAGGCGACCCCACAGGCCAGCGCCTGCTGGCAGATCATAGGGAACAGCTCCCGGCGGCGCTTGTCGGTGAGCTTCTTGCTGTCGTTCAGCCCGGGGATGGCGCAGTGGGGCGGCAGGATCACGGCGGCGGCGCACACTGGGCCTGCCAGCGGGCCGCGCCCGGCCTCGTCGATGCCGCAGATGGTCTGAAAGCCTGCGGCATACTGCTCATCCTCAATTTCCCACATGGTTATCTCCATTATCTCACATCCTCCGGCATTTCCAGGGTGAATTTGCCCAGCTTGCCGCTGCGGAATTCATCCATCAGCACCTTTGCCATCCGCTCGGTATGCACCTCGCCGCCGCGCAGCAGCAGGCCGCGCTTTCGGCCCGCCATCTCCAGCAGCTCGTAGCCGGGGGTTCCCGACTCTGCCTCCACCCTGTAGCGGTCGGCCAGAACCTGGGGATAGTATTTCAGCAGCAGCTCCATCAGGCGGCAGGAAAGCTCCTCGATGTCGATGACCCCCTCCTTCACCGCGCCGGTGTAGGCCAGCATCATGCCCACCTGGGGGTCATCAAATTTGGGCCAGAGGATGCCCGGCGTATCCAGCAGCTGAAGGCCGGAATCCACTGTGACCCACTGCTTGCCCCGGGTGACGCCGGGGCGGTTTTCCGCCTTGGCGCCCTTGCGGCCGGAAATCTGATTGATCAGGGTGGATTTGCCCACATTGGGGATCCCCACTACCATCACCCGCAGGGGGCGATTCATGCCCCGGGCAGCATCCCGCTCCAGCTTCTCGGCGCAGGCTGCCCGGGCCGCCGGGGTGAAGTCGCCGACTCCCTGGCGGCTTTTGCAGTCGGTGGCCAGCACGGCCATGCCCAGGCTCTTAAAATAGTCCCGCCATCTCCTTGTGGCAGCGGGATCCGCCAGATCCATTCGGTTGAGAACGATCATCCGGGGCTTTGCGCCGCAGATGGAATCGATATCCGGGTTCCGGCTGGAAATGGGAATACGGGCATCCACGATCTCGCACACCGCGTCCACCTGCTTCAGGTCTGCCTCGATCTGGCGGCGGGTTTTGGTCATGTGGCCGGGATACCACTGGATGTTCATATTGTCCGTCATGTCACTGCTCCGACGCGGCCAAAGTCTCGCTGCTGGCTGCTGTTCATCCCCGTGCCGGGGAACATCAGGAAGATCACCTTGCCCAGCAGCTCCCGCTTATCCACCTGGCCGATCTGGATGGAGCGGCTATCCTTGGAATTGTTGCGGTTATCGCCCATGACGAACACATTGCCCGGCTCAACCACCTGGGGGAAGGCGCCGCCCTCCTTCAGCGTGGTCAAAGTCTTGGTATACGGCTCGTCCAGCGCGACGCCGTCCACATAGACGATCCCCTGCTCAAAGTCAATATCCACGGTCTGCCCCTCGGTGGCAATGATCCGCTTGACGATGGGCTTGCCATGGTCATAGGCCTGCTTGCTGATTACAACAATGTCGCCGTAGGCCGGCTCCTTATAGAACATATTGCCGACCAGCAGCATATAGTCGCCGTTAAACAGGGTGCTTTCCATGGAGGGGCCTTCCACCACAATGATGCGGAAGAACAGCATCAGCACCGCCATGAGGGCCACCAGCATAAACAGCAGGTCATGCAGGTACAGCGCCACATTCTGCTGCCAGGTATACTTTTCCTTTTTCTTGGCCTCCGCCTTCTCGGCGCGCTTGGCCTTATCCAGATTACCTGTCAATTTATGAAACACATTCATAGAAGTCCACGTCCTTTTCAAATGGATTTTTTCTTATCATTATCCGGGAAGCTCTGAATCAATTCTCGGCAGCCGGGCGGCGGGTCGCTGCCCCATGCTGCCGGGTTTTGCCGATCCGCTTCAAAATCCCTTTCACTATATCACATTCTGTCAGGAAATTCCAGACAAAATATAAAAAGAGAGGGACACAGCCCTCTCTTTTTACACAGATCGGAATTAAACGTTCTCCTTGATCTTGGCAGCCTTGCCGAAGCGACCACGCAGGTAGTACAGCTTTGCACGGCGAACCTTGCCCTTGCGGACAGTCTCGATCATTGCAACATTGGGAGAATGCAGGGGGAAAACCTTCTCGCAGCCCACACCGTAGGAGATGCGGCGGACGGTAACGGTCTCGCCGATGCCGCCGTGCTTCCGGGCAATGACAGTACCCTCGAAAACCTGGATACGCTCACGAGAACCTTCCTTGATGCGAACGTGCACACGAACGGTGTCGCCCACCCGGACTTCGGGCAGCTCTTCCTTCATGTACTGGCTGTTCAGAGCCTTAACAAGATCCATTTCTTTGTCCTCCTTAAATATTAGGCGTTCATGCTCACGTTCACGCGGCAGAGGACTCACCTTGATTTCAGACCGATTTATTTTAGCACAGGTTTTTTAGAAAAGCAAGCACTTTTTTCTCATTTTCGCACTCTCTTTATCAGCTGATAGGCAAAGCGGTAGGGATAGTACAGTCCGTGGGTTAGGATGAACAGCCATAGGTTGCCGCGTTTTGTGGCGGGGATGTAGCTGTCCTTGGCGGCCTTCACCTTGCAAAGCAGCTCCTTTTCCAGGCTGCGGTATTTGCTGCCTGGGCAGGCGGCCAGCAGCTCCAGCATGTTCATCCAGGCCTTCAGGCGCATATTCTCCGCCGCGCCCAGCAGGGCCGGGAAATCCTGCTGGATGGTCTCGTATTTCATATCGGCCACCCGGAAGATATCGAAATACTTTTCCGAAAAGGCGGCTCTCGACGCGCCGGTGGGGACGATGTTATAGCGGTAGACCACCTGATCCAGCCCTACAAAGCGGGGCTGCTTGCACAGGAGCCGGAAGAGGAACAGGCTATCCTCGTTGATGCGGATTCCCTGCTGGAACCGGGTGTCGCCGATGATGGTGCGGCGGTAAAGCTTCGCCCAGGCGGAGTAGGTCAGGGGGTGATCCCCCAGGGAGTTGGTCAGCCCCTCCTCCCCGTTCCAGACAAGGCGGCTCTGGGGGCCGGGCCAGGGGAACGTATCCTCGGTGGACTTTCCGGCGGCGATATCCCCCTGGGTCTCCAGCAGCGCATTCAGCAGCGCCGTCATGCAGCCGGGCATCAGCTCATCGTCGGCATCCAGGAACATCACATACTCGCCCCGGGCGCGTTCGATTCCTGCGTTTCTGGCGGCGGAAACGCCGGCGTTTTGCTGGTGATGGGGCTTGACGCGTCCATCTGCTGCGGCCAGCTCGTCGCACAGCGCGCCGGAGCCGTCGGTGCTGCCGTCGTCGATCAGCAGCAGCTCCCAGTTCTGATGCTCCTGACGCTGCACGGAGGCCACACAGGCGGGCAGATATTTTTTCGCGTTATAAGCCGGGACGATCACGCTGATGAATGGAGCTTCCATAGACGGCACCACCTTCTCTTTATAATCATATCACGATTATACCGCAAAAAAGGCAGAAGCGCAACTGGATTCTGAAAGGCCGCCGACCCTATTTGATTACGAGCCGGCGGAGCAATAGTGCCTTATCCCCTGCCGCCAAACGGCATAGCAGGGAAGCAGAAACCACAGCGACGCGAGGGGAAGCAGGCCATAAATCCAGCCGCCCCGCCCCGTCAGATAGCGCAGGGGCCAGGTCTGCACCATGGCCATGGGGATAACGCAGGTGGTGAAAAAGAGGATGCCCCGGCCATAAATGTCAAAGGGAAACTGGCTGTAGGTGCGGATGCCATGGGTGAAGATATTGAAAAGCTCAAGCCCCTCATAGGTGTAAAAGCACAGCGACGCGTACAGCAGGAACGCGCCAAAGAACAGCAGGCTGCCGCACAGGATCATACTCAGCAGCACCAGAACCCTTGCGGCGTTCCATGAGATGGCCACCGCACGGACACCGTAGAAAATAACCAGAAAGCTCAGCAGCGTATCCGGCAGCGCGTCCAGACGGATGTCCTGACAGACTGTCTGGAAAATCAGCCCCCTAGGGCGCACCATCAGGCGGTCAAAGCTGCCCTGGCGGACAATGTGGTCAAAGCGGTCAAAGCCACGGGCGAAGCATTCAGCCAAGGAAAATGCCGTTTTCACCACGCCGAAGCCCAGCAGCACCTCACCGGCGCTATACCCTGCGATGCCGCCAAAGCGCCACAGCATGACCTGAATAGCCAAGAGGCTATTGACCGTAAGCAGAATGCGCCCGATGCAGCGCAGGAAAAACGCGCCGGGATAGGCCATCTCACTTTTCAGGTGAATGGCAAAGAATTTTAAGTACAGCTTCATTCTCTCACCCTCCTGCAATGACGACTTTGCGCAGCCCCCGCCTCAGCAGGCAGCCGCCAAGCCCGGTAATGCACAGGCACCAGAAAAGCTGCAAGCCAACGGCGGAAACACACGCCATTCCCGCAATATCCCCGCCGAAGATCCGCAGGGGGACATTTTGCAGGGAGCCGAAGGGGCTGTTTTCCGCAATGCGGCGCAGAGCTGGGGGAAAGAAGGGAAGCGGAAGCAGATCCCCGGAAAAAGCCTCGGTCAGCGCCACAAGAAAGACGGTGATCGCCCGGTAATCCGTCAGGAAAAAGGCCGCGCCGTAGCACACCAATTCGATTGCCACGCACAGCCAGAGGGTGAGCAGCAGCGAAAGCAGGAACATGCCAAAGGCGGAAGCGGGAACAGTCAGCCGCAGGCCGTAGGGCGCAGGAAGCAGGCTCCCCACCAGCAGCACCGGGGCACAGCGAAGCGCGGCCCGGCTCAGGCGGCTGCCGAAGCTGCGGGCGCTCCACATGGCATAGAGATTTGAGGGGCGAATCAGCTCATAGGCCACCGCGCCGGACTGAATGGACTGGAACAGCTCAAAATCCCACCCCGTCACGATCCAGATGCTCAGCGTCGCCTGCTGAATCCACACATAATTGCTCAGCGCCTGCATGGACATGGGAAGCCTCTCCGGCGCGTATCGGTAAAAGGCCCGGAACATGAGGATCTCCATAAGCCCCCAGAACAGCTGGGTGCATATCCCCGCCCAGGCCGCCACCCGGTATTGCAGGCCGGAGGTGAAGCGGATGCGGAAGAAGGAAAAATACTGCTTCATACCGCACCTCTCAGATTCCGAACCGGCGGTAGAGATCCGCAACGGATTCCTCGGTGGACAGGTTCTCCCCAGCCATGGCGCGGATCTCCTCGATGGAGCCGTCCAGCAGGAGCTGGCCCTTGCCGATCAGCAGGACGCGGTGACAGAGGGCGTCGATATCCTGCATATCGTGGGTCGTAAGGATCACGGTGATTTTTCTTTCGCGGTTTTCGCTCTGGATAAACTCCCGCACCTTCAGCTTGGACACGGCGTCCAGGCCGATGGTCGGCTCGTCCAGGAATAGGATCTCCGGGCTGTGCAGCAGGGAGGCCGCGATCTCGCAGCGCATCCGCTGCCCGAGGGAGAGCAGGCGCACCGGCGCATTGAGGAAGGATTGCAAATCCAGCTGCTCCGTCAGGCGGCGCAGATTGCTCTGGAATTCTCCCCTTTCCACCCGGTAAATATCCCGCAGCAGCTGGAAGGATTCGATCACCGGAACATCCCACCACAGCTGACTGCGCTGCCCAAAGACAACGCCCAGCTTCGAGACGTACTTCTTCCGATCCTCCCAGGGCACCATGCCGTTTACGGTGCATTCTCCGCTGTCCGGCCGCAGAATGCCGGAGAGGATTTTGATGGTGGTGCTCTTCCCTGCCCCGTTGGGGCCGATGTAGCCGACGATCTGGCCATCCGGGATGGTAAAGCTCATCTCTTTCAGCGCGTGAATTTCCGTGTAGTCCCTGGTAAACAGGGCCTTCACCGCGCTGCCGATGCCCGCCTCCCGCTTGCGAATGCGGTAGGTCTTGCTGATTCCTTTCATTTCGATCATTTTGTTTTCTTCCTTTTTACATCTCCACAGCGTTCAGGCCAGAGGATGACATTGGGAACCATCTTGGTCTTAAAGGCACATTGGGAGATACTCTGCCGGAAAAAAGCCGCCCGGTGGTCACGAGCCATTCCGGGCGGCAGGCAAAATACCCTCTTTTCGCAGGAAAAGGAAGATTATTTTACCATGCTATTCAGGAAAAATCAATATAAACGCCGACATTTATCCGATCTTTATTGGAAATCCCGCGCGGATCAATCACAAGGTAAGCTTCGCGGTGATGATGTTATTCATCGGCAGCTCCCGGAAGCCCAGCTTTTCATACAGGTGGTTTGCAGGGGCATTGTCCGTATCGACGGTCAGTACCAGGCGGCTATCCCTGTTGACAAAGATTGCCTTTTTCAGCAGCAGCGCGCCAATTCCACGGTTGCGGTATTCCGGCAGGACGCGGATGTCCATAATTTCATTCGTGTCCGTTCCCCTGCTCAAATCAATATAGCCGACAAGCCGGTCGTCTCTTACGCAAAGGAAAATATGGAAATCGTCCTTCTTTTCCAGAACTCTTTCGCCATCCCAGTAGCCCTCTTTGCTGTGAATTCTGAGATATTCATCCTTGTACCGATCATCATAGCAAACGATTTCGCAGGTATCCTCTTTGGGAGCGCCTTTGTACTCCATATACCGCTGCTCTTCATAGAAAAAGGCGTTTTTCCTGGACAGCCAGGCTCTTAAAATCGGATTTTTCGGATTAAAAACGAACCACATCTCATATCCGGGATATTCCTTCGATAAGAACGCCAGCAGCTCCTCATATGCCCGTTCCTCCCGTGTATACAGGAAGAGCGTTTCGATATATCTTTCCTCGTCAAGAACCATGAGGCAGAATACGCCCGTCAGGCTTTCCCCCTCATAGACGCCAAGCAGCAGATTGCCGTCTTTTTGCGAAACGGACATGATTCTTTCTTTATCGCAGAAAGGCGTTGAAAAGGATGCGTCACCAATCAGTTCACTCATCCACGCGAGGCATTCTGAGATATCATTTGGTCTTTTAATCATTTTCCAGTCCTCAATATGCTAAGGAAGCTCTGAATTTGGGCAGTCCAGCCATTGTATAAACGCTGTTTTATCAGAGCAATTGTACCCCGCGTGTTCATAAAATCTTATGGTTGACTCTTTTTTTGACCCTGTGAGCAGCATCATTTTATAGCAGCCTGCCTTTTCCGCAATTTCCTTGGCATATGCCAGGCACTGCGTTGCGTATCCTCTGCCGCGATACTCCCGGTGGGTGACCACATTCTCTATAAACGCATAGGGTCTTACATTCCTCGTCAGATTGGGAATCACGACACATACGCAGGAGGACACGAGCTTTCCGTCTGCAACCTTTACAATAATGTGATGGTTCTTATCCTGAAGGATTGAATTCCAGGTCGTGTTTAGATGATCCGACATTTTCGGAATACAGGTTTCGTGCAAATGAAGATACAGCTCCAGCAAATCGTCCCGCTCGTTTTCATAAACTTCCCTGACCACCGTGTACCTCCATATCTCTTTTACAGTTTCCCTTTCATGCCGTCAATCAACAGGCAGCCGCTTTTCAGCGCCCGTTTGCCCATCCCGTACAAATCAATCCGGCGTCTCCAGCGGCTGGCCGTCCACCTGCACGTCGTCGCAGGATTCGGACGCATAGAACACCCATACATCCTCGCCCTCTTCACCGATGTCGTGGACATCACACTGCTCCACCCGGACAATGTCGCAGGAATGGAACCAGGCAGCGCCCCAGCTGCATTCGTAGATTTCGCAGCCGGTCACGTTGAGGCGGACGCAGTAGGTAGCGTCGACGCCAAGGGTGCCGCAGCCATAGAGCTTGCAGCCCTCCACCGAGGCATCGCTGACGCTCTCCAGCCGGACGACGCCGCCGGTGCAGGTGCCCGGCTCGATGGTATGGCCCACCTTGATATTGCGCACCGTCAGGCCGGTGAGATTGTAAAAGCTCAGCACATTGGCGTAGCGCGGCTCCGTCACGATGGAAACCGCGTCCGGGCCTTCCGCCTCGATGGTCAGGTTATCCGCGCCCTCGATCACCAGCTCGTAGCCGTCGAACACCTGCTCCCAGCGGAAGTAGAGGCCGCCGCGGCCGCCATAGGTGGCGGACTTGACCAGATCATACTCTCCCGGCTCTAAGTAGATGGTAACGTCGCTGCCCAGCGCCGCCAGGAATTCATCCACCGTGGAAACATGAATTTTGCCGTCCTCCCCGGCGCTCACCTCCGGCAGCTCCGGCCCGCCCTGAGGCTGCCAGGTGACGGCGCGCATCTTCATGGAGTCCAGGTCTGCGGCGCTGAGCGGATCGCCCTGGGCTGACACGGCGGGGATACTGCCCTGCGCCCATCCCGCGCCGTTGTTAAAGCGGCAGCTCTCCACCGTGACCGGGGTGCCGTTCGCGGTAAAGATGGCCTCGGCCTCGTTATTGTGGACATCCAAACCGCCCAGGTAGACGCCGGGGCAATCGACGGCGAAGAGCGTGCTGAACATATCGCCGCGATTATTGTAGATTTCGGAATTGATGATCGCCACATCCTGAGAGCTGTGGATGGCAAAGCCCTCCAGGACGATCTCGCAATCGTAGAATTTGCTGTTTTCAAAAAGGACGTTTTCGCTCTGGCTGACCTCGACACAGCCGTAGCTGCATTCGTAAACATCGCAGCCATCCACATGGACGTTCCGGCAGGCATTCAGGCTGATGCCCAGGATGCCGCATCCATAGAGGCGGGAGCCGCTGATCTCTACGTCCTCGCAGTCCTCCAGGTACAGCACGCCGCCGCTGCAGGCGCCCTGCTCCCTGGTATGGCCCACCACCAGATTGGTCAATTGCAGGCCCTTCACATTGTCGAAGCGCAGCACGTTGGCGTAGCGCGGCTCGGTGGAGATGGTCACGGCCATGGGATCTGCGCCCACAATGGAGAGGTTCTCCACATCGGTGATCACCAGCTCATAGCCGTCGTAGCCGCCCTCCCAGTGGTAATAGTCCCCGCCGCCCCTGGAGTAATTCAAGGCATCGGTCAGATTGTATTCCCCGGCAGCCAGGACAATCTGCGTATTGGGCGCGATGGCATCCAGGAACTCATCCACGCGGAACACCTCAACGGTATTCAGCCCCTCCTCCTGAGCGGAGGCAGCGGTGCAAAGCCCCATCAGAAGCAGCAGCGCGCACAGCGCCAGCGCCGCCCTTCTCAGTGTTTTTTGAAGCATTTGATTTCCATCCTTTCCGTTTCGTTTTCTGGTTACACCATACCACATTGGGCATTTCCTGTCAACGAAAGTGGAAATTCTTAGGAGAATCTTAAAAAACAGGCCGCCGGCTCTGCTCAGTGTGCAAAGTCAGCGGCCTGATAAATGCCATCAAGGCGGCAGGGCCTAATCCCAGGGGAATGGCTTTCCCTTGAGAACGCTGTGGCGGATGTAGCGGAAAGTAGCATCCTCGCCCTGCTCTTTCAGCATGGTCAGCAAATACTCCAGCTGGCGGCGGGTCTGAGGGTGCATCAGCTGGCTTTCGCTGCTCTTTTTCAGGTATTCCAGTTCCGCGCCGGGGTGATAGGCGCGGCCCTGATAGGTCATGCAGGCCGCGCGGCGATCCATCACCATCTCCACCAGGAAGCGGCGGGGCATGGGCACCGGCTCCGTTCGGTTGGTTTTGGGATTCACGTCCGTCCAGTATTCAAAATGGTGCCGGTTGCGGCCCTTGTGGTGCATCCAGGCCGCACTGTAGCCCTTGGCCTCCCGCTCCGCAGCGTTGGGGCTGCGGTTGCCCTGGTAGTATCGCGCGCCGCGCCAGAATTCAGCCGGGGAATACTTGGACAGGTCATGGGTCAATCCCTGCCAGTACAGGCCGACGCGGAAGCAGCCCTGCCTTACCCGCCAGCGGTGCGCCGTAATGGTGGCAAAATGCTTCCATACGTGCATTTTTGATTATCCTTCCGAAACAATGATCTCCGACACCTCCAGGCCGGGATTCCGGCGGCAGGTGAAGTCGATGGCCCAGAAGCTGGAAAATACCAGCAGGTTTCTCCCCTTGTAATCCTCCAGCAGTTCGGCGTCGCTGCCCAGGTTCAGGTCGGACAGGTCGCCGGGGTATTTGTCGATCAGGCGAATCTCCTCATAGGGCAAGCCCTCCATGCGAAGATCCACACCGTATTCGTTCTTCATGCGGTACTCAAAGACGTCAAATTGCAGCGTGCCCACCACGCCCACAATGACCTCCTCCATGCCGGAGTTGGGCACCTTGAAGATCTGGATCGCGCCCTCCTGGGCGATCTGCTCGGTACCCTTGACGAATTGCTTGCGCTTCATGGAGTCCTTGGCGGACACCCGAGCGAAATGCTCCGGGGCAAAGACAGGGATGCCGGAATACTTGAATTTCTTTCCGGGCACGGTGATGGTGTCACCAATGGAGAAGATGCCGGGATCAAACACGCCAATCACGTCCCCGGCGTAGGCCTCGTCCACAATCTCCCGCTCCGCCGCCATCAGCTGCTGGGGCTGGGACAGGCGCATTTTCCGGCCGGACTGCACATGGTAATACTCGGCGTCCCGCAGGAATTTGCCGGAGCAAATGCGCATAAACGCCAGCCGATCCCGGTGGGCCTTGTTCATGTTCGCCTGGATTTTAAAGACGAAAGCGGAAAAATCCGGGCTGAAGGTATCAATTTCGCCGCAGTCCGCCACGCGGGACAGGGGGGGCGGCGTCAGCCTCAGGAAGGACTCCAGAAACGGCTCGATGCCAAAATTGGTCAGCGCGGAGCCAAAGAACACCGGGCTGAGCTCTCCGCGCCGTACCTCGTCGATGTTCAGCTCCCGCCCTGCGGAAAGCAGCTCCACATCGTCAATAAGCTGGCGGTGCTTCTGCACGCTGTCCAGCAGCTGCGCAACCTCCGGGTCGTAGAGGTCGATCACGTGCTTTTCCGCCTTGCTCTTGCCGGAGATGCCGGAGAAGAACAGCAGCTGGCTCTTTTCCCGGTCGTACACGCCCTGGAAATCCTTGCCGGAGCCGATGGGCCAGTTCATGGCATAGGTTTCAATGCCCAGCTCCCGCTCCAGCTCATCCAGCAGGTCAAAGGGGTCCTTGGCCTCCCGATCCATCTTGTTCACAAAGGTGAAAATGGGGATATGCCGCATGGCGCAGACCTTGAAGAGCTTCCGGGTCTGCGGCTCCACGCCCTTTGCGCCGTCGATGACCATCACGGCGGAGTCCGCCGCCATCAGCGTGCGGTAGGTATCCTCGGAAAAGTCCTGGTGGCCGGGGGTATCCAGGATGTTGATGCAGAAGCCCTCATACTGGAACTGCATCACGGAAGAGGTGACGGAGATACCGCGCTGCTTTTCGATCTCCATCCAGTCGGAGGTAGCGGCGCGGGAATTTTTCTTTCCCTTGACCACGCCCGCCTGAGCAATGGCCCCGCCGTAGAGCAGGAATTTTTCTGTCAGGGTGGTCTTACCGGCGTCGGGGTGCGAAATAATGGCAAACGTCCGGCGGCGGCTGATTTGTTTTTCAAGTTCAGTCATTCATCATTTCCTCCAAAGTATTATTTTCCCATTTGCTCTGGAAGAAAACTATGTTGGAGCAAAACGCATGGTGGTTCCCCCTAGAAGGTCAAATTCACATATATCTTTGAAAGTTTAACACAGTTTTTCCCTATTTACAAGAGGACACCGGCAAATAAATTAAAAACAGGTGTAAAATGCCCTGGCCCGGAGGTCTCCGGGCCAGGGTCGATTTCAGGAAGTTCCGGCAAGACAGTGAAAAACTTTTCTGTGCAGCCGGGGAGGATCGGTTCAAGTCACTCTTTACAGGACGTGGACGTTTTCCTTTTCAAAGGCCACGCAGGCGGTGTCGCCCACCTGGTAGATTTTCTTGTTCTTGGGGTTGAAGTCCGTGATCTTGACCATGGTGCTGCCCACCATCACGTGATAGTTCTGGTACGCGCCCATGAAGCAGGACAGGATTACCCGGCAGGGCAGCTGGCCCTGCTCCGCCAGGACGGCGGACTCCGGCCGAAGCACCAGGGTGCACTGCTTTCCGTTGTCAATTTCCCGGACACCGACCACGTCTACCGGGCTGCCCTCGACCTCCACCGTGCCCTGGTCGCCGTTCTTGGCGGTCAGCTTGCCCCGGAGGAAGTTGGCCTCACCGATAAAGTCGGCCACGAATTCGTTGGCGGGATGATAATAGATTTCCTGAGGCGTGCCGATCTGGCGCACATCGCCCTTTTCCATGATGATGATCTGGTCGGACAGGGCCATGGCCTCGGACTGGTCGTGGGTGACGTAGACGGCGGTGATACCTGCCTCCTGCTGGATGCGGCGAATCTCGGTACGCATGGTCACACGCAGCTTGGCATCCAGGTTGCTCAGCGGCTCGTCGAACAGCAGCACGCCAGGCTCCAGCACCAGGGCTCTTGCCAGGGCAACGCGCTGCTGCTGGCCGCCGGAGAGCTGGTTGGTCATTCTGGCCTCCATGCCCTCCAGGCCCACCAGTCTCAGGATATTGGTCACCTTTTCCTTGATGGTGGCCTTGTCCATATGGCGCAGCTTCAGGCCGTAGGCCACGTTGTCAAAGATGTTGTAATGGGGCAACAGGGCGTAGCTCTGGAACACCATGGCGGTATCGCGCTTGTTGGGGGTCAGGGCGTTGATGGGTTCGCCGCCCAGGTAAATTTCGCCCTCGTCCGGGCTTTCAAAGCCGGCGATCATGCGCAGCGTTGTGGTCTTGCCGCAGCCGGAGGGGCCAAGCAGGGTCACAAAGGAGCCGGGGGCGATTTCCAGATTGGCGTCCTTCACGGCGTAAAAATCCTTGCCTGTTTTGGGATCCTTATAGATTTTGGAAATATGCTCCAGGCGAACGCCTTTTTTTGTTTTCGCCATATCAGTTGTCCTCCTTTATTTTGCGGCTGGTGCCGAAGAATTTGATAACCAGATTCATCAGCAGGACGCTTCCGTAAGTAATTGCAATCAAAATGGTGGCGAAGGCGCAGGCCACGCCGTAGGAGCCTTTCTCCGCAAATTCGTTGATCTGCACGGTGATCAGCAGGAACTCCGGGGTCACCAGCAGGATGATGGCGGAGATAGCGGTGATGGAGCGCACGAACGCGGTGACCAGGCCGCTGAGGAAGGAATCCTTGATCAGCGGCAGCGTCACAGTCATAAACACCTTGAAGCTGTTGGCGCCCATGTCATAGGCGGATTCCTCGATGCTCTTGTCGATCTGGCGCAGGGCGGAAATGCCGCTGCGGGTGCCGGTGGGCAGGCTTCGGATGACAAACACGATGATCAGGATCGCCGCGCTGCCATACAGTCCCGCCAGGAAGCCGGTGCCGAACACGCCCTTGACAAAGCCGCGAATATAACCGATGCCAAGCACCGTTCCGGGCACGGCCATGGCCAGCATGGAGACGAACTCGATAAAGCCCTTGGCCTTGAACTTCCGCTTGACCACCAGGTAGGAAATAATCATACTCAGCAGTGCCGTAATGGGCGCGGCAATCAGGGACAGGACGAAGGAATCCCGGAAGGCCTTCAGGCCCTTGTACTTCTCGAACACCCGGACAAACCACTTGGTCGTCAGGTGGAAGTCATAGCCCCAGGTCTTGAACAGCGCACCGAAGGGAACGCAGACGTACATCATAATGACGAAAATCGCAATCAGCGAGCACAGCACGGTAAGGGGCGTGGTGACGGAGCGATCCTCAATGAGCATTCTGCCCCTGGATGCCTTGCCGGTGAGGGTGGCGGCGGTTTTCTTTTCCAGCACGTACTTCTGCACCAGGTACATCACCAGGGTGATGGACAGCAGCACCACGGCCATTGCCGCCGCGCCCTGCTTGTCGTAAGCGCCGGTGATCTGCAAATAGATGGTGGTGGCCAGGGTATCATAGGAGCCGCCGATGATCATGGGGTTGGCAAAGTCGGCGATGGACTCAATGAAGGTCACCAGGAATGCATTGCCCAGGCCGGGCAGAATCAGCGGCAGGGTGACGCTGGTGAACACCTTGAACCGAGAAGCGCCCATATCCCGGGCAGCCTCCTCCAGGCTGGGATCGATGTTCTTCAGCAGGCCCTTGAGCATCATGTAGCACACGGGGAAGAAGGTCAGCGTCTGCACAACGGCAATGCCGCCGAAGCCATACACGCTGTTGTCATAGATGTGCAGCAGGAAGCGGGTAATGATGCCCGCCTTGCCGAAGAGCATAATCATGCTCAGAGACAGCACAAAGGGGGGCGAGACCACAGGGAGCATGGACACGACCTTGAACAGGCCGCCCATAAACCTGGTGCGAACCTTGACGTAAACCTCCACGTAGGCAAACAGCAAACCCACCACTGTGGAGAGAATGCCCACCGTGAGGCCTACGGTGAGGGTATTGGAGATCGCCCGGCGGAAATTGGGCATCGCAAGCACCCGCTGGAACACCGACAGCGTCAGGCCGGTTTCGGGGCCATAGACACTATCCACCAGCAGAATTGCGAGAGGATACAGAATAAATAATGTAAGAAACGCGATCAAAACCACAATGGTGGTGACGAGAATGGGGTCACCCAGCAGCTTCTTTCGCTCCAAGGCTGCGCTCTGGCGGCTGGCCATGGGCACGTTCCTCCCTTCTGAAAATGTATCTTGGGAAACTCTGAACAAACCACCCGTTGCAATGGTCTATTCAGAGCCTCCCGATAAAAACGGGGGGATGGAGATTGACTCCATCCCCCGCAGGCTATTCCGTTACGGTAAAAGTGAATTACTCGGTCTTGAAACGGTCGTCGCCGCCGCCCAGAGCGGTCATCACTTCTTCGATGTAGGTCTTGATGTTGTTCTTGGCATCCTCGAAGTCATAGTCCATGACGTTCTCGGGATCCAGGCCGAACTCCTCGGCAACCTCGGGCTGCTTGGCATTGTCGATGACCAGGAACTGATAGGAGCCGTTGTCCTGAGCCAGCTCGACGCACTCGGGGCTCAGAGCGTACTCAATCCACAGCTTCGCAGCGTTGGGATGGGCAGCGCCCTTGAAGATGGCGGTAGCACCGATCTCGAAGGAGGTGCCGGAGGAAGGAATGACCAGCTCGATGTTCTCGTAGCCGTTGTCAACGATCTGGGTAATGCCGTCATGCAGGAAGCCAATGCCGATGACGCACTCGCCGGTACCAACATTCTTGGACGGGCCGGAGCCGGACTTGGTGTAAACATGGATGTTCTTGTCCAGATCCACCAGGTACTGGATGCCCTCGTCGTGGCCGTACTTCTGGATCATGGTGTTGATGACCAGCTTGGCGGTGCCAGCGGTGTTGTAGTTGGACAGCCAGATCAGATCCTTGTACTCTTCCTTCAGCAGGTCAGCCCAGTCCTGAGGAGCTTCCAGGCCCATACGATCCAGCTCGTCGGCATTGACGATGAAGCCCAGGATGCCCTTGTAGATGCCGTACCACTGGCCGTCGGCATCCTTGTAGGCGTCGCCCAGCAGGTGGGAGGCGTTGATGGCCTCGTAGGGCTCCAGCAGGCCTTCAGCAGCGCAGACGTTGTAGGGATCGGTGGTGCCGCCGAACCAGACGTCAGCGGAAGGAGTGCCGTTCTCTTCTTCGATCTTGCTCTGAACCTCGCCGGTGGACAGGCGCTGATACTTCACTTCGATGCCGTACAGCTCCTGGAAGTGCTCACAGGCGGCTGCCAGGTACTCTTCCTCGCAGGAGCCGTAAACGATCAGCTGGCCCTCTTCCTGGGCAGCAGCGATCAGGTCATCCATGGCGTCAGCCTGCACGCCGCGAACGGTAAACAGTCCGAAAACCATGACCAGGGACAGCGCTATTGCTAAGAATTTTTTCATATTGTTTCCCTCCATTGGTGAAAATTTACAATTGGATTATATATCTTCGACAAAGCTTTGTCAATAATCATTTCGGAAAATATGCGTTTTGTCAATAGAAAAAGCAGAATTACAGGGGTATTGATTATTGCTTTCTTTATGCTATACTTGCTCTATTCCCAACACATGTGGAGGCAGCAATGATTTTCAATACCACCGTCACACTAAGAAACGGCCAAGCCTGTATCCTGCGCAGTGCCGAGGCGGCAGACGCGGCAGCCTTTGTGAGCTATTCTTTACAGGTGCGCACGGAAACAAACTATCTTTTGGCCGGCGCAGACGAAGCCGAGCACAATCCGCTGAAGGTAGCGCAGCGGCTGGAGGCTGCCAAAAGCAGCCCAACGGACATTCAAATCTGCGCGTTCGTAGATGGCGCACTGGTCGGTTCCGCCAGCGTGACGCGCATCCGCAACCGGCGTAAGATGCTGCACCGGGCCGAATTTGGCATCAGCATTTTGCAGGCCTACAACGGGCTCGGCATTGGAAGTGCACTGACGGAGCAGTGCATCCTATGCGCAAAGCAGGCAGGCTTTTTGCAGCTGGAGCTGGAGGTCGTAGCCGAAAACGAACAGGCGATCCATCTGTACCGAAAGCATGGCTTTGTAGAATACGGCAGAAACCCCCTGGGCTTCCGCTGCCGCGACGGTCATTGGCAAGCGCTGGTACTGATGCGGCTGGAGCTGGGATACCATTTTTCGTAACAGATCAATTCTGCTGCAATCTTCCCTTTGCGGCGCAGCCATTCTTTGACGGACAAAACAAAAGGAGGCCCCCACGGGTCTCCTTTTGTTTTGGTGCCGCTAACCGGACTCGAACCGGTACGGAGTCGCCTCCAGCGGATTTTAAGTCCGCGATGTCTACCATTCCATCATAGCGGCGGGTGCCTTTCGGCTGTATGGAATATAGCACATTTTTCCGTTTCCGTCAAGCGCGATCCTGCGTTGCTGTGAGGGACGGTTTGTCTTGGTTCCGAATACCAAAAGGTCATTGATGCGCGCTTCGGATTTAGTTCCCTTTCCCCAGCTGCTGATTCTTTTCGTAGGCGGCTGCCACGCAGTCCATGGCGGCGGCGCGGAAGGCGTGCTGCTCCAGGGCGCGGACACCGGCGATGGTGCTGCCGCCGGGGGAGCACACGGCGTCCTTCAGTGCGCCGGGGTGCAGGCCTGTTGTAAGCACCATCTCCCCCGCGCCGACCATGGTGGCGGCGGCGTATTCCAGCGCCTTGGCTCTGGGGATGCCGCAGGCCACTGCGCCGTCGGCCAGGGCCTCGATCAGCAGATACATATACGCCGGGCCGCAGCCGGACAGGGCGCTGGCGGCGTCCATCAGCCGTTCCTCCAGCTCGTCCAGGCGGCCGGAAAAACGCATATCCTCCAGGAAGGAATGCAGGTCACCCTCCGTCACCAGGGCGTTATGGCAATACTGGGTCATCCCCTGCCCCACCGCCACGGGGGTATTGGGCATGATGCGGATCACGGGCAGATTGCCCCCCGCCATCTGCTCTATCTGGGCCACGGTCAGCCCGGCAGCCATGGAGATCAGCACCGGCCTGCGCTGCCGCAGCTGCGGACGGAGCGGGGCGAGAAGCTCCTCCATCATGTGCGGCTTGACGGCAAGGAAAATGCGGTCACATTCGCTGACGATCTCCTCGCCGGAGACGTAGCGAAGCCCCAGCTCCTCGGCCAGGCGTCTTACCCTTCCGCTGCGGTCGGTGATCAGAATATCCTTTGTGGCTTTGTTCAGGGCCTTTGCCAGCGCGCCGCCCATGTTGCCGCAGCCTAAAAAACCATACTTCATATTGTGCTCCTTTACCGGGTCTGTCCGTTTCCACGGATGATGTAGTGATAGGTGGTCAGCTCCCGCAGGCCCATGGGGCCTCTGGCGTGGAGCTTCTGGGTGGAGATGCCCATCTCGCAGCCCAGGCCGAATTCGCCGCCGTCGGTAAACCGGGTGGAGGCGTTGACATACACTGCCGCGCTGTCCACGCAGGCGGTAAACAGCTGCGCCGCCTGGGGATCGCTGGTAATAATGGCCTCGCTGTGGCCGGTGGAGTGGGCGGCAATGTGGGCAATGGCCTCCTCCACGCCGTCCACGCAGGCCACAGCCAGAATGTAATCCAGAAACTCCGTGTCAAAGTCCCGTGCCCCGGCAGGCGTGCCGGGGATGATGGCCTGGGCGGCCTCATCCAGCCGCAGCTCCACAGGCCTTTCCCGTCCCGTCACCAGGCGCCCATAGAGCTTTGGCAGGAATTCTGACGCAATCGCCCTGTCCACCAGCAGCACCTCCTCGGCGTTGCATACGCTGGGGCGGCTGGTTTTGGCGTTTTCGATGATGTTCAGAGCCATGTCCTGAACGGCGGTTTTCTCCACGTACACATGGCAGATGCCGGTGCCCGTGGCAATGCAGGGCACGGTGGCATTGCGGACGCAGGCACCAATCAGCCCGGCCCCGCCACGGGGGATCAGCAGGTCAACATAGCCCTGGGCGGTCATCAGCGCGGCGGCGGAATCCCGGGAGGTGGAGCGCACCAGGTTCACCGCATTCTCCGTCACCCCCGCCCGGCGAAGTCCGGCGCGCAGCGCGTCGGTGATGGCACAGGCAGAGCGGAAGGCTTCCTTGCCGCCCCTGAGGATGCACACATTTCCGCTTTTCAGCGCCAGCGCCGCCGCGTCGCTGGTCACATTGGGGCGGCTTTCATAAATGATGGCGATCACGCCCATGGGGACGGATACCTTTTGAATGTTCAGCCCATTGGGGCGGACGGTTTCCTCCAGCACCCGGCCCACCGGGTCGGGAAGCTTCGCCACATCCCGGATTCCCTGGGCCATGGCGGCCACGCGGGCCGGGGTAAGCCGGAGCCTGTCCAGCATCACGTCGCCAATGTGCCCCTGGGCCGCCTCCAAGTCCTGTGCGTTGGCCGCCAGAATGGCCGCCTGCTCTGCCTCCAGTGCGTCGGCCATGGCAAGCAGTGCTTCGTTTTTCCGCTGGGTGGGCAGCTGGCCCACCTCGTTCTTCGCCGCCTTGGCGGCGGCAAGCAGCTCCATCATACCATCGCCTCCCCTGCCACAAAGCGGGTGCCCACCGGCTGTCCATCCAGGATGGCATAGAGATTTTCCGGGTCGCCGCCGTTGGCAATCACCATATCGCAGCCGCAGCCCATGCAGATTTCCGCCGCCTGGAGCTTGGTGATCATCCCGCCCGTGCCCTGCTCGCTGCCGCTGACCCCGGCCAAGGCCCGGATGGAATCATCCAGCACCGCGACGGTGGGAATCAGCGCGGCATTCGGCTCCCTGCGGGGATCGGCGGTATACAGTCCGTCGATGTCCGACAGCAGCACCAGCAGCCGGGCATTGACGCTCTTGGCCACGATGGCGGCCAGCGTGTCGTTGTCGCCGATGACGATTTCCTCCGTGGCCACGGTGTCATTTTCGTTGATGATGGGCAAGGCCCCCAGCTCCAGGAGCCGATTCAGCGTATTGCTGAAATTCTGGTGCCGCTTCTCGCTGGCCACATCCTCGCCGGTAATCAGCAGCTGAGCCACGGTATGATGGTATTCGCTGAAAAGCTTATCATAGATGTACATCAGCTCGCACTGGCCCACCGCCGCGGCGGCCTGCTTGGTGGGGATATCCCTGGGCCGCTGCCGCAGCCCCAGCTTGCCCACGCCCATCCCAATGGCGCCGGAGGATACCAAAATCACCTCGTGCCCCGCGTTCTTGATGTCACTGATTACCCGGCACAGCGAGGCCACCCGCCGAATATTCAGGTGCCCCGTGGCATGGGCCAGCGTGGATGTGCCAATCTTCACCACAATACGCAAAGGAATCCCTCCCCGAAGAATATTTTTTGTCATTATACGCTTTTCCCCTGCGGAAATAAAGAGGCAATTTCCCCTTTTTAAAAAGGGACTGACATTCAAGACAAGGTATGGTATAATGGAATCGTATATTGTACCGAATAAATACGCTGAAAGGAGAAATCGTATGAATTATGTCAACTTAGGCAATACCGATATCCAAGTATCCCGGCTGTGCGTGGGGTGCATGAGCTTTGGCAAGGCCGGAACCATGCACGACTGGACGCTGGACGAGGAAAAGAGCGGCGAGGTGATCCGGCATGCCCTGGATCTGGGCATCAATTTCTTCGACACCGCCAACAGCTACTCTGCCGGAACCAGCGAGGAATATCTGGGCCGCGCCCTGAAAAAGGCGGTGGCGCGGGACAAGGTGGTGATTGCCTCCAAAGTCTATTTCAACGAGGGGCGGCTCTCCCGCGCGGCCATTGCCCGGGAAATTGAGGGAACGCTGAAGCGGCTGGGCACGGACTATCTTGACCTTTACATCATCCACCGCTTCGACTTCGACACCCCCATCGAGGAAACCATGGAGGCGCTGGACGCCCTGGTGAAGGCCGGAAAGGTTCGCGCCCTGGGTGCCTCCGCCATGTACGGCTATCAGTTCCACAACATGCAGTTCGCCGCCGAAAAGCATGGCTGGACGCCCTTCAGCACCATGGAAAACCACTATAACCTGCTCTACCGGGAGGACGAGCGGGAGCTGATTCCCATCTGCCGGCAGATGAATGTCTCGCTGATGCCCTACAGCCCCCTGGCCTCCGGCCATCTGACCCGGCGCACCTGGGACAGCGACAAGCCTGCGCAGCAAAACCGACCGGGTAGCGCGGGGCAAATACGACCAGACGGAGCAGCAGGACATGGCAATCGTCAGCCGGGTGGCAGAGCTGGCCGACCGATACGGGTGCAAAATGTCCCAGATTGCGATCGCCTGGCTGTGGGCCAGGGGCGTGGCCTCCCCCATCATCGGAGCCACCAAGGCTGCCTATCTGACGGACGCCGCCAATGCCCAAAGCATAACGCTGACGGCGCAGGACATCGCCTATCTGGAGGAGCCGTATCTCCCCCATCCCATTATGGGCGCGCTGGACAAGAACCCCGCCCCGGGCGTTATCCTGGTGAATGAGAAAAAATAGGAGCAGCTGTCCCCCGGTGCGTATGCATCGGGGGGTAATTTTTTGCGCGGGCGCACTCGACCGCTTTCGCATATTTCCGTTGACTTTCGGACATACCATCCATATAATGACAGCATAGAAAGGGCGGTGCGCGCATGGCGACTTTAAAATGCAAATACTGCGGTGGGAATGTCACCCCTTTCCCGGAGGGCAATGTGGGCTCCTGCGCCAGCTGCGGCGGGATCATGACCCTGCCCCAAAACACCGACAAGCAGCATGCCTCCGCCCACAACTGCGGAAATTACCTGCGCCGCGCCGGGAAATTTGACAAGGCGCTGGCTGTGTATCAGCAGCTGCTCAGCCAGGACGAGGCAGACGCGGAAAGCCGCTGGTGTGCAGCCCTGTGCCGCTTTGGCGTGCAGTATGTGGAGGATGGTGCAGGCGGCTACCGCCCCGCCGTCCTGCGGCCGGAGGCCGGGCGCTTCCTGGAATGCGGAGACTATCTGGCGGCGCTCTCCCTGTCCGACGGGGCGGCGAAGCTGCAATATGAAAAAGAGGCGCTCCGAATCGCCGCCAGCCTGGGCCAGACAGCGCAGGAGCCCCCCGCCGCGCTGCTGAAGCAGGGCTTTGGGCTACTAAAGCAGAAGAGCTTCTCGGAAGCGGACGACTGCTTCTGCCGGGTGCTGGACAGTGCGCCGGGGGAGCCCATGGCCCACCTGGGGCGGCTGCTGGTCGAGTGCCGGTGCACCGCGCCCAAGGAGCTGGCAGGCTGCCGCCGGGATATCTCCCAGAGTGTCCACTATCAGAATGCGCTGCAATACGGCGGCGAAGATTTGAAGAATTTTCTGCAAGCCGCCGCCCGTCAGCTTCAGAAGCAGGGGCAGCTCGGCAAGGTCGAGCAGGCCTACGCAAACGCCGTGGCCGCCATGGAAGCCGCCTCCACCAACGAGGAATATCGGGCGGCGGCACGGATGTTCGGGCAGCTGAAGCGCTATAAGGATGCCCAGAGCCGCGCCCAGGAATGCCTGCGGCAGGCGGAGATCCTGCGCAAGGAGGGAATTTACCGGGCCGCTACGGCTGCCAAGAAGCAGGGGCAGGCGGCAAAGGCCGCCGCGCTGTACGCCCAGATTCCCGGCTGGCGGGATGCCAATGTGCAGGCGGTGCAGAGCAAGCAGCGGGCCGAGGCGCAGAAGGCCGCCAAAAGCGAGCCGGAGCACTGGGTCGCCAGCGCAGGAAAGCGGATTGCCGTCACCCTGCTGGTCATGGCCATGGTGGTAACCGGGTGCTACCTGCTGGTGACGAAGTATATCATACCGCAGAAGCAATACAACGCGGCAGAGACCCTGCTGGAGGCGGGCAACCGGGAGGAGGCCATCGAGGCCTTTCAGGCGCTGGCGGATTTCAAGGATTCCCCCCAGCGGGTGACAGCCATTCAGGAGGACTGGTATGCCCAGGCGGAAACGCTTCTGAGCGCCGGGGACGCCTGCCGGGCTGCCGCCATTTTCGGCGGACTGCGGGATTATGAGGATGCCCGGGAGCGCAGCCGCGCCCTGTGGGCGCAGATCGTCCAGCCGGAGTTGATCAGCGCCGGGGGCTGGTACACCGTCGCCCTGCGAAGCGACCGCATGGTGAACGCCACCGGGGACGACCGGGAGGGCCAATGTGAGACCGGCTCCTGGATGAGCATGGCCTCCGTCAGCGCCGGGTGGGAGCACACCCTGGGGCTGCGCACCGACGGCACGGTGATCGCCGCCGGGTACAATGGCGACGGCCGGGGAAATGTGGACGACTGGCGGAACATGGTAGCTGTCTCCGCCGGTCAGTGGCACACCGTCGGGCTGAAATCCAACGGGCGCGTAATCGGTCTGGGCTGCGACAACGACGGACGGATCGACTTTGACACCTGGCGAGATATCATCGGCATCAGCGCTGGACGGAATCACACCGTCGGCCTGCGGGCGGACTACACCGCCGTGGCCGTGGGCGACGACTCCAGCGGCCAATGCAGGGTGGAGGGATGGAAAAACCTGCAAGCCATCTCCGCCGGCGGCACCCACACCCTTGGGCTGACCCGGGACGGGAAGGTGCTTTCCGCAGGCAGCAATGAAAGCGGACAGCGCAACGTGGACGCCTGGGACGACATTGTGGCCGTCGCCGCCGGGTACTACCACAGCGTCGGCCTGAAAGCGGACGGCACCGTGGTCGCCGTGGGATACAATGCGTACGACCAATGCGATGTCAGCGAATGGACGGACATTGTGGCCATCTCCGCCGGTGGTTTTCACACTCTGGGCCTGAAATCCGACGGCTCCATCGTCGCCACCGGCCGCGACATAAACGGCCAATGCGAGGTTCAGGGCTGGGATAACATGATGGTGCCTCGGCTCTCCTCTATTGATATAAATTAATAGTAGAATATTCGTAAATTCCCGGTGAAAACGAGGATACAAAAACATTCTGAGTGCGTAGGGGGCGGCAATTTGTCGCCCCGCTGTGTACCGGGATTGAGCGGTTCGGCTGTACAGCTCACGTTCGTTGGCTTTCGGGCGGCTGGTATCCGCCCCTACGCACTCAGAGTGTTCAACATTGTACCTTTTTAACCAAATCTCTCTCGAAACCGTTACCTGAGTGCCCTCTTCAGTCGCTGCGGCGACAGCTGATTAATTATTGTATCATTGCCACCGGCAATGATTGTTATTATAAATTCGCTGCGCTCTGCAACACCCCACAGGGAAGCTTGGGAGATGTATCCTTGAGGGTATTCGTTGTTCGTTACTGCTTCCTAAACCGTTGGGTTAAGGGTCGACAAATTGCCGACCCCTACGGGACTCAGTTGTTTTTCCTGCTATTGAAACCGCAAGGCGGCGGGCGGCTGGTATCCGTTCCTACGGTTTTCTTGCCTTGATTCACATGATTGGAAAAGCCCCCGGAAGCGGTTGCTTCCGGGGGCTTGGGTTATTGGGTGCGATTCAATCAGGCAATCTCGTTGACGGT
>CAKTIM010000008.1 GCA_934565795.1 uncultured Oscillospiraceae bacterium
GCAATTCAACACCACCGACGCCAGAACCAGGCTGAAACATCTTTATCCAGAGATAAAGTTTTAATGGGGATGAGCTAGTAGGGGCGGATACCAGCCGCCCGAAACGTAACGGTTTCGATAGCAGTAAGTTGAACGAAAGCAGGAAAAACTTCTGAGCCTCGTAGGGGTCGGCAATTTGTCGACCCTCAGCCTGGCGGTTTTTGAGTGGTAAAGAAAAAACGTATAATCTAAAGGGCACATCCCCTAAGCTTCCCTGAGGGGTGTTGCAGAGCGCAGCGAATCTTTAATTACAATCATTGCCGGTGGCAATGATACAATAATCAAATAGCTGTCGCCGCAGCGACTGAAGAGGGCACTCAGAGAATGGTTTTGAGCGAGACGCAACTAAAAAGGTAGAGTGTCAAACATCCTGAGTCCGTAGGGGCGGATACTAGCCGCCCGCCATGTACCGGGACTGAGCGTTCCGTCTATACAGCTCACTTTCGTTACCTTTCGGGCGGCTGGTATCCGCCCCTACGGGTGAGATGTGTACCATTCAACTTACCCCTAATAAAGAACGTACTGCGGTAAGCCCTCTTCAGTCAGCCCTACGGGCTGCCAGCTTCCCCCAAGGGAAGCTTTTGGAGGGTACGGAAGCTGTTTCCCATTCAACAAGCTGCTTTTGAAATGGCAACGTTGAGGGGCGACAAATTGCCGCCCCCTACGGGGTTAGAATCTGCTCCCTATTCACTGTCCTGCGGGCGTACATTTTCTCATTCTGTCAAAATTACAAAAAAGAGGTATAACTATGGATACATTTACCAAATCCCTGTGTGAATTTTTGGACGAGGCGCACAGTCCCTATCATGCGCAGGCGGCGCTGCGGCGGGAGCTGGAGGCCTGCGGGTATGAAAAGCTGGCCGAGGGGGACGCATGGACGCTGACTCCCGGCGGGAAGTATTTCGTGTGCCGGGGCGGCGCTGCGGTGATCGCCTTCCGCGTGCCCGAAGGCAGGCCCCAGGGCTTTCTGCTCTCCGCCGCCCACACCGACCGGCCCAGCCTGAAGCTCAAGGAGAACGGCGAGGCGGTGGGCGCGTATGTCACCGAGCAGGTGGAGCGCTACGGCGGCCTGCTGATGGCCCCTTGGCTGGATCGGCCCCTGAGCGTGGCCGGGCGGGCGCTGGTGCAGACGGCGGAGGGGGCCAGGGTGGCCCTGGTGGACATCGACCGGGATCTGATGCTGATCCCCAGCGTGGCCATCCACATGAACCGTCAGGCCAACGATGGCTACAAATGGAACCCGGTGATGGATCTGAACCCCCTGCTGGGGGGCAAGGACGCCGCCGGAAAGCTCCGCGCCCTGCTGGAGGAGGCCGCCGGTGGCAAAGTTCTCGGCCACGACCTGACCCTGTACGTTCGGGAGAAGGCAAAGGTATGGGGCATTGACGACGAATACATCTCCAGCCAGGCGCTGGACGATCTGCAATGCGTGTGGGGCTGCTTCCGGGGCTTCCTGGAGTCCGACGGCGGGGCGGATATCCCTGTGTTCTGCGCCCTGAACAGCGAGGAGATCGGCTCGTGCACCGCAGGCGGTGCGGACTCCACCCTCATCGCCGACGTGCTGGAGCGGGTCGCCGACGGACTGGGCGTGGACGTGCGGCAGCTGCTGAGCCGCTCCTTCCTGGTGTCGGCGGATAACGCCCACGCCATCCACCCCAACCACCCGGAGCTGGCCGACCATGCCAACGCCCCGGTGATGGGTCAGGGAATCGTGGTGAAGTTCAACGCCAACCAGCGCTACTGCACCGACGCCCTGTCCGCCGCCCTGTTCCGCCAGGTATGCGCCAAGGCCGAGGCCCCCGTTCAGACCTATTATAACCGCCCGGATATCCCCGGCGGCAGCACCCTGGGCTGCATCTCCATCGCCCACGTCTCCGTCCCCACGGTAGACATCGGCCTGCCCCAGCTGGCCATGCACAGCTGCTACGAAACCGCCGCCATCGCCGACGGCCTGAGCCTGCGCGACGCCATGAAAACCTACTTCTCCTCCACCTTGGACTTGGACGAAGAGGGCTTCCGCCTGAGGTGAGGCAAAAATCATGCTGCTCAGTTGCAGGCATTTATTGAGAAGTTCCGTAGGAAAAGCGAAAGAAACCGCCCCAAAATGGCGGTTTCTTTCGCTTTTTGCTGCAGCGGTTCCTGTGGGAAAATCGCTATATGGCAGGGCAGAGTGACGCCTGGCGATGCCATTACTCCTGGCTGCGTGCGGAAACACTGCCGCGGATGTGGATTGAAGGTTCAAAGAACAGAAATCTCGGCTCGGCATCCGGGTTGTCGAGTTCGTAAAAGGCTCTCCTCGCCGCTTCGATTCCCATATTGTATGCCGGCTGGCGGATCGCGGTCAGGTTGATGTAGTCGGAGAAGAAAATATCGTCGAACCCCACAATGGAAATATCCTTTGGAATCTGCGTTCCGATTTCCATGCATCGCTTATACAGGCCGTATGCCATCATGTCATTGAAGCAGAATACTGCGGAATATCCGCCTGCAACAATGTTATCCGCAAGCATATATGCGGATTTCATGGTGTAATCTCCCTCAAAAACATCGGCGCTTGTGATTTTCAGCCCCAGCTTTTCGCAGGCCTGCTGTACTCCATAATACCGATGGGACGTGCTGTAACGCGGCCCGCTGAGGATTGCGATGTTTCTGTGCCCCATCTGCGCCAGATATTCAATGGCCATGGATGCGCCCTTTTTGTGGTTTACCACAATGGTGCTGACCTCCAGCTCCTCAAACCTGCGATCTACCAGAATAACCGGGCGGTTGAAGTTCCGCATAAGCCTTTTATAGCTTTCCGCCTGCCCTGGCGAATGGTCGGAGGCCACCACCAAAATGATCGCATCAGTGCCCCGGGCGGCGAGCGTACAGATGCTGGTTAGATCATTTGCGCATTCATCGTTCGTTGTCATAATCATAATATTCCAGCCGTGCTCGTGGGCAATCGTGTCGATGCCACTTACGATATCGGAGAAAAAAACATTGCGAATATCTGGAATTATAACGCCAATCATACGACTTTGACGTTTTACCAACCCAACGGCTGTTTGATTTGGAACATAATTCATCTCCTTTGCCACCCTGTAAATCAGCTCTCGTTTCTCCTGAGATATTCTGTTTGGACGGTTATTCAGGACAAATGAGACCGATGTAGGGGACATATGTACCTTTTCCGCGATATCCTTTAGTGTAACAGCCATTAATTCCTAACCTCCAGCATTTGCTTTATACATTTTTATTATACCATAAAAAAGGACGTAGGGAATAGAAAATTTGTAGAATTGTCACAATGCATAGTTTTATTAGACAAAAAATGGAACTTATTACAAAACGCATTAGGGCATATTGACAAATCCCCCTCGTCATACTATAATGCGGGCAGATGGTAAAACGATTTATCAAAGAGGGGATACAATGCTTAACCTGAATTACAGCACCGCTCTTGGCGCAGTGATTTTAACAGGCTTCCTCTGGGGCTCCTGGTACACCTTCATAAAGGTGATCCCCCGGCACAGAATCTGGGAGTTCACCTTCTGGCTTTACATATTTGCCAATGTGATATCTTGGTCTGTCCTGCTGGCAGGGCGACACATTTTTCTGCCGGAAGGGATATCCGCAGAGCTGCAAAAAACCGGGAGCCAGATTCCGTTGATCCTGCTCTTTGGCGCGTTTTTTGGGATGAACATTCAGCTGACGCTTCGCATGATGGGAAAGTTGGGCATCATCTTTTCGATCTCCATCAGCTCAACCTTTGGCGTTTTGGTTGGAACCCTGCTTTCCGCGCTGCTGGGCGGACTTCCTGAGCACGTTTCCCTGTGGTCGGTAATGGCGGTTGCGGCGGTTCTTCTGTGCGCAACGTTCGCCTGTCAATTTTCCGGCTATAACATGCGCCAGCACGCCGGCGGAAATAAGGAGACGCCGTCCCCCACCGGGCGGGACTATGCGCTCTTTGCCCTGAACGTTCTGATGGGTCTTAGCTTCACACTGGCAACAAACCTCTGCTGCCGGACTGTCACAAACCCAAGGGGAATGGCACCGCTCCTTTTCTGCTCCTTCCTCGGTACGGGCGCGCTGCTGGGAACCTTTCTGGTGTCCAGCGTCCGGCTCATCAGAGAACGCCGCTGGCTGGATCTGTTCCATCCGGGCCGCAAAATGCTGCTGTACGCCTTCGTTGCCGCCGTCTGCCACTTTGGCGGAGATGTCATTTACATGATCGCTTCCCCCTCGCTGAGCATGAGCGTTGCGTGGCCGCTTTGCTCAACAAGCAATCTCTGGAGCTACTTCTGGGGCGTGCTCTCCGGCGAGTACCGGGGATGCGGAAAAAAGGCGGCAATGCTGCTTTCCTTGGGCATTGTTCTTTTTGTCACCGGTGTCCTGCTTATGTCGTTTATATTGTATTGGTAAAAAATACATTATAAAATAAAAAAGATGGAGGAAAACACAATGAAAATCAGAAGGCCCCTGTCAATTCTACTCGTGGTTGTTATGCTTTGCAGTCTGATGGCAGGCTGCGGCGCAAAGAAAGAAAGCGGTCAAGCCGCTGCAGACAAGCCCCGGAAAATTGTAATCACGGGCAGCGCCTACTCGCTGGATGCCGAGCAGGCCGCCTGGGATGAGGTATGCGCGGCCTTCACTGCCGAGACCGGCATCGAGGTTGTGCAGAACCGCCAGGGCACCTGGGATGATATCCCCCAGAAGCTCCAGGCATCCAAGCTTGGCGAAGAGCAAATCGATCTCGTTGTTGTCGGCATGGGCACCGTCACCGCCTCACTGGGGCCTGCGGGAAGCGTTATGGACTTGACCGAGCTTATGGCAGGCCTGACGGATCGATTCCCCGAGGGCGTGCTGGATTCCTGCTCCATTGACGGCCATCTCTGGTGCTTCCCTTATTCCGATGCCAGCGGTACGACCTGCTTCTATAACAAGACCATGTTCGAGAAATATGACCTCTCTGTTCCCACGAATCTGGATGAGTGGATTAACTGCGCAAAGGTTCTGTCGGACAATGGCGTTATTCCTTTCATGGTGCAGGGCAAGGATACCTGGGCGTGGGCGATGCCGTTCTTCGATACCTATGGGCAGGCCACCGGCGGCCAGTCCGTCGAGCGGGTGCAGGCCTGGCTCCGGGGTGAGCAGAGCTTTGAAAACGAAGAGGTTTATACCGGCTTCGAGGCATTGAAGACGATATACGACAACGGGATTCTTACCAGCGAATCCTTTGACACCGATGAAACCGGCATGCTGGCAAACTTTGCTCAGGGGAACTGTGCCATGTTCTTCTGCGGCACCTGGGATTACCGCATGCTGAAATCCATGGATCTGGACTTTGAGTTCGGCGCGTTTGAATTCCCCATCGTTGTGGACGGTGCTCAGATGTGCCATGCCTTTGCCACCGGCGACGGTGCCATTTCCGTTCCCTCCTGGGTCGATCAGGACAATCTGGATAACATTATGTGCTTTATCGAGTACCTGACACGGCCTGAAAATGCGAAGAAGATTCTCTGCGCCGCGTCCGGCGGCAGCCCGCTGTTTGAAATCGTGAAGGGCGCTGTCGGTGAGGTGGACGAGGTTACCACCTTCCTGAACGAGGTCTCCGTCCCCCATTCTGTAGAGTATCTGGACTGGGTCTGGCCGACAAAGGTCAACGATGCCATGTGCAACGTAATCCCTTCCGTTATCAGTGGAAAGATGACTGCCCAGGAGGCGGCTGCCTATGTTCAGAAAACCCTGGACACCATGGTTTCCGAAGACGATTATGTTTACGACTGGTGGAACAGCTGGAGTGAGGAGCAGTGGAAGGCCGTAACGCCAAGCCATATCCCCGACGTGACCGCTTTCTTCGCCAAGTGATTTACCAGGGCATCCGAGGGTGGCCCGGCCGCCTTCGGATGCCCCAGAGGCGGAAGGAGAATTTATGAACAAACCGTCCAAGCAAATCAAAAGGAATTTCAGCCGGGATGCGTTTCCCTACCTGATGTGTCTGCCGGCAGTAATCCTTTTCATCATATTTGTGATTTTTCCTTTCCTGGAGGGATGCCGCGTCAGCTTTTTCAAGTGGGACGGCTTTTCCGACATGAAATGGGTCGGCCTGAAAAACTATTTCAACGTGATAAAGGATGACGTTTTCTGGCTGGCTATGAAAAACACGTTTGTGTACGCCATCCTGGTCACCGTTTTTAAGAATGTTATTGCGCTGGCGCTGGCCTATGTGCTTGCCCAAAAGTTCCCGCTGCGAACAATGTTTCGGACGGGCATCTATATGCCCGTGACCTTGTCCTATGTGGTCATCGGCGTGCTGTGGACGTGGATTTACAACCCCACCTTCGGACTTTTGAACGCTTTTCTCCGGGCGATCGGTCTGGAAAGCCTGATCGTCGGTTGGCTCAGCGACAGCCGGGCGGCTCTGTACAGCGTGGTGGCGGTGGATGTATGGAAGTGGATCGGCTACCATATGGTGCTGTATCTTGCGGGCCTGCAGGCCATTTCCCAGGATCTCTATGAGGCTGCGGCGCTGGATGGCGCAAACGGCTGGCAGAAATTCACCAAGGTCACCGTCCCACAGCTTAACAGTACCATCGTTGTCAATATCCTGATGAGCCTGACCGGCGCATTCGCATCTAACTTTGATATTGTAAGCATTCTCACCGGCGGCGGCCCCATGCATGCCACCGAGGTTTCCCTGACCTACATTGTAACCACCGCCTTCAAATACAACAGCATGGGAAGGGCAAACGCCATGAGCATGATCCTGTTCCTGTTCGTCTTTGCTTTTGGATTTATGCAGCTGCGCATTATGTCCAGGGAGGATGTGTATGAGTAATGGGAGGAAAGCAATGAAACATCGTAAAAAAGTGAAAGCGCCGCAGGTGGTGTGGTTTCTGATCCTGCTTTTCTTCTTCCTTCTTACCGTTTACCCGGTTATCTGGATGTTTTGCGGTTCCCTGAAGGGGGCAAACGAGTTTTACACGAACGTCTGGGGGCTTCCCTCTGACCCGCAGTGGAAAAACTTTGTAAGCGCGTGGAAAACCGGCGCAATGGGAGAAAAATTTCTTAACAGCATGATCGTCACCATTGGCTCCCTGCTGCTGTTGATCCCCATCAACAGCTGTGCCGCTTACGCCGTTGGACGGCTGCGCTTCAAGGGCCGCCGGGCGATATACTCCTTCCTGCTGGTGGGAATTATGATTCCAGGCGGCGTTTTGGGCATCCCCACCTTTACGGTGGCACTTCGCTTGGGGCTTAACAATACCCACCTGGGCCTGATTTTGATTTATGTTGCGCAGTCCATTGCAATGGGCGTGTTCATTATGCGCTCGTTCTTCATCTCCCTCCCGCGGGAATTGGAGGAGGCGGCGATGATCGATGGCTGTACGCCCTTTGGAAGTTTCCTGCGCGTCATTCTTCCACTGGCCAGCCCGGGCATAATGACGCAGATTATCTTTAATGGTTTGAGCATCTGGAATGAATACTTTATGGCAAACATTATGCTCACCAGAAGCTCCAAGCTTACGCTTCCCCTCGCAATTGCAAACTTTGTCGGACAGCATACCACCAATTACCCGATGCTGTTTGCCGCGCTGTCCATCGTGACCCTGCCTGTGATTATTACCTATGTACTCGCCCAGAAAGGCTTTATTGAAGGCGTTTCTGCCGGCGCCGTTAAAGGATGAAAGGAGATTCGTTATGCACGAAAAGTATATGTTCAAGCCTGTTGCAACAAAAAGAAAACGCGTGATTCTGGATACGGATGCCAGAAATTTTGTAGACGACCAGTACGCCATAACCCATGCGCTGCTGACGCCCATGTTTGATCTGCGCGGCATTATCGCCTCTCATTTTGGCCACGACCGCATTGAGGAATCCATGGAGGCCAGCTGGGACGAGCTGCAGCGGGTGCTGCGGTATTCCGGATTTGAAGGAAAGGTCAATGCCGTCAAGGGCGCTCCGACCAAGCTGCATCGCCGCTGCGAGGGCTGCTTCGGCGAGCTCCTTCCGCTGGACAGCGATGGCGCGCAGCTGATCATCCGGGAGGCGCTTGACACGCCTGTGGGAGAACGGCTGTACATCGGCGCGCTGGGGCCTCTGACCAATATTGTCTCCGCGCTGATTATGGAGCCGCGGATCACCCATAAAATCGTAGTCGTGTGGAACGGCGGAAACAATTACCCCTCCGGCGGCCCCGAATTTAACCTGACCAATGATATCGCGGCAGCCAATTACCTGTTTGAATCTGAGGTTGAGGTCTGGCAGATTCCCATCAAAACCGTTACCTATCCGAAGGTGAGCCTGGCCGAGCTGCAATACAAGGTTATGCCCTGCGGAGAGATTGGCAATTATCTCTTCCGCCAGACCATTGAGTTCTATGACCTGCTGAAGGATAACCCCGGCTTCCCGCCCCCGGAATCCCTGGACATCTGCGACGAGACCATCATCGGTTTGCTGATGGATGACCAGCGTTACCGCTATCGCTATGATAATGCTCCCTTTATCAATTCGGAGATGTACTATCATCCCTGCCCCAGTAATCGCCCGATTCGCATCTACGAGGAAATCGACGGCAGATACATTCTGGAAGACCTCTTCTGTAAGCTTGCCATTAATTATCGCTGAAAGCGGTGTGTGCTATGAAAGACATTCCGTGTCAGCCATTTTTTCCGAAAGCAACGGCCGGCTTTCGCGGTCTGACTGATTCACAGGGCGGTTGTGTTGGCCCCAGGCCTGCGGCAAAATCGGGGACTCGCCTTGTAATCATCAACGCAGCAGATCAGACATAGGAGGGCAGCGCATGAGAATTCTTAACTTTGGCTCTCTGAATATTGATAAAACCTATCATGTGGATCACCTTGTTCTGCCGGGCGAGACCATCTCCTCCGATTCCCTTGCCGTCAACTGCGGCGGCAAGGGGCTGAATCAGAGCATTGCCCTGGCCAGAGCCGGCGCTTCGGTCATGCATGCGGGTAAAATCGGCACCGATGGCGATTTTCTCCTGGATGCACTCCGGGAGGCGGGCGTTGATACCAGCTTTGTCAGGATCGATCCTGAAATTCCAACCGGGCATGCAATTATTCAGGTCGAAAAAAGCGGACAAAACAGCATCATTCTCTTCCCCGGCACAAACGGGGTGATTGACGCATCGGATATAACCCGGGTGCTGTCCGAATTTGGCCGCGGCGATGTGCTGCTCCTGCAAAACGAGATATCCGGCATGGAGGAAATGATCTCCCTTGCCCACGAAAAGGGAATGTACATCATTCTGAACCCCTCCCCGCTGGATGCCCGCCTGATGAAATGCGCGCTTCAATGGGTCGATCTGTTTATCCTCAATGAAATCGAGGGGCAGATGCTCAGCGGTGAGGAATGCCCGGAAAAAATTCTGGATGCGCTGCTTGCCAGCTATCCGGCGGCCAGGATTGTTTTGACCCTAGGTGAAAACGGCGCCTGGTATGCAGATCGTACACACCGCGCTTTTCAGGAGCCGTTCCGCTGTGCCGTAGTGGATACCACGGCAGCAGGTGACACGTTCACCGGCTATTTCCTGGCATCCTTCCTGGCAGACGACTCCCCGGAGAACGCCATGCTCCGTGCCGCCAAGGCGGCCTCCCTCGCAATCGGCAAACGCGGCGCCTCAGCGTCCATCCCAATGAAGTACGAGGTAGATGCCGCCCTCTGAGGGGCCTGTAAAGACAATTAAAAGGTGCATTGCAAACAATCCTTATGTGCCCGCAAGAAAAAAACCACATCGGCCATCCCGAAAAAGGATTGGCTGATGTGGTTTTTTCCTTACACGGCTTTTTGCAACGCGCCCGTCATTATAAATTCACCGCACGGAGCACTACCTCACAGGGAAGCTTGGGGGGGTATGCGTTTTTCTTTACCACTCAAAAAACGATAGGTTTAGGGTCGACAAATTGCCGACCCCTACGGGGGGCGAGGGGCAGAAACCGCCCGCGGCCAGTTGGCCGCGGGCGGTGGGGGGAGTCAATGGAATTAGGCCTCCAGGTTGATGCCGGTGTCTTTGGAGAAGACGTGGCAGACATGGCCGGCGAAGTTGAACTTCACGGCGGCGCCGGTGGACAGGGAGGCGACCTCGGCGGGGGTCATGTTCATGGTGGAGACCACCAGCACCACGTCCCGGTTCATGGCGGTGACGTGCAGGTGCACGGAGGAGCCCATCATTTCGGACACGTCGACCTTGGCGTCGATGCCGGTGCTGCCCAGCTCGATGTGCTCAGGACGGACACCCAGAACCACGGGCTGAGGTGCCACGTTGTTCTTGGCCAGGGCGGCCTGCTTGGCCTCGGACAGCTCCACGGTCAGGCCTTCCAGCTTGACGGCGTACTTGCCATTCTCCTTGACCAGCTCGGCGTTCTCGAACAGGTTCATCTGAGGCGTGCCGATGAAGGTAGCCACGAACAGGTTATAGGGGTGGTTGAACACTTCCTGAGGCGTGCCGATCTGCTGGATGAAGCCGTCCTTCATAATGACGATACGGTCGCCCAGGGTCATAGCCTCGGTCTGGTCGTGGGTAACGTAGATAAAGGTGGTGTTGATGCGCTGGCGCAGCTTGATGATCTCAGCGCGCATCTGGTTACGCAGCTTGGCGTCCAGATTGGACAGGGGCTCGTCCATCAGCATGACCTGGGGGTTACGCACGATGGCGCGGCCGATGGCCACACGCTGACGCTGACCGCCGGACAGAGCCTTGGGCTTACGGCCCAGGTACTGGGTGATGTCCAGAATCTCAGCGGCTTCCTTGACCTTCTTGTCGATCTCGTCCTTGGGGGCGTGACGCAGCTTCAGGGCGAAAGCCATGTTATCATAAACAGTCATGTGGGGATACAGAGCGTAGTTCTGGAAAACCATGGCAATGTCACGATCCTTGGGGGGAACGTCGTTCACCAGACGGTTGCCGATGTACAGCTCACCGCCGGAGATATCTTCCAGACCGGCGATCATACGCAGGGTGGTGGACTTACCGCAGCCAGAGGGGCCAACCAGAACGATGAATTCCTTGTCGGCGATCTCCAGGTTGAACTCCTGGACAGCAACGACACCCTCATCGGTGATCTGCAGATTGGTCTTTTTCTTCTCAGGCTCGTCGCCCTTCTTGCGCTTCTTTGCCTTCTTGGCATCGTCGCCGTTGAACGGGTAGACTTTCTTGATGTTCTTCAGGGTTAAGCTTGCCATGTTTTTTGACTCCGTGCACGCTGAATCCTCAATACGCGCACTCGCATTCTGCCGGGTTAACAGCAGAAGCTTTACGACAGGTCTCCACACTGCCGCACCGTGAGCCGGACGGGGTTTTCCTCCTTTATTTTAGCGTCGTATGCCTATTTTTGTGGAGTAGGCATACTCCACCGGAATATAGACATGATACCATATTTCGGATGCAACTGCAATCGTAGAATGTAACATTTTTTCCGGGACGTTCTTGTACATTCTGACAAATCTGCCCGCCCCGAAAGATTTTTGAGTTTCACCCTGAAAGATTTCGCAAATTCATCCCGAAATATTTTCCGAAAACGCCCGCCGGGGCGGCAAAAGGCGCATGCCCTGCGGCATGCGCCCTGTGAAAGCGATCAGGTGGCCCTGCGTTTTTTGCGGCGGCGGGTGCCGCTGTAGTCGTAGGTGTACATGGTAATGCCGTTGATGGCGGCGATGGCCAGCAGGGACAGGATGCCCTGCCACAGCAGGCATTTGGCGGCCAGCCAGGCCATGTCCATGGGGGCGCGGGCGGAGAGGGTCATGGAGATGAGCAGCATCAAGATCGTGAGCACCAGGCCCAATACGCCGAACACCAGCCCGGCCAGGCGCTGGGTGTGCCGCCAGGCGGAGACGCTGCCCATGCCGAAGGCGGTGCGGTAGCCGAAGTAGTAGTTGGCCTCCTTGGGGGCGAAGAACAGATAGGCCAGGCCCATGCCCAGCATGACCAGTGGGGCGATGAGGATGGCGATGGTGCACACCAGCTGCACCTTGCCCACGATGGTATCGATGTCCGGCAGCAGCGCGGCGGGGTCAAAGCCGTCCAGCAGCTGCTTGATGGCTTTGATGTCGATATCGACGGGCAGCTCGGTGGCTGCGGTGGATGATAAGAACATTATTTTTCCTCCAGATATTTGCTGATTTCCCGCATAAAGCTGCTGGCGTCCTGGAAGCGGTGATAGATGGAGGCGAAGCGGATATAGGCCACCTCGTCCACGGGCTTGAGCCGCTCCATTACCATTTCGCCCAGCCGTTCGGTGCTGATCTCCCGCTCCAGACTGTTCTGGATGGTCTGCTCGATCTCGGTGGCGATGCGCTCCAGGTCGTTCACGTCCACCCGCCGCTTGTCGAAGGCGCGGATCATGCTGTTGATGATCTTGTTGCGGTCGAAGTTCTGGCGGGAGCCGTTGCGCTTGACCACGATGATGGGCATGGTCTCCACGATCTCATAGGTGGTAAAGCGCCGCTGGCAGCCCATGCATTCCCGGCGGCGGCGGATGCTCAGCCCGTCGTCGGAGTGGCGGGAATCCACGACCTTGCTTTCCTGTTCTCCGCAGAAGGGACATCTCATGGCGGATCACACTCTTTCCATTTTTTGGCATATTATATCAGATTCCGACCAAACTGTCCAGCTTTTTTTCCGCCGCTGCGGGCTTTTCGGCGGTTTTCCCTTGCAATTTTCCATGTTTTAGGGTAGAATAGCAGGGCAAATCTGCTTTTCAGAGAGGGCCTTTCATGAGACGATCGACGCTTTGGATAATTTGGGGCGTTTTCTATATTATCTGCGCCGGACTGGGCTTTATACCCGAACCGGCGGGAATCGTGCGGGCAATGCTGTTTTTGCTGTCGCTGCTGTTCTTTGTGCCCCCGGCGGTGCTGCTCCACGAGGCAAAAAAGGCCGGCGACCGCGTCACGCTGCTGCGCCTGCGCCGCATTTGCGCCGCGTCCCTGGGCCTGACGCTGGCGCTGCTCATCGGCAGCATCCTGTCAGCGCTGGGCACTGCAGCGCTGGATACGCCCCTGCACATCGCCCTGGGCCTGGTCTCCGCCCCCATGTTTTGCAGCAACTACTGGGTCGTCTCCCTCTACCTGTGGGCCGTCCTGCTGATCGCCTCGTTTATTAAGAAAAAGGAAAAATAAACCACCCCCCGTAGGGGTCGGCAACCTGCCGACCCTAAACCTGCCGGTTTAGGAAGCAGTAGAGAACAACGTATACCCCAAAGGATACATCCCCAGCTTCCCTGTGGGGGAAGCTGTCGCCGCAGCGACTGAAGAGGGCACTCAGCGTATGGTTTCGAGAGAGACCCAACTAAAAAGGTAGCAATTAAAACATTCTGAGTCCGTAGGGGCGGATACCAGCCGCCCGAAAGCCAACGAACGTGAGCTGTATAGACCAACCGCTCAATCCCGGTACACGGCGGGGCGGCAAATTGCCGCCCCCTACGGGGGGCAAAATGTGTTCATTTTCCCGCCCTTGATTTGCATCGATGGGGAATCCGGGGATGCTTTACAGAAAAAGGAGAAACTTATGGCGTTCTTTTTTTATGCGCTGTTTGCCCTGGCGGCTGCCGGGGTGGATCAGGTGACCAAGCTGCTGGTGGTGCGTGATATTCCGCTGCATGGGGATGTGCCCCTGCTGCCCGGTGTGCTGGGGCTGACCCATGTGCACAACGACGGGGCGGCCTTTTCCTCCCTGCGGGGGATGCAGTGGCTGTTTATCCTGATTTTCCTGGTGTTCACCGGGGCGGTGGTGTACGAGTATTTCCGCAAGCGCCTGCCCTTTACCCGGCTCGACCGGGTGTGCATCGCCGCCATCTACGGCGGCGGTCTGGGCAACCTGATCGACCGGGTGCGTCTGGGCTACGTGGTGGACATGCTGGAGACGCAGTTTATGGATTTCCCGGTGTTCAATATCGCCGACTGCTTTATCAGCTGCGGCTGTGCGCTGCTGCTGGTGCACCTGGCATTTTTCAATCAAAAGGTCTGGAAGGAAGAGAAAAAATGAGGCTGATCGCGGATACCGCCGGGGAGCGGCTGGATGCCTTCCTGGCCCGCAGCGCGCTGGGCCTGAGCCGCAGTGCCGCCCAGAAGCTGCTGGACGAGGGCTGCGTCAGCCTGATGGGCAGGCCCGGCAAAAAGAACGACCGGCTGAACGTGGGCGACTGGGTGGAGCTGACCGTGCCGGAGCCGAAGCCGGTGGACGTGGCGCCCAGGGAGATTCCGCTGGACATCGTGTATGAGGACGAGGACGTGGTGGTCATCAACAAGCCCAAGGGTCTGGTGGTGCATCCCGCGCCGGGCCACACGGAGGATACCCTGGTCAACGGCCTGCTCTACGCCCTGGGGGATAGCCTGTCCGGCATCAACGGGGAACTGCGTCCGGGCATCGTCCACCGCATCGATAAGGATACCTCCGGCCTGCTGGCCGTGGCCAAGAACGATTTGGCCCACGCGGTGCTGGCCTCTCAGCTGGTGGATCACACCATGGCCCGCACCTATGAGGCTGTGGTCTGCGGCGTGATGAAGGAGGACAGCGGCACCGTGGACGCCCCCATCGGCCGTCACCCCACCGACCGCAAGAAAATGTGTGTCACCCAGCGCAATTCCAAGCCCGCCGTCACCCATTGGGAGGTGGTGCGGCGCTACCGGGGCTATACCCACATCCGCTGCCATCTGGAAACGGGCCGCACCCACCAGATCCGCGTCCACATGGCCTACATCGGCCACCCCATCCTGGGCGACACGGTCTACGGCCACAAGAAAAAGGAGCTGGGCCAGGATACCCAGTGCCTCCACGCCGGGGCGCTGTGCTTCCGCCACCCCAGGGACAACCGCCCCGTCCTGGTGCTCGCCCCCCTGCCGGATTACTTCCAGCAGGTGCTGCGTAAGCTGGACGCAATGGAATAACCGCAAAGGCGCACTGCCCAAAAAGCAGTGCGCCAAATTTATTATAATGATGTTTACTGCTGGTTTTCCCAGAAAGGCTCGATCTTGTGGGATTTGAATTGCAGCTCCTGGCTCTTGACGCTGACGGTGGTGCTGGCGGGAATGGAATGGGTGATGAACACATTGGAGCCGATCACGCAGTCCCGGCCGATCACCGTCTCGCCGCCCAGGATGGAGGCACCGGCGTAGATGGTCACATTGTCCTCAATGGTGGGGTGGCGCTTCTTGCCCCGCAGGCTCTGGCCGCCCCGGGTGGTGAGCGCGCCCAGGGTCACGCCCTGATAGAGCTTCACATGGTCGCCGATCACCGTGGTCTCGCCCACCACAATGCCGGTGCCGTGGTCGATGAAGAAATACTTTCCGATGGCGGCCCCTGGGTTGATATCGATGCCGGTGACGCTGTGGGCATGCTCCGTCATCATCCGGGGCAGCATGGGCACCCCCAGGGTATACAGCACATGGGCCATGCGGTATACCGTCACGGCGAACAGGCCGGGGTAGCAGAATATGATCTCGTCGGTGCTGTAGGCCGCCGGATCGCCGTCGTAAAACGCCTCCACATCCGTCTGACACAGGGCGCGGATGGCGGGAATCTGCCGGAAAAATTGCAGGCTGATCTCCTGCGCCCGCTCCTGGGCCTGCTCCTCCGCCAGCTCCCAGCGCAGAACAATGGCGATCTGCTTGTTGAGATTGTACATCACATCCTCAATGAGCATGGACAGATTGTAGCGGGAATTGTACATGCGGTAGCTCTTATCCCTGGAGGAGCCGGGGTAGGCAATACGCAGCAGCTTATGAATGATATCCGTCACCGTCTCCTTATCCGGGTGCACAAAGGGATCCAGCTTGTCAATATCCCGCCCGTGGCGGTAATCCTCCAGAATGCTGTCCACAATCCCCTCAATCTGCTGTTCAATGGGAGACATAACCATTCCTCCTGACCCAAAACACATTTCAATTAGTGTACCATACGCCACCCCACCTGTCAAATCCCAAAACACCCTACCAAAACCCGCTTTATCTGCAAATTGCACGGCCTTGCTATTGCTTCGGTGTTGCAATTTCTCAGCAAATCTGATATCATTGTACTGACAGATAGTGCAATATCGTATGATGAGTTTTATCACACCTTCTTTATCTCACATTTTGCACTGTTTGCCATCTTTTTTGCCCATTTTTCGGGAGCCCAGCAATCTGCCGACCCGCAGCGTAGCGATTTTGATAGCAGAGCGTTGAATGGCAAGCAGAAAAAATTTCTGAGTCCCGTAGGGGGCGGCAACCTGTCGCCCCGCAACGTAATGAAACAGAGCGGTGCGTTGAATGGGAGCAGCTTCCGCCCCCTCCAAAAGCTTCCCTTGGGGTGGTGCTCCGCGCAGCGAATCAAAATATCAATGATTGCCAGTGGCAATCATACCTTGATTTATTAGCTGGCAGCCCGTAGGGCTGACTGAAGAGGGCCACCGCAGTACGTTCTTTATTAAGGGTGTGTTGAATGGAATGCACCACTCCGTAGGGGCGGCTATTAGCCGCCCGCAGCGTTACGGGCCTGAGCTTTCGGTTGAACGGAAGCCGGAAAAATCTTCTGAGTTCGTAGGGGGCGGCAATTTGTCGCCCCGCTGGGTACCGGGATTGAGCGGTTGGTTTGTACAGCTCACGTTCGTTGGCTTTCGGGCTGCTGATATCCGCCCCTACGGACTCAAAGTGTTTAACTTTCTACCTTTTTAGTCAAGTCTCTTCCAAATTTTTTACCTGGGTGCCCTCTTCAGTCGCTGCGGCGACAGCTTCCCCCACAGGGAAGCTCAGGAGATGTATACGTTAGGGTATACGTTGTTCTTTACTGCTTCCTAAACCGGGAGGTTTAGGGTCGGCAGGTTGCCGACCCCTACGGGAAGGGGGGAGCCAATATCTTTTTTTCTGGGAGCTGTGATATGAAAATACTTGCTTTTTTTCATAAGCTGGGATGGGGGAAGACGAAATTCAAGCATCAGATGTATGCTGTTTATATCATTGGCATGCTGATCCCGCTGCTGGTTGTGGGGGTGGTGCTGCTGTCCTCGGCGAATCGGATGCTCAATGAGCATTATACCCAGCTATTGGAGGCGGATCACCGGCGGGTGAAGACCATGCTCACCGAGATCACCACCCAGGCCTACCGCATTTCAGAGCGGGTCTATTTTGACAACGCCCTGAAGCGGCTGCTCTCCGGCGGCTATGAGAACACCGGCGAATTCGTCAGCGCGGTGAACCGGGAGAGCAATCTGGACGAGCTGGTATACAATGCCCAGGAAATCGAGGGCCTGTACATCTACACCGACCACCCCGCGGCCAAGGACTACAAGCAGTACCGCGCCGCCACGGCGGCGGTGCAGGCGTCGGGCTGGTACACCCGCGCGATGGAGACCACCAACGCCTTCTGGGTCTCCGTCCGCCGGAAATCCCCCAGCATGGACAGCAGCAACCTCTGCCTGGTACGCAAGATCAGTCTGCCCAATTCTCCCTATCACGCGGTGGCGGTGGTGCAGCTCAGCGATTCCTATCTGCGCTCCCGGCTGGATACCAGCAGCATCATCGACGCCGTGTCCGTGGGCGACCAGGGCATCGTCTATAGCACCAAGCGGAACTGGTACGGCCAGCCCCAGCCGGTGGACATCGACTTTGATGAGATCTACTATCGCTTCTCCGGCAAGGTGGAGGCGGAGGAGGTCACCTATTTTGCCACCGTTTCCACCATCCATCTGTACAATACCAGCACCAGGATGTACATCTGCACCCTGGACAGCAGCGGCATCTCGGCCATCAGCCATATTATAAATGTATGGATTCTCCTGCTGCTGCTGGCAGTGCTGATCCCTGGGCTGATCCTCTTTGCCTTTGCGGATTATTTCGCCCGGCGGGTGAACCTGCTGCGCGAGGAGATGCACAAGGCGCGGCTCCAGGACTACAACATGATCTCCAGCTTTTCCGGCAGCGACGAGCTGACGGAGGCCTTTGACGACCTGAAGCTCATGGTGCAGGACATCAAGGAAAAGGACGCCAAGATGTATGAGGCGGAGCTGAACGAGAAGGAGCTGCGCAACAAGCAGCAGCTGATGGAATACAAGATGCTGTCCCACCAGATCAACCCCCACTACCTGTATAACACCCTGGAGACCATCCGCATGAAGGCGCTGACCTCCGGCAACCGGGACGTGGCGGATTCCATCAAGCTATTGGGGAAAACGCTGCACTACGTCCTGGAAAACAACGGCGTGGCCTTTACCACCCTGGAAAAGGAGCTGGCTCACGTCAGAAACTACCTGGCCATCCAGAAAATGCGCTTCGGCGAGCGGATCAATTATATCATTGAAATTGAGCCGGGACTGGATCCCAAGCAGTATGAGATGCTGCCCCTGCTGCTTCAGCCGGTGGTGGAAAACGCGGTGGTGCACGGGCTGGAGGAGATCAACAGCGTGGGTCTGATCCGCATCGATATCGTCCGCTTCAAAAATCAGCTCCATCTGATCGTGGCGGACAACGGCAAGGGCATGACCCAGGAGGAGATGGAAAAAATCCGCACCCTGATCGATACCCCCAATTTGCAGCTGCAAAGCAGCATCGCCCTGTATAACATCAATCAGCGCATCCGCCTGCGCTACGGCACGCAGTACGGCATCCGCCTGGACAGCTGCGTGGGCATCGGTACCCAGGTGGTGCTCATCCTCCCGGCGGATACGCCGGCAAAGCAATCGTGAAGTGGAATTTTTCGTGTAATTCATCTCGAAATTGCGGTGTTTTATCCCCTGTCAATTTCTGATAAAGTAACGTGGAGGGCATCTGTGAGATAACCATATGCCGCAAATTTGAGGGAGGTTACCAACATGAAAAAGACATTCGCAAGATTCTTATCCATTATGCTTGTCCTGGCGCTGCTGGCTGCCGGTGTTGCGGCTGTTCCCGCATCCGCCGACATCCCTGAGGAATTTGATCTGTTCATCGCCTACGGCGGCGACAAGGAAGCCGAGAACGACTGGGGCTGGGGCTACACTGGCGCCGACGTGGACGGCATCACCGCTGTCAAGGAAAAGATCAAGGTGGGCGAGACCAAGACCGTCTCCCTGACCTTCGACACCCCCACCGTCAACTCCTGGTACTTCGCTCCCTGCCTGGTGGCGGACGACGTGACCGGCATCGGCGCGGTGGACTTCACCGTCTCCTGCAAGATCGACGGCAAGGACGTGGCCATTGACCTGGCTGCCGACGCCGACGGCAAGACCTGGTGGACGGAGGACACCGGCGACTACAAGGCTACCTCCTGCATCCGCCTGGCCGGCGGCTTCAACGAGTGGGCCACCAAGTTCATCGCCGAGCCCGAGGCCTTCTCCACCATCGAGTACACCATCACCCTGAATTCCGTCTCCGAGCCGGTGGCCCCCGCCGTGGCCGCGCCCCTGCCCGAGGAATTCAAGCTGTTCATCGCCTACGGCGGCGACAAGGAAGCTGAAAACGATTGGGGCTGGGGCTACACCGGCACCGACGTGGACGGCATCACCGCCGTCACCGAGACCATCAAGCCCGGTGAGAGCAAGACCGTCTCCCTGACCTTCGATACCCCCGCTGTCAACTCCTGGTACTTTGCCCCCTGCCTGGTGGCCGACGATGTGACCGGCGTGGCCGGCATGGACTTCACCGTCACCTGCAAGATCAACGGCGAGGATGTGGCCATTGATATGGCTGCCGACGCCGACGGCAAGACCTGGTGGACGGAGGATACCGGCGACTACAAGGCTGCCTCCTGCATCCGCCTGGCCGGCGGCTTCAACGAGTGGGCCACCAAGTTCGTTGCCGAGCCGGAAACCGTCTCCAGCATCGAGTACACCGTCACCCTGAACTCCGTCTCCGGCGTGGACGCCGAGCAGGCGGTGGAGGAGACCGAGCCTGCCGTGCAGTTTGACCCCAACGGCGTCTACAACGCCTACCTGCTGCTGCAAACCCCCAACTGGACTTACCGCGACGGCTGGAACTCCGCCAACGGCATCGGCTCCGATTACTTCGGCAGCTTCATCTTCGGCAATGAGACCGGTGAGAAGTACGGCGTGGTCACCGACGCCGAGATCAAGGGCAACGGCACCTACACCGTGTCCGTCACCGACTTCGGCACCATCTTTGCCGACGACTTCGCCGCAGCCGGTCAGGATTACTTCAATATCCTGGGCGTCTCCACCGATATCCCCACCAACGACACCGTGAAGATCACCGATGTAAAGCTGGTTGTGGACGGCTCCACCCGTCACAGCTATAAGGAAGCCTACCTGAACCCTGACGACACCGAGTACATGACCGTCCTGGTGCAGAACAAGTGGAACGACGACGTGAAGGAGATTTCCTACTATCCCACGCCCGCCTCCAGCCTGGAGATCAAGTTCACCGTCTCCGGCTTCGCCTATGACAACGAGGAGCAGGCCACCGAGGCTCCCACCGAAGCCCCCACCGAGGCTCCCGCCGCTGCCCAGAGCACGAACGGCAGCACCGTCATCATCATCGTGGTCGCCGCCATCGCCATTCTGGCCGTAGCCGTCATCGTTATCACCAAGAAGGGCAAGAAGCAGTAATTTCCCCCCCTACTTTCAGGGCCTGCCGTGTAAGCGGCGGGCCCTGATTTCCTCTGTAAGGCAGGAAAATGAAAATATTTTGCCCCCGCAGAAGCGGATGCCGTGTCAAGTGGTATCCATCTCTGCGGGGGCATTCTTTACTGCACGATTTTTGCGGTGCTGCCGGTGGGGGATTTGGTGACGAGGATCTGGCGGTCGATGCGCTGCTTCAGGTCGTTTACGTGGGAGATGATGCCCACCAGGCGGTCGCCCTCGGTGAGGGTGAGCAGGGCCTTCATGGCCTGGTTCAGGGCCTGGTCGTCCAGGGAGCCGAAGCCCTCGTCGACGAACATGGTGTCCAGCCGGACGCCTCCCGCGCTGGACTGGATCACGTCGCTCAGGCCCAGGGCCAGGGCCAGGGAGGCCAGGAAGGATTCGCCGCCGGACAGGCTCTTGACGCTGCGCTCGCTGCCGTTGCAGTGGTCAATGACGTTCAGCTCCAGGCCGCTCTGGCTCTGGCGGTTCTCTGCCTCGGTGCGGCGCTTCAGCTCGTACTGGCCGTCGGTCATCACCGTCAGGCGCAGGTTGGCCCGGCGGATGATCTGCTCAAAATAGGTGGTCTGGACATAGGCCTCCAGGCTGAGCTTGGCCTTGCCCCGGACGGTGCCGGTGGCGGTATCGGCCAGCGCCCGCACCCAGGTGTAGCGGCCCTCCAGCGCCGCCAGCTGGGTCTGCTGGCGGCGGATGCTGGCAAGGGCGGCGGCATTGGCGGCGACGCGGCCGTCGCAGCGCTCCTTGTGCGCCAGCTTTTCCCGGCGCTGGGTCTGGGCCTGGGTCTGGGTGTCCAGCTCCGCCTGGACATCGATCTTCGGCGCGTCCTCCAGCTGCTGACGCAGCTGCTGGGCGGCGGCGCGGGTATGGATCGCCGCCTCGCTTTTTCCCCGCAGGGTCTGCTCGGCCTGCTCGGCCGCCCGGCGCAGCTGCTCGTGCTGCTGCCGCTTTTTCTCCAGCGCCTGACGGGCCTCCCCCGCCGTGGGGAAGCGCAGCGCGCCCTCCAGGGCGGCTGCCTGAGAAGCGGCCGCCTCCCGGCGGGCGGAGAGGGCGCTGCTGCTTGCTTCCAGGGCGGCCAGCTGCCGGTTCAGTCCCTCCAGCGCCTGCCGGGCAGCCGGGAGGGCACGCTCCAGCTCCGACAGCTGGGCGCAGCGCCGGGTCTGCACATCGATCTCCTGCTCCCCGGCGGAAAGCGCCGCCCGGAGTGAATCCATCAGCTGCGGGAGCTGAGGCTCCTCCGCGCCGATCTCCTGCAGCGCCGCCTCCAGCTGCTGCCTGGCCGCCGTGCCGGTGGAGCGCAGGGCGGCGCAGGCCTCGCTTTCGCGCTGCAATGCCTCCCGGCTCTGGGCGGCGGCCTTCTGCGCCCGGTTCAGCGCCTCCTGGGTGGGCGCGCCTGGGGATGGACAGGCGGGGGCGGGATGGTGGATGCTGCCGCACACCTTGCACGGCTCGCCCTCCCGCAGCCCCAGGGCCAGCACCCCCGCCTGCTCGGCAAGGAACGCCTCGTTCATCTGAAAATAACGGCTCTCCGCCTCCTGGGCGGCCTGGGCGGCGGCCCGGTACTGCTGCTGCCTGCCGCGCAGCTCCTCCCGCAGGGCGGCAACATGCTTCGATTGCGCCAGGGCGTCGCACAGCTGCTTTTCCCGGCGCTGGGTCTGGGCCTGCCGGGCCAGCAGCTGCTCCCGCTTTGCCGGGGCGGGGCGCAGCTGCTCTAAGGTCTGCTCCTGCCGGGTCAGCGCCTGGGCGTCGGTCTGGAGCTGAGCCTCCAGGGTACTGCGCCGGGCGTCGTTTTCCGCCAGGGCCGCCTGGAGCTGCCCTGCCTCCTGCCGCAGCGCGTCCCGCCGGTCGTAGTCCGGCAGCTCGGCCTCCAGCAGGGTGATCTCCCGGCTGCGCTGCTCCTGGCCCTGCCACTGCTCCCTGGCCTGGGTCAGCGTCTCCTGGGCGCGCTGCTGCTCCTGGGTCTGCCGGGTCAGGGTGGCTTCCAGGGTGCGCAGGGTATCGCGCTGACGCTGCTGCTCCTTTGCCAGCTCCAGATGGGTGTGGACGGTGCGCAGCTGCTCGTCCAGCGTGTCCACCGACGCCTGTAGGGCTTGGGATCGCTGCCGGTCGGATTCCAGAATGGCGGCGATCAGCGCCGTGGTTTCCTCCAGGGGGAGCTGCCCCTGCTTCGCCGCCTCCAGGCAAGCAAGTCGGGGATCATCCTCCGGGCACATCACCCCGGAAATATACTGCTGCACGCTCCTGCGCCCGCTCTCGCAGCGCTGGGCCAGGGCGGAGGCCTCCTGCTTCAGGTCGTCCTGTAAGCGCTGGTACAAATCGGTTTTGAAAATCCGCCGGAATATCTGCCGCCGCTCCTCGGTGGGGGCCAGCAGCAGCTTGAGAAAATCCCCCTGGGCGATCATGGCGATCTGCATGAATTGATTGCGATCCAGCCCCAGAATATCCCGGATGGCGTCGTTGACCTCCTGGAGCCGGGTGATGGGCGCGCCGGTGGGCAGCTGCAAGGTGGCCTCGGCGCTCTGCTCGGTGGTTCCCGTGCCGTGGAGCTTGGGGCGCTGATACCGGGGCACCCGGCGCACGGTGCAGCGCTGCCCCCGGCACTCAAATTCCAGCTCTACAAAGGTGGGCGTCTCCGGCGCGGCATATTTGGAGCGGAACATGCCGGGGCTTCGCTGGTCGCCGCTGGCCTCGCCGTACAGGGCAAAGGTGATGGCGTCGAACAGGGTGGTTTTTCCCGCCCCGGTGTCGCCGGTGATGAGGTATAGTCCGCTTTTCCCCAGCTCGTCCAGGGGCAGCGTCATTTCCCCGGCATAGGGGCCAAAGGCACTGAGGGTAAGCTTTATGGGCCGCATGGTCACGCCTCCTGTTCTTTTGCGATCAGCTCTTCCAGAAAGGTACGCTGCTGGGGCGACATGGGCTGATTGTTCTGCTGCTCATACAGCTCCGCAAACAGCGCCAGGGGGGAGCGCAGCGCCTGGCTGGGCGCTTCGATCTGGCTGGTGGCCCGGGTGCGGGCATTGTCGTAGTCCAGCTTCATCAGATTGTGATAGATGGAGCGCAGCTTCCCCAGGGCGTCGGGGATGTCCTGCTCGTCGGTCAGGGTTATGTGCACATAGTCCTCCTGCCAGCGCTTCCCGGCGTAGAATTCCGCGGCTGTCAGCGTCTCAAAGCTGCCCCGCAGCTCCACCATGTCCCGCAGGGGCGTCAGGGGAACGGTGCGCAGCCGCAGGTCGCCCTTCTCCCCCAGCTCCACCACGGTGACGCTCTTGTGGTCGCCCGCCTCGGAGAAGGAATATTTCAGCGGCGTGCCGCAGTAGCGCAGCTTCGGCTCGCCGCAGCTCTGGGGGGAGTGGAGGTGCCCCAGGGCCACATAGTCAAAGGGGGCGAACACCGCCCCATCCACATTGTCCGCGCCCCCCACGGAAATTTCCTCGGATTCCGACCGGGCCGCCCCGGTGACGAACTGGTGGGTGACGAGAATATTGCGCTTCCGCCCGTCCAGCGCCAGGTGTGCTATCGCCGCGCCCAGGGCGTCGGTATAGGTGTCGATGGTCTCCTCCGGGAACACCCGGCGGACATGGGCGGGCTTGACAAAGGGCAGCAGATACACCGCCGCCGTGCCGAATTCATCTGTCAGCTCCACCGGCTGGACGCAGCCGTCGTACACCGGGCTGAGGTGGATGCCCGTCCGGCTCAGCAGCCGCGAGGCAAAGGCGATCCGCTCCGGCGAATCGTGGTTGCCGCTGATGACAAAGATGTGGGGCGTCAGCTCCGCCAGCCCCACCAGGAATCGGTCAAACAGCCCTACCGCCTCTGCCGAGGGCACCGCCTTGTCGTATACGTCCCCCGCGATCATCACGCCCTCCGGCGCTTCCGCCCGGACGATGGCGAGAATTTTATTCAGAATATCCTCCTGATCTTCGATCAAAGAAAACTCATTGAGCCGTTTTCCCAGATGCAGATCCGACAGATGCAGCAGCTTCATCGTCTTATCCCCCTATCGCGGCCAGAACGGCATAGACGGCAATGCTGATGAACACATACACCGAGCCAACCGCGGCGGCATAGGTGCTGCCCTGCTTTGTGCGCAGGAAGGACTGCATGCTGAACGTGGCCGGGGCGGACATGTAGATCACCACCGCCGTTTCCAGCAGCCGGTCGCCCAGGCCCAGCAGCCGCAGCCCGGCAATGGTCAGGACGATTGCCGCCGCCTGCACCAGCAGCCGCAGGGCGACGGTTTGCAGGCAGGGCCTCCAGTCGGTCACATCCGGCTTGAGGTTATAGCCCACCACCAAGAGGATCATGGCGGTCATGGGGGCGGTGAGCAGCTGCTCGGCGGCCAGGTACGCCGCGCCCAGGCTGCTTTCCATCAGCGCCTTTGTCAGCCCCAGCAGGCCGAAGGCCACGCCGGCGGCGCTGGCCAGGAAGGCCGGATTGCGCAGCGCGTCCCGGAGTAAATTCCTGGCGCTGGGCTTCGCGCCCGTCTCCATTTCCTCCAGCAGACCCATGTAAATACTGAAGCCGAACAGCAGTCCCGGAATGTCCAGCATCGCCATGCGGGAAAGATTCTCGCTGCCGCACAGGCTGCTGTACAGCGGATAGGCGATCATGCCCCCCTCGTACAGGCAGACCATAAAGGGGATGTAGCGCCGGTAGGCCGGGGCCATAAACCGGCGCAGCAGGAAGCCCGCCCCGAAGGTCAGCAGCTCCACCCCGAACACCAGTCCCACGATCGCGGCGGTCTTGCCGGAGTATTCGGCGGTGGACAGGGCGTGAAAAATGGCCACGGGAAGGATCAGCCTGGTGACCAGCTTTTTGATGCTCTCGATGCCCTCCTCGCTTACAAAGCCGCTGCTCCTACAGGCGTAGCCCACGCCGATCATCACGGCGATGGGCAGCAGCATGGTAATAATATGGATCATTGCATTCCCTCCAGCATTCCCAGCAGCCGGGCGTCGGTAAAGGCCCGGTAATTGGCGGCGGCGTCCAGAATCGCGTCCACGTTGTCCGCGTCGTTTTCTATTTCCTTGGAAAAAAGCTGGGCGTTTTCCATAAAGCTCCCACCCAGGCTCCCCACCAGCAGGCAGGCGATCACGATGAATTTCGCCCGGCCCATGATGTCAAAATCCGAAATGGCTTGCAGCCAATACCGCTCCACCAGATACCGGGCCAGGGCGGCGGTCTCCGGCGGCAGGCGGGTGGGCACAGGCGCTTCCAGCAGCGCGGCCCACCGGGGCGTGAGGATCTCCAGCTCCCGGAAGAAGCGGAAGAAGTCCTCCCGCTCCGGGGCTTGTGCCATGACCCCGGCGGTCTCCAGGGCGGCGGCGGGGTCGAATTCCCCCGGCTCCCCCGCGTCTAGCCATTGCTGCGCCCACGCGCCGCAGAAGAGCAGCAGCGCCAGCGCCTGCCCCGGCTCCCATGCGGCAAGGATCTCCAGCGCCCGGGCGCGGCTCTGCTTTAAAATTGCCATGTCCGCCGGGTCATATTCCGGCGTTTCCCCACCGGGCAAGGTGAACCGCACCGCCGGGGCGGCGGGAGCGGTGAGGATCAGCCGGGCGGCCTCCGGGCAGCTCAGCTCCAGACCCAGCTCCAGAAAGTCGCCATAGTCGTGGCGCAGCCGGGGAAATTCCCGGCAGACCCGGCACAGCGCCGCCTCCCCCAGCTCCGCCTGAATGCGGCACAGCCCGTCATCGCGCCACATGGGGCAGCGGCCGTTTTCCGCCGCCATCTGCACCCCCCAGGGCGTATCCCGCAGCACCTGCCGCAGCCGCTCCCCCAGGGGGCCGGTCAGCGCCCGATACCGGGCCGCCGCCGCATCATCCACATCCACGTCCCATTCCTTGCAGCAGCTATCCGGGCAGGCCGATGCCAGACAGCGGAAGGAATCATAATAGCTTGGCTTTGTTGCCTCCATTTTTACCCCCCTGAAAACAGTTTTCTGCCCAAGGGCAGAAAACCATAGGGCGGATATCAGCCGCCCGAAAGGTGACGAACATGAGCTGTATAGCTAAGCGGCTCAATCCCGTCACATGGCGGGCGGCTGATATCCGCCCCTTAAAATTGTAAATACTTCTGCAATCGATGCAGTTTACGGCTGCGCGTCCTGGCCCTCTGCCAGGGATTGCACCGCCCCCACGGCCTCCCGCACGGTGCGGCGGCCGGTGTCCATCGCGCCCTGCAAGCGCTCCAGCTGCTCGGTGAGCTGGGCGGAAAGCTGGGCGATCTGCCCGGCGGCGTCCTCAACCTGGGAGCCGGTCTGATCCAGCGCCTGCGCCGCCTGACGGCTGAGCTGACTGGCCCGCTCTCTGGCGGTGCGCTCCACCCGCTCGGCCCGGCGATAGGCCTCCAGCTCGGACTCCGTGGGCGCCGCCCCGGTCTGACCGGCCTGCTGCTCCAGCTGGGCGACGCGCTGCCGCAGCGCGGCATTCTCCGCCTGGGCGGCGCTCAGCTCCTTTTCCAGCTGGGAGACCCGCCCGGCGTCCAGCGTGTCCTGCTTGCCCCGCAGATACTCCAGCTCATTGGTCAGCTGGGCCACCTGGGAGGCATGCCTGTTATTCACAAACTCCATATACCGAACCACGTCCTGCCGGTTAAAGCCATTAAAAGAGGAACGAAACTGATTTGGCTGTTCCATCACCGAAAATCCTCCTGATACGCCTGTTTTCCTCGATTATAACACAGGAAAAGAAAGAAAACAACCGTTTCTTTCCAGGATTTCTTCCACCCCGGGAAATTTCTGCACGAAATTTTTCCCCCGCCGCCCCTTTACAAACCGCACCGAATCTGCTATAATACATCCGCTGAAAAGAACATGCGCCAGTGGCTCAATGGATAGAGCATCGGATTCCGGTTCCGAGGGTTGGGGGTTCGAGTCCCTTCTGGCGTACCAGAAATTTTTACAAACGGAACAGAGCTGTTAATTTCCGTTCCGCAATGACAGCAAGAGGCCGTCCCATAGGGGGCGGCCTCTTAATTTATACTTATTTGCCCCTCGTAGGGGTCGGCAACCTGCCGACCCTCAACCTGGCGGTTTAGGAAGCAGTAGGGATGAACGTATAACCTGGCGGGTAAATCCTTGAGCTTCCCTGAGGGGTGTTGCAGAGCGCAGCGAATCTTTAATAACAATCATTGCCGGTGGCAATGATACCATAATTAATTAGCTGTCGCCGCAGCGACTGAAGAGGGCACTCAGCTTATGGTTTCGAGGGAGATTTGGTTAAAAAGGTAGAGTGTTAAACACCCTGAGTGCGTAGGGGCGGATACCAGCCGCCCGAAAGGTAACGAAACTGAGCTGTATAGACGAACCGCTCAATCCCGGTACACGGCGGGCGGCTAATATCCGCCCCTACGGATGGGGTGCTTCCCAAGGGAAGCTTTTGGAGGTGGCCATCACCTGGTTCCGTTCAACGCATCGCTCTGTTCCGCCACATTGCGGGGCGGCAGATTGCCGCCCCCTACGAACTCAGAAACTTTTGTCTATTTTCATTCAACTGACAGCTCAATTCCGCGACACTGCGGGCGGCTGGTATCCGCCCCTACGGGTGGGGTGCTTGCTATTCAACGCGATGCGATCGAAACCGTAAGGTCCAGGGTCGGCAGGTTGCCGACCTCTACGGGAGGGTATTCTGGAGAGGACGACGAAATCCCCGCTGCGGGTGCAGCGGGGATTTCTTGCAAAAGGGGTTAGAAAGAAGAGAGGTAGAAAAGAGGGGTCTACGGATCGAAAGGGAGCGGCTCACGGCTTCCGCAACCTTTCATGGCTTTAGGATACCGTGAGGTTTTGAACGCCCAATAACGGATTTGAAAACAAAATGCGGACAAATTATGAACGTTTCTCGGATTCTTCCTCTTTTGCCGTGAGCAGAAGCGCCACGATTACGGCGCTGACGCCGCCGGAGAGCTTGCCCAGGATCACGGCGGGGAGCAGCTCCGGGGCAAAGCCTGCGGTGAAGCCCAGGTGGTCGCCAAAGACGAAGGCGGCGGAGACAGCAAAGGCGATATTTACCACCTTGCCCCTGGGATTCATATCCTTTACCATGCCGAAGGTGGCAATGGAATTGGCCAGGCTGGCGATGAGGCCGGCGGCGGCCACGTCGTTGATGCCCAGGTGCCTCCCTGCAGCAAGCAGGGGCTTTTGCAGCAGCCGGGTCAGGATGGCCACCAGCGGGAAGGCGCCCGCCAGGACGATGGCGATGCTGCCCACGGTCTGGAAGCCGTCTGCGATGGGGGCCATGCCGGGGATGATGGCCCATCCCGTCAGCGACTGCACAATGGCCGCGGCCAGCCCTGCGGTGCTTACCGCCACCACGCCCTTGCCGAACAGCTCAAAGCCCCTGACCATGGCCCTTTCCGCCCGCCACAAGCCCAGGGCAATCAGCGCCGCCAGGATCACGATGGGGATCAGATTCTGGGCTACCATTCCCAGGGGGAACCCGGCCACCAGGCCGCCCACCAGCACTCCCGCCGGGATGGTGATGATGCCGCAGAGGATGCCCTTGGCCATGGCGGGGCGGTCGCCCTCGTCCAATATTCCCATGGCTACGGGGATGGTGAACACCACCGTGGCCCCCAGCATAGAGCCGGTGATGACGCCGCCCAGGGCCGCCGCATCGGCGTTCTGGGTCAGCTCCCGGGCCAGCGCGCCGCCGCCCATGTCGCAGGCCAGGATGGAGCCGGCAAACATGGCCGCGTCCGCGCCCAGAATGCGGTATACCGGCACCACCACCGGGCGCAGCACCGCTGCCAGCACCGGGGCCAGGCACACGATGCCCACCATGGCCAGGGCCAGGGAGCCCATGGTCAGGATGCCGCTTTCAAATTCCTTACCGATGCCGAAGCGGCCGCCGAAGATGCGATCCAGCGCGCCCAGCACGGCAAACAGCGCCATCAGGGCGATCAGCAGCTGGTCAGCAGACATGACTTATCCCTCCGAATGCTTTTTCCCGTCATCCACAATGGCCACCACCGCAGCGTCCACCGGGGCGTCCATGCAATAGCGGGAGGCCACGGTGCCGGTGGCCAGCAGCACCCGGTCGCCGGGGCCTGCGCCCACCTGGTCGGCGGCCACCAGCTCCTCGTCCCCGGCGCGCACCACCAGGAAGGTCTGGCCCTGAAGGCACTGGGCCTTTCGGGTGGCCCAAATGGAACCTACAACATTACCGATTTTCAATCGTTTCCCTCCAATATTTCCTTTGCCAGGGGGGTGAGCACCGCGTCGTAGCCGGGCTGCTGGCCCCGCTGACGCATGAGCTTTGCCTCCTGGGCCGTAATCAGCCGCCTGCGGCCGCCGTCGGTGAAGAGCACGCCCCAGTTTTTCAGCTCCCGCTGGGCGGAGGACAGGCTCCCGGCCAGCGGACGGCTGCGGGGCGATTCCGGCAGGCCCGGCGTGTACAGCAGCACCTGCTTGCCCTGGGCCAGGGCTTCCAGCACCCGCTCATCCCGGAAGCGCAGCAGCTGCCCCAGGGTAAGCGAGCCGATGACCACCGCGTCGTAGGGCGGCTCCGCCGTATAGGAAAAGCCCAGATCGCTCCCCGGCTCCCGGCCGATCAGCAGCGCCCGGCTCATTTGACGATTCTCCCCAGGTCGCCCTTGCGGAAGCCGCAGGCGTTGGCCTCGTCATAGTCCAGGTGGGCATAGGGCGCGAACTTGTCGCTGACGCGGATGGACACATCCTCAAAAATCACCGGGCGCTCCGTCAGGGTTTTGAGCCGGACGCTTTCCCCGTGCTTTACGCCGAAGCGTTGGGCCGCCCGGGGCGTCAGATGGATGTGCCGCTTGGCGGCGATCACGCCCCGCAGCAGCCGCACCCGGCCCCGCTCCCCCACCAGCTCCGCGCCGGGGGTATTCTGAATGTCCCCGGACAGGCGGACGGGGGCGGCAATGCCCAGGGTTCTGGCGTCAGTCAGGGAAATTTCCACCTGGCCCTCGCCGCGCTCCGGCCCCAGAACGGCTACGTCCCGGAATTCCCCCTTGGGGCCTACCACCGTCACCCGCTCCTGGGCCAGGAACTGCCCCGGCTGGGAGAGGGGACGCTTGGGGGTGAGCAAATGGCCGAACAGCGCCATGGATTGCTCCTTGGTCACGTGGACATGGCGGCCGGAGGCCTCCAGCTCCACAAAGAGGCTGTCCGCCACCGCCTGAATCAGATTTTCCAAATCCATGCGCTCACCCCAGCCGCTCCAGAATTTTCTTTGCCAGCTGCTCCACCAGCGCCGCGTCCACCTCGCTGACGGGAGCGCCGGAGCGCTCCTCCTCAATGCCCCAGGCCACCCGGCGGATGTTGATCAAATCCAGGGGCGACACATTGTTTGAGGAGCTGCTGCCCCCCACTGCGCCGCAGCCCAGGGTCAGGGCCGGGAAGAGGTTGGTGGCCGCGCCGATGCCCCCCAGGGCCGCCGGGGCGTTGACCAGGAACCGGGAGACGGGGATCTTCAGCGCAAAGCGGCGGATCACCGCCTCGTCCTGGGCGTGGATGACAAAGGTGTGGCCGCTGCCCTCGTGGCGCAGCACCTCCACCGCCTTATCCAGCACGGCGTCCTCGCTGTCCATGACGAAGAAGGCCAGCACCGGGCAGAGCTTTTCCATGGAGTAGGGCCGGGTCGGCCCCGCCTGCTGCTCCCGCGCCACCAGAATCCGGGTGCCCGGCGGCACCTCGAAGCCCGCCAGCTTGGACAGGGCCAGGGCGGATTTACCCACGATGTCCGGGTTCAGTCCGCCGGTGGGGCGGAACAGGAGCCGCGCCAGCTTCCCCGCCTCCTGCTCCGGCATGAAATAGAAGCCCTGGCGCTGGGCCTCGGCCCGGACGGCCTCCTCCATGCTCTTTTCCACGATGATGCTCTGCTCCGAGGCGCAGACCGTGCCGTTGTCGAAAGTCTTGGAGGCCGCAATGCAGGCAATGGCCGCCGGTACGTCCGCCGAGCGGTGGATATAGGCCGGGCCGTTGCCCGCGCCCACGCCGATGGCGGGCTTGCCGGAGGAATAGGCGGCTCTGACCATGCCGGGGCCGCCGGTGGCCAGGATCAGCCGCACCTCCGGCGCGCTCATCAGCTCCTGGCACCCGGCCAGGGCCGGAATGGTCAGGCAGCTGACGGCCCCCTTGGGCGCGCCCGCCGCCTCCGCCGCCCGGGCCACCAGCTCCGCCGCATGGCGGGTGCAGGAGACGGCCTTGGGGTGGGGCGAAAAGATGATGGCGCAGCCTGCTTTCAGGGCGATGATGGCCTTGTAGCATACGGTGGAGGTGGGGTTGGTGCTGGGCACGATGGCGGCGATCACCCCCACGGGAACGCCGACCTCCCACAGCCGCTTCTGGGCGTCCCTTGTCAGAATGCCCACGGTTTTCATGTCTTTTACGGCGGAAAGCACCTTTTCCGAGGCAAAGCGGTTCTTGGCAGTCTTATCCCGGATGTTGCCGAAGCCGGTTTCCTGCACCGCCTCCTCCGCCAGGGTCACCGCCTCCCCGGAGAAGGCGGAGGCCACGGCCTCTACGATGCGATCCAGCTGCTCCTGGGAAAATTCGCACAGCCGGTTCTGGGCCTGCTCTGCCTGCCGCGCCAGCTCCCGCGCCTGCTGGCGGGCGGCCAAATCCTTATCAAAATCCATGGTATCCCCCCGTTTCAGAATAACAGGGACGAGCCGTCCCCGGCCTTGGCCGTCAGGTGTCCGTGCTCCACAAAGCCCTGCTTTTCCAGCCACCGCTGGAATGCGGGGATGGCGGTCTTGCCGGTGATCTCCCGCAGGGCGGCCGTTTCCCGGAAGCCGGTGGTCTGGTAGTTGAGCATGATGTCATCCCCGTGGGGGATGCCCATGAAGTAATTGCACCCGGCCAGGGTCAAAAGGCTTGCCAGATTCTCAATGTCGTTCTGATCCGCCTTCATGTGGTTGGTATAGCAGCAGTCGCAGCCCATGGGGATGCCGGTGAGCTTGCCCATGAAGTGATCCTCCAGCCCCGCACGGGTGACCTGGCGGGCGTCATACAGATATTCCGGCCCGATGAAGCCCACCACCGTGTTCACCAGGAAGGGCCGGAACCGCCTGGCAAAGCCGTAGCAGCGGGCCTCCATGGTCACCTGGTCGGTGTCATAATGGGCATCCGAGGACAATTCGCTCCCCTGGCCCGTCTCAAAATACAGCACGTTCGGCCCCTCCGCCGTGCCCTGGTGCAGCAGGAGCTGCCGGGCCTCCTCGATGGTATCCGCCGAGAAGCCGAAGGCGCTGTTTCCCTTTTCGCTGCCCGCGATGGACTGGAAGATCAGGTCGCAGGGCGCGCCCTTTTTTACCGCCTTCATCTGCGCCGTCACATGGGCCAGGACGCAGATCTGGGTGGGAATTTCCCAGTGCTCCTTGATCTCCTGGAAGCGGCGCAGCACCTTGCCCACCTGCTCCGGGGAATCGGTGACCGGGTTCAGGCCGATCACCGCGTCCCCCGCGCCGAAGGACAGACCCTCCAGCACGGAGGCGGTGATGCCGTCCGGGTCGTCGGTGGTGTGGTTGGGCTGGAGGCGGCAGCTCAGAGTGCCGGGCAGGCCGATGGTGGTGTTGCAGTGGGCGGTGACGGTGATCTTATTGGCCGCGTAGATCAGATCCAGGTTGCTCATCAGCTTGCACACGGCGGCCACCATTTCGCTGGTCAGCCCCCGGCGCAGGCGGCGGATGTCGGCATCCGTGGTGGTTTCGGCCAGCAGCCATTCCCGCAGGTCGGATACCGTCCAATTTTTGATTTTTGCATACTCCGTCTCGTTTACGTCGTCCTGGATGATGCGGGTCACCTCGTCGCGCTCATAGGGGACGGCGGGATTCTCGCGCAGCTCGCCCAGGGTGACGGCGGACAGCACCACCTTGGCCGCCACCCGCTCCTGGGCGGTCTCAGCGGCCAGGCCCGCCAGCTTGTCGCCGGTCTTTTCCTCGTTGGCCTTGGCAAGCACCTGCTTCAAGTCCCGGAATACGTATGTCTTTCCCAAAAGGGTGGTTTTCAGCTTCATGGCGTTCCCTCTTTCCTCAATGCGCGCTGACGGATCATCAGCAGATAGATGGCGCTGCTCAGCCGGTTCATGGCCCGCAGCAGGTCGGCCCGGCTCACCTGGCCGTAGGCGTCGGTAAAGGCCGCCGCCGCTGCCAGCTCCGCCTCCCGGGCGGCGCAGCGGGCCAGATTCAGGTGGGCGATCTCCTGCCCGTCCTCGCTTTCCGGCATGAAATGGGGCTGGCCGTAGAATTCCTGGGGGAAGTGGCTGCGGCGGCGCAGCTCACTTTCCGTCAGCCCCAGCAGCCCGCGCTCCGGCACCGGCTCGCCCAGCACCTCGCAGCGCAGCAGGAGCCGGGTGTAGTCCAGAATCTCCTTCAGCTCCCCACTGAACCGAGGCACATGCAGGCGGCACAGGATCAGCCGGGCCTCCAGCGTGTCCACCTTTCCCCGGAAAAGAATCCGGGGATGGGTCTTGGGGGCCAGGGTCACCCCGTCCAGGTGGGTCATGTGCTCCGGCTTTTCCTCGCAGTAGCCGCCGCCCAGCAGCGCGAAGCGCTCCGGCCTTGCCGCCTGCGCCGGGAGAATTTCGATCCGCTCCCGGCGCAGGTAGTCCCGGGCGGCGCTGGTGAGATTGTCCCCGCTGCCCAGGAAGAATACCCGTCTGCCGTCCCGGCTGCGGATGTTGGCCCGGACGGCCTCCTCGGAATAGAGCATTTACTGCGCTCCGGCGGGCTTGCCCTTGGGCAGGATGTTGTCCACCTCCACATGGGGGCGGGCGATCACGTGGACGGAGATCAGCTCGCCCACCTTTTCGGCGGCAGCGGCCCCGGCATCCGTGGCGGCCTTCACCGCGCCCACGTCCCCGCGTACCATCACGGTCACCAGACCGCCGCCCACCTGCTCTTTGCCGATGAGCTGCACATTTGCCGACTTGACCATGGCATCCGCCGCCTCAATAGCAGCCACCAGCCCCTTGGTCTCGATCATTCCCAATGCATTCGTATCCATCGTGTTGTTTCCTTTCATAATTGAATTTTTAAAATATTGAAGGCTCTCCTCCCACCGCCCTCCCCGTAGGGGTCGGCAACCTGCCGACCCGCGGCCTGGCGGTTTAGGAAGCAGTAAAGATGACCGTATAACCTGACGTATGCATCCCCCAAGCTTCCCTGCGGGGGAAGCTGTCGCCGCAGCGACTGAAGAGGGCACTCAGCTAACGGTTTCGAGAGAGACGCAACTAAAAAGGTAAAATCTAAAACACTCTGGGCCCGTAGGGGCGGATACCAGCCGCCCGCAGCCTTGCGGTTTCGATAGCAGTCTATTGAACGGGAGCAGGCAAAACAACTGAGTCCGTAGGGGTCGGCAATTTGTCGACCCTTAACCTATCGGTTTCGATAGCAGTAAAGATCACCGTATACCCCGACGTATACATCCCTAAGCTTCCCTGTGGGGGAAGCTTTAGTAGTGGCCGCAGCCTGCCCCCATTCAACATTCTGCTCTGTCCCGCAAGGTTGAGGGTCGACAAATTGCCGACCCCTACGGGGCAAAGGCTTTCGGCGGCTTCCGCTCAATTGGCAGCTCAGTTTCGTTACCTTTCGGGCGGCTGATATCCGCCCCTACGGATTAGCGTGTACCATTCAACTTGCCCTTAAAAAAGAACGTACTGCGGTAAGCCCTCTTCAGTCAGCCCTGCGGGCTGCCAGCTTCCCCCAGGGAAGCTTTTGGAGGTAGCCTTTGGCTGCTTCCATTCAATGCACCGCTCTGTTCCGTCAGATTGCGGGGCGACAAATTGCCGCCCCCTACGAGCTCAGAAGCTTTTGGTGATGTTCATTCAACCGGCAGCTCAATCCCGGTACATGGTGGGCGGCTGGTATCCGCCCCTACGGATTAGAGTGTACCATTCACCGTACCCTTAAAAAAGAACGTACTGCGGTAGCCCTCTTCAGTCAGCCCTACGGGCTGCCAGCTTCCCCCAAGGGAAGCTTTGGTGGGAGCGGAAGCTGCTCCCATTCAACGCACCGCTCTGTTCCGTTACGTTGCGGAGCGGCAGATTGCCGCCCCCTACGAACTCAAAGAATTTTGGCGGCGTGGGGGGATTGGGCTACCTGTTTTACTTTTTCGCGGAAGGCGGCGCAGGCGGCGGTGCAGGCGGATTGGGTGCCGCTCAGGAGAGCGCCGCCGAAGTTGGTTTCGCTGGGCGGGGCATAGAGCTTGCACAGCGTCACGTCCGCCGCCTTCATGGCCTCGTCCAGGGCGTACATGGCCTCCAGCGGCGGGGCGATCAGGTAGGCAATGGCGCTGCCCACCGGGACATTTGCCTCCGCCGCCAGGAAGGAGCCCACGCTGCTGACGGTGTGGGCCAGGCAGGGCACGCCGCTCAGCTCCTCGAAGCCCACCCGCTCCAGGGTGCTCAGGGCCGCCTCCATGGCGCTCCTGGCCGCGCCGGGGGTGCGGGCCGCCAGGATGCCGATGACTTCCCCGGCGTTGGGGGTAGAGGCGTTGGCGCTGCCTGCGTAAAAGCTGCGGGCATAGCAAACCTGCGCCTGGGCCGCCTTGGTGGCGGCGTCCAGAGCGATATAGGTGGCGTCGTCGCAGTCCGTGGTGAGCATGGCCAGGGAGGAATAGCCCTCCGGCGCGCCCAGCCCCCGGCACAGCGGCGGCGCGGCGTTGGCCAGATAGCGCACCGCCAGAACCCGGACGGGGATCATGCGCCCTCCTCCAGATGCAGCTGCACGCCGGAGACCTTCCGCCGGAGGATCGTCTCGATCAGCCCCGCGATGTGCGCCCCGGCCTCCACGGCAGGGGTGCCCTGGGCGTGGATATTGCTCACCACCGTGCGGCTGGATTCCAGTACCCCGGTGCGGGGCTGGTAGGTCAGGTAGGCGGACATGCTCTTGTCCGTCACCAGGCCCGGCCGCTCGCCCACCAGCACACACACCAGCTCGCACCCGGTAATGTCGCCCACCGCGTCCCCCGCGCCCACCCGGCAGTAGCGGACGAACACGGGGTTATCCGTCTCGATCCCGCGAAGCTTCAGCCCATCCCGGATGGCGGCGGCGCAGTCCATGGCGTTGGCCATGATGGCCGCGGAGGACAGCCCGTCGCCGATCACGAGCTGCACTCTGGGCCGGTTCGGCACGGCGGCGCGGAGCTTTGCGGCGTTCTCCTCGTCAAAGCTTCGCCCCAGGTCGGGCCGGGTCAGGTATTCGTCCTTGCTGCGGCAGCGGGTCTGTATCTCCACCATGCCGTGATTTTTGGCAAAATCCTCCGGCACCTGCATAAACACCGTGTCCTGGGCCGCCGCGTGGTCGGCCCGGAAGCGCAGCATGGTCAGGGTCTTGTATCTGGCCCCGGCCTTGCCGCAGCCCAGGCGGGCAGGGGTTTTCTCCTTCAGGCGGCGGTATTCCGCCTCCCGCTCCGGGTGCTCCACCAGATACAGCTTTCGCAGATCCAGCGCCGTGATATCCGGCACAAAATCGCCGTCCCGGAAATCCGGGGGCTGCTGCTCCGGCTGGGGCCGGGTGGGGCGGTAGTCGGCGGCCTTCACCGCCGGCTCGTGCCCCATCTGCCCCAATATTTCCGCCACCATGGCGGTCAGCTCCTGCTTATTCATTGTAAACCTCCTCGCCTATGTTTCACTTTTTTGCAGCACCAGGGTTTTCACCACCACCGGGAAGGCGGGGCCTCGCTGCTCGCCCACGTCCAGATAGTCCCCGGCCCGTACCCGGATGCGGTCGATGCACAGGATCGCCGCGTTCGTCCCCAGCCGCAGGGCCAGCGCCTGCCCCAGGGCCTTGGCCATGTCCTGCTCCAGGCACAAATAGATCGGCTGGGGCAGCTGCGCCAGTTCCCCGGCCAGCGCCGAAAGCTGCTGATAGGATGGGTTCCCCATCCCGGGCAGCGCCAGAAACACCGGCCCCTCCTGCTGTATGCGCTGCGCCTCCGACTGGATCACCGGGATGTTTTTCAGCGGGAACAACACATTCTGGCTGAACACCGTGCTGCCGGAGAGCTGGGTGCTGTGGCAGCCCGCGCCGATGACGGTGGCCCGGATGGTCTGGCTGCCCAGCACATATTTCCCGGCGCACAGAACGCTTTCCCGGATGGCCTGCCCCAGCAGGACGCCCAGGTCGCCGAACCGCTCCCAGGGCAGCGGCTGCCGGATGCAGTCCGCCACGCCGCCGGAGAAGGAAATGGTCAGCGCCTCCCCCGGCGCGTTCAGCGGCAGCGTTCCCTCTGCCTCCGCCGTGGTCAGCCGCTCCAGCAGGCCGTCGCTGGGCCGCAGTCCCGCCGCCATCTCCAGGGCCTCCGTCAGGCGGCGGGCCAGGCGCTGCCCGGCCTCCTTTTCCAGCCGGTCCCCCACGGCTCCCTGAAAAATTCCCCGCAGCACCGGGGAAATATAGGTGATGATGCCGCCGTCCAGCTTAATCAGTCTGCCGCCCACGTTCAGGCAGCCGGTGGCAGCGATCTCCCCCCGGCGGATCAGCGCCAGGTTGCTGGTGCCGCCGCCGATGTCCATATGCAGCACCGTTTCGCCGGTTTTTTCACTATAATCCACCGCTCCCGCGCCCTTGGCGGCCAGGACGCTTTCCAGATCCGGCCCCGCTGCCGCCACCACGAAATTCCCCGCCAGGTCGGCCAGGGCCTCCGTTACGGCGGCGGCGTTCTCCGTCCGGCTGGTCTCGCCGGTGACGATCACCGCGCCGGTATCCACATCGGCGCGGGAGATGCCCGCGCGCTCATATTCCCGCTCCACGATGCGGCGCAGCGCGGGGGCATCCATGCGGTTCCCCTCCAGCAGGGGGGTAAAATACACCGGGCTTTGATACAGCAGCTCCCGCTCCTGAATCTCCAGCTCCGGCACGGCAAAGGCCCCCGCCCGGTTGTGCACCGTCAGCCGGGACACCACCATCTGGGTCGAGGTCGTGCCCACATCCAGGCCCACGCTCAGAAGCGTCTCATCCACGGCCCCCCGCCTCCTCCAGAATCCGGCGGATCACAAATTCCTCCACGGGAATGGGATTGGTTGCAATGCAGGGATCCTCCAGCACCGCCTCCACGATCCGGGGCAGGCTCTCCCGGATCTTCTGGGGCGGGATCCCCGCCTGGGCCAGACTCTCCGGCAGACCCAGCTCCCGGCGCAGGCGGAGCAGCCCGTTTTTCAGGTTCCGCACCGCCACGGCGTCGGCGCTGCCCGCCATTCCCGCCGCCCGGGCCAGCTCTGCGTAGCGGTGCAGCGCCGCGTTGGAATTGCAGCTGAGCACCGCCGGAAGCAGCACCGCGTTCAGCCTGCCGTGGGGTACATGGAACAGGCCGCCCAGGCTGTGGGAAATGGCATGGCACACCCCCAGCCCCGCCTGGGAAAACGCGACCCCCGCCATGGTGGAGGCCAGATGCATCCGTAGCCGCACCTCCTTGCGCCCGGCGTAGGAGGCCGGCAGCACCGCGTAGGCAATGCGGAAGCTCTCACGGGCATACATGTCCGAGATCACACCGGCCCGGGTGGCCACATAGGCCTCCATGGCATGGGTCAGCACATCAAAGCCGGAATCCGCGATCAGCCCCGGCGGCAGCGCGTCCAGCAGGTCGCTGTCCAGAATGGCGGCGTCGGGCCGCAGCTTTTCGTCCACCAGGGGATGCTTGGCCTTGCCGTGGGTCAGGATCGCAAAATCCGTGACCTCCGAGCCGGAGCCGGAGGTGGTGGGAATGGCCACCAGCGGGAAGCTCCCCTGGGCAAAATAGGCCATGGCCTTGGCGCAGTCCATGGCGCTGCCGCCGCCCAGGGCCACCAGCAGCTCCGGCTGGAACTGCTTCAGCTTTGCCGTGCCCTCGGCGGCCAGGGCCACCGTGGGGTCGGGCTGCACGGCGTCAAAATATTCCACCTGCTCCGCGCCCGACAGCTTTGCGATCCGCTCCGCCGTGCCGTTCTTCATAAAATAGGGATCCGTTACCAGTAGCAGCCGCCGGGCCTTGAACCGCTCCAGCGCGCAGACGGCACCGGCTCCCGCATAAATCTTTGTTGCTAAGGAGAATTCCTCCATTTACCCACCCGCCTTTTCAGCACTATTATGTCCGATGTTTCCAAAATCATGTGAAAGGGGCAAATTTTTTCCGGGGCGAAAAATGAGGGTTGGCATTCCAGAACAAATGTGTTATGATACTCGGTGAGGTGAATTTCATGGAGAACAACGAGGAAAAGCGCGGCTACGTCCCCCGCCCGGCCTGGCAGGTCTGGGCCGCCAGAGTGGGCGTGGTGCTGTTTATCGCGCTGGTCATTTATCAATACATCCGCATCATGCGAGGTGGGCTGTGAAAATTCTGGGCATCGACCCCGGCTACGGCATCACCGGCTTCGGGCTGCTCCACGCCCAGCGGAGCCAGTTCCGGCTGCTGCGCTGCGGCGCCATCACCACCCCGCCGAACACGGATTTTTACTGGCGGCTGAGCGTGATCTACAATGATATGGTGCAGCTGCTGACCATGGAAAAGCCGGACGCGGTGGCCATCGAGGAGCTGTTCTTCGGCCACAACGTCACCACCGGCATCAACGTGGCCCAGGCCAGGGGGGTGATCCTGCTGGCCGTGCAGCAGGCCAATATTCCGATTTTTGAGTACAAGCCCATGCAGGTCAAGCAGGCCGTGGTGGGTTATGGCAATGCCAGCAAGCATCAGGTGATGGATATGACCAAGCGCATCCTCCACCTGGAGGCGGTGCCCAAGCCGGACGACGCCGCCGACGCGGTGGCCATCGCCCTGTGCCACGCCCGCAGCAGCACCAGCCTGCTGGCCGCAGGCCAGCGCAGATAGGAGAACGATATGATTTATTATGTTTCCGGCAAGGTGACCATCCTGGAGCCGGGCCTGGCGGTGATCGACTGCGGCGGCGTGGGCTACGGCTGCCGCATCACGGGCTATACCGCCGCCCAGCTGAAGCTGAACACCGATGCCCGCCTGTTCGTCACCGAGTCCATCCGGGAGGATGCCTACGACCTGTACGGCTTCATTTCCCGGGAGGAGCAGCGCTGCTTTGAGCTGCTCACCGGCATCAACGGCGTCGGCCCCAAGGCGGCGCTGTCCATCCTCTCCGCCGGGGGGCCGCAGAATTTCACCCTGGCCGTCATGACCGGGGACGAGAAGATGCTCACCGCCGCCCAGGGCGTGGGCAAAAAAATCGCCCAGCGGATCATCCTGGAGCTGAAGGACAAGCTGGGCGGCAGCAATATGGAATTCGATCTGTCCGCCGGAGCCGCGGCAGCCGCGCCCCAGGGGAGCGGCAGCCTCGCCCTGGCCACGGCGGCATTGCAGGAGCTGGGCTATTCCCCCGCCGAGATCAACCAGGCCCTGAAGGGCGCAGACCCCGGCGCACCCACGGAGGAACTCGTCCGCTACGCCCTGAAGGCCATGGTGATGAAGGGATAATCCTTGGAAGGGATATTATCAAATACTGAGGTAAATTATGAGTCTGGAATTTTCCGAAGGGCTGGAAACGCCCATCATTACCCCCACCTTTGTGCCCCAGGACGCGGCGGAGATCGGCCTGCGGCCCAAGCTGCTGGCGGACTACACCGGCCAGGAGAAGGCAAAGGGGAATCTTTCCGTCTACATCGAGGCAGCCCGGCAGCGGGGGGAATGCCTTGACCACACCCTGCTCTACGGCCCTCCCGGCCTGGGCAAGACCACCCTGGCAGGGGTCATTGCCAACGAGATGGGGGTGAACATCCGCATCACCTCCGGCCCCGCCATTGAAAAGCCCGGCGACCTGGCGGCGCTGCTGACCAACCTGAATCCGGGGGACATTCTGTTCATCGACGAGATCCACCGCCTGAACCGGGTGGTGGAGGAAATTCTCTATCCGGCCATGGAGGATTTCGCCATCGATATCATCGTGGGCAAGGGGCCAAGCGCCAACTCCATCCGCCTGGATCTGCCCAAATTCACCCTGGTGGGTGCAACCACCCGTGCAGGCCAGCTGTCCGCCCCCCTGCGGGATCGCTTCGGCGTGTCGCTGCGGCTGGAGCTGTATAAGACGGAGGAGCTGGCCCGGATCGTCACCCGCTCCGCCGCCATCCTGGGCATGCAGATCGACCCCCAGGGCGCGGTGGAGATCGCCTCCCGCAGCCGGGGCACCCCCAGAATTGCCAACCGCTTCCTGCGCCGGGTGCGGGACTTCGCGCAGATCATGGGCGACGGAATCATCACCAAGGAGGCCGCCGACATGGCCCTGAGCCGGCTGGAGGTGGACAAGCTGGGCCTGGACGCCATCGACCGCCGGATGCTCACCGCCATCATCCGCAACTACGGCGGCGGCCCCGTGGGCCTGGAGACCCTGGCCGCCACCATCGGCGAGGAGTCCGTCACCCTGGAGGATGTTTACGAGCCGTACCTGATGCAGCTGGGCTTCCTGACCCGCACCCCCCGGGGGCGGTGCGTCACCCAGCTGGCCTATGACCATCTGCACATCCCCTACGAGGGGCAGACCCAGTTCAGCCTTTGACGCATGTCTCTGTGATGTGTACGTTTGTCCACGGTTGGCATAGTGCATAAATGTGATAAAAAATAAAATAAAATTTTCATAAAGGATTGACAACTCCCACACAAGTGTGTATAATTCTCAACAGTGGCCGCATTTGGCCACATAATCCAGACCCTGCGTATTCAACCATTCCGGTAGACTTTCACGGGGCAAATATAACGGAGAGAGGTATTTCCAAATGTACGAAGATAAGACTTTGAAGTGCAAAGATTGCGGCAACGAGTTCGTGTTCACCGCCGGTGAGCAGGCTTTCTATGCCGAGCGCGGCTTCCAGAATGAGCCTCAGCGCTGCAAGGCATGTCGTGATGCCCGCAAGAACAGCACCCGTGGCCCCCGTGAGTTCTTCACCGCTACCTGCGCACGCTGCGGCGGCGAGGCTAAGGTTCCCTTCGAGCCGAAGTCCGATCGTCCCGTGTACTGCAGCGAGTGCTTCGCTCAGATGCGCGCCAACGGCTAATCTGATTTTTTAAGATCACCATCGGGGCAGCTCCACACGGAGCTGCCCCGATGTGTCACTCAGAGATACTTTAAAAGTGAAGCCCTCGCCGCCCTGCCGCTTCGGCGGCAGCCCGTTGAGCGCTGCGCCCCCTCCGTAGGGGTTGGCAACCTGCCGACCCTGAACCTTACGGTTTCAATCGCACCGCGTTGAATAGCAAGCACCCCACCCGTAGGGGCGGATACCAGCCGTCCGCAACGTCGCGGAATTGAGCTGTCAGTTGAATGAAAATTGCTAAAAGCTTCTGAGTTCGTAGGGGGCGGCAATTTGTCGCCCCGCAACGTTGTCGCCTTGATAGCAGTGCGATGAATGGGAGCAGATTGTAGCCCTCTCTCAAGCTTCCCCCGTGGGGAAGCTTGAGGGGTGTATTCTTTTACGGTATGCGTTCATCTTTACTGCTTCCTAAACCGCGGGGTTGAGGGTCGACAAATTGCCGACCCCTACGGGGGGTAGTTGATTTTTATGTTTCTATTTAACTTACTGCTGGCAAAACCGTCGGGGGGCGGGTGGTGGATGTTACAAAAAAGTGGGGGTGGATTTGTTGAAAATATTACCTACTAAACAAGTTGGTAAAAATTTTTCAAAAGCTCTTGACAAACGGGGGAAGTTGCGCTAGTATAGCACCATCGATTTTGAGAAGGCAGTGATGGGAAGAGTAAGCCCGCCGATGCCGTGCAGAGAGCCCCGTTTGGTGGAAAGGGGTACGGATAGACGCGCTGAACATGGCCCCGGAGCCGCATGGGTGATAATTGGCCCATGACGGGTGCGCCCGTTAAAGCGCAGGAGTATGATGGTACTCCCTGAGGCAGCATTCCGCGAGGGGGCTGCGAAACAAGGTGGTAACACGGATTTGCATCCGTCCTTGTGCTGATTGGCATGAGGACGGATTTTTTATTTTAAAACGGGAGGGATTTGATTGGAACCCATTGTGGAGCTGCGCGGGCTTTCCAAGACCTTTGGCGCCGGGGCTGAGCAGGTGGCCGCCCTGCAGCAGGTGACGCTGGCGGTGAAGCCGGGGGAGATTTTCGGCATCATCGGCCTGTCCGGCGCAGGCAAGAGCACCCTGGTGCGGTGCATCAATCTTCTGGAGCGGCCGGACGAGGGGCAGGTGCTTTTCCACGGCCAGGATCTGACGGCCATGTCCACCAAGCAGCTGCGGCAGGTAAGGCGGAAGATATCCATGATCTTCCAGAGCTTCAATCTGCTGGAGCAGCGCACGGCGCTGGACAACATCTGCTTCCCCCTGGAGCTGGAGGGCGTCTCCAAGGCCAAGGCAAAGAGCCGGGCAAAGGAGCTGCTGGAGACCGTGGGGCTGCCGGACAAGGCGGGGGCCTACCCGGTGCAGCTGTCCGGCGGGCAGAAGCAGCGTATCGCCATCGCCCGGGCGCTGGCCTCCGACCCGGAGGTGCTGCTGTGCGACGAGGCGACCTCCGCCCTGGATCCCCAGACCACCAATTCCATTCTGAATCTGTTGCAGACCATCAGCCGGGAGCGGGGCATTACGGTGATCCTCATCACCCACCAGATGTCCGTGATCGAGCAGATCTGTAACCGGGTGGCCATTCTGGACAGCGGCCGGGTGGCCGAGATCGGCGATGTGGAGCAGGTGTTCTCCAATCCTCAGTCCGCCGCCGGGCGGCGGCTGGTCTCGCCGGATGTGGCGCTGCCCCTTTCCACCTGGGTCGGGCCGGTGGCCCGGATCGCCTTCAACGGCAACACCTCCGAGGAGCCGATCATTGCGGAGGTGGCCATGGAGAAGGGCATCAAGCTCAGCATCCTGGGCGCGGACACCCGCAACGTGGACGGCAAGGCCTTCGGCACCATGCTGGTGAGCCTGCCGGAGGACGCGGCGAAGAAGCAGGAGGTTCTGGACTACCTCAATCATTTTGAGGGTGTGACTGCGGAGGTGATTCAGTAATGTTTGATTTGTTTTCCGACCCGGTAAAGGTTGCGAACCAGATGCAGATCATCTACAGCGAATATGGCTTTGCCATCTGGGAGACGCTGTACTCCCTGGCGCTGGAGGTGCTGTTCGCCTACGTCATCGGCCTGCCCCTGGGCGTGCTGCTGGTGACGGGGGAGCGGGAGGGTGTCAAGCCCCTGCCCAAGCCCGTGATGGCGGTGATGAACGTGGTCATCAACCTGCTGCGCAGCGTGCCGTTCCTGATCCTGATGATTATCTGCCTGCCCCTGTCCAAGGTCATTGTGGGCACCAAGGTGGGCACCATTGCCACCATTCCGCCCATGGTGATCGCCGCCTTTCCTCTGGTGGCGCGCATGGTGGAGGGAAGCCTGCGGGAAGTCGACCAGGGCGTGGTGGAGGCCGCGCAGAGCATGGGCGCATCCCCCTGGCAGATCGTCACCAAGGTCATGCTGCCGGAGGCGCTGCCCAGCCTGATCTCCGGCTGCACCATTACGGTGGCCACCATCCTGGGCTATGGCGCTATGGCCGGCATCATCGGCGGCGGCGGCCTGGGGCAGATCGCCATCAACTATGGCTACTATAATTTCAAGTTCCTGGTCATGTGGATCGCCGTCATCGGCCTGGTGGTGCTGGTTCAGATCTTCCAGAGCCTGGGCACCTGGCTGTCCGCCAAATGCGACAAACGCCTGCGGAATCGGAAATAAAATATGTATTCTGGACGCGGAAGCGTCTGAAATAAAAAAGGAGACTTTACTATGAAAAAATTTGCTGTAATCGTACTGTGCCTGGCCCTGGTGCTGAGCCTGGGCGCCTGCGCCAAGAAAAACGACAAGGTCATCACCGTGGCCGCCTCTCCCACGCCCCACGCTGAAATTCTGAAGGCTGCCGCCAAGGTGCTGGAGAAGGACGGCTGGACGCTGGAGGTCAAGGAGTACAGCGACTACGTGGTGCCCAACAACGTGGTCGAGGACGGCGAGATCGACGCCAACTATTTCCAGCATCAGCCCTACCTGGATACCTTCAACGCCGAGAACGGCACCCATCTGGTGAGCGTTGCCCAGGTGCATTATGAGCCCTTCGGCATCTACGCCGGTACCAAGAGCAGCATTGCCGACCTGGAAGACGGCGACGAGATTGCCATCCCCAACGACGGCTCCAACCGTGCCCGCGCCCTGCTGCTGCTGGAGGCCAACGGCATCATCACCCTGAAGGAGGGTGTGGGCATGGAGGCCACCGCCCTGGACATCGTGGACAAGAGCGTGGACGTGAAGATCCGCGAGGTTGAGGCCGCTCAGGTGCCCAAGGTCCGCGACAGCGTGGCCCTGGCCGTCATCAACGGCAACTACGCCCTGCAGGCCGGTCTGAACGTGGAGAAGGACGCCATCGCCTCCGAGGATCCCGACTCCGTCTCCGCCCAGACCTACGCCAACGTACTGGTGGTGAAGGAAGGCAACGAGGAGAGCGAAAAGACCCAGGCCCTGAAGAAGGCCCTGCTCAGCGACGACGTCCGCACCTACATCAACGAAACCTACTCCGGCTCCGTGGTGCCGCTGTTCTAAATCGCATTATTTAAGCCCATGGCCGAAATTGGCCATGGGCTTTTTGCGTGCTGAGCTTATTTCTTTGCGCAGCTGCACTGCCACAGGCGGTCGGCGGTGGGTTGCCAGTTTTGGGCGTAGGAGACGCACTTGTCGCACAGGTGGTCGGCGGATTCGGGGGACTGGAGGTCGGTGGAGTGGGCGCCGGTCTGCTTGACCATCTGGTGCAGCTTCTCCGGGTTTTCCAGCATGGGGCAGGGGCGCAGGTGGTTGTCGTTGAAGGGCTGGCCGTCGTGATAGGCCATGAACAGGGGCGATTGCAGCACCTCCAGCAGGGACTTTTCCCGGATGTTGGCATCGGAATAGTGGATGAACACGCAGGGGTCGCAGTCGCCGTTGGCGTTGATGTGCAGATAGCGCCGCCCGCCGGCGATGCAGCCGCCCACGAATTCGGCGTCGTTTTGGAAGTCCATGGGGAAGATGGGCTTGGTGGCCCTCAAAGTGCCCCCATTATACCCTACCGGGACGCCCCCACGGTATCGACAAAAGCCCCCGCCGTGCCTATTTTTCAGACACAGCGGGGGATTTTGACTAGTATCGGGGGGTTATCCCCAGGAGTTATCCACATTATCCACAGATTTATCCACAGGCTATTGGGCGCGGCGGCGGAGAATTTCGGTGAGCAGGGCCTGGGCGACCTGGGTTTTGGGCATCAGGGGCAGCTCGGCGGTGCTGTCCGGGGTGATGAGGGTGACCACGTTGGTCTCCACTCCGAAGCCCGCGCCCTGGGTTTTCAGATTGTTGGCCACGATCATGTCCAGGCGCTTTTTTGCCAGCTTGGCCCGGCTGTTTTCCGCCATATGCTCCGTCTCCATGGAGAAGCCGCAGACGAACAGCCCCGGATGCCGGTGCTGGGCCACCCAGGCCAGGATGTCCGCCGTGCGCTCCAGGGGGATGGACATGTCGCCCTCACCCTTTTTCAGCTTATTGTCCGCCACGGTTTCCGGGCGGTAGTCCGCCACGGCGGCGGCCTTGATGAGGATGTCCGTCTCCGGCAGGGCTTCCTGCACCGCCAGCAGCATATCCTGAGCGGTGGTAACGGGAACGACCTTGACGCCCATGGGGGCCGCCAGGGCCACCGGGCCGGAGATCAGCGTCACCTCCGCCCCCCGCAGCATGGCCTCCCGGGCAATGGCGTAGCCCATTTTGCCGCTGGAATGGTTGGTCAGGAACCGCACCGGGTCGAGGGCCTCCTGGGTCGGCCCGGCGGTGACGGTGACCCGCAGCCCGGCCATGTCCTTTTCCCGGGCCAGCTCCCGGTTGACCTCCTCCACCAGGGTTTCCGGCTCCGGCAGCTTGCCGCTGCCCACATCCTTGCAGGCCAGCATGCCCACGGCGGGCTGGATAATGCGGAAGCCGTAGCGCTCCAGGGTCTCCAGATTGTCCTGAGTGGCGGGATTTTCCAGCATGGCGGTGTTCATGGCCGGGGCCACCAGCTTGGGGCACCGGGCGGCCAGGACGGTGGTGGTGAGCATATCGTCCGCCAGCCCGTGGGCCAGCTTGGCGATAACGTTGGCCGTGGCCGGGGCAATGAGCATCAGGTCAGCCGCCTTGGCCAGGGACACGTGGGCTACGTCGTACTGGAAATTGCGGTCGAAGGTATCCACAATGCAGCGGTTGTTGGTCAGCGTTTCAAAGGTCAGGGGCGTAATAAAATTGGCGGCGTTTTTCGTCAGGATGCAGTGCACCTGCGCCCCGCTCTTGCGCAGCGCGCTGGCCACATTGGCCATCTTATAGGCGGCGATCCCGCCGGTGATCCCCAGAATAACGGTTTTTCCAGACAAATTCTCCATAATTTCTTTCCCTTTCCCACCGCGTATCATATCGATTTCTATTAGACATTATACCAAAAAGGCCCGCGCTTTGCAACCAAGGGAAGAAAAGTAATTGCCAAAGAGAGGCAGTCGGGGTATAATGGGGCTGAATACATCGAAGCAGGTAATTTTTATGATTATTGTCATTGACATTGGCAACAGCAATGTGGATTTATCCGGCATTCGCGCCGGGGTGGTGGAATTTACCGGGGAGGTCGCCACTCACCGGGAATGGGGCGCGGCGGAATACACTGCCGCCCTGGCCCCCCTGCTGGAGGGGGTGGTCTGCCGGGGGGCCATCGTGTCCAGCGTGGTACCCCAGGTGACCCAGGCGGTGCGGGATGCTGCCGGGGCGCTGCTGGGGGTTGCGCCGCTGCTGGTGACGGAGCAGACGAAAACCGGCCTGGAGCTGGCGCTGCCGGAGAAGGAGCGAGTAGGCCGTGACCGGCTGGTGGACGCCGCCTGGGCCGCCGCCCATTATCCGCTGCCCGCCGTCACCGCCGACCTGGGCACCGCTACCACGCTGAACGTGATCCTGCCCGGCGGCGTGTTCGCCGGGGGCATCATCTGCGCCGGGATCCAGACCTGCCTGAACGCCCTGGCCCAGCGCACCGCCCAGCTGCCGCTGCTCCAGGTGGCCCATCCCCAGGTGCTGATCGGCAGGAATACGGAGGAATGCATGCTCTCCGGCGCAGTCCGGGGAGCCGCCGCCATGGTGGACGGCCTGGTAGCCGCCATCGAGGCCGAGCTGGGCACCCCCGTCACCCTCCTGCTCACCGGCGGCGGCGGCAAATACGTCACCGCCCACCTGACCCACCCCCACACCTTCGACCCCGACCTTACCCGCAAGGGCCTGGCCCTGCTGTATGAGATGAACCAGTAATTCACCGCGCCGCCGCACCCCTCCAACTGCGTAGGGGCCGGCAACCTGCCGACCCTCAACGTTGCGGTTTAGGAAGCAGTAAAGATGAACGTATAACAAAAAAGGATACATCTCTTAGCTTCCCTGTGGGGTATTGCAGAGCGCAGCGAATCTTTAATAACAATCATTGCCGGTGGCAATGATACAATAATTAAATAGCTGTCGCCGCAGCGACTGAAGAGGGCTCTCAGGTGATGGTTTTGAAAGAGACTTGACTAAAAAGGTAGAAAGTTCAACACTTTGAGCCCGTAGGGGTGGTGCTCCGCGCAGCGAATCAGAATATCAATGATTGCCAGTGGCAATCATACAATTGATTCATCGGATATCAGCCGCCCGCAGCCTATCGGTTTTGATAGCAGTAAATTGAATGAAAACAGCCAAAACCGCCTGAGTCCGTAGGGGTCGGCAATTTGTCGACCCGTCATGTACCGGGATTGAGCGTTTCGTCTATACAGCTCACGTTCGTTACCTTCCGGGCGGCTGGTATCCGCCCCTACGGAGGGGTGCGTACCATTCAACGCACCCTTTAAGAAGATCTACGTGCGGTAAGCCCTCTTCAGTCAGGCCTACGGCCTGCCAGCTTCCCCCAAGGGAAGCTTTTGGTGGAAGCCGTCGGCTGATACCATTCAACGCACTGCTATCGAAGTGGCGACACTGCGGGTCGGCAAATTGCCGACCCCTACGGACTCAGAAGTTTTTACTGCTGCTAAAGCCGCAAGGCTTCGAGCAGCTGGTATCCGCCCCCACAGGGTGTGGCATTTACAAAAAATTCATCCTTCAATCTAAAATTCTGATATAATTTTTGTAAAAAAAACGGGAGGGCTACGAAATGGTGACGGAGGATATCCGCTATGTGGGCGTGAATGACCACGAGATCGATTTGTTTGAGGGGCAGTATGCCGTGCCGCAGGGGATGGCGTACAATTCCTATGTGATTCTGGACGAGAAGATCGCCGTGATGGATACGGTGGATGCCCGCTTTGGGGCGCAGTGGCTGGAAAAGATCGCCGCCGTCATCGGGCGGCAGGAGCCGGATTATCTTGTGGTGCAGCATATGGAGCCGGATCATTCGGCCAATATTCAGCGCTTCCTGGAGCGCTACCCCGGCGCGGCGCTGGTGGGCAACGCCAAGACTTTTGCGATGCTGGAGCAGTTTTTCCCCGACCTGCCCGAGGCGGCACGGCTGGTGGTGAAGGACGGGGAGCAGCTGTGCCTGGGTGCGCACACTCTGCGCTTCCTCTTTGCCCCCATGGTGCACTGGCCGGAGGTGATGGTCACCTATGACGAAAAGGACAAGGTGCTCTTCTCCGCCGACGGCTTCGGCAAATTCGGCGCGCTGGACGTGGATGCCCCCTGGGACGACGAGGCCCGGCGCTATTACATCGGCATCGTGGGCAAGTACGGCGTGCAGGTGCAGAAGCTGCTGAAGGCCGCCTCCGCCCTGGATATTGAAACGATCTGCCCCCTCCATGGCCCGGTGCTGCGGGAAAATCTGGGGCATTATCTGGAAAAATACGATCTGTGGTCGTCCTACCGCCCGGAAGAGCGGGGCGTGCTCATTGCCTATGCCTCCATCTATGGCCACACCCGGGACGCCGCCGTGCAGCTGCGGGACGAGCTGGAGCAGCTGGGGCAAAAAACGGTGCTGGCCGACCTGGCCCGGGCGGACATGGCCGCGTGCGTGGCGGATGCCTTCCGCTATGACCGGCTGGTTCTGGCCAGCGTGACCTACAACGGCGACGTGTTCCCCTGCATGCGCGCCTTCCTCCACGCCCTGACGGAGCGGAACTATCAGGGCCGCACCGTGGCCTTCATCGAAAACGGCACCTGGGCCCCCGCCTCCGGCCGCATCATGGCCGCCGCGCTGGAGAAATGCAAAAATCTGACCCTCAAGGACAAGGTCACCCTTAAATCCGCCCTGAACGCCGCCTCCCAAACCGCCCTCCACCGCCTCGCCCAAGAGCTGGCGGAGTAGAAATTTTTTCTCTTTCGTAGGGGTCGGCAACCTGCCGACCCTCAGCCTTGCGGTTTTGATAGTGGTACGTTGAATGGAACCAGCTGACGCAACCACCAAAGCTTCCCTTGGGGGAAGCTGGCAGCCCGTAGGGCTGACTGAAGAGGGCCTACCGCAGTAGGATTTTTTAAAAGGGTGCGGTGAAGGGGAAGCACCCACCCGTAGGGGCGGATACCAGCCGCCCGCAACGTCGCGGAATTGAGTTGTCAGTTGAATGGACATCACCAAAAGTTTCTGAGTTCGTAGGGGGCGGCAATTTGTCGCCCCGCCGTGTACCGGGATTGAGCGGTTCGTCTATACAGCTCACTTTCATTACCTTTCGGGCGGCTGATATCCGATGAATCAATTGTATGATTGCCACTGGCAATCATTGATATTCTGATTCGCTGCGCTCTGCAACACCCCTCAGGGAAGCTTGGGGGATGTACCCTTTCGGTTATACGTTTTTTCTTTACCACTCAAAAACCATGAGGTTGAGGGTCGGCAGGTTGCCGACCCCTACGGTGGGAATTGCTGAAAAAACTATTTAAAAATTTTATAGATCATCAAAGGAGGATTATGGAATGAAGGATATTGTGGCAGTGGGTGAGATTTTGATTGACCTGACGCAGAAGGGCACGGATGAGCTGGGCGTGGGGCAGTATGCGGCCAATCCGGGGGGCGCGCCGGCAAATCTGGCGGTGGCGGCGGCCCGGTTGGGGGCCAGCACTGCCTTTGTGGGCAAGGTGGGCGCGGATGCCTTCGGGGCCTATCTGCGCCGGGTGCTGGAGGAAAACCGGGTGGATACCCGTGGAATGCTCACCGATCCTCAGGAGCACACCACCCTGGCGGTGGTCAGCGTGGACGGCACCGGGGAGCGCAGCTTCAGCTTCTACCGTGACCCCAGCGCGGACGTGAACCTGCGCGCGGAGGAGATTCCCGCCGACCTGCTGCGGGACACCCGTATTGTGCACTTCGGCTCCGTCAGCCTCACCGCCGAGCCTGCCCGCAGCGCCACCCTGTACGCCGCGAAAACGGCACGGGAAAACGGCTGCCTGGTGAGCTATGACCCCAACTACCGCGCCAGCCTCTGGCACAGCCAGGAGGAGGCGGTGGCGCAGATGAAGGCGGCGCTGCCCCTGTGCGACATTCTGAAAATCTCCGACGAGGAGCTGCCCCTGCTCACCGGCACCACCGACCCGGTGGAGGGCTCCCGCCAGCTGAGCGCGCTGGGCATCCGGCTGATCTTCGTCACCCTGGGAGCGGAGGGCGCGTTCTTCCGCATGGGCAAGCAGACCGGCAGCGTGCCCGGCATCCGGGTACAGGTGGGCGACACCAACGGCGCGGGGGACACCTTCTTCGGCGCGGCGCTGTCCCTGCTGGTGAAGGAGGAGCTGGACAAGCTGACCCTGGAGCGCCTGACCCAGATCGCCGCCTTCGCCAACAAGGCCGCCAGCATCACCACCAGCCGCCACGGCGCAATCCCCGCCATGCCCACCCTTGAGGAGGTAATTTAACCTCCCCTGAAAGGTTTAGCAGGTGTAGCCATTCGTAGAATGGCGTACAGCTGCTTAATGCAAAGCTGAGGCGGCGCTTACGGCGTCGGCTTCTGGGTGAATCCCGCCTCCGGCGACCTGGCCGCCCGCAGCTACCGCGACCCCGCTGCCGGTAAAATCGACGTGACCACCGATATTCCTTGCTGATCCCCTTGCGTTTTCGGGGGAACGGTGATACCATGGAGCATCATAGAGAAAAGAGGCATTGGCATGAATGCACAGGAAATTATTGAGTATATCCGCACCTCTCCCAAGAAAACGCCGGTGAAGGTGTATATCTGGGAGGAGACGCCGGTGGAGTTCCCCAACTGCCAGGTGTTTCCCGCCGCGCCGGGGCATAAGATCGTCTTTGGCGACTGGGCGGACGTGGCCCCGGTGCTGGAGGGGAATCGGTTCCGCCATGTGGAAATTGAAAACGGCTGCCGCAACTCCGCCATTCCCCTACTGGATATGAAGGATATCCCCGCCCGCATCGAGCCGGGCGCAATCATTCGGGAGCAGGTGGAGATCAGGAAGAACGCCGTCATTATGATGGGGGCCATCCTGAACATCGGCGCCGTGGTGGGCGAGGGCACCATGATCGACATGGGCGCGGTGCTGGGCGGCCGGGCCACCGTGGGCAAAAACTGCCACATCGGCGCGGGCGCGGTGCTGGCCGGTGTGATCGAACCGGCCTCCGCCACCCCGGTGATCGTGGAGGACAATGTGCTCATCGGGGCCAACGCTGTGGTGATCGAGGGCTGCCGCATCGGCCATGACGCGGTGGTTGCCGCAGGCGCGGTGGTCATCGGCGATGTGGAGCCGGGTACGGTGGTGGCGGGCTGCCCCGCCAGAGTCATCAAGCGCAAGGACGACAAGACCGCCGGGAAAACAGCCCTGGTGGACGCCCTGCGGGCGCTGTAAAAGCATCAGAAAAATCCCGCCCCGGTCAAATCGGCCGGGGCGGGCGCACATTTTGGGGGCTGCGGAATAACATGGAATGAGCGTCAAAGCTCGTAAAAATTTTCCAAAATCGGAGGTACTTCTATGTGCGGTAACAACAGTTGCTTCGGCGGTAACATCTGGTGGATCATCATTCTGCTCCTGATCTTCGGCTGCGGCAACGGCTGCAACACCCTGGGCTGCGGCTGCAACAACGACAACAACTGCGGCGGCTGCGGCTGCGGCTGCAACTAAACGACCCAAGGCCCCTCGCAAGAGGGGCCAAAAACCTTTCAGGGGAGCTTAAAAGAACAGCTTTGCTGAGAATACCCGGTGGGAATCCTCGGCGGGGCCGGTGGTGGCGTCGGCCTGGAGGGTGCCGTCGGGGGCGATGTCCCAGTTCAGGCGAAGCTCCTGGCCCTCCCTGGCCTCCGCCAGGTAGCAGACGGTGAAATCGGACACTGTATGATTCTGGTGGAACTGGCTGGGGAGCAGGTCGGCGATCCAGTCCATGCAGCGGGTATTGTTCATATGGCCGTTGCGATCCAGGTCGGTGAAGCTGACGGTGCGGCTGCGCTGGGTGCCCAGCGGGCGGGGGATCAGGCCGGTGGGCGCGGGCAGCTCCCCGGCCCGGTGGGTTCCGGCCAGGATGATGCCGCTCTTGCCGGGGGTGATCATGCGGCGGGTGTTTCGATCCATCAGCACCCACAGGGTCATGCAGCGGAATACCTCGTTGCCCTGGGCGTCGTAGGCTACCACGCTGCGGGGGAACGCGGCGCGGGTGGCGGGCAGGGGCCAGGTCTCCACCCGGATGGTCTCCCCCCGCACGGGCATGCGGGTGATCTGCACCCGATGCCGGGTGACCGCCCAGAACAGCTGGCGGCTGGCCAGGGTATCGTAATCCACCTTCATCAGCTCACTGTGCCGCCCGCCCATTTCCTGGGCAATGTAGAGCAGCATAGAGGGCTTCATCCGCCCATAGCAGTCCACAAACGCATCACTGATGGTAAAATTCTGAACATAAATCGGTTCCATAAGACAAGACTTCCTTGCATGTAAATTTAATCCCCACCATGGTTTTAATGGCACCCCACCCCGTAGGGGCGGATATTAGCCGCCCGCCGTGTACCGGGCCTGAGCTGCCGGTTGAATGGAAGCCAGAAAAACTTCTGAGTTCGTAGGGGGCGGCAATTTGTCGCCCCGCTGGATACCGGGATTGAGCGGTTGGTCTGTACAGCTCACTTTCGTTACTTTTCGGGCGGCTGGTATCCGATGAATCAATTGTATGATTGCCACTGGCAATCATTTAGATTCTGATTCGCTGCGCGGAGCACCACCCCTACGGATGGGTGCGTACCATTCAACGCACTCTTCAAGAAAATCGTACTGCGGTAGCCCTCTTCAGTCAGGCCTACGGCCTGCCAGCTAATAAATCAAGGTATGATTGCCACTGGCAATCATTGATATTTTAATTCGCTGCGCGGAGCACCACCCCAAGGGAAGCTTTGGTGGTGGCCGCCAGCTGCTCTCATTCAGCGAACTGCTATCAAAACCGCAAGGTTGAGGGGCGGCAGATTGCCGCCCCCTACGAAGGGGGGGGGTAGCTTTTTGCTTTGTTCAGGCGGCGTTTTTGGCTTCCTCCAGGGTAATGGTGGTCTGCATGGTGTAGCCGGAGCGGTAGATGACCAGGGTGATGTCGTCGCCGGCGGTGTAGCTGTAGAGCAGGGTGTCCAGGTCGCTTTGGGTGTAGACCTGGGTGCCGTCCACGCTGATGAGGATGTCGCCACGGGCAATTCCGGCGGCGGCGGCGCTGCTGTTTTCCTCCACATCGCTGATATACAGTCCGGCGGGCAGGCGGTAGTAGTGCTGATAGAACAGGGACAGGCTCTCGCCGCTGATGCCCAGCCGGGGGCGGCCGGAGACATAGCCCTGGGAGATGATCTGGCTCACAATGTCCTTGACTACGGCGCTGGGGATGGCAAAGCCCAGGCCCTCCACCCCCGCCCGGTCGGTGAAGGCGCCCACCTTGATGGTGTTGATGCCGATCACCTGGCCGGAGCTGTTGATCAGCGGGCCGCCGGAGTTGCCGGAATTCAGGGCCGCGTTGGTCTGGATCAGATTCATGGTGCGGCCGTTGACGTTCACGTTCCGATTGATGGCGGAGACGATGCCGTCGGTCATGGTGCCCCGGTATTCCACCCCCAGGGGGTCGCCGATGGCCACCACGCTGTCGCCCACCCGCAACACGTCCGAGTCGCCGAATTCGGCGCTGGTCAGGCCGTCCGCGTCAATGTGCAGCACGGCCAGGTCGCTGGTGGGGTCGCTGCCCACCAGGCGGGCGGCAAGGATGCGCTCGTCCGTCAGCTGGACGGTATAGCTCTCGCCCCCCTCGATCACGTGGTAATTGGTGACGATATAGCCGTCCTCCGACAGGATCACCCCGGTGCCCGTGGCGGAGCCGGTGCGGGCCTGGGTAGTGATGGAGGCCACGGAGGGAATGCATTTGACGTAAATCTCCTGCAGGGTCAGCCCACCCTCCGGCGTGGCCAGGGGCGGGAACCCGGCAAAGGCGGGGACGGTCTCCTGCACGGCCTCGATGGGCACCAGGCTGCTGGCCACCGTGGGCTCCTCGGCGGTGCCGTAGCAGATGGTCTTGGCGGCGCGCTGCTCATTGAGCTGCTGGAAGAGCCGCAGGCTGGAAAAGCCCAGCAGCGTACTCAGCCCAATCAGCAGGATCACCGCGATCAGCAGCAGGGCAATGACCCCCCGATGACTCTTCGGCGGCTTGGTATGCCCGGTATTATACTCCCCATCATCCCACGGGGCCGGCTCTTCATGATACTTCATAATTGCTTCCTCGATTCATAGGCTCAATTCACCAGCGGCATGGTGAATGTAAATTCGGTTTTGCCGTCGCGGCTGGTGACGCTGATGTTTTCGCCGTGGCTGCATACGATGGTTTTCACGATGTACAGCCCCAGGCCCCAGCCGTCCCGGTTCTGGGAGCGGGATTTGTCCAGCTTGTGGAAGCGGTCGAATACCAGGGGCAGCTCCTCCGGGGGGATGGTCTCGCCGTCGTTGGAGACGGAGACGTAGACCTTGCTGCCGCCCTCCTTGATGGTCAGGCCCAGGTTGCCGCCCTCAGGGCAGAACTTCACGGCGTTGTCCACCAGGTTATACACCACCTGGGTGATGGAATCCTGGTTGGCGAAGGTGTATACCGGGTGCTCCGGCATGTCCACGGTGACGTTGATGTGCTTGTCGTTGATCCGCTTTTCAAAGTTCAGCAGGGCCAGCCCGGCGCATTCCTCCATGTCAAAATTGACCTTCTTCTCGTCGGGGATCTGCTTGTCCTGGAGCTGGGAGATATCCAGCATGCTGCGCACCAGGCGGCTGAGGCGCTTGGTCTCGTCGGAGACGATTTGCAGATAGTGCCGCTCCTTGTCCGGGGGGATGGTGCCGTCCAGGATGCCATCCACATAGCCGGAGATGGTGGTCATGGGGGTTTTCAGCTCGTGGGACACGTTGGCCACGAATTCCTGACGCTGGTATTCGCTCTTTTGCAGGCTGGAGGCCATGTTGTTGAAGGCGATGGCCAGGTCTCTTGTCTCGTCGCTGTAGGATTCATCCACCGGCACCCGGGAATCCAGGTCGCCATGACCGAAGGCGTTGGCAGCCTTGGCCATGTCCCGCAGGGGACGGCTGGAGGTACCGGCGTAGGCAAACACGCCCACAATGGAAATGAGAATGACCACCAGGGCCGTATTCAGGTAGTAGCGGGCCAGCCGCTTCAGCACGGTATTGGTGCTGGCGGTGGGGACGGAGACAATGGTGATGCCAAAGATGGAGCCGTCGTATTCAATGGGCTTGGCGATGAGATACCGGGAGTCGTCGTAGAGCCCCTTGATGATGCCGGTGGCCCGGTCGCCGCCGTTGTCGATCACCTTTTCAATGTATTCGGAATTGACCTTCAGGCGGGTATGCTTGCAGCCAAAGGGGGAATCGGAGCAGAGGGTGATCTGACCCGTCTCGTCGCAGATCACAATATCGGAATCAGAGAGGCTGGTGACCACGTTCAGATTCAGCCGCAGATCGGACTCCGGGTCTTCCTCCCCGGCCACATAGGAGGCGGCCAGATGGGAAATGGCATCCGCATCCCGCTCCAGCCGGGTAAAGGTGGTGTCGGTGAGATATTCCTTCACCAGCTGCTGATAGGACGCCCCCAGCATGGTCAGCGACAGCAGCAAAATCATCGCCCCGGTATAAAAACTGCGCCCAAAGGAGGACTTCATGGAATAAATCACCTCACAAGGAGTTTTAAATCAACATTACCCCGCCCATTTTTTCGTACAACCGCCCCCGCCACGTTACGGTTATGATAGCAGAGCGGTGAATGGCAGCACCCCACTCGTAGGGGGCGGCAACCTGTCGCCCCTCAACGTTGCGGAACAGAGCGTTGCGTTGAATGGAAGCAGGTTGCGGCCATCACCAAAGCTTCCCTTGGGGAAGCTGGCAGCCCGTAGGACTGACTGAAGAGGGCTTACCGCAGTAGGATTTTCTGAAAGAGCCCGTTGAATGGTAGGCACCCCTCCGTAGGGGTGGTGCTCCGCGCAGCGAATCAGAATCTAAATGATTGCCAGTGGCAATCATACAATTGATTCATCGGATACCAGCCGCCCGAAAGGTAACGAAAGTGAGCTGTATAGACGAACCGCTCAATCTCGGTACACGGCGGGTCGACAAATTGCCGACCCCTACGGACTCAGAAGGATTTTACTGCTATCAAAACCGATAGTTTTCGGGCGGCTAATATCCGCCCCTACGCACTCAAAACGTTGAACACTGTACCTTTTTAGTGAAATCTCTCTCGAAACCGTTCGCTGAGTGCCCTCTTCAGTCGCTGCGGCGACAGCTTCCCCCACAGGGAAGCTTGGGGATGTACCCTTTTACGGTATACGTTCATTTCTACTGCTTCATAAACCGCAAAATCGCGGGTCGGCAGATTGCCGACCCCTACGAAAGGGGGCGGTTTCACACACTAAAATATCAAGAAATGGGCGTGCAGTCAACCCCCGCCGCCCATTTCTGTTGGTTTTCTTACTGTTCAACCTCGAATTTGTAGCCCACGCCCCAGACCGTTTTCAGGTTCCACTTGGGGCTGACGCCCTCCAGCTTTTCGCGCAGGCGCTTGACATGGACATCCACGGTGCGGGAGTCGCCGAAGTAATCGAAGCCCCACACCTCGTCCAGCAGCTGATTGCGGGTGTATACCCGGTTGGGGGAGGAGGCCAGGTAGAACAGCAGCTCCATTTCCTTGGGCGGGGTATCCACCTTTTTGCCGTCCACGGTCAGCTCAAAGGCGTCCATGTCGATAATCAGCTTGTCGAATACCAGACGCCGGGCCTTCTTCTCGGCGGTGACGCCGCTGGTGCGGCGCAGCACGGCCTCGATTCTTGCCAGCAGCTCCTTCATCTCAAAGGGCTTGGTCACATAGTCGTCCGCCCCGTTTTTCAGGCCCGCCACCTTGTCGTCAGTCTCGCCCTTGGCGGTGAGCATAATCACAGGCGTCTTGGACTCGGCGCGAATGGCCCGGCAGACAGACCAGCCGTCCATCACCGGCATCATCACATCCAGCAGCACCAGATCGGGCTTGATGGCCCGGAACTTCGCCAGCCCCTGCCCGCCATCGGCGGCCCAGGTAACGGCGTAGCCCTCCTTCTCCAGATACATCTTCACCAGATCCGCAATATTGCGGTCATCCTCTACAACCAGCACCGAAATAGCCATGGTTTCTTCTCCCTTTCCATCCACGGGCAGATTCTCCCGTTTCTTTCCTTTGATTGCAATTATATCCCAATGAGGGGATTTTTCTTGAATATTTTGTAAAGCTTTTTCCCCGGAAATGTTAAGGCAGCAATCTATAAAGGTTCTATAAAAAAGTGTTGGAAAAAATTTGATTGTATGCTATAATGCTCTCGCCCTCCGGGGGCGCTGTATTCGGTGGAAACGGCAGCCTGAAATATGGGGGGCGGGAGCCTCTCCGGCGGGGCCGGGGAATAATAACGCATCGTATCCGCAGGGTGCGGAACGACAGCAGGAGGAATTGAATATGAAAGGCAACAAGAATCTGAGGCTTTGGGTGCGGCTGGCGCTGCTGGTGGCGATTGAGATCGCCATGCGGCTGCTGGGGCTGGGCAAGGTGCCCATGGGGCCGCTGAACATGAGCTTTCTCACGCTGCCCATTGCCGTGGGCGCCATCTGTCTGGGGCCGGCGGCGGGACTGATCCTGGGGGGCGTGTTTGGCGCGTTCAGCCTGTACGACGCCGTTTCCGGCGCGGGGGGCATGACGGCGGCGTTCTTTACCATCAGCCCGGTGCATACGGTGATTCTCACCGTGGGCATGCGGATGCTCATGGGTCTGTGCTGCGCCCTGCTGTACCGGCTGGTGCGCCGGGCGGACAGACGGGGGCTGGTCAGCTACTTTGCAGGAGCCATCAGCGCCCCGCTGCTGAATACCCTGTTCTTCATGGGCTACATTGTGCTGGTGTTCTACAACACCGCCACCGTGCAGGACATCGTGGCCGCCAAGGGGGCCGCCAACCCGCTGATGTTCGTGGTGCTGCTGGTGGGCGTTCAGGGCCTGCTGGAGGCCGCCATCTGCGGCATCCTGGGCGGCATCGTCAGCAAGGCCGTGGATGCCTTTTTAAAACGCGGATAATCTCAACGAAACGCCCCTGCCGTGCTGGCAGGGGCGTTTTCCTTGGAATTATACCTTTGCCGCCTTGCGGGCCTTGTTCAGGCGGTCGGCCTTGACGAAAAGGATGAAGCCGATGGCGAAGAGGATTACCAGGCCGCCCACGCCGATGTTCTGGCCCTGGAGCTCCGCACCGAAGATGGTGACGGTCTTTTCGCCCATCAGCTTGGTGGTCAGGGCGATCAGGGCCGGGCCCATGGCGTCGGCGCCCTTGCCGAAGATGTCCATCAGGCCGTAGTATTCGCCGCTCTGCTCCGGCGGGATGATCTTGCCCAGGTAGGAGCGGCTCAGGGCCTGGATGCCGCCCTGGAACATGCCCACCAGCACCGCCAGGGTCCAGAACTGCCAGAGGCTGCCCAGGAACATGCCGAACAGGGTGATGCAGGTGTAGCACACGATGCACACCTTGATGAGCCTGCCGGTATCGAACTTGGCAGAGAGCTTGCCGAAGATGATGGAGCAGGGGAAGGCCACGAACTGGGTCACCAGCAGCGCCAGCAGCAGCCCGGTGCTGTCCAGCCCCAGGCTCTTGCCGTAGGTGGTGGCCATGCCGATGATGGTGTACACGCCGTCGATAAAGAAGAAGAACGCCACCATGTACAGGAAGATGTGCTTCTGCTGCCGGGCCTCCCGGAAGGTCTTGCCCAGGCGGCGGAAGGAGGCGGTGAGGGGATTGCCGGTGTGCTCGGAATAGGCCCGCTGGGTGTAGGTCTTCAGCAGCGGCACCGTGCACACCACCCACCATGCAGCGGTGAGCAGGAAGGCAATGACCATGGCGGTGGAGGTGGAAATGCCCAGCTTGCCCGCGTTGAGCACCACCAGCAGGCACACGATGAAGGGAATCACGGAGCCGATGTAGCCCAGGGCATAGCCTGCGGTGGACACATTGTCCATCCGCTCCTCGGTGGTGATCTCCGGCAGCATGGCATCGTAGAACACCAGGCTGGAATTGAAGCCGATCTTGGCCAGCACAAAGATCACGAGGAAGCTCAGCCACGACCAGGCCGCCCCCAGCGCCGCGCAGCTCACCGCGCCCAGGAGCATGCACAGTGTAAAGATGGGCTTTTTGTACCCCTTGTGATCGGCCAGGGTGCCGCAGATGGGCGCGATCAGGGCCACCACAATGGTGGCAATGGAGGTAGCGAAGCCCCAGTAGGATACATACTGGGCATCCGTCAGGTTGGCCGCCTCGGTCAGGGCATTGAAGTAAATGGGCACGATGGCCGTGACCAGCAGGATAAAGGCGGAGTTTCCGATGTCATAAAGCACCCAGTTCCACTCCTGAGCCGTGAGATTCAGCATTTTCTGTATTTTTTTCATTATGTTTCTCTCTCTTCCGTTCATGTCGGTGTCATAACCTCCCCTGAAAGGGGAGGCGGCGCATCGCGCCGGAGGGGTTTCGCGGTACGCAGAATACCATCTGGAATGCACCAAGGCGAATTCGCACAGACCAAGCCCCAAGCGCCCCTGAAAGGGGAGCTGCCGCCGCAGCGGCTGAGGGGTGCGGTGAATACTTACGTTTTGCCAAGACTTTGGCGAATCCGTACAATTCAAAACAAACATACTACGTATTCGCCCGGGATTTCATAAAAACTCTACTGCCTACCGCGCAACCCCTCAGTCAGCCCCGTTGGGGCTGCCAGCTCAGCTTTGCATTAAGCAGCTGTACGCCATTCTACGAATGGCTACACCTGCTAAACCTTTCAGGGGAGCCAGGGGCTTCGTAGCCGCTGAAATTGGGGTCGAATTCGGGGCCGAAGGGGGTGCCGCCCGCGAGGTGGTTGCTTAGCTGGGCGGCCAGGACGGCGTAATTTTCAAGCGCCTGGTCATACAGGGCGTCCAGCTGGCCGATCAATTGGGTGCAGCGATGGTTGGGACGGGTGTACATCACCATCTGCCCGCCGTATTCCCCGCCCAGGCTGAGGATGGCATGCAGCAGGCGGCGGTTCTTCATGGTCATGGCCCGGAAAACGGCGGCCATCACATGAATGCTCCGGCGGACGGTGTAGGCCGTGGCGGGGGGATAGAAGCCGGCCACAGTGACGCATTCGCCCCAGGTCAGCCGCAGGGGCTTTCCCAGATTCTGCCGGTAGGGCGGCTCCTTCCCGTCCCGTGCCAGCAGCACCCGGTCAAATTCCGTCTCCAGCTCCGTGTGGCCGGGGTTTTTCCCGGCAGTGGCCCGGACGATCAGCGGATGGCACAGAGAATCCAGCGCATAATGGCACAGCACGCCGTAGAGGTAGACCAAGGCCCCCTCGGAGGGCGCGTCGGCGTAGTGCGTCGCCGCCCGCTGGAAAAACTCCCGGCCGGACAGATTGTGGAACCAGCCGCCCAGGCTTCCCATCTGCGTCCTCCACAGCGGCTGATAGAAAAAGAAGAAGTCCGGCCCCTGCACCCCCACGTCAAACAGCTGGGGGAATCGCTGGATCGACCGGCGCACCCCCTCCGGCAGCAATTTCGCCGCCTGATGTCCAAAGCGGGTGTGTGCATAAATCGACGGCAAAAAACATCACCTCCAAGTCCCCCCTCCACCCAATCCAGGCGCAGGCAGGCACCAAATTAAGGCTATTTTACAACATCTTCCCCGATTTGACCAGAGCCAATCGGGAATTTTTTTATCTTTTTGATTCGTTGAAATGGCCCCGGAGGGGTGATATAATGAAAGCTGCTTAGCTTCCCCCCGCGTAGGGGCGGATACCAGCCGCCCGCAACGTCGCGGAATTGAGTTGTCGGTTGAATGGATATCACCAAAGGTTTCTGAGTTCGTAGGGGGCGGCAATTTGTCGCCCCGCCATGTACCGGGATTGAGCGGTTTGTCTGTACAGCTCACGTTCGTTGGCTTTCGGGCGGCTGGTATCCGATGAATCAATTGTATGATTGTCACTGGCAATCATTGATATTCTGATTTGCTGCGCGGAGCACCACCCCAAGGGAAGCTTTTGGAGGTAGCGGAAGCCGCTTCCGTTCATCGGACTGCTACCGGGGTGGCAACGTTGCGGAGCGGCAGATTGCCGCCCCCTACGAACTCAAAGACTTTTGGCGGCTTCCACGCAACCGGCAGCTCAGGCTCGGTACGTGGCGGGCGGCTGGTATCCGCCCCTACGGATCATTCAACGCAACACATCAACCAACACGAAAGGAGTCATCTCTATGGCGACTGAGAAATTATATTATGCGGATTCCCACCGCAGTACATTTGAGGCGCAGGTGCTGTCCTGCTGTCAGACGGACAAGGGGTGGGAGGTCATATTGGACGCTACCTGCTTTTATCCTGAGGGGGGCGGGCAAGCGGCGGATACCGGGGCGCTGGGGGATGCGCGGGTGCTGGATACGCGGGAGCGGGGGGAGGAGATCGTCCACCTGTGCGATCGGCCTTTGACACCCAGCAGCCGGGTTGTCGGGCGGATCGACTGGGAGCCGCGGTTCCGGCGGATGCAGCAGCATTCCGGGGAGCACATCGTCTCCGGCATCCTGCACCGGCGCTACGGGGTGAGCAACACCGGCTTCCACATGGGCCAGGAGCGGACGGTGATCGATTTTGACGGTGTGATCCCCCCGGAGGCGCTGCCGGAGATCGAGGCGGAGGCCAACCGGGCGGTATGGCATAATATTCCCATCCGCTGCTGGTATCCCAGCCCGGAGGCGCTGCCCGCCATCCCCTATCGCAGCAAGAAGGCACTGGCATGGCCGGTGCGGATCGTGGAGGTTCCCGGCTTCGATATCTGCGCCTGCTGCGGCACCCACGTAGCCGCCACAGGGGAAATCGGACTGATCAAGCTCTACTCCTCCGTCCCGTTCCGAGGCGGCAGCCGGATTGAAATGGCCTGCGGCGCGCAGGCGCTGGAATATCTGAACCGGGTGCTGGCCCAGAGCACGGCGGCCTCCCACATTTTCTCCGTCCCGGCGGATCAGGTGGGCCGGGCGGCGGAGAGCTTCAGCGCCCAGCTGGCCGCCCAGAAATACCGCATCATCGAATTGCAGCGGCGGCTCTTCGCCCAGACGGCCAAGGAATGCGCCGGGGCGGGGGATGTGCTGCGCCTGGAGCCGGGCCTGGACAGCACGGGCCTGCGGGAGCTGGCCGACGCCATCGCAGGAAGCTGCGGCGGCACAGCGGCGGTCTTCTCCGGCAGCGACGACACCGGCTACGGCTACTGCCTGGCAAACCGCGAGACCGACCTGCGCCCCCTGGGTAAGTCCCTCACCGCCGCCCTCCACGGCCGCGGCGGCGGCAAGCCCAATTTCCAGCAGGGCAGCGTGAACGCGAAAGAATCCGACATCCGCGCATTTTTTGCGAAGTGAGTTTACCCATGGGGGTGGAATTCGCGTTCTGGAGAGAACGGCATACAAATGGTGCTGAAAAGTTTTCACTTTTCCTGTATTTCCTCACATTTTTAAACTTCCTCCCCCAACTCTCCTGTGGGTAGAGTTCAACCGGGAGTAGAATTCTCCGGCTGCTACTATCCGTTTTTGCGGGAGGCGGCCGAATGGGGCAGCTTTCTATTTACATTTCGGGGGCGCGATCCTATAATAGACGGGTAAACACCGTCGCCCGTCGGGCGATTTTCCATAGGAGGAAATACCATGTCTTTTACAATCTTTGTGGATGGAAGCTCCAATCTGCCGGGGCGGCTGCTGGGGGAGCTGGGGATCGAAATTCTGCCCTGCTCTTATTCCATGGACGGCGTGCCCAGCACCTATGACGGGAGCCTGGACAGCTTCGATTCCCACGGCTATTATGAAATGCTTCGCCAGGGAGGCCGGGTGCAGACCAGCCTGCTGAACACCCAGCTGTTTCTGGATTCCTTCCGGCCCGCGCTGGAGCGGGGGGAGGATGTGGTGTATTTCTCCATGTCCTCCGGCATCAGCGGCACCTGTCAGGCGGCCCGGATGGCGGCCCAGGAGCTGACGGAGGAATTTCCGGGGCGCACCGTGCGGGTGGTGGATTCCCTCGGCGCCGGCTTTGGCACCGGGCTGATGGCCTGCAAGGCCGCTGATCTGCGCGCCGCCGGAAAGAGCGCGGCGGAGACGGCGGATATTATGGACGCCGACGTCCAGAATACCCTGCAATTTTTTACCGTGGACGACCTGAATTTCCTCAAGCGCACCGGCCGGGTCTCCGGCGCAACGGCCATGATCGGCACGGTGCTGAACATCAAGCCCGTCCTCTGGGGCGACCCCACCGGCCACATCACCGCCCGGGGCAAATACCGCGGACGGAAAAAGGCCCTGGCGGCCATCGCGGAGGAATACCGCAGCCGGGTGGAGGACGCGGGTAGCCAGCGGGTGGCCATCTCCCATGGCGACTGCCCGGAGGACGCGCAGGCCCTGGCGGACATGATCTGCGCCATTGCCCAGCCCCGCGAGCTGATCATCGCCCCCCACGAGCCATTCACCGGCGCACACGTGGGGCCGGGGATGCTGGCCCTGTTCTTCCACGGCAAAAAGCGCGCACTGTAACGACGCATTTCCGGCGAAGGCACCGCTTTCGCCGGATTTTTGCAGAGAAAGCCCCACGGCGAAAGAAAAATGTGAAAAAATTTCTTGACAAAAGAGGGGCGCGCGGATATAATAAGGAAGCTGGTTTCGGCGGTGCCGAGATCATTTGACCACATGGCGGCATAACTCAGTTGGTAGAGTAGCCGGTTCATACCCGGTATGTCATCTGTTCGAATCAGATTGCCGCTACCAGGCCCGTTGGTCAAGCGGTTAAGACACCGCCCTTTCACGGCGGTAACATGGGTTCGATTCCCGTACGGGTCACCAGAAAAATCCAGATTTTCCAATGGAAAATCTGGATTTTTGCATTTTTCTGAACTTTTTTGACCCTGTAGGGGTCGGCAACCTGCCGACCCCCAACCTCCCGGTTTAGGAAGCAGTAAAGATGAACGTATAACAAAAAAGGATACATCCCCAAGCTTCCCTGAGGGGTGTTGCAGAGCGCAGCGAATCTTTAATAACAATCATTGCCGGTGGCAATGATACCATAATTAATCAGCTGTCGCCGCAGCGACTGAAGAGGGCACTCAGGTAATGGTTTTGAGAGAGACCCAACTAAAAAGGTAAAAGGTTCAATATTCTGAGTCCGTAGGGGCGGATACCAGCCGCCCGAAAGGAAACGAAAGTGAGCTGTATAAACGAACCGCTCAATCCCGGTACCCGGCGGGGCGACAAATTGCCGCCCCCTACGAACTCAGAAAATTTTTGTGCATTCCACTCACCGTACTGCTATCGAAGTGACAACGTTGCGGGCGGCTGGTATCCGCCCCTACGGAGTGGTGCGTACCATTCACAGCACCCTTAATAAAGAACGTACTGCGGCAGGCCCTCTTCAGTCAGCCCTACGGGCTGCCAGCTAATGAATTAAGGTATGATTGCCACTGGCAATCATTAATATTTTGATTCGCTGCGCGGAGCACCACCCCAAGGGAAGCTTTGGCGGTGGCCGCAACCTGCCCCCACTCAACGCACTGCTATCGAAACCGTCAGGTTGCGGGGCGACAAATTGCCGCCCCCTACGAACTCAGAAACTTTTGGTAATGTCCATTCAACTGACAGTTCAATTCCGTGACGTTGCGGGCTGGTGTCGGTTGCTACGATGTCTCCCTGCTGTACTGGGCGGAGGCGATGCCCAGGAGGGCCCCGAGGAAGGTGTCTACGGCGGTGACGGTGCCGACGACCTGCTTGGCGTAGGGCAGCTCCCAGATGCCGGCCAGGGCCAGGTATAGGGTGCCGATGGCGGGCAGGAGGATCATGGCGATCCATTTCAGAAGATCGTACATCCTGTTGCTCATTTTCATGGTTTTTCCTCCTTTTTGCGCGTTGGGGAAGCTCTGAATAAATCAGCAAGCGCTGACAGCGAGAGATTTTTCACCAGATGAAAGTATCAAAAGTGGGAAATATAGCGCAGCTGGGGAAAAAGATCCGCTGCTCAGCCGCAGGCGATTTATTCAGAGGTTCCCCACATTAACCGTTCCAGCGGCTCTGGGGGCCGTTGTCCACGTGGATGCCCCAGGTGTACAGGCCCAGGCCGCCCCGGTTGGGGAGCATTTCGGCCTGCACCGCCGCCGCGATCTGATGCAGCCGTTCCGGGGTGACCGACCCCGCCAGATCCACCGCCTGGCCGGTGAGATGGAGAGAATTGCTCACGCCCCCCACCTGGGCATTGTGCTGCACACACCGCAGGCCGGAATTGACGTTCAGCGGAACTCCCGCCCTGCGGCGAATCTCCTCGGCCATGCGCACCAGCTCCTCCTTCGGCTCCGACGGGAAGCCATTGCAATACCGGCCGCCGCATTTGCACCGAAATTCACTGCGGGAAAAGAATTTGATCTCATCCCAGAAGCTGCCGGTTTTCGGCTGTCCGGCGGCGGGCGGCCCGGAGGCCTTCACCGCCGTACCGGCTACGGCTCCCACCAGCTTCTCCTGGGTGGCCGGGCCGGGAATTGCCGTCGGCGGTCAGGCCATAATCCCCCTGGAATCGTTTCACGGCGGCTAGGGTGGCCCTTCCGATGATGCCGTCGACCCCGCCGGGGTCGTAGCCCAAATAGGCCAGGAGGTGCTGCACCTGTCTGCTGGTCAATGGAATCCCCTCCCCATACGCTATGTACGGCCTTTGTCCGGGCCGGGGCAGCCGGACAGCAGGGCAAGCAGGCGGGTACTGTTGGCTTCCTCCTGCCTGGCCAGGCTGCGGAAGGAAAAGCCGAATTCTCCGCTGGCGCTCCAGGCCTGGAACGCCTCCCACAGCTCCCGGCTGCGGCGATAGGCCAGGGCAAGGCCCCGGCGCAGCTGCTTTTCCGTCCAGCAGGCCGGATTTTCCGGCAGCTCCAGCCCCCGCAGGTCGGCCATGCCCGTCACCGCCTGGGCGGCAAAGGCGGCCTGCTGATGCAGCGACAGGAGCGTCTGCCGCGTCTGCCCGCTGCACCCCGCCGCCAGATTGCGGTAATCCGCCGCCGCCGTCCGGCACAGTCTTGCCAGCTGGGGCAGCTCCATGGGCTGCCTGCCGCCCACCCGCTGCCACACCCGCGCCTCCATTTCCTCCATTGGCTCCACTCCTTCAAAAGCATTTCCCTCCATTCTACCCGGCCGACGCAGAAATTGTGCGAAAAAAATAATTGCTTTTCCGTTCATTTGTGCTATAATGAGGGCAGGAAAAATCGTGAGGAGGCTGTGCCATGCCCAGAACCAGCAACAAGCCGGAGGAAATAATGAATTTTGTCAACGAATTCGTCCAGGAGCATGGCTACTCCCCCTCGGTGCGGGAGATCGGCGAGGCGGTGGGGCTGCGCTCCACGGCGTCGGTGAGCTACCATTTGCAGGCCCTGCAGGCCAAGGGAATTTTAGGAGCCGCCGGGCAAAAGGGACGCAAGCGCGCCATTGCCGCCGGGGCCAGGCCGGGGCAGATCCCCATCGTGGGTGTTGTCACCGCAGGCCTGCCCATCCTGGCGGTGGAAAATCAAGAGGGCACAATGCCCTGGGACGATCCGGGCTGCTTTGCCCTGCGGGTGCGGGGCGACAGCATGCTGGGCGCGGGCATCCTCAGCGGCGACAAGGTGGTGGTTCGCCCCCAGCAGACGGCGGACGACGGGCAGATCGTGGTAGCCCGCATCGGCGACGAGGCCACCGTCAAGCGCCTGCGCCGCCGCCACGGCGAAATCTGGCTCATGCCGGAAAACGAAGCCTACTCCCCCATCGACGGCACCCACGCCGAGATCATCGGAATCGTAAAAGCCGTGGTGCGGGAATATTGAGATAAGGAACCTCTGAATAAATCGCCTGCGGCTGGACAGCTCAAAGATTTCAGCCGCGAAGAAAAACGCTCAGAGCGCAAAGCGGGCCTGCTGCATTGTCTTGCAGCAGGCCCGCTTTCTTTATGTGTTTATTCCTTCGGGATGATGATGGCTGCGGCGAGGTAGGCCAGAAGGCCGCTTCCGCCGAAGCAGGTCAGGATCACGAAGCCCAGGCGAACCAGGGTGGGGTCAATGTTGAAGTATTTGCCGATGCCTGCGCATACGCCGCAGAGCATCTTGCCGTTTTCTACCCGTGTCAGACGTTTTTCCATAGATGATTCCTCCATTACTCTATTGTTTACCATTACAAATATTCCGGGGACTGGGGTTCCTGCGGCTCCTGAGGGGCTTCCTCACTCTGGGCGGGCTCCTCCTGGGCCTCGTCGGGCTGGGGTTCCTGGGTGGGCTGAGGCTCGGCGGCAGGGGCTTCCTCCACCGGCTGCGCCTGGATTACCTCCTCGGGCTGGGCCGGCTCCTGGGTGGGCTGCGCCTCCTCCTCAGGTGCGGGCTGCGCCGCCTCCGGCTTCTTCTCGCAGCGCTGCATGGCCTCCTGGAAATCCCGGCTCAGGCTGTCCATCCGGCTGCTGAGCACCTTCCCGGCGGCGGTGAAATTCTTCTTCACCGTATCGGAAAGGGAGCTGAGGTCATATTCCGCAGCCAGCTTTCCGGCGGCGTGCTGCAATTCCTCGCTGCCCTCGGCAACGGTATTCACGATGCCCTTGCCCAGCTTCTTGGCGGCGTCCAAAATGGTGTCGGTGGTCTTGCCCTCCCGCTCCTTCACCCGGCGGTAGAAGGTATTGGGCTTCAGATTCAGCTCCGCCATGGCCTGGCGGGCGGTGATTTCGCCATTTTTCCAGCGCTCCAGAATCTGGTCGAATATTTCCTCATCCACCTCAATGGGCTTGCGGCCCTTGGTGGGAGCGTCCTCTCTCTGGGCGTCCGGCTTGCGTCCTGCGTCCATTTGCAGGATGGCTCGCAGCAGCGCCACCGCCTGCATGCCTGCGGGGGTGCCGGTGTCCAGTCCCTCTGCCACGCTGCGGAAGCGGATGCCCCGGCTTTGCAGCTCGTCCAGCAGCTCCAGAAGCGCCGCCGCACTGTCGGCCGCGCAGGAAAGCTGCGCCACGGCCAGGCAGTCCCCGTCCTGCAGCTCCCCAAGGAGCCGCTCCAGACCGCTGCGGTCGAATTCGCCCGCCTCCGTCCGGCTGTTCTGATAAATATAATTCATACAAATGCTCCTTTCTGGATTTGTGAGGTGAGTATATCACAAGTGTTTCATAATGTCAATATGTATTTTGAAACTTGAAACATTATTAACAGAAATGACACACTCTATTTGAAACAGACCAGATCAGGAGCCGGAAGCGTCCTAACGCCGGATGATGTCCTTGATGACCTCGCCCGCCAGGATCAGCCCTGCCGCGCCGGGGACAAAGCTGACGGAGCCGGGAATCTGGCGCTTGCCCAGAGCGGCGGCCTCCTCCTCCCAGCCGGTGGGCTTTATGGCCTCCTCCTGGGAGTATACCACCTTCAGGTGGCGGATGCCCCGCCTGCCCAGCTCCCGGCGCATCACCCGGGCCAGGGGGCACATGCTGGTTTTGGAGATGTCCGCCACCTGGAAGGCGGTGGGATCCAGCTTGTTGCCGGTGCCCATGCAGCTGATGATGGGGGTGCCGCATTCCGCCGCCCGCTGCACCAGGGCCAGCTTGGCTGCCACCGTGTCCACCGCGTCCACAATGTAATCATAATCCCGGAAATCCAGGGCGTCCGCCGTTTCGGGCAGATAGAACATGGTAAATTCCCGCACCACGCAGGCGGGATTGATCTGAGCGATCCGCTGCCGCGCCGCCTGGGTCTTTGGCATGCCCACGGTATCGTGAGTGGCCAGCAGCTGCCGGTTCAGGTTGGACAGGCTGATCTCGTCCTTGTCGATCAGATCCAAGGCTCCCACGCCCGCCCGGCACAGGGCCTCCACCACATAGCCGCCCACGCCGCCCAGTCCAAACACAGCCACCCTGGCCCCAGCCAGCCGCTCCACCGCGTCCTCCCCCAGCAGCATACCCGTCCGCGCAAATTGTTCTTCCATAATATCAGGCTCCCTTAGTGTGCAAATTGATTGTGTTTTTTATAATTTGAGGGTAAAAGCAAAAAATTACTGCCCCCGTAGGGGTCGGCAACCTGCCGACCCTCAACCCTGCGGTCTTTGAGTGGTAAAGAAAAACGTATAACCCAAAGGGTACATCCCCAAGCTTCCCTGAGGGGGAAGCTGTCGCCGCAGCGACTGAAGAGGGCACTCAGCGTATGGTTTTGAGAGAGAGTTGGTTAAAAAGGTAGACGGTTAAGCACCCTGAGTGCGTAGGGGCGGATACCAGCCGCCCGAAAGGTAATGAACGTGAGCTGTACAGACGAACCACTCAATCCCGGTACACGGCGGGGCGACAAATTGCCGCCCCCTACGAACTCAGAAAATTTTCGTACATTCCACTCACCGTACTGCTATCGAAGCAGCGACGTTGCGGGCGGCTGGTATCCGCCCCTACGGAGGGGGGGCTTTACTGAAAGCGCCGCGCGGTTCGGTGGGATGTCCGAATCGCGCGGCGCTCCCCGGTTGGGGAATATTATAATGGGGGTGCGGGGAAAATGCAACCAAAAGATACTGCGTTTACTCCGTCGTCATGTCTGAGGACAGCAGGATGACCAGGACGCCGTCCACCATCTGGACGCTGTCCTTGGCGGGGAAGGGGTGCATCTGGAGCACCTGCTCGTTTTCCTTCAGCGCCTCCAGCGCGGCGCCGGTGACGAATTGGGCGGGGTAGCCCAGGTAATAGTCCAGGTAGCGCTGGTGGCTGAGGGGCTGGGTGGTGGAGAAATTGAACCACAGGCCGGTGCCGTCGTGGGGCAGGCCGGGGCGATAGCGATTCAGCGGGCCGCTGCCCAGCAGGCCCAGGATGGCCACCGGGGTTTTGCCGGGGATGTAGTCCTCGGTCTGCTCCATGCGGTCGATGATCCGGGTGTAGGTGGACAGGGTGGCGTCGTTCTCCAGCTGCTTTTTCAGGGCGATTTCGTTGGAATACAGGCAGCTGTCATAGATCAGCACACACGCCAGCGCCGCGCACAGCGCCCGGGCAGCCCGGGAGAATTTCCGCTCCCCCGGCGTCTGCTCCCGCATTTCCGCCAGCGCCAGCACGCAGACGTAGGACAGATTAAAGGAATACACCATGATCCAGTGGAAAATGTTGGAAACGGGAATGATGAAATTCATTCCAACGGGGATCGCGGCGATCACGCCCACAATGCCCCATACATTTCCCTTGGGCAGCTTGTTGGAGACGGCCACGGAGATTGCGAAGTAGGCCGCCAGCGCCAGCATCGCCAGGTTCACCCCCAGCTGGACAAGCCTGGAATGGGACGCCGGATAGAAGAACCACATATCCAGCGCCTCCAGGAAGTGATAGCCCCGCTCCAGGATGGACTCCAGGGACAGGCTCACGGCGCTGCCCACGCTGTTGTAGGTCTCGGCGTCCGCCACCTGGGTCAGCTTCTGGGTGATGAGGGCGGCGATAAAATACAGCACCATGGCCACAGCCACAGGCAGCAGGTGGCGGAAGGTCTCACCGTAAACCGCCGAAACCCGCTCCCCCCGCAGCAGCCGCAGCAGCGCCAGAATCAGCAGCAGATAGACGGCCACCTGGATATACGCCTGATAGATGCCCAGGGAGAGGAAATAGAACACCGCTGCCGCCAGCTCCCCCCGGCGCAGATGCAGCGCGGCCCACACGCCCAGCACCGCCAGCAGCAGGCACAGGCCATAGGCGTCCGCGTCATGCAGATAGGTGGCGTTGGTCAGGGAAACGGTGGAATTGGTCACCAGAATGCCGCAGGTGAGCACCACGGTCAGCTTTTTTTGCAGCTTGAGAATGTCTGTGATGAAATAGATGCTGACCCACAGGAACACCAGCAGCAAAAAGCCATTGACGGTGGGCAGCAGGAATTTGCCCCGCACCAGCCGGTACACCGGCCGCAGGAACCGGCCGAAGGACAGCATCATGTCCGGGCTTGCCTCGTAGACGGAGCCAAGGGAATCGTGGGAGAAGTTGGCGTTGAAGAAGAGGTATCCATAGGCCACCAGGCCGAAAAACAGCGTCCACCAGCCGATGTATTTCATCCGCTTCCAGTCAAAGCGAGGCGCCTGCCCGGGCCTGCACATTGCATTCAGCCGGGCGGAAAACGGTTGCTTATCCATAAAAAATCTCCTTTATTATCTCAGGCGCCGAATACGTACTGCTCCAGCCGCCGGAAGGCCTCCTGCACCCGGGACAGGGGGAGGGCCAGGTTGACCCGGATGTGGCAGGGGCCGTGGAACGGGCGGCCATCCTGGAACGCTACGCCCACCGCCCAGGCGGCCTTCAGCACATCGTCCAGGCTCTTTCCGTGGGCGCGGCACCATTCGGTGCAGTCCAGGAACAGCATGTAGGTTCCCTGGGGACGGCTCACCGTCACACCGGGGAAATGGTCGCGGATGTAATCGCAGGCGAAATTCACATTGCCGTTCAGCACCTGGCGCAGCTCCTCCAGCCACTCGATGCCCTCGTCCCGGTACGCGCCCATCAGGGCATACATGGATAGGACGTTCTGGGCGTTGTAGTGGCTCAGCTCCGCCTCCTTGGCCACCCGATCCCGGAGCCAGGAATTGTAGATGATGCTGTAGCTTCCCACCAGCCCCGCCAGGTTGAAGGTCTTGCTGGGGGCGTACATGGCCACGGTGCGCTGCTTTGCGTCCTCGCTCACCGTCTGGGTGGGGATGTGCCGGTAGCCGGGCAGGATCAGGTCAGACCATATCTCGTCGGAGATCACATAGACGTCGTATTTTTTGTACAGCTCCATCACCCGCTCCAGCTCCCAGCGCTCCCACACCCGGCCGCAGGGGTTGTGGGGGGAGCAGAGGATGGCAGCGTGAATCTTATATTGGACGATCTTTTCCTCCATGTCCGCCAGATCCATCCGCCAGATGCCCTGGGTATCCTGCCGCAGGGGGGAATGGACGATGTGATAGCCGTTGTCCTCCAGCGCGTGGGTGAAGCCGATGTAGGTGGGTGAATGCACCAGCACGTGATCGCCCCGGGAGCACAGCACGTTCACCGCGCTGACCACCCCGCCCAATACACCGTTGGCATAGCCAATGGCCTCCTGGGGCACGGTGACGCCGTGGCGCAGGGCGTGCCAGCGGATGATGGCGTCATAATATTCCTGCCGGGGGTCAAAATATCCGTAGGCAGGATGCTGCGCCCGCTGAATGATGGCCTGAGGCACGGTGGGCACCGTGGGGAAATTCATATCCGCCACCCACATGGGGATCAGGTCGAAGCCCTCTTTGCTGGGGCCGTCCGGGCTGAACACCGTCCGCCCCGGCGCTTCTACCGCAATGGCATCCATCCCCTGCCGCTCCAGAATGGATGTAAAATCGTATTTCATCATAAAGCCCTCCTTGGGTCATTCGGGGCAATTCCCCTTTTTCACCCATTATAGCCTCTCCCCGCCCAAAAAGCAAGTGCCCCGCCCCGCCGCAAAAAAATCCGGGAAACGAAAAAAAGAATTGCAATGCATCGAATTGACTGGTATACTATATATAGAATGGGTGAGTGTGGGCAATCCCCCACAAACCGCCACCCCGTAGGGGCGGATATTAGCCGCCCGCTATGTGACGGTTTCGATAGCAGTGCGTTGAGTGGAATGCGCCAAAAGTTACTGAGTCCCGTAGGGGTCGGCAATTTGTCGACCCGCAACGTTGCCACTTTGATAGCAGTGCGTTGAATGGCACCAGCTTCCGCTACCGCCAAAGCTTCCCTTGGGGGAAGCTGGCAGGCCGTAGGCCTGACTGAAGAGGGCCTACCGCAGTGCGTTCTTTATTAAGGGTAAGTTGAATGGTACACGCCAATCCATAGGGGCGGATATTAGCCGCCCGCTGTGTTCTGGGATTGAGCGGTTCGTCTATACAACTCACGTTCGTTACCTTTCGGGCGGCTGGTATCCGCCCCTACGGACTCAAAGTGTTTAACTTTCTACCTTTTTAACAAAATCTCTCTCAAAATTTCTACCTGAGTGCCCTCTTCAGTCGCTGAGGCGACAGCTTCCCCCACAGGGAAGCTTGGGGGATGTATACGTCAGATTATACGTTCATCTTTACTGCTTCCGAAACCGTGGGGTTTAGGGTCGACTGGTAGCCGACCCCTACGGGCGCGGGGGGGCGCTGCTTTCGTTCGTGGCGGGGTGGCCGCTTTGTAAGAATACCAATCATCTCCGCGGGCGGGTGCCGGCGGATGCGCGAGACCTTGGAGGGGTTGCCATGACTGTTGCCAACATTGTGGAGCTGCTGGGCGGATTGGGCGCGTTCCTGTTCGGAATGAAATACATGGGCGACGGCCTGGAGCTGGCCGCCGGGGCCAAAATGAAAGACCTGCTGGAAAAGCTGACCCGGAATAGATTCCTCGGCTTCCTGCTGGGCATGTTCGTCACCGTAGTCATCCAGTCCTCCTCCGCCACCACCGTCATGGTCATGGGCTTCATCAACGCCGGGATCATGGATCTGGCACAGGCCACCGGCGTTATCTTCGGCGCCAACATCGGCACCACCATCACAAGCGTTCTGATCGCTCTGGACGTATCCGGCATTGCCCCGTTCTGCATCTGCGTCGGCGCGTTTCTCATGCTGTATTCCAAAAAAGCCAAGGTCAAGCATGTGGGCCAGGTGATTTTGGGCTTTGGCCTTCTGTTTCAGGGCCTGCACACCATGAGCGTCGCCATGAAGCCTTTGGGGGAGGTCGCTTGGTTCCAGAGCTTTATTATGAATGCCCGCAATCCCATCCTGGGCATTCTGGTGGGCGCGCTGATCTGCGCCGTGATCCAGTCCAGCTCCGCCGCCGTGGGCATCGTGCAGGCGCTGGCCATGCAGGGGCTGATGCCGCTGCACTTCGCCTCGTACCTGATCTGCGGCATCAACATCGGCTCCGCCATGCCCACCATCCTGGCCTCCATGAGCGCCCGGAACAATGCCAAGCGGGCGGCCATGATCTATCTGATCTACAATGTGGTGGGCGCGGTGATCATGACCCCCATTACCATGTGCCTGCCCTATACGCAGCTGGTGGAGCGACTGATCCCCGACCCCGTGTTCCAGGTGTCCGTGGTGCATATCCTCTTCAAGGTGGTGGCCGCCGCTGTGCTGCTGCCCTGCACCAATCTGGTGGTCAGGCTGACCTACCGGCTGATCCCCAAGCAGAAGCATGAGGACGCCGCCCGGCTGGAATTCATCGACGTCAACCTGGTGGGCAACCCCAGTGTCTCCCTGCTGCAAATTCGCAGTGAGGTGGAGCGCATGAGCAAGGTGGTGGAGGAGAGCATCACCCTGGCCATGGACGGCATCCTGGCCGGAGAGGTGCGCCACGCCCAGACCATCACGGACAACGAAACGGTGATCGACTACCTCACCGACGCCATCAGCGATTACCTGGTGAAATTCAACGTGCAGGAGCTTTCCACCAAGGAGGCCAAGTACGTCAACCGGGTCTACCAGACCCTGAGCGACCTGGAGCGCATCGGCGACTATGCCGAGCACCTGCTGCACCTGTGCGAGCGCTGCACGGAAAAGGACATCGCCTATTCCGAAACAGCCCGCCAGGAGGTGCTGGACATGTACCACAACGTGCAGTCCCTGTATTCGGCCGCCGTGGCCAAATTCTACAGCCAGGATCTGGGCATCGACGAGCTGAAGCACCTGGCCCGTCTGGAGCGGGAGAACCGCAAGAAGGCCAAGCAGGCCCAGCAGAACCACATGAACCGCCTGCGGGCCGGAGAATGCTCCGCCGAAGCCGGCATCATGTTCGGCGAGGTACTCAACAGCCTCAACCGCATCGGCGGCCACTCCATCAACATCGCCGAAGCCGCCGTCACCCAAACCACCGAGAGCTGATATTCCAAAAGCTCCCTTAAAAGGGGAGCTTTTATATGTGGTATCCTTTTTGATAGTATGATACAAAAAAGTGCATTCTTGCCATTTAGGGAGAATGCACTATAATAAAGGTATCAAACGGAAACGGAGGCTTAGTGATGGGAAATGTCATTATTATTGCGGTGATCGTGATCGCCGTTTTGCTGGGCGTGCGGTCGTCCATTCAGCATTTTAAGGGTGAGGGCGGCTGCTGCGGCGGCGGGGGAGACGTGAAGCCGAAGCGCAAGAAGCTGCCCAAGGTGCTCTTTACCAAAACCTTCCGGGTAGATGGCATGCACTGCGATCATTGCAAAAACCGGGTAGAGGCCGCAGTGAACGACCTGGACGGCGTGGCGGGCAAGGTCAGCCTGAAAAAAGGCATCCTCACCGTCTTCTACGCCGAACAGGTAGAGGACGCCGCCATTATCGCCGCCATCCAAAAAGCAGGCTACACAGCCACGGCGCAGGACTGAGCGGGCACGCAAAAACCGAGCAGCACCATTCGTCAATCTCCACGAAAGACATTCTGAGTGCGCAGGCAGGTCGGCAAATTGCCGACCCCTACGGACTCAGACGTTTTTTTGCTGCCGAAGCCCTCAGCTTTCGGGCGGCTGGTATCCGCTCTCCGGGGGTGCGCCCCGTGCAATGATCCAAAATGGTTACGGTTTTTTAAGAGCGCCGCTTCGTCACCAAATGGCGAAGCGGCGCTCTTTTGTCATATGCTTTTCTTCTTACAGCTCCACGTCCATCTTGGCGATGACGGCGGCGCAGCGGGGGCACAGGCCTTCGGCGTTGGCCTGGAGGGAGTGCATCCAGCAGCGGGGGCATTTGGTGCCCTTGGCTTCGGTGACGCCCACGGTGAGGGTGGGGTAGTTGAGGCCGGAGGCGACCTCGGCGCCCTCCTCAGGGGCGGCCCAGGCGCAGTCGGAGACGATGAAAATCTCTGCCAGGTTCACGCCCGCGCAGGCCTGCTTCAGCACCTCGTCCTGGGTATCCAGGGTGACGTGGGCCTCCAGGGCCTTGCCGATGCGCTTATCGGCACGGGCCTTTTCCAGCACGCCGTTTACATCCTGACGGAGCTTGATGACCGCATCCCAGCGGGCCATGGTCTCGTCGCTGAGGGCGTAGGCTGCGCAGTCCTCCGGCATCTGGTTCAGCAGGACGTTGCGGCGGTCGTCGTCCTTGCAGTGGGGCATGGACTGCCAGATCTCGTCGCAGGTGAAGGCCAGGATGGGGGCAAACAGCCGGGACATGGCGGAGACGATGAGGTACAGCGCCGTCTGGGCGGAGCGGCGGCGCAGGCCGTTCTTCTCCTCGCAGTACAGACGATCCTTGATGATATCCAGGTAGAAGGCGCTGAGGTCTACCACGCAGAAATCATTGATGGCATGGGTGACCATGTGGAATTCATAGTCGTTATAGGACTTGCGGCAGGCGGCGATCAGGCTGTTCAGCTTGGTCAGCGCCCAGCGATCCAGCTCCTCCATTTCCTCGGCGGGAACCAGGTTGTCCGGGTCGAATTCATTCAGGTTGCCCAGGCAGTAGCGGGCGGTGTTGCGGAATTTCAGGTAATTCTGGGCGATCTGCTTGAAGATCTCCTTGGAGCAGCGCACGTCCGCATGGTAATCGGAGGAGGCGGCCCACAGCCGGACGATGTCCGCGCCGTAGTCCTTAATCAGGTCTGCCGGGTCAACGCCGTTGCCCAGGGATTTGTGCATGGCCCGGCCCTGGCCGTCCACCGTCCAGCCGTGGGTCAGCACCTGCTTGAAGGGAGCGCCGCGGTCCAGCGCGCCCACGGAGGTCAGAAGACTGGACTGGAACCAGCCGCGATACTGATCCGCGCCCTCCAGATACACGTCCGCCGGCCACAGGTTGGGATGGTCGTGCATCAGGGATGCATAGTGGGTGGAGCCGGAATCGAACCAGCAGTCCAGGGTGTCCTTTTCCTTGGTGAACTGCTTGCCGCCGCAGTGGGGGCAGGTGAAGCCCTCGGGCGCCAGCTCCATGGCCTCCCTCTGGAACCAGATGTTGGAGCCGTATTCATCAAAGAGCTTGGAGAGCTTCTCGATGGATTCCGGGGTGGACACGGGCTTTCCGCAGCTCTCGCAGTAGAACACGGGAATGGGCAGACCCCAGCGGCGCTGGCGGGAGATGCACCAGTCGGCCCGCTCGCGGATCATGCTCACCATCCGCTCGCCGCCCCAGGCGGGGTACCACTTCACGTTCTCAATGGCCTCGATGGCCTTGTCCTTAAAGGATTCCACGGAGCAGAACCACTGGGGGGTGGCCCGGAAGATGACGGGCTTCTTGCAGCGGTCGTGGTGGGGGTAAGAGTGGATGATCTCCTCGGAGGCGAAGAGCATGCCCAGCTCCTTCAGATCCTCCAGAATGACGGGGTTGGATTTCTCGGTGGACAGGCCCTCGTACTTGCCCGCGTAGGCGGTGTGGCGGCCGTAGTCGTCCACGGGGACGATCAGATCCATGCCGTAGCGCATGCAGGTCACATAGTCGTCCGCGCCGAAGCCGGGGGCGGTGTGGACGCAGCCCGTGCCGGAATCCATGGTGACGTACTCCGCGTTTACCAGCTTGGAGGTATGGCCCTCCAGGAACGGATGCTTGGCCACCATATGCTCAAAGAACTGGCCGGGATAGGTGGCCAGCACCTCATAGTGCTCGATGCCGCCGATCTTCATCACCTTGTCCATCAGGGCCTCGGCCATGATGTAGGTCTCGCCGTTGTCCGCCTTCACCAGGGCATAGGACTCCCTGGGGTGCAGGCAGATGGCCATATTGCCGGGGAGCGTCCAGATGGTCGTCGTCCAGATCACGAAGTAGGCGCGGCTCAGGTCAAACTGGCTGAGCTTGCCCAGATCGTCCTTCACCGGGAACTTGACGTACACGGTGGTGCAGGGGTCGTCCTTGTATTCGATATCCGCCTCGGCCACCGCCGTGACGCAGAACGGGCACCAGGACACGGGCTTCAGACCCTTGTAGATGTAGCCCTTGTCAAACATCCGGCCGAACACCTTGACCTCCTGGGCCTCGAAGTGCTTATCCATGGTGCGGTAGGGGTGCTCCCAGTCGCCCACCACGCCCAGACGCTTGAAGCCCTCGCGCTGCTTGTTGATGAAATCCTGGGCAAATTCCTCACAGGCATTGCGGAATTCGGGCACGGTCATGTCCTTGTTCAGCTTTTTCTTGGAGGTCTCGATGGCCCGCTCGATGGGCAGGCCGTGGTTGTCCCAGCCGGGGACATAGGGGGTATAATGGCCCATCATGGCATGGGAGCGGACGATGAAGTCCTTCAGGGTCTTATTCAGGGCGTGACCCATGTGGATATAGCCATTGGAGAACGGAGGGCCGTCATGCAGCACAAAGGGGGGCAAATCCTTGTTCTTTTCCAGCATGGCATGGTAAAGATCCATGTCCTGCCAGGCCTTCAGCATACCCGGCTCCCGATTCGGCAGCCCAGCCTTCATCGGAAAATCCGTCTGCGGGGTGATGATGGTATTTTTATAGTCCATAGAAATGATTCCTTTCTAAATGATTTGGTTCTTTTCTTGGCTCCCCTGAAAGGGGAGCTGTCGAGCGTAGCGAGACTGAGGGGTTGTCGTTCGTTGAATGGCAACGGCCCCAAAACCCACCGCCCCCCGTAGGGGTCGGCAATTTGTCGACCCTCAATCTGACGGTTTCGGAAGCAGTATAGATGAGCGTATAACCAAAAAGGATACATCCCCAAAGCTTCCCTGAGGGGTGTTGCAGAGCGCAGCGAATCTTTAATAACAATCATTGCCGGTGGCAATGATACAATAATTAATTAGCTGTCGCCGCAGCGACTGAAGAGGGCACTCAGGTACTGGTTTTGAGAGAGACTTAACTAAAGAGGTAGAAGCTTAAACATTCTGAGTCCGTAGGGGCGGATATTAGCCGCCCGAAAGGTAATGAAAGTGAGCTGTACAGACGAACCGCTCAATCCCGGTACCCGGCGGGGCGACAAATTGCCGCCCCCTACGAACTCAGAAACTTTTGGTAGTATCCATTCAACTGACGGCTCAATTCCGCGACGTTGCGGGCGGCTGGTATCCGCCCCTACGGGCTCAAAAAGGGGGAGGTTATGAGAAAGCGCCTTTGTCTCTGTGTTAAGAGACAAAGGCGCGTTGACCTCTGCGGTACCACTCTTGTTCCGGCGGGGGGCCGGCACTCGATGGCGCTGTAACGGGCGCGAAGCCGGCGCATTCTACTTGCCCTTGGGCGTTCCTTGCGCTGCTGGAGGGGATAGGCATGGGGCGTCTCCTGCTGCCTTGCACCATCCGGCAGCTCTCTGTCAGGAGCGGAGCCGAAGCCCGTGTCCTCGTCGTTGCGTTGGGGATATTACTTCGGAATATTACTTCTGAGTAGGATCGTAATTCCGGCCGAACTGGAGGTTCAGGTTGGAAAAGCGGCTGGCGGTGTCGCGGGCGGGGTGCTGGGGCGCGGCGCTGGGCGCAGCGTCGCCGGAGGGGCCAACCATCGCCTCAAGGCTCTGGGAAATCTCACCGACCACGGCCTCACTGTCGTACACATCCTCGGCAGGCTCCTGCGGGGCGGGGGCAGCGGGGGCGGGCACCGGCGCAGCGGGAGCGGCCGGGGCCACGGGAGCCACAGGGGCAGCCGGAGCAACCGGGGCGGCAGGCGCGGCGGCGGGGGTCACATTGGCGTTCTTGATCCGATCCAGGGCCTGGATACACTGCTGCATCTGGGTCTGAATCTCGGTGATGCGGGTGGCGGCAGCCTTGCGGGCCTCGGCGACCCGTGCCTTCTCCACGGCGACCAGCGCCTCGGCGCTGGGGCCCTTGGCGGCGGAGGCCACGGGGGCGGCGGGGGCGGCGGCCTGCGCCTGGCGCAGCATCTGCGCGGCCTTGGCCTGGGCGTCCTGCATCACCTTTTCGGCGGAGCGCTTGGCGCTCTCCACGGCGTCCTTGGCGGCAGCCTCGTTCTTGCGGTATTCTTCCAGCTTGCCGACCAGCACGCGCATCTTGCTCTTGAGCAGGGCGTTTTCCTTGTACAGCGTGACGTAATCCTCGGTCAGAGGCTCCAGAATCTTGTCCACCTGCTCCATATCGTAGCCGTGGCGGGTCTGGCTGAAGGAAATCTGGTCAATTTGCTGCGGAGTAATCATGTTGTCTCTCCTTTCAGGGTATATGAAATTCTTTCTCTATCAGATATAGCTTTCCACTTCTGCCTGGAGGGTTTCCAGGTCGCCCACAATGTCCATATTGTGGGGGCAGAACAGGTAAGCGGATTGAGCGATCTTCTTCACGTCGCCGTCCAGCGCGTACACGCAGCCGGACAGGAAGTCCACCACCCGGCGGGCCATGGCCTTGTCCACATTTTCCATGTTGACAATGACGGCCTTGTGGCTGCGCAGATCATCGGCTGCCTTGGAGGTATCGTTAAAGCTATTGGGGCGGAACAGCACCACTTCCTGCTTATTGGTGGCGGAAGCGGAGGAATTCATATTCAGCACCTGGCCGCTGAAGCCGCCGGCGGAAACGCCGGTGCCGGAGGCGGCGGGAATGGTGGGCGCGAATCCGAAGTCATCCTCCTCTGCCGGTTCGTCCACGGGGGCGGACACCGGCGCGGGGGCGCGGCGGGGGGCAGAACGGCGGGCAGGACGGGCGTGGCGCTCCTCCGGCTCCTCATATTGATCGACGGCTTCGTCCTCATCCTCGTCGTAGTCGTCGTAATCATCCTCGGCATAGGGTTGGGTAAGCTTCTTTACATTATCCCAAAAGCTCATTTTCTTTTTCTCCTCCTGTATGTTCGCATCGCGCACGATGTCTTACAGCGTGTATTGGCGGGCACCGAAAATGGCGGTGCCGACACGTACCATGGTGCTGCCGCAGCGGACAGCGTCCGTATAGTCGTCGGACATCCCCATGGATAAACAGTCCACTGTCACATTATCGTATTTTTTCTTCCGTATGTCAACACATAATTGGGACATTTTTTGAAAAAATTTTACATTATCACCCTTATTTTGGGAAATTGGGGGGATTGTCATCAATCCTTTGATACATATGTTCGGATATAGCCCAATTTTTTCCAGCAGGGGCAGAACCTCTTCCTCCATAAAGCCGGACTTGCTCGGCTCTTTTCCGATGTTGACCTCCAGAAGAATATCCTGAACCAGGCCCTGCCTTGCCGCCTCGGCCTGGATGGCCTGCAAAAGGCGCAGGCTGTCCACGCTCTGGATCAGGCGAACCCTTCCCACCACCTGACGCACCTTGTTGGTTTGCAGGTGGCCGATGAAATCCACGGGTGCGCCGTCGTAGGCATGTTCGGCAAGCTTTGCCGTCAGCTCCTGCACCCGGTTTTCTCCGCAGCAGTCCACCCCGGCGGCCACCGCCCGGCGGACGGCCCCGGCATCGTTCATCTTGGTGGCGGCGCACAGCTGGATCTGCCCCGGCTCCCGCCCGGCCTGCCGGGCAGCGGCGGCGATCTCCGCCCGGATGCGCGTGACATTTTCTTCAATGGACATGGTGTTCCTCTCTTTCTGATCCACGCAAAAAGCGGCGGGTCAATCCGCCGCTTTTTGGAGGGGAGAATTATGCGGTCGCAGCAGCGGCTTTTAACGGCCGAATGGGGGCGAGGGTGGAGATGGCGTGCTTATAGATCATCTGCTGCCGCCCATCCGTCACCAGAACCACCACAAAGCTGTCGTAGCCCGTGATAATGCCCCGGAGCTGGAAACCGTTCATCAGGAACAGGGTCACCGGCACCTTATCCCGGCGAACCTCCTTCAAAATGGCATCCTGTAAATTCACTTGTTCCGTCATATGTATACCTTCTTTCTGAATGGTATGCACATGCTATCATAATTCAGCTGTCGTTTTCCTGCAAAATCCGTCGGGCGGCGGTCAGAATTTCGGCATCCGCCGCCTCCGGCCCCCGCCGGAGCCAGTGGATGCGCTCATTGCGGCGGAACCAGGTCAGCTGACGCTTGGCGTAGCGGCGGGAGGACTGACGCACCTGGTCGGCGGCGGCCTCCACGGTGCAGCGGCCATCCAGCACGTCGGTAAATTCCTTGTAGCCGATGGCCTGCATGGCGGTGCATTTTTCCGGGATGCCGGAGCGCAGCAGCGCCCGAATCTCCTCCAGCAGCCCCGCATTCAGCATCGCGTCCACCCGGCGGTCGATGCGGCTGTACAGCTCCGCCCGGCTCTCAAAATCCAGCCCCAGCCAGACGGGCGAAAACCGGGGCGGCAGCGCCTGGGTGCGCCGGTTGTGGGCCGTGATAGTCTCGCCGGTTTCCAGGTAGACCTCCATGGCCCGGATGATCCGCTTGCGGTCGGACAGGTGCAGCCGGTCGGCGGCCTCCGGGTCGACCGCCCGCAGGCGGGCAAGGAGCGCCTCCATGCCCTCCCGGTCGGCCTCCTGCTCCAGGCGCTCCCGAACGCCGGTGGAGGGAAAGGGGGCAAAATCATTGCCCCGGATCAGGCTGTCCATGTACAGCCCGGTGCCCCCGGCGATGATGGCCGTCTTTCCCCGGCTGACAATATTCTCTACAATGGGCGCGGCGTCGGCGCAGTAGCGGCTGACGGAGTAATCCTCCCAGGGCTCCGCCACGTCGATCATGTGGTGGGGGATGCTCTGCCGCTCATCCAAACTTGGCTTGGCGGTGCCGATGTCCATGCGCTTATACACCTGCATGGAATCGCAGGACACCACCTCGCCATTCAGCTCCCTTGCCAGGGCCACCGCCAGGGCGGTCTTGCCAGAGGCCGTGGGGCCTGCAATACAGATAATCGGATTCATGGCGGCTCCTTATGTTCTTTTGAACTGCTTTTCCACCTGCTTTTTGCTCAGGGAAACGCAGATGGGGCGGCCATGGGGGCAGTATTTCAGATCCTCCCGCTCCATGACGGCCTTGGCCACGGCGTAAAGCTCCTGCTCGTCCGTGACCCACCCGGCCTTGATGGCGGCCTTGCAGGCGACGGTGTGGAGCAGCTCATCCCGGACGGTATCCTTGTGCTCCCGGCGGCCGTTCAGCAGGTCGGCGGCCAGGCTCTCCACCGCCTCGGCGGCATCGTCCGGGCTTAAATCCATGGGAATCTGCCGCAGCAGCACGGTGCTGTCGCCGAATTCCTCCAGCTGGAAGCCCAGCTCCTCCAGCATCGGCCCGTTGCTCAGCAGCTCGCCCGCCGCCGTGGGGTTCAGGCGAACCGCCAGGGGCGAAAGCAGGGTCTGGCCGGTGATGGCCTCCTGATTGGCCTTCAGCTTGTCAAACAGAATCCGCTCGTGGGCGGCGTGCTTGTCGATGAGAAAGGCGTCCTCCCCCTGCTCCACCAGGATATAGGTGCGGTACAGCTCGCCCACCAAACGCCAGTCCGGCACAGCAGGCATTTCCAGCTTCTGCTGGACTTCCTCCGGCGCTTTGAGCATCGGCTCCGATGCCGGTGCTTCGGGTACCGGCTCCCGGACTTCGGGCAGCGGGGGCAGCGCCTGCGCCGCAGGCGGCACGGGGGCCGGGTCAATTTTGCGGGGCGGCAGGGGTATCTCTCCGCCGGGGGTCAACACCGGGGAGCGGAGCACCGACGTCTGGGGGCTGTGCCTGGGCAGCATCGCCGCCGCGGCGGCGGCCGCCTGGGGTCTGGGCTGGGGCGCGTCTGCCATGGCGGCGGAAAAGGTCTTGTATTCCTCCGGGGTCATGGTGCGGAAGAAGCTCTGCCGGGGGGCCGTCTCCGCCCGCTGGGTGGTCTGGGCCGCTTCGGCAGGCGCGGTGGTGTGGGGCTTTGCAAACTGCACGGCGGGCCGGTCGGGGGTCTTGTTCAGCGCGGCCAGCACACCGTAGTGCACGCAGTCGAAAACGCTCTTTTCATTTAAAAATTTGACCTCCGTCTTGGCCGGGTGGACATTCACGTCCACCGCGTTGGCCGGAAGCTGCAAATGGAGCACGCAGGCGGGGAATTTGCCCACCATCAGCTGATTGCGATAGGCCTCCTCCAGGGCGGAGATCAGCAGCCGGGATTTCACCGGCCGGTCGTTGACAAAAAAGGTCTGGAAATTCCGGCTGGGCCGGGAATCCGAGGGCTTGGACACATAGCCGGACAGGGTATAGCTGTCCCAGCTGCTCTGGACGGGGGCCATGGCCGCAAATTCCCGGCCATACACGCAGTACACCGCCGCCTGCAAGGAGCCGTCGCCGGGGGTGGACAGAATGGTTTTGCCGTCGCGCACCATCTGGATGGCCACCTGGGGGTGGGCCAGGGCTTGCAGCTGCACCGCCGCCGTGACCCGGCTGCCCTCCACGGAATCGGACTTCATAAATTTCATCCGGGCGGGGGTATTGTAAAACAGGTCGCGGATGATGATGGTGGTGCCGTCCGGGCACCCGGCCTCGCTCTGCTGGGTGACCACACCCGCGTCCAGGTGGAGGCTGGTGCCGGAGATGGCCCCGGTGGGCTTGGTCATCAGGTCGATGCGGCTGACCGAGGCAATGGCGGCCAGGGCCTCGCCCCGGAAGCCCATGGTGGAAATCTCACCCAGATCCTCCGCCCGGCGCAGCTTGGAGGTGGCGTGGCGCAGGAAGGCGGTCTTGGCGTCCTGGGGCTCCATGCCGCAGCCGTTGTCCGTCACCCGCAGGAAGGTCATGCCGCCGTCCCGAATCTCCACGGTCACCTTGGTCGCCCCCGCGTCCACGGCGTTTTCCAGCAGCTCCTTGACCACGCTGGCCGGACGCTCCACCACCTCACCGGCGGCGATCAGGTTGGCGATATGCGCGGGGAGCTGAATAATTGCAGGCATAAAAATCACCTCACGATAAAGGCATCAAAGCATCTGAAACGCGGTCAGCATTGCCACCGCGTTGATGCAGGCATGGATCAGCATGGAGGTCACGATGCTGCCGGTGGCCTCCATGCCCGCAGCGAGCACAATTCCTGCGGGGATGTACTGAACAAAGCACATCAGGAGCCGGGCTGCGGAAAAGCGGCCCACGTACCCGGTCACATGAATGGCGGCAAAGGCAGCGACAGTAATGACATACGCCGCCCACCTGCCGAATCTGCGGGCGCTGCGGAACACAAGCCCACGGAACAGCAGCTCCTCACTGATGGGAGCCAGCAGCACGGTGGCGACTGCGGTGAGCACCGGGCTGCTTCTGAGAAAGCCCAGAATGGAATTGTCGTTTACATTGGTAAAATCCGGGTCGACCGCGAAAATGGCCGCCCCCAGCGCCGACGACGCCAGGTAATACACACCCAGGCAGGCCGCCACGGTCACAAGCGCCCGGCGGGTCTGGCTCCGAAAAGCACGGAGGCTGCCCAGCAGAAAGCGGCGGAAAATAAGCGCCGTGGCGCAGGCGCTTACCAGGTGATACAGGAAATTGATCTTCATCAGTCCCAGCGGGGCCGCCAGCACCAGAATGACCGACCCCAAAAGCAGGTATTGCAGCGCCATCCAAGTCCAGCCGAGGACGGCTTCCTTCTTCGTCAGCTTCATCCCAGCATCTTCCTCAGCTTATACAGCTCGTTCATGGCCTCGATGGGGGTCAGGGCCTCCACATTGATGGCACGCAGGGCGGCGGCAATCTGCTGCCGCGCCAGCTCCTCCATGCTCACCTGATCGTCCTTTTGGGGGGTGGGGAGGCTCACCGGGGCGACCCCGTCCTCCAGCTCCGCCAGAATCTCTCTGGCACGGGCAACCACGGCGGCGGGCAGCCCGGCCAGCTTTGCGACCTCGATGCCATAGCTGTCGTCGGTGGCGCCGGGGACGATGCGCCGCAGGAAGATCATCTGCTCTCCCCGCTTCTTCACGGCGATATTGTAGTTCTTCACATTGGGCAGCCGCTCCTCCATGGTGGAAAGCTCATGGTAATGGGTGGCAAACAGGGTCTTTGCCCCCAGCTTTTTGGGATTGGCCGCGTATTCCAGCACGGCCCGGGCAATGGCCATGCCATCGTAGGTGGAGGTGCCCCGGCCGATCTCATCCAGAATCAGCAAGCTGCGGCTGGTGGCGTATTTTAATATAGAGGCCACCTCCGCCATCTCCACCATAAAGGTGGACTGCCCGGAGGCCAGGTCGTCGCTGGCGCCGATGCGGGTGAATACCCGATCCACCAGGCCGATGCGAGCGCTGCGGGCCGGGACAAAGGAGCCCATCTGCGCCATCAGCACGATCAGCGCCACCTGGCGCATATAGGTAGACTTACCGGCCATGTTGGGGCCGGTGATGATGGCCACCTGATTGTCCACCGCCCCCAGCTCCGTGCTGTTGGGGACGAACAGGGTGTCCTTCAGCATGGCCTCCACCACGGGATGGCGGCCATCGGTAATGGATATCTCCTGCCCCAGGCTGATCTCCGGGCGGCAGTAGCCCCGCTCGGCGGCCACGCAGGCCAGGGAGCACAGCGCATCCACCGCCGCTACGGCGGTGGCCGTCAGCTGCACCCGCTCCGCCCCCTGGGCAAGGTGATTGCGCAGGCGGGTGAAAATCTCATATTCCAGGGCGGTGAGCCGATCCTTGGCGGTGAGCACCTGGTTTTCCAGCTCCTTCAGCTCCTGGGTGATGTAGCGCTCGCAGTTGGCCAGGGTCTGCTTGCGGATATAGCGGTCGGGCACCTGATTGATAAAGGACTTGGATACCTCAATATAATAGCCGAACACCCGGTTATAGCCCACCTTCAGGGTGCGGATGCCGGTTTTCTCCCGCTCCTCCGCCTCGATGGAGGCAATGGTGCCGGAGCCGCCCTCCATAATGTCGCGCAGCTTATCCGCCTCCGCATCCGCCCCCCGGCGGATGATGCCGCCCTCCCGGACGGTAAGGGGCGGCTCCTCCACGATGATCTTCTCGATCAGGCGCACATAGTCGCCCATGGGGTCGATGCCGCGATCCAGCTGGGTGAGCATGGGGGCCTTCAGCTTGCTCAGCTGCTCCTTTACCTGGGGCAGCGCCCGGAAACCCCGGGCCAGGCCCAGCAGATCCCGGCAGTTGACGGTGCCGGTGACCACCCGGGTGATGACCCGCTCCAGGTCGGTCACCTGCTTCAGCGCCTCCTCCAGCTCGCCGCGGACGATGGGGCTTTGCACCAGCTCCTCCACGGCGGCCTGCCGCCGGGTGATCTCACCGGCGTCCAGCAGGGGCTTTTCCAGCCAGCCCCGCAGCAGCCGCCCGCCCATGGGGGTGTGGGTCTTGTCCAGCACCCACAGCAGCGTGCCCCGCTTTTCCTTGGAGCGCAGGGTCTCCGTCAGCTCCAGATTCCGCCGGGCGTCCATGTCCAGCTCCATAAATTTACCGCCGGTGTAGTATTGCAGACGGCGGATGTGGGCCAGATCGTTCTTTTGCAGATCCAGCAGGGTTTGCAGCAGCGCGCCGCTGGCGATGGCGGCCAAGGGGTAGGTGGCCAGCCCCAGCTTTTCGATGGGCGCGTTAAAATGGCTTTGCAGCAGCCGCTCGCAGGCCTCCTGGCGGAACAATGTCTCCTCGCCCTCGTCCACGCAGCAGCTCAGGCGGTGGCACAGGGCGTCGTGGATCACGTCGCAGTCCACATCCTCGCCCCAGCGCAGTACCTCGCTGGGGGAAAACCGCCCCAGCTCCGAGGCAACGGAGGCCGCGTCGGCGCAGGTGGTGGCGTAAAACGCGCCGGTGGATACGTCGCAGAAGGCCAGACCGTAGCGGTGATTTTTCCCATAGATGCAGGCCATGTAGTTATTCTTGTTTTCATCCAGCATGCAGCTTTCCGTCACGGTGCCGGGGGTGACGATGCGGGTGATGTCCCGCTCCACCAGGCCCTTGGCCGTGGCCGGATCCTGCATCTGCTCGCACACGGCCACCTTGTAGCCCTTCTGCACCATGCGGGCAATGTAGGCATCCACGCTGTGATAGGGCACGCCGCACATGGGGGTCTGCTCCTCCTTGGGCTTGCCCCGGTCGCGGGTGGTCAGGGTCAGATCCAGCTCCCGGGCGGCCAGGGTGGCGTCCTCGTTGAACATTTCATAGAAATCGCCCAGGCGGAAGAACAGCACGCTGTCCTTATTCTTCTCCTTCAGCGCCCGATACTGCTGCTGCATGGGGGTCAGCTCTGTGTCTTTCGCTGCCATTGATGCTCCTCCTTTTGGGAATCATTCCGCCAGGACGCCCACCAGGCTCCAGGTGGTCGCGCCTGTGATCTCAAGCTGCCGGAACGAGCCGATCAGGCTGTCGTCGCCGGGGAAGCGCACCAGCCTGCCGCCCTCGGTGCGGGCGGTGAGATTGTCGCCGTCCCGCCCGTCCACCAGGCAGCGCATTACCTTGCCGATGTAGCCCCGGTGGGTCTGCTCGGAGATGGCGTTCTGCACCGCGCACAGCCGGTCGAACCGGCGGTTCTTTTCCGCCTTGGGCGTGGGATCGTCCATGGATGCCGCCGGGGTGCCGGTGCGGGGAGAGAAAATAAAGGTGAACAGGCTGTCGTAGTGCACCTGCTGGATCAGAGACACGGTCTCCTCGAATTCCTCCTCCGTCTCTCCGGGGAAGCCCACGATCACGTCGCTGGTCAGCACCAGCTCCGGCATCACGGACTTGGCATAATTCACCTTTTCCAGATATGTTTCCCGGTCGTAGTGCCGGTTCATGGCCTTGAGCACCCGGCTGGAGCCGGACTGGAAGGGAAGATGGAGCTGCTTGGCGATCTTAGGATAGCGGGCCATGGTATCAAACAGCTTCGGGGAGGCGTCCCTGGGGTGGCTGGTCATAAAGCGAACCAGGAAATCACCGGGCAGCTGGGCGATCCGGGCCAGCAGGTCGGCAAAATCCACCCCTTCGTTCAGATCCTTGCCGTAGGAATTCACATTCTGCCCCAGCAGGGTGATCTCCTTTGCCCCGTTTTCGATCAGGCCGCGGCACTCCTCCAGGATGCACTCCGGCCTGCGGCTGCGCTCCCGCCCCCGGACATAGGGGACGATGCAGTAGGTGCAGAAATTGTTGCACCCGTACATGATGGATACCCAGGCCTTCAGCCCGGAATCGCGTACCTGGGGAATGCCCTCGGCGATGGAGCCCGGCTCCTCCTGGACATAGAACACCCGGCCGGGCTTTGTCAGCACATTGTATAGGATTTCCGGGAACTGCCACAGATGATGGGTGGAAAAAACGCCGTCTACATGGGGATAGCTTTCCTTAATGCGCCTGGATACCTTCTCCTCCCCGGCCATGCAGCCGCACAGGAAGATCTTCTGCCCCGGATGGCGGCGCTTGGTGTGAGTCAGCGCCCCCAGATTGCCGAACACCCGCTGCTCGGCATGCTCCCGGATGGCGCAGGTATTCATGATCACCACATCCGCCCCCTCGGCCTGAGCGCCAATGGTATAGCCGCACTGGGCCAGATACCCCCGGAGCTTCTCGGAATCCGCCTCATTCTGCTGGCAGCCATAGGTCTCCACATAAGCAACCGGGGTAACCCCCCGCTGCGCCCAAGCCGACGCAACGGCATCACAATACCCAAACTGCCTGTCCAGCTGCTCCTGAGAGATAACGGTGGTTTTTGTATTCATGGCAGTTCTCCTGATTTTGATAGCTTCTCAACTTTAGATAGTACCATTTCCCCCGCCTTTTTTCAAGAAAAATCTTTTCGATTTTTTGCAGATACCCACCCACTTCAATAATCCATAACCGATGCCCTCCCCGTAGGGGTCGGCTACCAGCCGACCCTAAACCTTACGGTTTCGGAAGCAGTAAAGATGAACGTATAACAAAAAAGGATACATCCCCCAAGCTTCCCTGAGGGGTGTTGCAGAGCGCAGCGAATCTTTAATTACAATCATTGCCAGTGGCAATGATACAATAATCAATTAGCTGTCGCCGCAGCGACTGAAGAGGGCACTCAGGTAAAAAATTTGGAAGAGACTTGACTAAAAAGGTAGAAAGTTAAACACTTTGAGTCCGTAGTAGCCAATCCCCATTAAAACTTTATCTCTGGATAAAGATGTTTCAGCCTGGTTCTGGCGTCGGTGGTGTTGAATTGCCAGGAG